>NZ_JBFAMP010000003.1:0-758502 GCF_040674455.1 Streptomyces sp. NPDC049837 | reverse complement strand
GAAGGCACCGACAACGTCCTCTACCCCATGAAGGACGCCCTCAAGGCGCGGGCCACCGTCGGCGAGGTCTGCAACGCCCTGCGCGAGGTGTGGGGGACGTACGTCCCGACGGACGCGTTCTAGCCCCACCCATTCCGCGATGCGGAACCCCGAGGCGGAGTGTCGTACCCACGTGCGACACTCCGTCTCATGCTGGGTGTCACCGATCTGCCGACCTACCTCGCGGGCCTCGTTCTGATCATTCTGCTGCCGGGGCCGAACTCGCTGTACGTGCTGTCCGTCGCCGCCCGGCGCGGGATACGGGCGGGCTATGTCGCCGCGTCCGGCGTGTGGTGCGGCGACACGGTGCTGATGACGCTCTCGGCGGCCGGTGTCGCCTCCCTGCTCCAGGCGAACGCGCTGCTCTTCGGCATCGTGAAGTTCGCGGGCGCCGGCTATCTGACGTGGCTGGCCATCGGCATGCTGCGCGCGGCCTGGTCGATGTGGCGGACCCGGCGGGAGCGGGTCGCGGAGGAGCTCGGCGCCGCCGCCCCGGCCCCCGCCTCGGAACGGCCGTTCCGGCGCGCCTTCGTGATCAGCCTGCTGAACCCGAAGGCGATCCTGTTCTTCATCGCCTTCTTCGTCCAGTTCGTCGACCCGGCGTACCAGTACCCGGCGCTGTCCTTCGTGGTGCTCGGCACGCTCGCGCAGGTGGCGAGCGTCCTCTACCTCACGCTGCTGATATTCACCGGCACCCACCTCGCCGCCGCCTTCCGCCGCCGCAAGCGGCTGTCCGCCACGGCGACGTCGGCGGCGGGCGCGCTGTTCCTCGGGTTCGCGGTGAAGCTGTCGCTCAGCAGCACGGCGTGAGCAGCAGACGTCAGCAGCAGACGTGAGCAGCACGGCGTGAACGTCCCCGCTTGACCCTGACACCGTGTGAGGCCGTGTCGTAGGAGGCGTCATGTTCACCATCGGAGACTTCGCCAGACACGGCCGGGTGTCGGTCCGGATGCTGCGCCACTACGACGCCATCGGACTGCTGCGCCCCGCCCACGTCGACCCGTACAGCGGCTACCGCTTCTACGAAGCCGGTCAGCTCGCCCGGCTCAACCGGGTCATCGCGCTCAAGGACCTCGGCTTCACCCTCGACCAGGTGCGGTCGATCCTCGACGAACAGGTCGGGGCCGAGGAGCTGCGCGGGATGCTGCGGCTGCGGCAGGCCGAGCTGGAATCGGCCATGAGCGAGGCGGCCACGCGGCTGGCGCAGGTCGCGGCGAGGCTCCGAGCCATCGAGAGCGAGGGACACATGCCCACACAGGACGTCGTCGTCAAGAGCGTTCCGGGAGTCCGGCTGGCCGAGCTGACCGGCATCGCCGCGGGCTTCGGCCCGGACGAGATCGGCCCCGTCATCACGCCCCTCTACCAGGAGCTGTGCGCCCGGCTGGAGGCCGCCGGGGTCACCGAATTCGGACCGGGCATCGCCCACTACGAGGACGCCCCGGCGGGGGACGGCTCCATCGTCGTCCACGCGGGGATCACCCTCCCGGCCGGTGTCACCGCCGCGGACGTCCCCGGCGTGGACGTCGTCGACCTGCCGGGCCTCGACCAGGCGGCGACAGTCGTCCACCGGGGCCCGATGGACGCCCTGCTGCCCACCATCCAGACCCTGGCCACCTGGATCGACACCAACGGCTACCGCTCGGCGGGCTACTCGCGCGAGCTGTACCTGGAGTGCCCGGAGGACCCGGCGAAGTGGGTGACGGAGATCCAGGAGCCGGTCGTCAGGACGCCCTGAGGACCGCGCGCTGAAGGCGGCGGGCCCGCCGGGCGAGGCGGCGCACCAGGGCGTTGCGGGGGACCGGGAGGCCGCCGGGGAGCCCGAGGACGGTGAGGCGGCGGCGCTTGAAGTAGCGGCGGGTCCCGGCGTCCCGGTGGGCGGACAGGTACCGTTCGGCCGCCGGGCGGAGGTCCGGGCGGACCTGCGGCTGCATGGCGAAGCCCACGGCGTGGAGGAGGCCGGCGAGGTCCTGGACCTCGCCGGCCTCACCGCTCTCCAGGTCGGGCAGCAGCGCGTCGGCGAGGGTCACCGGCACCCGGTTGCTGTTCTGGTACGGCGAGAGCCGGTCCAGCAGCGGGCCGGTGCCCAGGCGGGCGACCGGGATGCCGTAGAAGCGGGCCGCCGTGAACAGCCCGGTCGAGAAGCAGGCCACCACCAGCGCGGGCCGAAGCCGCCGGAACAGGACCTCAGCGAGCACGGGCCGGTCGAGCAGCGTCAGTTCGGCGCCCCGTGCGGCCGCCTCCCGCTCCAGGGTCCGCGACCAGGACGCGGGCGCCACCGGGTGCGGCTTGAAGACCAGGTGCCGGTGCCCGCGCGCCACAGCGCCGCGCACCATCCGTACGTGCAGGGCCTCCTCCTCGGCGGGGGAGAGGATGCCGAGGGCGGACAGGTACTGGCCGAGGAGCAGGGCAGCACCTTCCGGGGCGTCCACGGGCTCGTCCAGCTCGTCCGCCACCTTGGTGAACGCCTCCGTCGGGACGATCTCGGGTACGGCTCCGAACTCTTCCAGCAGCAGCGGACGCAGCCCCGGCACCAGGTCCAGGTGGAGCAGCCGCCGCACCCGCTCGCCGACCAGCGGGTCCAGCTTGACGCGCGTCGGGCCGTAGCTCATCAGCCCGTCCGCGTACACGTCGATCGGGGCGTCCGGGAAGAGCTGCGCGACCGTGAGCGCGGGCGCGACCTGGAGCGACTCGACGACCAGCTCGACCGGTTCGTCCTCGCCCAGCCCCCACAGCAGCCGCAGGTACCGCTCCCACAGCGGCACGTCGTCCGGCCGGGGCGACCAGGCGCCCGGGTGGAACGGCGCGACGGTGTCGTTCCACGACAGCACGGAGTCGAAGCGGCCGCGCAGCCGCTCGAAGCCGGGCATGCGGTCCAGCGGGACGGCCGTCTCGGGTATCGCCGCGTTGTTGGCCACCAGGAGCAGCCGGCGGCCGGCGGGCGGGAAGCAGCCGTTGTCCAGGGCGGCGGCGAGGGTGACGGCGCCGTAGAGGGTGGAGGCGTAGAAGAGCTGCGTGGTCATGCGGAGGCCTCCACCGGGACGGAGCCGACGGCCGAGGAGGGGACGGGGCGGCGGCGCAGCCTGCGCAGCCTGGCCGCCCGCTCGGCGTCCATCGTGTCGAGGGCGTCGTTCAGAATCCGCTGCGGCATCCGTTTCAGGGCCGCCGCGCTCAAGGTGCGCAATTTCCTCGCGACCGGCGCCTCGAACCGTTCCACCGACGCCAGATGGTGCGCGATGATCGCGCAGTAGGTGCGTACCGCTTTCGGCAGCAGCTTTTCCGCATCCGGGTCCTTCGCCGTTTCCGTGAGGACCTGGTCGAAAGCGCGGATGAAATCGAGCTGTCGAATGTCGCCGATTTGTGTGAGGGATGAGGAGACCCCGCGCCGGTAGAAGACCCCCAGCGTGCCGATCGCCGCGAACGAATCCGCTTCGCGGTGCAACCGCCATATCCACGGCCGGTCCTCGGCGGTGCGCAGCCCGTCGGTGAACCGCAGCAGCCCCCGGTCGGCGAGCCGCCGGTGGTACATCCCGGCCCAGGCGTACGGGTAGTCGACGGAGGTGGAGCGCTCGGCCGGCAGGATCGCGTCGCGCGGCCGCAGCACCACCCCGCGCCGGCCCACCGGAACCCGGTGCACCGTCCGGGTCCTGGCCGTGCACCGGACGTGGTCCGTGCGCACGAAGTCGCAGCCCAGTTCCTCGATCGCGGCCAGCACCCGGGCGAAATGGCCGGGCGCCAGCCAGTCGTCGCCGTCGAGGAACGCCAGGTACTCGCCCCGGGCGGCGTCGATGCCGGTGTTGCGGGCGGTGGCGAGTCCGCCGTTGCGGTCATGGGTGAGCAGCACCGCCCCCGGCAGTTCGCGCGCCGCACGCGCGAGGAGCTCGGGCGTCCCGTCCGTCGAACAATCGTCGACGAGCAGGAATTCGAAGTCCTCGCGGGCGTTGGCGCGCAGGCTCATCAGGGTGTCGGGGGCGTATGTCTGCACGTTGTAGAACGGCACGACGACGGAGAGCTTGACCACCCGCGAGACGCTAGGCCCACCTGCCGTCATTCGGCCTGACCGGAAAAGGGATGCGCGGTGAACACTGAGCGGCGCGCCCCTTAACCGGATTGCCGCCGGATTGCCGCCGGCCGCTGTTCACCGTTTGTTGCGGCCGAGTTGGGCCGGGCCGGCCGTGCGCCTTTCTAACGTCTCCGGCGTGCCATCACGCAACCGTGAAGCGGTGCGGATCGCGGTACTCGCGGACTCCGACACCCGATGGAAATGGGGCGCCCTGACGGCGCGTCGCATCAGCCCGCCGGTCAGCCGGGTGACCGGCTTCGTGCTGCGCGGCCGGGCCACCCCGACCACGCGCCAGCTCGCCGAGGTCGGCGCGGACGTGGCCGCCCCGCGGGAGGTGACCGGGGCGGAGTTCCTCCGCACGGTGCGGGACGAGGCGTACGACGTCGTCGTCCTCGCGCTCGTCGGCGGCACCGTCCAGGCGATGCTGCACGGCCTGGCCGGGATGGCGCTGCCGCGCCGCCCGGTGGTCGTCACCGGCTACGTCGGCGTCGTGTACGAGAAGCTCGCCGACGGGCTGCTGCTGCGGCACGGGGCCGATGTCGTGCTCGCCAACTCCCGCCACGACGCCCGGCGGTTCCGCGAGGTGTACGAGGGCGTCGGCGCCGACGCGTCGGCGGTGGTGGAGGCGGCGCTGCCGTTCCTCGGCGGGGCCCGGTACGCGCCGGCCCCCGGCCGTGACACGGTCGTGTTCGCCGCCCAGCCCTCCGTACCCGCGTCCCGGGCCGACCGTGCCTACCTGCTGCGCCGGCTGGTCGAGCACGCCCGGCTGCACCCGCACCGCGAGGTGCTCCTGAAGCTGCGCTCCAAGCCGGGCGAGCACACCACGCACGTGGAGGAGCACCCGTACCAGAAGCTCGCCCGGGGCCCGCTGCCGCCCAACGTCCGGCTGGTCCACGGCCACATGGGCGAGGTGCTCGACCGCACCGACCTGCTGGTCACCGTCTCCTCGACGGCCGCCCTGGAGGCCCTGCACCGGGGCGTGCCCACGGCGGTCCTCACCGACCTGGGCGTACGCGAGGCGCTCGGTAACCACCACTTCATCGGCTCCGGCCTGCTGACCTCCTGGGACCGGCTGGACGGCGGCCACCGCCCCCGGCCGGACGCCCACTGGCTGGCCGACCAGGGCGTGGCGGCCGACGGCTCGTACGCCAAGGCCTTCGACGCGGCCCGCGCCCGGGTGCTCGACCTGCTGGCCGCGCCCGCGCTGCCGCCGATCGCCCCGTACTACACGTCCGCGACCGCCCCCGGCTACCTGCCGGGCGTGCTGGGCCGCCACCGCCTCGACGCCACCGGGCCGCCCGCCACGAGCCCGGTACGGCGCGTGCTGCGCGAGGCGGCACGCGGCGTCTACCGCCACGGGGTGCAGCGCGTGGCCCCGGTGATCCGCCGCCTGGGGGAACTGTGACCAGCCGCCCGACGCTTCACCCCACGGCGCCCACGGCGCCCACGGCGCCCACGCCCCTCACCGACCCCACCGCGCCCGCGCGGCGCGGGCACCGGCCGGGCCGGCCCACCGTCCTCGCCGTCATACCCGCCCGGGGCGGCTCCAAGGGCATACCCGCCAAGAACCTCGCACCCGTCGGCGGCATACCCCTGGTCGCCCGGGCCGTCCGTGCCTGCCTGGGCGCCCGGCACGTGACGGACGTGGTCGTCTCGACGGACGACCCCGCGATCGCGGACACCGCCCGCGCGGCCGGCGCCGAGGCGGTCCACCGCCCGGCCGCCCTCTCCGGCGACACGGCGACCAGCGAGTCGGCCGTCCTGCACGCCATGGACGCCTTCGAGGCCCTGCACGCCCGGCCGGTGGACGCCGTCCTGCTCGTCCAGTGCACCAGCCCGTTCCTGACGCCCGGGGACGTCGACGGCGTCGCCGCCCGGGTCCTGGAGCACGGCGCCGACACGGCCCTGACGGTCGCCCCGTCGCACGGCTTCCTGTGGCGGCGGGAAGCCGACGCCCACGGGGTCAACCACGACAAGGCCCACCGCCCCCGGCGCCAGGAGCGCGAGCCCGAGTACCTGGAGACGGGCGCCGCGTACGGCATGGACGCGCGAGGCTTCCGTACCCACCGCCACCGCTTCTTCGGCCGCACCGCGCTCGTCGTCACCGACCCCGCCCGCGTCCTGGAGGTCGACGACCCGCACGACCTCGCCCGCGCCCGCGCGCTCGCGCCGCTGCTGGACGAGACCACGACCCCGTCCCTCGACGACATCGACGCCGTGGTCCTCGACTTCGACGGCACCCAGACCGACGACCGGGTGCTCGTCGACGCCGACGGGCGTGAACTCGTCGCCGTACACCGGGGCGACGGCCTCGGCGTCGCCGCGCTGCGCCGCGCCGGCGTCCAGCTCCTGATCCTCTCCAGCGAGCGCAACCCCGTCGTCGCCGCCCGCGCCCGCAAGCTCGCCGTCCCCGTCCTGCACGGCATCGACCGCAAGGACCTGGCGCTCAAGCAGTGGTGCGACGACCACGCCATCGACCCCCAGCGGGTGCTCTACGCCGGCAACGACGTCAACGACCTGCCCTGCTTCGGGCTCGTCGGCTGGCCCGTCGCCGTCGCCAGTGCCCACGACTCCGTACGGGCCGCCGCCCGCGCCGTCACCACCACGCCCGGCGGCGCCGGGGCGATCCGCGAGATCGCGGCCTGGCTCCTCGGCCCCACCCTGCACACCCCCGCAACGTAAGGAACAGCAACGATGAACCGCCTCCGCACCCTCGGCCACAAGACCGCCGGCCCCGGCGAGCCCGTCTACATCACCGGCGAGATCGGCATCAACCACAACGGCGACCTGGACAAGGCCATCGCCCTCATCGACGCCGCCGCCGACGCGGGCTGCGACGCCGTGAAGTTCCAGAAGCGCACCCCCGAGATCTGCACGCCGCGCGACCAGTGGGACGTCGAGCGCGACACGCCCTGGGGCCGGATGACGTACATCGACTACCGCCACCGGGTGGAGTTCGGCGAGGACGAGTACCGCGCCATCGACGAGCACTGCCGCGAGCGCGGCATCGACTGGTTCGCCTCCCCGTGGGACACCGAGGCCGTGGCGTTCCTGGAGAAGTTCGACCTGCCCGCCCACAAGGTCGCCTCCGCGTCCCTCACCGACGACGAACTGCTGCGCACCCTGCGCGCCACCGGCCGCACGGTGATCCTCTCCACCGGCATGTCGACCCCGAAGCAGATCCGCCACGCCGTGGAGGTCCTGGGCAGCGACAACATCCTGCTGTGCCACGCCACCTCCACCTACCCGGCCAGGGCCGAGGAGCTGAACCTGCGCGTGATCCAGTCCCTGATGCGGGACTACCCCAACATCCCCATCGGCTACAGCGGCCATGAGACCGGCCTCCAGACCACGCTCGCCGCCGTCGCGCTCGGCGCCTGCTTCGTCGAGCGCCACATCACCCTCGACCGCGCCATGTGGGGCTCCGACCAGGCCGCCTCCGTCGAGCCGGGCGGCCTCACGCGCCTCGTACGCGACATCCGCACCATCGAGACCGCGCTCGGCGACGGGGTCAAGAAGGTGTACGAGTCGGAGCTCGGCCCCATGAAGAAGCTCCGCCGCGTCCCGGCGACGGTATGACCGCGCCGCCGATGACCGCGCCGTCGCACCTGGCCTTCGTCGAGAGCCCCGTCCAGCTCCTGAACGTCCTGGAGTGGGCCCACCACGCCGGCCGGCCGGACCTCCTCGTCGTCGTCCTGTCGCCCACCGACCCGATGTCACGCGGCCAACTGCGCCGCATGGCCCAGCTCGCCCGCGACGAGGGGTTCGCCGTCCGCTGGCAGGAGGCGCGGGGGCGCCGGGGTGCGCTGCCGAGGGCGCTGCGCGACCTGGCGCCCGCCCTGCTGCGCGCCGAGCGGGTGATCATCGGCGATCCGTTCTCCCGTTACGTCCAGCTCCTGCTGACGCTCTTCGGGCCGCGTGCCCTCACGGTCGTCGACGACGGCACGGCCACCATGGAGTTCGCCGCCCAGCTCGCCCGGGGCGAACGGCTCGTGCGCTGGCACCGGCGCGGCCGGGGCCGGGGCCCGCGCGAACTGGCCCTCGCTCCGGTCACCGCCCTGGCCCGCCGCCGCCTCGCACCGGGGCGCGGGCGCACGGTCGAGATCTTCACCGCCCTGCCGGTCGAGGGGCCCGAGGGCGCCACGGTCACCACGAACCGCTTCGCGTGGACCCGCGCCCGGTTCGGCCCGCCCCGGCTGACCGGGGGCGCGGACCTGGTGGGCACCTCGCTGGTGGAGACGGGCGTGGTGGACCCCGACCGGTACACCGGGGCCGTCGCCGCGCTGGCCGCCGCCCACGGCGCCAGGCGCTACTTCGCGCACCGCCGCGAGAGCGTGGAGAAGCTGCACCGGATAGCGGTCGAGACGGGCCTGGAGATCGTCCGGCCGGACCTGCCGCTGGAGCTGATCGCCCGGCGCGGCCCGATCGGCCGTACGGTGCTGAGCTTCCCGTCCACGGTCGTGCACACCCTCCCGGCGGCCCTCGTGGGCACCGGCGTGACGATCACGGTGTGCGGGATAGCGCCGGAGTGGCTGCGCGAGACCGCCTCGCCGCGCGCCCAGGGCTTCCTGGCGGGCGTGGCGGAGTCGGCACGGTCGGCGCACGGCCTGTCGCTCACGGGAGCGTAGAGACGCCCGCGCCCGCACACCGGCCCTCGAAAGACCCGCGCCCGCACGCCCGCCCTCGCACAAACGATCACGAACGCGAACACCGATCCGAACGCGACCGAGAAAGATCGACAAAGGCCCGAAAACGCGTGAGCTTACCCACTTCGTCATGCCCTCAAGCCCGCTGCGCAGGGATTCTTTCCCCTATCGGGCTGAAGTTTTGTAGATCACACGTTAGTTGAGGTCGAAACACGCCTACCCTGTCATGGGTGAACAAGGTGATGTCCCGCGACCCCGAAACAGACGTTCCCGGCGATACGCCCCTGCTCGGCGCGCTGCCCGAGAGCCTGCGCGCCGAGTTGATCGCGTTCCGCCGGGATGTGCACATGCACCCCGAGCTGGGCTTCCAGGAGTTCCGCACCACCGCGGCGATCAAGACGCGCCTCGAAGCGGCCGGGCTCAGCCCCCGGGTCCTGCCCGGCGGCACGGGACTGACCTGTGACATCGGTACGTGGGACGGCGTACGCCCCATGCTGGCGATCCGCGCCGACATCGACGCGCTGCCCATCCCGGACACCAAGACGGACGTCCCGTACCGCTCCACCGTGCCGGACCGGGCCCACGCCTGCGGCCACGACGTGCACACCACCGTCGTCCTCGGGGCCGGCCTGGTACTGGCGGACCTGGCCCGCCAGGGGCTGCTGCCCAACGCCGTGCGCCTGATCTTCCAGCCCGCCGAGGAGGTCATGCCGGGCGGCGCGATCACCGCCATCGACGCCGGCGTGCTGGACGGCGTGGGCCGGATCGTCGCCGTGCACTGCGACCCGCGCGTCGACGTGGGCCGCATCGGGCTGCGCACCGGGGCGATCACCTCCGCCTGCGACCGCCTGGAGGTCACCCTCGACGGGCCCGGCGGCCACACCGCGCGCCCGCACCTGACGACCGACATGGTCACAGCGGCGGCCCGGGTCGCGGTCGACGCGCCCGCGCTGCTGGCCCGCCGGATCGACACCCGTTCCGGGCTGGTCCTGACCTGGGGCCGCATCGAGGCGGGGCACGCGCCCAACGTCATCCCCCAGCGCGCCGAGCTGGGCGGCACGGTCCGGTGCCTGGACCTGGACGCCTGGCGGCACGCTCCCGACCAGGTGTACGCGGCGATCGACGAGGTCGCGACGCTGCACGGCGCCAAGTGCCAGATCGAGTACGTCCGGGGCGTCCCGCCGGTGGTCAACGACGCGTCCGTCGCGCAGCTCCTGCACGACGCGATGGAGTCCCGGTGCGGCGCGTACGCGATCGAGGACACCGAGCAGAGCCTCGGCGGCGAGGACTTCTCCTGGTACATGGAGCACGTCCCCGGTGCGATGGCCCGCCTGGGCGTCCGCCGGCCGGGTGATACGGCCCGGCTCGACCTGCACCGGGGCAACTTCGACGTCGACGAGCGGGCCATCCAGGTCGGCGTCGAGCTCTTCACCGCCGCCGCCCTCATCGACGGCGGCCTCTGACCCTCTCGGAACGGACGTGGCCCGCCTGTTCGAGGCGGGCCCGACCGTCCATTTCCGGTCACCAACCGGGAGTGCGCCACTACGCCTCGTGGCAGTATCGAAAAGGTCATCCGCTGTTCGCGTCGATCTGATAACAGCTAACGAACGGGCCTTTACCTGACATCTACGCGCGTTACGATCGCCGCGAAACCAGCGCCGGAAGAGGCGCTTAGGTCAGGTCGAAGGAGCCTCCCTTGCGCCGGATCACCAGGATCGCAACTGTGGGCGTCGCATCAGCGGCACTCGCGCTCAGCGCCACCGCGTGTGGCGGAAAGTCGTCGGACAGCGCTTCCGACGGCGAAGCCAAGGCAGCCATCGCGTACGACATCGGTGGCCGTGGCGACCAGTCGTTCAACGATGCCGCGTTCGCCGGCCTGGAGAAGGCCGAGAAGGACCTCGGCATCAAGGGCACCGAGGCCGAGCCCAGCGAGGGTGAGGGCGACCCGGACAAGGTCCAGCGCCTGACCGAGCTGGCCCGTGCCGGCAACAACCCCGTCATCGGCGTCGGGTTCGCGTACGCGCCCGCCATCGCCGAGGTCGCGCCGAAGTTCCCGAAGACCACCTTCGGCCTGATCGACGACACCTCGAAGACCGGCAAGAACATCGCCAACCTGGTCTTCAACGAGGAGCAGGGCTCCTACCTGGCCGGTGTCGCCGCCGCCAAGGTGACCAAGTCCAACACCGTCGGCTTCATCGGCGGCGTCGAGACCCCGCTGATCAAGAAGTTCGAGGCGGGCTTCGTCCAGGGCGTCAAGGACACGAACAAGGCCGTCAACGTCAAGGTCCAGTACCTGACGCAGCCGCCGGACTTCGGTGGCTTCTCCAAGCCCGACCTGGGCAAGGCCGCCGCCGAGGGCCAGCTCGACGCGGGCGCCGACGTGATCTACGCCGCCGCCGGTCTCGCCGGCTCGGGCTCGATCGAGGCCGCCGCCAAGGCCAAGAAGTGGGCCATCGGCGTCGACTCCGACCAGTACAACCAGAAGGGCCTGGCGCCCTACAAGGAGTACATCCTCACCTCGGTGACCAAGGACGTCTCCGACTCCGTCTACAACCTGATCAAGTCGGTCAAGGACGGCAAGCCGCAGTCCGGTGAGGTCCGTTACGGCCTCGACAAGGACGGCGTGGGCCTGGCCACCTCCAACCCGGCCTACACCAAGATGACCGATGTGACCGCCGCGGTGAACAAGGCCAAGGCCGACATCATCGCCGGCAAGATCAAGGTCAAGACCGCTCCGTAACCGCGCGGCCGGGACCTGGGTCCGCGGGTCCGGAGAGGGTGGTGAAGGCCGCCCCTCCGGACCCGGACCATGTTCCCCCGGGTTTTTCCCCTTCGCTGTCGCTACGCGCGTAGAGCCCCGCCCGGCGCGATAACTTCGGCACCTGCCCACCAGCCCTCCCGCTCCTCAAAGCTCCTTTCCCGCCAAGGAGAGTGCGTCATCAACGCGTCCAGCCCGTCATCGCCGCCGGCTGCGTCGGCCGCTGCCGCCGTAGAACTGCGCGGCATCACCAAGCGCTTCCCCGGCGTCGTCGCCAACCACGACATCGACATCACCATCCGCAAGGGGACCGTCCACGCCCTCATCGGTGAGAACGGGGCCGGCAAGTCGACCCTGATGAAGATCCTCTACGGCATGCAGAAGCCGGACGAGGGCACCATCACCATCGACGGCAAGCAGGTCTCCTTCTCCAGCCCCGCCGACGCCATCGCCATCGGCATCGGCATGGTCCACCAGCACTTCATGCTGGCCGACAACCTCACGGTGCTGGAGAACGTCGTCCTCGGCAGCGAGAAGCTGTACGGCATCGGCGCCAAGGCCCGTAAGAAGATCAAGGAGATCTCGGACGCGTACGGGCTGAACATCCGCCCGGACGTCCTCGTCGAGCAGCTCGGCGTCGCCGACCGCCAGCGCGTGGAGATCCTCAAGGTCCTCTACCGGGGCGCCCGCACCCTCATCCTGGACGAGCCGACCGCCGTGCTCGTCCCGCAGGAGGTCGACGCGCTCTTCGCCAACCTGCGGGAGCTCAAGGCCGAGGGCCTGACCGTCATCTTCATCTCGCACAAGCTGGGCGAGGTGCTGTCCGTCGCCGACGACATCACCGTCATCCGGCGCGGCACGACCGTCGGCACCGCCGACCCGCGCACCGCCACCACCAAGCAGCTCGCCGAGCTGATGGTCGGCGCCGAACTGCCGTCGCCCGAGACGCGCGAGTCGACCGTGACCGACGTACCGATGCTGAAGGTCGAGGACCTGCGCCTCACCGAGACCGACCCCGACGGCATCGTCCGCGAGGTCCTGGCGGGCATCGGCTTCACCATCCACAAGGGCGAGGTCATGGGCATCGCCGGTGTGGAGGGCAACGGCCAGACCGAGCTGATCGAGGCCCTCATCGGCCTGCGCGACCTCGACGGCGGCGTCATCACCCTCGACGGCGCCGACATCTCCCACGCGCCGACCCGCAAGCGCCGCGAGGGCGGCATCGGCTACATCCCCGAGGACCGCCACCGCCACGGCCTGCTGCTGGAGTCCCCGCTGTGGGAGAACCGCATCCTCGGCCACGTCACCGAGGCGCCCAACAGCAGGCGCGGCATCCTCGACCTGAAGGCCGCCCGCAAGGACACCGAGCGGATCGTGCGCGAGTACGACGTCCGCACGCCCGGCATCGAGGTCACCGCGGCCTCCCTCTCCGGCGGCAACCAGCAGAAGCTGATCGTCGGCCGCGAGATGAGCCACGCCCCCAAGCTGCTGATCGCCGCCCACCCCACCCGTGGCGTGGACGTCGGCGCGCAGGCGCAGATCTGGGACCAGATCCGCGAGGCCCGCCGTGAGGGCCTGGCGGTGCTGCTGATCTCCGCCGACCTGGACGAGCTGATCGGGCTCTCCGACACCCTGCGGGTGATGTACCGGGGCCGGCTGGTCGCGGACGCCGACCCCGCCACGATCACCCCGGAGGAGCTGGGCTCGGCCATGACCGGCGCCGCGACCGGCCACCTCGAGCATCACGACGAGAACGCGAACGGTGAGGGCCGATGAAGAAGTTCGACAAGGACCGGCTGATCCTGGGCCTCGCCGGCCCGGTGCTCGCCCTGGTCGTGGCCTTCCTGCTCACCTCGGTGGTGCTGCTGGTCTCGGACCGTGACCCGTTCGAGCCGTACCGGATCATGTTCCAGAGCCTGGAGTTCACCGACGTCCAGGTCCTCATCCTCAACCAGACCGGCACGTACTACCTCGCCGCGCTGGCGGTCGCCATCGGCTTCCGGATGAACCTGTTCAACATCGGTGTGGACGGCCAGTACCGCCTCGCGGTGATGCTCGCCGCCGTCGTCGGTGCCGCGGTCGAGCTGCCCGGCCCGCTCCACATCCTGCTGATCGTCCTCGTCGCGATGCTCGTCGGCGCGATGTGGGCCGGTATCGCGGGCATCCTGAAGACCACCCGCGGGGTCAGCGAGGTCGTCTCCACGATCATGCTGAACGCCATCGCGACCAGCCTGATCGCCTGGATGATCCTGCCCGCCAACCTCGGCGTGCAGCCGCCCGGCTCCAACGACCTCACCACCGGTGAGATCGCCGAATCCGGCTGGATGCCCGGCCTGGACGTGGACGGCGGCACCATCTACGGCTTCACCTTTGTCGCCTTCGCGCTCGGCGTCGTCTACTGGTTCGTCCTCAACCGCACCCGCTTCGGCTTCGACCTGCGCGCCACCGGCGCCAGCGGCTCCGCCGCCCAGGCGAGCGGCGTGGACGCCAAGCGGATGGTCCTCACCGCCATGCTGATCTCCGGCGCGGTCGCCGGTCTCGCCGGCATGCCGATGCTGCTCGGCCAGACCCACACGTACAGCCTGAGCTTCCCCGTCGGTGTCGGCTTCACGGGCATCACCATCGCCCTGCTCGGCCGCAACAGCCCGGTCGGCATCTTCTTCGCCGCGCTGCTCATCGCCTTCCTGGACAAGGCGTCCGCGTCGCTGGACCAGTACGGCTTCGAGAAGGAGATCGCCACGATCATGCAGGGCCTGATCGTGATCTCCGTGGTCGTGGCGTACGAACTCGTCCGGCAGTACGGGCTGCGCCGTCAGCAGCAGAAGGTCGGCGAAGAGCTTGCCGCCCAGGCCCGCAAGAACAAGGAGGAAGTGGCGGCATGAGCGAGTCCACGAGCACTGTTACGGCCGCGGCCGCCGCGCCCAAGAAGGGCGGCGGACGCCGCAGGCTCTCCCTGCCCGTCATCCTGCTGATCATCGCCGGCGGCCTGGCGCTGTTCTCGCTGGTCCGCATGATCAGCGGCGCCAACGACCTCACCTCCGTGGGCCAGGTCTCCGGCGCCCTCCAGTTGGCCGTGCCCATCGGCCTCGCGGGCCTCGGCGGCCTGTGGTCCGAGCGGGCCGGCGTGGTCAACATCGGCCTCGAAGGCATGATGATCATCGGCACCTGGTTCGGTGCCTGGGCGGGCTACCAGTGGGGCCCGTGGACCGGCGTCCTGCTGGGCATCGTCGGCGGCGCGATCGGCGGTCTGCTGCACGCGCTCATGACGGTCACCTTCAACGTCAACCACATCGTCTCCGGTGTGGCGATCACCATCCTGGCCACCGGCGCCACCCGCTACCTGTCGAACTTCACGTTCGCCGAGGCCCCCGGCGGCTCCTCCAAGCAGTCGCCGCGCATCGACCGGGTCACCGACATCACCATCCCCGGGCTGTCGGACGGACTGGCCGACCTCCAGGCCAAGCACTGGTTCTTCGTCTCCGACCTCGCGGGCGTGCTCGGCGGCCTGGTGACCAACCTGTCGCTGCTCACCGTCGTCGCGCTGCTGCTGATCCCCGGCACCTGGTGGGTCCTGTGGCGCACCGGCTTCGGTCTGCGGCTGCGCTCCTGCGGTGAGAACCCGGTCGCCGCCGAGTCCCTCGGCGTCAACGTCTACAAGTACAAGTACATCGCCGTGACCGTCTCCGGTGCCCTCGCGGGCCTGGGCGGTGCCTTCCTGGCGATCGTCTCCACCGGTATCTACCAGGAGGGCCAGACCGGCGGCCGCGGTTACATCGGTCTCGCCGCGATGATCTTCGGTAACTGGATGCCGGGCGGCATGGCGCTCGGCGCCGGACTGTTCGGCTTCACCGACAGCCTCAAGCTGCGCGGTGGCGCCGAGAACGTCCACGCCATGCTCCTGCTGCTGGCGATCCTTCTCGTCGCGCTGGTCATCTGGCAGCTCTACAAGAAGAAGTACGTCGCCGCCGCCATCGCCGCCGCCGTCTCCGCGCTGCTCTTCGTCTGGTACGCGGGCACCGACCGGCTGCCCAGCCAGTTCGTGGACGCCGCGCCGTACGTCACCACCCTGCTGGTGCTCGCGCTGTCGGCGCAGCGGCTGCGTATGCCCAAGGCGGACGGCATGCCGTACAAGAGGGGCCAGGGCAAGTGACGGACGACGCCTGGGAGGCCCTGCGCGACGCCGCCCGGGAGGCCATGTCCCACGCGTACGCCCCGTATTCGGGGTACGCCGTGGGCGCGGCCGCCCTCGTCGACGACGGGCGCACGGTCACCGGGTGCAACGTGGAGAACGCCTCGTACGGCATCGGCCTGTGCGCCGAGTGCGGGCTGGTCTCCCAGCTCCAGGCCACGGGCGGCGGCCGGCTCACGCACTTCGTGTGCGTGGACGGGCGCGGCCAGGTGCTGGTGCCGTGCGGCCGCTGCCGGCAACTGCTGTACGAGTTCGGCGGCGACGAACTGCTGCTGGACACTCCGGCAGGGGTGCTCACCCTCGGCGAGATGCTCCCGCAGGCCTTCGGCCCGCAGCACCTGACATAAGAACGGGACGACCCTTCCGCGCTGTCCGCGGAGGGGTCGTCCTTCTCCTCCCCCTCACCTCTATGCGCGTAGAGTCACGTGCACAGGACTGTCCCCTCCCGCTGGAAGGAACCCTCAAGGCCATGGACGCGATTTCCGTCATCCGCACCAAGCGGGACAAGGGCGAGCTGAGCCCCGAGCAGATCGACTGGGTCATCGACGCCTACACGCGTGGCGAGGTCGCCGACGAGCAGATGTCGGCGCTCGCGATGGCGATCCTGCTGAACGGCATGAACCGTACGGAGATCGCCCGGTGGACCGCCGCGATGATCGCGAGCGGCGAGCGGATGGACTTCTCGTCCCTGTCCCGCCCCACCGCCGACAAGCACTCCACGGGCGGCGTCGGCGACAAGATCACGCTGCCCCTCGCCCCGCTGGTCGCCGCGTGCGGCGCCGCCGTACCGCAGCTCTCCGGCAGGGGCCTCGGCCACACCGGCGGCACGCTCGACAAGCTGGAGTCCATCCCCGGCTGGCGGGCGCTGCTGTCCAACGAGGAGATGCTGCACGTCCTGGAGACCACCGGCGCGGTGATCTGCGCGGCGGGCGACGGCCTCGCCCCCGCCGACAAGAAGCTGTACGCGCTGCGCGACGTCACCGGCACGGTCGAGGCGATCCCGCTGATCGCGTCCTCGATCATGTCGAAGAAGATCGCCGAGGGTACGGGCTCGCTGGTCCTGGACGTCAAGGTCGGCTCGGGCGCGTTCATGAAGAACATCGCCGACGCCCGCGAGCTGGCGTCCACCATGGTGGGCCTGGGTACCGACCACGGTGTGAAGACCGTCGCCCTCCTCACCGACATGTCGACCCCGCTCGGCCTCACCGCGGGCAACGCCCTGGAGGTCCGCGAATCCGTCGAGGTCCTCGCGGGCGGCGGCCCCGCCGACGTCGTCGAGCTGACCATCGCGCTCGCCCGCGAGATGCTCGACGCGGCCGGCATCAAGGACGCCGACCCGGCGAAGGCCCTCGCGGACGGGTCGGCCATGGACGTCTGGCGCCGCATGATCGCCGCGCAGGGCGGCGACCCGGACGCCACCCTCCCGGTCGCCCGCGAACAGCACGTCGTCACCGCCCCCTCCTCGGGCGTCCTCACCCGCCTCGACGCCTACGGCGTCGGCGTCGCCGCCTGGCGCCTCGGCGCGGGCCGCGCCCGCAAGGAGGACCCGGTCCAGGCGGGCGCCGGCATCGAACTCCATGCCAAGCCGGGCGACACCGTCACGGCGGGCCGGCCCCTGCTGACCCTCCACACGGACACCCCGGAGAAGTTCGACTACGCCCTCAAGTCCCTGGACGGCGCCTACGACATCGCTCCGGCGGGCACGGACTTCACCCCGAACCCGATCGTGCTGGACCGCATCGCCTGACACTCGTACCGCTGAACGGGACCGGTGGACCCCTATCGGTCCCGTTCGGCATGCTGGGATCGCCTCCATGAGCGAATGCCTGGCTTCTCGGGAGCCGGATGCCGAGTGGGATGACCTTGTCAGCCTCTGGGAGCAGATCGAGACCGGGGCATCTACCAGACTCTTGCCGTTGCCGTCCCGTCCTGCTTCGGGATGTACACCCCGGATCTCGTCGTGGCCCCGGCAGCAGCCTTGAACGAGCCCGGCCACCACATCCCCGCCACCGCCGCCGAGTTGGTCGTCGAGATCACCTCGAGGTTCGACGCCAACCACGACCGGGTCCAGAAACTGCACGGCTACGCCACGGCCGGCGTGCCGCTCTACGGAGGGGTACGGCGGAAAGGTCCACCTCCCCGCCCCCTTCGACCTCACCCTCGACACGGGCGAGTTCCCCACCGCCTAAGGGTCCGTAAGCCGCGCGTCGCATCACCCAGCCGTCTCCGCGGGTGCCTCGCGTCCGGTGAGGACTGCTCCCGGCGCTCGGGCCGAGGGCCACTGCCCCTCCGGCGGGCAACGGCAAGGGCCGCCGGGGCCAGTGGGCGGTGGCGGGCGGGCGACGTCACTCTCCAGGGTGACGGGACGGTGTGCGCGGGTGGGCGCCGGGGCAGAGTGGGAGCGTCTGTCCGAGGCCGGACGGCCCGTTCCAGGAAGGCGCCCGTGCACCGCGAACCGATCCCTCTCTACAGCGTCGATGACCTTCCTGGGCTCGACTTCGACCCGTTCCTGCGTGCCTCCGTGAACGCGCACCCGGTGCGCCGGATCCGGCTGCCGCACGGCGAGGGCGACTGCTGGCTTGTCACCCGGTACGACCTGGTGCGGTTCGTGACGTCCGACCCCCGCTTCAGCCGTGACATCGTGGGCCGGCCGATCCCGAAGATGACCAAGCACTTCATTCCGCTGGACCGGGCCGTCAGCTTTGTCGACCCTCCGGAGCACGCCCGTGTCAGGTCGGTCGTCGCACCTGCGTTCAGCCGGCCGGCTCTGGAACGGCTGCGGCCCCGCGTCCAGACCGCGCTGGACGCCCTGGTGGACCGGCTGGTCGAGCGGCCGCCGCCGGCCGATCTCGTCCGCTACGTCACCTCCCCCTTCCCGCTCGATGTGATCGGCCTGGTGCTCGGCATCCCCGAGGCCGACCGCCCCCAGGTGCGCGACTGGGCGACCACCCTCCTGACCAGGGCGTCGGACGAAGCGGCCGCCCGGCGCGCCGAGGGCGTCAAGCGGGACGCCCGCGCCTACTTCCTGGCTCTCGCCCGGCTGCGGCGGGCCGAGCCCCGGGACGACACCATGACGCTGCTGGTCCGGGCCGTGGACCGGGGCACGATCGACGAGGAGGAGTTGCTGGCTCTGGCCACGCTGATCGGGCTCAACGGCTGGCACGCGGTGAGCAACAACACCGTCAACATGGTCTTCGCCCTGCTGACGGCCGAGGGCCTGTGGGACCGGTTGTGCGCCGAGCCGGAGGCGGTGCCGAAGGCCGTGACGGAACTCCTCCGGTGGGTTCCGCACAAGCATGGCGTGGGGCAGCCCCGCATCGCCACCGAGGATGTTGTCGTGGGCGGTGAGCTGATCCGCGAGGGCGAGTACGTGTACGTGTCGTACGTGGCCGCCAACTGGGACGAGCGCGTCTACCCCGACGCCGGGCGCATCGACTTCGACCGCCAGGGCCCCCCGCACCTAGCCTTCGGACACGGGCCGCACTTCTGCGTCGGCCCCCTGCTGGCCAGCCTGGAAGCGGAGGTCCTGCTGGCCACACTCACCACGCGGCTGCCGTCCCTTCGCCTGGCGATGCCCCGTGAGGAGGTGCCCTGGCAGACGAACGTGCTCATTCGCGGCCCGGAGGCGCTCCCGGTGCGGTGGTAGCCGACGGGCGTGGCGCAACGGCGTGAGCTGCTCGGTGGCGTACCGCGATCGCACGTACAGGACACCGCCAGCCGGTCCGCCCCGGCGAGCCCGCCGCAGTAGCCGAAGGCGCGCATGCCGGCCGCGCGGGCGGCGGCGATGCCGTAGGGGCTGTCCTCGACGACCGGCGCAGCGGGGAGGGGCGGTCGTAGGCTTCGCGGTGTGATTGAGACCATCGTCTTCGACATCGGGGAGACACTCACCCGCGACGATCGCTATTGGGGATCATGGGCGGACTGGCTCGGCGTGCCTCGACACACCGTCGCTGCCCTCGTAGGCGCGGTTACAGCTCAAGGGCGCGACAACGCGGACGCGCTGAGACTGCTGCGCCCCGGCATCGATCTCGCGGCCGAGTACGCCGCCCGTGAAGCGGCGGGACTCGGAGAGATGGCCGAGCTGGGCGACCACGCTGCCCTGTGGCATGACAAGGTTGCGCGCGCTGTGATCAGCCACCGCATCCACCACACCATTGGCATTGGTGGCCCCCACACACAGCAGGTGATCACTATCATCCGCGACAGCGGTCTGGACGCCACGAGCGCCGAGCCCGCCAACGGTCTCGCACCCCACATCCACACCCAGCTCCGGCCCGGCGACGTCGTCCTCGTCAAGGGAGCCAACGCCCTCGGGCTCGAAACCGTCGCCCGTGAACTCGCAGCCATGAGGTCCCAGCGCGACGCCTGACGGCCTCGACACCAGCACCTTCCCCGTCAACTGACCGCCCCCGCCCCCTTCGGCAGCCACTCCTCGTCCAGCCGGAACTCCACCCGGAAGCCGCGCCGGCCCGCCGGGCCCGCGTCACGGACCGGTCCCGTCGCCGCCAGGTCGGCGTACTCCCGCACCAGCTCCCGCCCCTCGTGCCACTCCAGGACCCGCACGGACGACGAGAGAGCCGCCGCGACGGAGAGCGCCAGGAAGGGGTGGCGCGGGTACGGCGAGGTGAACGGGTCGGGCGCGGTGGGAAGGTCGCCGTCCGGGACCTCGACCGTGAGGCGCAGCCCGGCCTCGACGGTCACCGACCGCTCGCCGAACCCCTCGCGCAGCAGCTCGGCGACCCGGCCGGGCAGGGCGGGAGCCGTCCGGCCCAGGCCCAGGAACTTCGTGGCAAATGCGCGCATGCCCTGGGGCCCTCCCATCACGACGATGTCGGCGGCCGAATACGTCTCGGGGTGGCGCCTCGTCAGGCCGCGCCAGGCCGCGCGGTCGTCCGGGAGGCCGAGGCGGGCGAAGGTGATCTTACGGTTGCCGTTCACGGGGTCCCACAGCTCTTCGCGCTCCCCGACCGCCCGCGCCAGGGCGCACTGGTGGGGGGTCGGGTCGGTGGGCCAGCCGTCGGGGAAGGCGACCCGCAGGTACGGGCCCAGATCCGGGCAGGGGGCCAGCCGGAAGGCACGCGGCAGCGCGGCCAGCGCCCCCGAGTACAACCGCTCCAGGCCGGTCACCCGAGCGCACACCGCCGCGATCAGCGTCCACCGGGCGGGTTCGCCGCCGAAGCGGGGGAGCGCGGACAGGGCGTCGAAGGCGCGCGGCGACTCCGCCAGGGTGACCAGCACGTCGAGCGCCTCGGTCTCGTCCGCCAGCGCGGGCGCGAGGGCGGCGGCGCCCCGCACCACCAGGTGCGGGTCGGCCAGCCATGCGCGGGGCTCACCGCCCAGGTCACCGAGGTCCAGGACGAGCGAGGCGCGCTCCTCGGCGGATCCGGCCGCCCGCGCCAGCCGTTCCAGCCGCGCGCGGAGGCCGGCGGCCGCCGGAACGGCCGCCGGGTGGCGCGCCAGGACGGTCGCCGCCGACCACGCCGCCGTGCGGATCGCCGGGTCGGGGTCGTCCAGATGCTCCGCGACCGGCGCGAGCAGGTCGGGGAAGGCGTCGTAGCAGTCGAGCGCCGCGCGGGTCAGCACCAGGTCGCCGGTCCCGCTGTCGTCCCACATGTCGACCTGGTCGTCCTCGTCCGCGGCGGTGTACGCCGAGGTCCAGGCGTCGATCGCGGCCCGGGCCGCCGGGTCCTCGGGATACGCCACGGCCCGCAGCTCGTCGGCCCGGTCCCCGAGGTCCGTGGCCACCGCCACCTGCCGCAGGAACGCCAGCGCGCCCTCGCGCAGGGCCGGCCGGGTGAGCATCGTCGCGACGATCCTGGCGGCGGGCGCCGTCGCCGGCCAGACACTGCCCTGGTGCAGGATCGCCGACCACAGGTGCTCGGACGCCGCCGAGATCGCCTGCTCGTCCTCCCCGAGCAGGCCGCGCAGGTGGACCGGGGTGTCCGTGGCGGTCCCGTAGGCGTGGAAGAGCCGGTCCCACGCGACGCCCGCGATCCGCTGGTGCACGGCCCCGGTCACGCCAGCGGCTCCTTCAGCGGCTCCGGCAGTTTCCGCTCGCTGTCCACCAGGACACCGTCACAGTCGAAGATCACCAGTTCGACAGGATCATGAATCATGAGCCGCAGCGTAGGGGCACCGATGAGTTCCGTCCGAGGCGTGGGTCTCCTTCCATGTGGACACCACGGATCCGAAAGTCTTCCACGTCGTCGGTCTCATCGAGCCTGCCGACGTGCCACGCCTCTGCGAGGAGCTGACCGAGCTGCTCGGCGGGAGCGACGCCGGCGATGTCGTCTGTGACGTCGCCGGTGTCACCCGGCCGAGCCTCGCCACCGTCGACGCGCTCGCCCGGCTCCGGCTGACCGCGGGGCGGCTCGGGCACCGGATGACCGTGCGCGGGGCCGGGCCAGGGCTGCGGACGCTGCTGGAGCTGGTCGGGCTGGACGCGCTCCTTACGCCTCCAGCCGCTCCGGAAGATCGAACAGGGGGAACCAGCGCTTCACGTCCAGGAACGACGTGATGCCCGAGACCTTCCCGTCGACGATCTCGATGACCATGAGGGCCCACGGGCTGAAGCCGCCGTCCGGGTCCGGGTGGTAGTGCGCGAACGCCGGGGTGCCGTTGGCCACCACCGGTACCAGGCGCGAGCCCCGGCACACCTCGCCGACGCCCAGCATCCAGCCCGTGATGTCGTCGTGGCCCCGGAGCCACAGGTCGTAGGGCGGCATGGACAGCGTGGCGTCCTCGTGGAGCAGCGCGGTCAGGGCCGCCATGTCGTACCCCTCGAACGCCGCCACGTACCGGTCGAGGAGCTTCTTCTGCTCCTCGTCCAGCGGATCGGCCGTGTCCGTCTTCGCCGGCTCGGACTCCGCGAGCGTCGCCCGCGCCCGCTGCAACGCGCTGTTGACCGACGCGACCGAGGTGCCGAGCAGCTCCGCCACCTCGCTCGCCTTCCAGGCCAGCACCTCGCGCAGGATCAGCACCGCGCGCTGCTTCGGCGGCAGGTGCTGGAGCGCCGCCACGAACGCGAGCCGTACCGTCTCCTTCGCCACCGCCGCCTCCGCCGGGTCGGCGACCGACGGCAGCACCCGCCCGTCCGGCACCGGCTCCAGCCAGGTGACCTCCGGGCGCGAGTTGAGCTGGGCCTGCGCCACCGGGGTCGGTGCCGTCAGGTCCATCGGCCGCGCGCGCCGGTTGCCCGCGTTCAGCGCGTCGAGGCACACGTTCGTCGCGATGCGGTACAGCCAGGAGCGCACCGAGGACCGGCCCTCGAACTTCTCGAAGCTCCGCCACGCCCGGACCATCGTGTCCTGGACGGCGTCCTCCGCCTCGAAGGCCGATCCCAGCATGCGGTAGCAGTACCCGGTCAGCTCGGTCCGGTACTGCTCCAGGTCCGCCACATCGCTCGCCACACCAGTCATCGCGTCCACCCCTGTCGCGCTTCCCATGCCTCACGACGGAAGCTACCGGAGGGGACTGACAACGGGGGTCACGTTCCGGGCTTGCGCCCGTACACGAACACGTCGTCACCGTTCCGCAGCAGGTTCCAGTACGCCTTCGCGTCGGCCGGCCGCATGTTGACGCAGCCGCGCGAACCCGGCGGGTTGTACATGGACTTGGTGACGGAGTGGAACGCCTGCCCGCCGTCGAAGAACTGCGCGTACGGCATGCGCACCTTGTAGAGCGTCGACCAGTGGTCGATGTTGCGGTGGTAGATCTTCCGCGCGCCGGTGCGGGTCTCGTCGCCGTCGCGGCCGGTGCGCACCGGCACGGGCCCGTACTTCAGCTTGGCGCCGTCCTGGATCCAGGAGAGCTGCCTGGTCAGGTCCACGCACGCGATGCGCCCCTTGTTGGTGGGGCACTTACCCGCCGCGTTGGGGTTCTTCCCCGCCGCGCGCTGCTGGAGGATCGTGTTCATCGTGCGCCAGGTGATTTCCCCGGCGTATCCGATGGTCGGCGTGATCCCGTGCCAGCGCTGGAACGTCTGGATCGCCTTGCAGTCGGCCGGCGACTGCTTCCCGTCCACCGGCCGGCCCATGAACTTCTCGACCTGCCTCTGGTACGGGCCCGTCTGCGTCGTACAGGACGCCGCCTGGGCCGGCGCGGCGCCCAGCGCGACCGTCAACGGCACGACCAGTCCCGTGAGACCGAGCGCGACCCCGGCTCTCTTACGTATCCCACCCACGTCCACCACTCCCCCTGGAGCCCCTTGAGGTAGTTATGCCCTTAGGACGCTCGGGGAAGCGGTGCGGTTGTACGTTTCGCGAGACTTACGGTTCTCCACGCGCGCGGCGTGCGTCCCGTACAGGGTCAGCGATACGACGCCGAGGACGGCGACCAGGCCCAGCAGGACCGTGCCCGCCCAGCCGCCGGCGTGGAAGGCGACCGCGCCGAGCGTGCCGCCCGCGCTGCTGCCCAGGTAGTACGCCGACTGGTACAGCGCCGACGCCTGCGCCCGGCCCGTCTTCGCCGTGCGGCTCACGGACGAGGAGGCGACCGCGTGTCCGGCGAAGAACCCGGCGGTGATCAGGACCAGGCCGAGGAGTACGTACGTCAGCGCGTCCGACAGGGACAGCAGCAGACCCGCCGCCGTCGTGGTGACCGCCAGGTACAGCGCCCCGCGCCGCCCCATGCGGCCCACCAGCTTCCCGGCCGCGGCCGACGAGACCGTACCGACCAGGTACACCAGGAAGATCGAGCCGACCACGCCCTGCGGGAGCGAGAACGGCGCCTCGACGAGCCGGTAGCCGATCACCGTGTAGACGGCGCCGAAGACGGTCATGAACAGCGCGCCGATCGCGTACAGGCGCATCAGCAGCGGGTCGGACAGGTGCGTACGGACCGTCGTCGCCAGCGCGCGCGGGTTCAGCGAACCGGTCGAGAAGTGCCGCGCCCTGGGGATCATCAGCCGGAACACCACCGCGCACACCAGCGCCATCAGCCCCACCGCGGCGAGCGCCGCCCGCCAGCCCCAGAGCTGGGCCGCCCAGCCGGTGACGATCCGGCCGCTCATGCCGCCGATGCTGTTGCCCGCCACGAACAGGCCGATCGCGGCGACCAGTGCCTTGGGCCGTACCTCCTCGGCCAGGTACGCCATCGCCGACGCGGGCAGCCCCGCGAGCGCGGCGCCCTGCACGGCGCGCAGTGCGACCAGCCACTCCAGGCTCGGCGCGAACGGCACGAGCAGCCCGACGACGACGGCGACCACGAGGGAGGCGGTCATCAGGGTGCGGCGGCCGAACCGCTCGGACAGGGCGCTCAGCGGCAGGACGCACAGGGCGAGCGCGCCGGTCGCGGCGGACACGGTCCAGCTCGCGGCCGAGGCGCTCACGCCGAAGTCGGCGGAGACGGCCGGGAGCAGGGCCTGCGTCGAGTAGAGGAGGGCGAAGGTGGCCACTCCGGCGGCGAAGAGCGCGAAGCTCATCCGGCGGTAGCCGGGGCGGCCGGGGGAAAGGCGAGTGTCGGCGACCGCGTCGGTGGCGGCCGCCTTGGTACTGGCGGAAGGCATGTCTCGACCGTAGGCACACCCGCTTGATGCGTCCAATGCATGGAACGGCTTTAATCGTTCCCATGGCGCATAACCACAGCTCACGGGAGTGGCTGTCACCGAACAGTAACGAAGAAGACATGGGGCTGCTGCTTGCGCCGCGCCTCGCGTACTTCGCGGCGGTCGCCCGCCACGAGCATGTGACGCGCGCCGCGCACGACCTGGGCGTGCCGCAGTCGACGCTGTCGCGGGCCATGGTCCGCCTCGAACAGGACCTGGGCGTCGCGCTGTTCGCCCGCAAGGGCCGCACCGTCTCGCTCACCCCGGCCGGCCGCACCTTCCTCGCCTCGGCCGAGCGGGCGCTGGCGGAGGTGGAGCGGTCCGCCGACGCGGTACGGGCGGACGCCGACCCGTCGGCGGGGCGGGTCGCCTTCGGGTTCCTCCACACCATGGGCTCGGAGACCGTCCCCGGGCTGATCCGGGCCTTCCGGGTGGACCACCCCAAGGTCCGCTTCACGCTCGTCCAGAACTACGGCGAGGCCATGATCGAGCGCCTCCGCGCCGGCGACCTGGACCTGTGCCTGACCTCGCCCGTCCCGGACGCCCCCGACCTGGTCGCCCGCCGCCTGGACGAGCAGCGGCTGCGGCTCGTCGTCCCCGACGACCACCGGCTGGCCGCCCGCAAGCGCGTCCGCCTCGCGGAGGCTGCCGACGAAACGTTCGTCACCCTGGAGCCCGGCTACGGGCTGCGCCGCATCACCGACGCGCTGTGCGCCGAGGCGGGCTTCACGCCCCGGATCGCCTTCGAGGGCGAGGAGGCCGAGACGCTGCGCGGCCTGGTCGCCGCGGGCCTCGGTGTCGCGCTGCTCCCGCCGCCCGCCGTCGCCCGCCCCGGCGTCGTGGAACTCACGGTCACCGCCCCGCGCGCGGCCCGCGAGATCGGCGTCGCCTGGCTCGACGGCCACCCCGACACCCCACCGGTGGCCGCCTTCAAGCGGTTCCTGCTCTCCCGCCGGGGGCGCCTGCTGTCGGAGCCGGAATAGGCGTCCTACCGGCGCAGCGCCCTGCCGAACCCCGACGCCAGTGGCATGCGCAGCCCCAGTGGTGGCGGGGCCGCCAGGGCGTCGGTGACCGGGCGGGAGAAGGGGCGGCCGAACAGCGCGCCCAGCACGAAGTCGGCCGCCAGCGCGAGCACTTCGTCGTGGTGCTCGCGCAGTGCGTGACCGTCCGAGTGGACCTCGAACCGGCACGTGTCCCGGTTGGCCTTCTTCGCGCGCTCCGCCAGCCGGTACGACAGCTCCGGGTCCGTACGCGTGTCGTTGGTGCCGTGCGCGATCAGCACCCGGCGGCCGGCGAGCTGTTTCACCGGTTCGGGTGTCGCCGCCACATCGTCCTCCGGTAGCCAAGGGGCAAGGGCGAGCACCGAGTTGACGGCCGTGTGGCCCGCCGCGCGCAGCGCCGCCCGGCCGCCCATACCGCGTCCGGCCAGGCAGACCGGGACGTCGCCGTATCTTCGTACGACCTCCGAGACCGCCCATCGCGCGTCCTCCGCGAGCCGCGCGTCCGCGCCGTTCCAGCCGCGCCCCCGGTAGCGCACCACATGGGCCACCAGCCCCTCCGCCCGCCCCGCCCGGACCAGGTGGCGCGCCAGCGGTACGGCCGCCGCGTGGGCGACCGGCGAGGGGCCGCGCCCCGACTCGGGCTCACCGTCCGGGAGGAGCAGCAGCACGCCGCCCACCCCCGCGACGGCCCTCCCCACGGGCCGGCCCAGCCTGGGCGCCCGCGCGCCTCCCGTACCTACGAGTGCCTGGAGTGCCATGGCAGAACAGTCTCAGAAGAGGAGGTGTACGCGATCCGTACGCGGGGTCACTGTTACGTATCGACGCGCCTTCTACGCGCGTAGGGGCTAGAGTTCGAAAATGACGAGCCAGACACCCCATGTCCCGACCGCGGACCAGATCCGCCGCGCCCCCAAGGTGCTGCTCCACGACCACCTCGACGGCGGTCTGCGCCCCGGCACCATCATCGACCTCGCCGAAGCCACCGGGTACACCGCGCTGCCCGAGCACGAGCCGGACAAGCTCGGCATCTGGTTCCGCGAGGCCGCCGACTCCGGTTCGCTGGAGCGCTACCTGGAGACCTTCGCCCACACCTGCGCCGTCATGCAGACCCGCGAGGCCCTCGTCCGCGTCGCCGCCGAGTGCGCCGAGGACCTCGCCGAGGACGGCGTCGTGTACGCGGAGGTCCGCTACGCCCCGGAACAGCACCTGGAGAAGGGCCTCACCCTCGAAGAGGTCGTCGAAGCCGTCAACGAGGGCTTCCGCCTGGGCGAGCGCCGGGCCCGCGAGAACGGCCACCGCATCCGCGTGGGCGCCCTGCTCACCGCCATGCGGCACGCCGCCCGCGCCCTGGAGATCGCCGAACTCGCCAACCGCTACCGCGACAACGGCGTCGTCGGCTTCGACATCGCGGGCGCCGAGGCCGGTTACCCGCCCACCCGCCACCTCGACGCCTTCGAGTACCTCAAGCGCGAGAACAACCACTTCACCATCCACGCCGGCGAGGCCTTCGGCCTGCCCTCCATCTGGCAGGCCCTCCAGTGGTGCGGCGCCGACCGCCTCGGTCACGGGGTGCGCATCATCGACGACATCCAGGTCGCCGATGACGGCACCGTCACGCTCGGCCGCCTCGCCGCGTACGTACGCGACAAGCGCATTCCGCTGGAGCTGTGCCCGACCTCCAACCTCCAGACCGGCGCCGCCGCCTCGTACGCCGAGCACCCCATCGGGCTGCTGCGCACCCTGCACTTCAGGGCCACGGTCAACACCGACAACCGGTTGATGTCGGGTACCAGCATGAGCCGCGAATTCGAGCTGCTGACCGAGACGTTCGGCTACACGCTCGACGACATGCAGTGGTTCACCGTCAATGCGATGAAATCAGCATTCATTCCTTTCGACGAACGGCTGGCGATGATCAATGACGTGATCAAGCCCGGGTACGCCGAGTTGAAGTCCGAATGGCTGTTCCGGCAGACGGCCGCGACCAGCGATTCCTCGCCCGCGACGCCCTGAGGCGAGCCGCCCGCGAACGGCCGGGAATTCCATGACCTGGCCGTTTCGGGTGTTTGCGGGGGTCACGGAACGATGACTAAGTTGCAGAGCCGCTCATCTTTCCCCGAGTTCCCCCAAGGACGAAATTCGATGAAGCAGTCTGCCGCCAAGACCCTCGGTGTCGCCGCTCTCGGCGCCGCGTTCGCCGCTGCCGCCGCCGGCACCGCCTCCGCGGCCACCACGACGCCCACCAGCGCCGCGCTGGGCGCCGCCACCGCCACCGCGGTGCCGGTCCTCCAGTCGGCCGTCGAGCAGGCTCCGAACAACGCCACCGAGCTGCTGGCCACCGGGCAGGAACTGGCCGGCGCCGCCACCAAGAACGCCTCGCTCCAGGGCCTGCCCATCGACCCGGCCGCCGCGGCCGGTCTCCTCGGCGGCCTGCCCGTCGGCGGCACCCTCCCGGCCCTCGGCGCCTGAGTCACCGCCGCGTACGTACGCGAAGGGGGCGCCCACCGTCACAGGTGGGCGCCCCCTTCCGTGTGCGTAGGCGGCGTACTACCAGGCCGGCTTCGCGGCCTTCTCCGACGGCAGCAGTATCCACAGCGCCAGGTACAGCAGGAACTGCGGGCCGGGCAGCAGGCACGAGGCCACGAAGATCACGCGCATCGTCGTCGCGGAGGTGCCGAAGCGCCGCGCCAGCGCCGCGCACACCCCGCCGATCATCTTTCCGTCACGGGGGCGAACAAGTGCGGCCATGGTGGGCTCCTTCGCGGAAATGAGGTCGATGTGCTCCGTGACTTCATCCTCGCCCGACAGGCCGGGACAAAACGTCGGACTACGGGGCGATACCGACCCTGGGAATCCTCGGGGTCGCACCCTGAGAGACGTCATCCCTCAGGACCCCCACCCCACGGACGCCCGCCCCGCGCCCCCGGGCGCCGCCCCCGGCGGACCCCCGCCCGCGGCCCCCGCCCGGCCCCTGCCGGCGGCGCAGCCGCCCCCGCCACGCGGGCACCACCGCCAGGTGCGCCAGCGCCACGCCCGTGGTGTTCAGCAGCAGCGCGTCCACGTCCACCACCCGCCCCGGCACCGCCGTCTGCAACAGCTCGATGCCCAGCGACACCAGCGCGCCCGCCACGACCGTCCGGGCCAGCGACGCCCACGGGGAGACGGCCAGCCGGCCACCCGCCATCGGCAGCAGCACCCCGAGCGGCGCCAGCAGCAACAGGCCCTCACCGATCCGTCTCGCGGCCTCCACCGGGCCCATCGCCAGGTCGGCCTTGATCCCGGCCAACGGCTCCAGATTGGCCGCCGTCACCCACATCACGTCCAGCGGCCGGAGCGTCAGCCACCCCACGAGCACGAGATGAGCGATGAGGAGGATGAGCCCCGCCGCGCGGAGGCGGATGACGGCACTGCCGTCCGAACCATGACGCTGCACGCCCCCCAAGACGCGCCGACCGGCACGATCGGTTCCGCCCACCGGGGACCGGCCCCGCCCGGGTCAGGACGAGGGCCGCGTCGGGGCCGCCGAGTCCGGGCGCTCCTTCAGCCCGGCCGTGCACGCGTAACGCCGCACCGGATAGGGGCCCGGGCCGCCCAGCAGGGCCGTCCCGCCGTCGGCGGTCACGCCGTTCTCCGCATACGTGCACACGATCTGCGACAGCGCCGCCGCGGGCAGGTCCTCCGGCTGGCGGCTGAGCCGCAGCGACCCCTCGGGGTCGCCCTCACGCCCCGCCGACACGGTCAGCGGGCCCTGGACGGAGGTGGCGAAACCCGCCTCGCGCTCACTCGCCGATGGCTCCGCGAGGAGCTGGTTCAGCAGCGCCTGGGCCACCGCGACCCGGGTGCCGCGCGGGTTCTTGTCGTCGGTCCGCGGAACCGTACGGTCCACCGCCTCCAGGCCCGACGCGCACTCCAGGTACACCCGGACCGGCACCCCCTGCTCCCCGGCCTGTGACGCCACGTCCTCGCCCGACACGCTGCACGGCAGCCGCGACGGCGCGGCGCCCGCGTCGACCGGCACGGACGTCGTACGGATCCCGCAGCCGGAGACGACGGCGGCGAGCAGGGCGACCCCCGCGAGCGCGACCGCGCCCCGCCGCTCACGCACCCTCATCACCGCCACCCTCCTGCTTGTCTTCCCGCACCGTGTTCGTGCGCGACGCGTCGCGCGGCAGCCGCAGCACGAACACCGCCCCGTCACCGTCCGGCGAGTTGGCCGCCGTGATGTCACCGCCGTGGATCAGCGCGTTCTCCATCGCGATCGACAGCCCCAGCCCACTGCCCTCGGACCGCGGCCGCGACGCGCTCGCCTTGTAGAACCGGTCGAATACGTGCGGCAGTACGTCCTCGGGGATGCCCGGCCCGTGGTCCCGCACCTCGATGAACAGGTCGTCGTCCGCCGTCCGGACCGAGACGCGCACCGGCGAGCCGCCGTGCTTGAGCGCGTTGCCGATCAGGTTCGCCAGGACCACGTCGAGGCGGCGCGGATCGAGCCGCGCCATGATCCCGCGCTCGGCGTCCAGCTCCACCGCGTCCAGCCAGGCCCGCGCGTCGATGCACGCCGTGACCTGGTCGGCGACGTCCACGTCGTCCAGCACCAGCCGCGCCGTTCCGGCGTCGAAGCGGGTGACCTCCATCAGGTTCTCGACCAGCGTGTTCAGCCGCCGGGTCTCGCTGACCACCAGTTGGACGGCCGGGGCGATCATCGGGTCGAGGGCGTCCTCTTCCTCCTCCAGCACCTCCGTCACGGCGGTCAGCGCGGTCAGCGGCGTCCGCAGCTCGTGCGACATGTCCGCGACGAAGCGACGGCTCGACTCCTCCCGCGCGCTCATGTCCGCGACCTTCTTCTGGAGGCTCTCCGCCGCGCTGTTGAACGTCCGGGACAGCTCGGCCAGTTCATCCGTCCCCGACACCCGCAGCCGGGTGTCCAGCTCGCCCTCGCCCAGCCGCCGCGCCGCCTCCCCGAGCCGGTGCACCGGCTTCAGCACGGTCGTCGCCGCGGCCTGCGCGAGCAGCGCCGAACCGATCAGCGCCAGCGCCGTCGCGATCCCCAGCGACCACGCCAGCGAGTTCAGGTCCTGCCGCTCGGGCTCCAGCGACTTGAACATGTAGCCGGTCGGCCCGCCCCCGATGATCCGCGTGCCGCCCACGAGGTACGGCGTGCCGTCCCGCGTCGTCCGCTGCCAGAACAGGTGGTACGGGAACTCGTTGCCGTCCGCCACCTCCTGCCGCTCGTTCACCGCGAGCCGCAGCTCCTCCGGCACGTCGTCCAGCGTGAACCGGTCCGGGTCCGACACCCCCACGATCGGCTTGCCCTTGGCCCGCTCGCCCAGCAGCACCACGCCGTACCCGACCCCGCCGGACGACATCTCCTCGGCCGTCCGCCGCAGCTCCTCCTCAGTCGGCCGCAGCGGCAGCGTGGCGGCACGCCGCTGCATCTCCTGACGGAAGTCGTTCAGCGCCGAGTCCTGCGTGCGCTGAAGCACCGCCTCACGGTTCAGCCAGTACGCGATCCCGGACGCGGAGGCGGCGGCGGTGAGCGCGACGAGGGCGAAGACGACGACGAGGCGCAGCCGCAGACTCCCCTTCCTCACGCAGGCACGTCCAGCCGGTAACCCACGCCACGGACCGTACGGATCAGGGTCGGGGACGACGGGACGTCCTCCACCTTCGCCCGCAGCCGCTGGACGCACGCGTCCACCAGACGCGAGTCGCCCAGGTAGTCGTGCTCCCACACCAGCCGCAGCAACTGCTGCCGGGACAGCGCCTGGCCCGGGCGGCGCGACAGCTCCAGCAGCAGCCGCAGCTCCGTCGGCGTGAGCTGGAGGTCCTCACCGTTCTTCGTCACGGTCATCGCGGACCGGTCGATCACCAGCGACCCGAACGTCGCCGAGTCCGTCGACTCGCGCTCGCCGCGCCGCAGCACCGCCCGGATGCGCGCGTCCAGCACCCGGCCCTGCACCGGCTTGACGACATAGTCGTCCGCACCGGACTCCAGGCCGACGACCACGTCGATGTCGTCACTGCGCGCGGTCAGCAGGATGATCGGCAGTTGGTCGGTACGCCGGATGCGCCGGCACACCTCGAAACCGTCGATGCCGGGCAGCATCACATCCAGCACGATCAGATCCGGCCGCTGCTCACGCAGCAGTTTCAGGCCGTCCTCGCCCGTCGCCGCGGTGGCCACTTTGTGGCCCTGGCGTGACAGCGAGAGTTCGAGGGCCGTGCGGATGGAATCGTCGTCCTCGATCAGCAACAGGAAAGGCACGCCGTCATTCTGTCCCATGGGGGCGGGACAGTTCGACCGGTGGGGGCTGTGACAGGTCTGTGACAGTCGGCGGACACCGCTATGAAGTCGCCCGGGCAAGCTCATTGGCACACGGACCGAAGCAGACTCCAACCGACGGGGGGCGCGAGATGAACGCACTGCACAGCACCACCTCAAGCGCAGTTGTCACGCGTCTCCACGACGTCACGCGGAGCACGGAGAAGTCCGGCGCGGTGAACGGGCGGGGGTGCGTTCGCAGCGCCGGGCGTCAGCACAAGGCGCCCTACATGGTCGCCGTGACTGACGGGGCGACGGCGTACGGGGAGGAATCGGGGGAGCGGAAGAACCTCACGGAGGCGGAGTTCACCGCCTACGTGCAGGAGCGCCGCGCCTCCCTGTACGCCACCGCCTACCACCTCACCGGCGACCGGTTCGAGGCCGAGGACCTGCTCCAGAGCGCGCTGTTCTCGACGTACCGCGCCTGGGACCGCATCAGCGACAAGGCGGCGGTCGGCGGCTACCTGCGCCGCACCATGACGAACCTGCACATCAGCGCCTGGCGGCGGCGGAAGATCGACGAGTACCCCACCGAGGAACTCCCCGAGTCCGCCGGCGACACCGACGCGATGCGCGGCACGGAACTGCGGGCGGTGCTCTGGCAGGCACTCGCCAAGCTGCCCGAACTCCAGCGCACGATGCTGGTCCTGCGTTACTACGAGGGCCGCACGGACCCGGAGATCGCGGAGATCCTGGACATCAGTGTCGGCACGGTGAAGTCGAGCATCTGGCGCTCCCTGCGCCGGCTGCGCGAGGACGACGTCCTCAGCTTCGGCCGTGACGAAGAGGAGTCCTTCGGCCAACTCGTGGCCTGAAGGCAGGGGGAAACGGTCGCGGTCTCGGGGGAGACGGCGGCCGGCAAGCGGGGGGACAAGGGGGAATCGGGGGGGACCACGGGGGACAACGGGGTACGGGGGATCAAGCGCGGGGCCGGACAAGACGGGGGGTCTTGTCCGGCTCTGTGCTGTGCGCCTGAACCGGCGCGCGCTCTCGCGGAGGTGGTTGCTCGCCGCGGGGGTTGCTCAATGGCCGCTTGCGGTCGGAACAGGTCGTCAGGCCGGCTCCGGAGCCCGGGTGATCGTCGGGGCGCGGTGGCGGCCGGCCGCCGCGGCGGCGAGGCGGCCGAGGGCCTCGGCCTTGTTGCAGGGGTGGGCGCCCAGGGCGGTCTGGCGGGAGACGATCGAGCGTTCGGCACGCATCAGGCGCCAGCCCCGGCGCAGCAGGAACGGCACCGACTTACGGCCCTCGCGCAGGTCCCGCAGCAGTCGGCGGCGGAAGGTGGTGGACGGGCGGCCGCGCAGGCACAGCGCGTCGGCCAGGACGCCGAGCTCCTGGCAGCGGGCCACGATGTCCGCCGCGAAGATGCCCTCGGCCACGAACAGCGGGGTGCGCTCGATGTCGAGCACCTCCCGGTCGACGCGCGAGCTGGTGGCGATGTCGTACACGGGGACCGTCGTACGGCCGGTGGCGCACAGCTCCACCACGGCGGCCACGGCCGCGTCCGCGTCCCAGGACAGGGGGGAGTCCCAGTCGACGTCCGTGCTGCCGGGGACGAGCGGCAGCGTCGGGTCGTGACCCTCCTTGTAGAAGTCGTCGAGGCGCAGCACGGGCAGGCCGGTGCGGGCCGCGAGGGAGGACTTGCCGGAGCCGGAGGGGCCCGCGAGCAGGACGACACGCGTCGGGATCGGTTGGGAACTCACGGGACACCAGTCTGAACCATTGACCCGGTCGGGGGACCCCGTCCGGAGGCCGTTGGTATCCAGCATCACATCTCAAATACGGTGCGTACCCGACTCGTTACGCAGGTGGCAGGAGCTTCCATGACTCGTCATACGTTGCTGAAGGCCGGGCTGACCGTCTCGGCGCTGGGCGCCGCCCTGGGTGTCACGGGGGGCGCGGCGCACGCGGTGGTGCAGCCGCCGCAGTTGCCGCAACTTCCCAAGACGGACCCGCAGGCGGCCCTCCAGGCCACGATGGGCGCCGTCCCGCATGTGACCGGGGTGGCCAAGAACCTGAAGGTCAACCCGCTCGCGCAGACGGGGGTGGACCCGCTCAACAACGGCATCGGTACGCAGGTCAGCGACTTCAAGCCGGTCGACACGACGACCCTGACCGGCTCCGTGACCAACCTCCCGAACCTGCCGGTCGCCGGGCCGCTGCTGGGCGGGGCCATCCCCGGCTGAGGCCTGTCGTTCTCGCCGTACGAGAACGGCTCCGCCTCCCCCGGACGGAGGGGAGACGGAGCCGTTCGGCGTGGGCCGGCTCTCAGTAGGACGAGCCGGACGCGCCCAGGGAGCCCGTGGGGTGCCAGACCGTCTTGGTCTCCAGGAACGCGGTGAGGCGGTGCGTGCCCGGGTCGGCGGCGAAGTCCTCGCCGTCCACAGCCTGGGGACGCAGGACGCGCTTGAGGTTGTCCGCCGCGGCGACCTCCAGCTCGCGGGCCAGCTCGGCGTCCGCGCCCGTCAGGTCGATGGCGTTGACGTCCTGGTGCGCGGCGAGCGGGGCGGCGATCTCGGCCGCCTTGCCCGACAGGACGTTGACGACACCGCCCGGCAGGTCCGAGGTGGCCAGCACCTCGCCCAGGGAGAGCGCCGGGAGCGGGGCCTTCTCGGAGGCGACGACGACCGCCGTGTTACCGGTGGCGATCACCGGGGCGACGACGGAGACCAGGCCCAGGAACGACGACTCGCGCGGGGCGACGATCGCGACGACGCCCGTCGGCTCGGGGGTGGACAGGTTGAGATACGGACCCGCGACCGGGTTCGCCCCGCCCACGACCTGGCCGATCTTGTCCGTCCAGCCCGCGTACCAGACCCAGCGGTCGATGGCCGCGTCGACCACCGCGGCGGCCTTCGACTTCGACAGGCCCTCGGCGTCGGCGACCTCGCGGACGAACTGGTCCTTGCGGCCCTCCAGCATCTCGGCGATGCGGTAGAGGATCTGGCCGCGGTTGTACGCGGTCGCGCCCGACCAGCCGCCGAACGCCTTGCGCGCCGCGACGACCGCGTCACGGGCGTCCTTGCGGGAGGAGAGCGGCGCGTTGGCCAGCCACTTGCCCTTGCTGTCCTGCACTTCGTACACCCGGCCGCTCTCGCTGCGGGGGAACTTGCCCCCGACGTACAGCTTGTAGGTCTTGAAGACGCTCAGACGGTCACGATTCTCAGACATCGAGGTACGCCTCCAGGCCGTGGCGGCCGCCCTCGCGGCCGAAGCCCGACTCCTTGTAGCCGCCGAAGGGCGAGGTCGGGTCGAACTTGTTGAACGTGTTGGCCCAGACGACACCCGCGCGGAGCTTGTTCGCCACCGCCAGGATGCGGGAACCCTTCTCCGTCCAGATGCCGGCGGACAGGCCGTACTGGCTGTTGTTCGCCTTGGCGACGGCCTCGTCCGGGGTGCGGAACGTGAGCACCGACAGGACCGGGCCGAAGATCTCGTCGCGGGCGATGGTGTGCGCCTGCGTGACGTTCGTGAAGAGCGTCGGGGCGAACCAGAAGCCGGAGGTCGGGATCTCGCAGGCGGGGGACCAGCGCTCGGCGCCCTCCGCCTCGCCCGTCTCGGCCAGCGCCTTGATCCGGGCGAGCTGCTCGGCGGAGTTGATCGCGCCGATGTCGGTGTTCTTGTCCAGCGGGTCGCCGAGCCGGAGGGTCGACAGACGGCGCTTGAGGGCGTCCAGCAGCTCGTCCTGGATGGACTCCTGGACGAGGAGGCGGGAGCCGGCGCAGCAGACCTGGCCCTGGTTGAAGAAGATGCCGGTGACGATGCCCTCGACGGCCTGGTCGATGGGCGCGTCGTCGAAGACGATGTTGGCGCCCTTGCCGCCCAGCTCCAGGGTGAGCTTCTTCTCCGTGCCCGCGACCTGGCGGGCGATGGCCTTGCCGACGGCGGTGGAGCCGGTGAAGGCGACCTTGTTGACGTCCGGGTGCTCGACGAGCGCGGCGCCGGTGTCCCCGTAACCCGGGAGGATGTTCACGACACCCTTCGGCAGGCCCGCCTGGCGGCAGATGTCGGCGAAGAACAGGGCGGACAGGGGGGTCGTCTCGGCGGGCTTGAGCACCACCGTGTTGCCGGTGGCGAGCGCCGGGGCGATCTTCCACGCGAGCATCAGCAGCGGGAAGTTCCACGGGATGACCTGCCCGGCCACGCCCAGCGGACGCGGGTTCGGGCCGTAGCCGGCGTGGTCGAGCTTGTCGGCCCAGCCCGCGTAGTAGAAGAAGTGCGCGGCGACCAGGGGGAGGTCCGCGTCGCGGGTCTCCTTGATCGGCTTGCCGTTGTCCAGGGTCTCCAGGACGGCCAGCTCACGGCTGCGCTCCTGGATGATCCGGGCGATCCGGAACAGGTACTTGGCGCGCTCGGCGCCCGGCAGCGCCGACCACTTCTCGAACGCCTTGCGGGCGGCCTTCACGGCCCGGTCCACGTCCTCGGCCCCGGCCTGGGCGACCTCGGCGAGCACCTCCTCGGAGGCGGGCGAGATGGTCTTGAAGACCTTGCCGTCCGCGGCCTCGGTGAACTCGCCGTCGATGAACAGGCCGTAGGACGGCGCGATGTCGACGACCGAGCGGGACTCGGGGGCGGGTGCATACTCGAACTTGGTCATGGTGATCAGTCCACCGTCACGTAGTCGGGACCGGAGTAACGTCCGGTGGCCAGCTTCTGACGCTGCATCAGCAGGTCGTTGAGCAGGCTGGACGCGCCGAACCGGAACCAGTGGTTGTCCAGCCAGTCCTCGCCGACGGTCTCGTTGACCAGGACCAGGAACTTGATGGCGTCCTTGGTGGTCCGGATGCCGCCCGCGGGCTTCACCCCGACCTGTACCCCGGTCTGGGCGCGGAAGTCGCGCACCGCCTCCAGCATGAGCAGGGTGTTCGCGGGGGTGGCGTTGACGCCGACCTTGCCGGTCGAGGTCTTGATGAAGTCCGCGCCCGCGATCATGCCGAGCCAGGAGGCACGGCGGATGTTGTCGTACGTGGACAGCTCGCCGGTCTCGAAGATGACCTTCAGGCGGGCCGCGCCGCCGTCCTCGCGGACGCAGGCCTCCTTCACGGCGCGGATCTCCTCGTAGACCTTCAGGTAGTCGCCCGCGAGGAACGCCCCGCGGTCGATCACCATGTCGATCTCGTCCGCCCCGGCGGCGACGGCGTCACGGGTGTCCGCGAGCTTGACGTCGAGGGCGGCGCGGCCGGCCGGGAAGGCGGTCGCCACGGAGGCGACCTTCACGTCGGTACCGGTCAGGGCGGCCTTGGCGGTGGCCACCATGTCGGGGTAGACGCAGACCGCGGCGGTGCGCGGGGTGGTGCGGTCGGTCGGGTCGGGATGGACGGCCTTGGCGGCGAGCGCCCGGACCTTGCCCGGGGTGTCCGCGCCTTCGAGCGTCGTCAGGTCGATCATCGAGATGGCCAGGTCGATGGCGTACGCCTTGGCCGTGGTCTTGATCGAACGGGTACCGAGAGACGCGGCGCGCGCTTCGAGGCCGACGGCGTCGACGCCGGGCAGCCCGTGGAGGAAGCGGCGCAGTGTGCTGTCGGACGCGGTCACGTCAGCGAATGCGGGTGCTGTGGTGGTGGGCATGGTCACCACTTGAGCATATCTACGCGCGTAGCGACCTGTACAGCCCCGGAACGCCGGGGTGTGGAAAACCGCAGGTGGCCACGGGGGCAGTGAGCTCTGTCACGTGGCTGTGACATGGAGCGGACGCCTCCCGCACACAAGATCCATAACTTTGTTCACGCAGCCCGCCAGAACTCACCGGCCCCACCCGAACGAGCAGGCGGCATGCGGCTCTTCCTCATCTCATCCACTTTCGGTTTCACGGAGTCGTCATGCGTTTCGCCCTTCGCACCGCCATCGCCACCGCCGTCCTCGCCGGTGCCGCCCTCGCCCCGGTGGCCACCGCCACCGCCGCCTTCGCCGCCGATGCGAAGCCTGCCTCTTCGGATGCCGCCAAGCCGGTCACGCCCGGCGTGAAGCCCGCCGCCCCGGCGGGGCCCGCCGCGCCGGAGGCCAAGCCCGCCGCGCCGGCCGACAAGCCCGCCGCGCCGGAGGCCAAGCCGGGGGCGGAGAGCGACGGCAAGCGCGAGCCGGTCAGGACCGTCCAGCTCGTCGAGGGCATGTCCGCCCAGGTCTTCCGGGTGAACGGCACGCTGGAGGCCGACGTCCACAAGGCCGGCAAGACCCTGTTCACCCTCAAGGTGGGCGAGAAGCGCACGTACAACCGTGTCGAGGTCCTGCTGAAGGCCGACGGCCGGGTGATACCGCGCCAGGTCGACGAGGACATGGGCGAGCTGATCCGTACGGGGACCCTCAAGAACGGCACGTACGTCAAGATCTACCGCGTCACCTCGAACCACCACCGTGCCGACGCCTTCATCGACGGCGCCTCGATCGGCGTCCTGGACGCCGACGGCCGCTCGGTCGCCGGTCAGAACGACGTCCAGTACTTCGTACTCAACGCGGACGGCTCGACCTACAACTGGCTCGGGCTGGAGAACGTCGTGACGGGCGCCAAGCCGGGCGTGTACGACCTGCCCACCGGCCAGCTCATCAAGATCACCAAGGCGGACGGGCGTTACGGGATCTCCGCGTGCGACAGCAAGGGCTGCCCGAAGGGCGTCCGCTTCGTCGACGACACCGGCCGCGTCGTCCTCCAGACGCGCTCGACGGTCGTCGTCCTCGACCAGTCGGGAACGTTCTCGCACTACGTCATCGGCGGCGTCAGCAACGGCGTGGCCGTCTACGTCGGCGCAGACGTCCCGGGCGCGGACAAGGGCGGCGACAAGGGCGGCGACAAGAGCACGGACAAGGGCGGGGACAAGAAGGGCGGCGCCACGGCCACGCCCGCCGCCACCGCGACCCCCGCCGTCGTCACGGCCCAGGGCACCACCTCGCAGACCTCCGTCGTGCCCAAGGGCGGTGTCGCCGCCGGTGCCGAGACGGCCGGCGAGGGCGACCGGACCCTGCTGGTCGCCGCCGGGGCGGGCGCCACCGCGCTGTCCGCCGCCGGTCTCGGCTTCGTCGCCATGCGCCGCCGCCAGGCCGCCGGCCGGGGCTGACCCGAATCCACACGTGACCTGATCCATTGACCCGAGCAGGCCACATCCCACCCCCACGGGCGGGCCGCCGCGACACACCCCACGCGGCGGCCCGCCGCACTCGTTCCCAGGAGCCCCCGTTGAAGCACCGTCTCGCCGCCGCGCTGCTCGTCCTCGCCGGTGTGGCCGGCTGCGGCGCCCCCGCGGACACTCCCGAGGCGGCCACCCCGCCCGCCCACGTCAAGCCCGCCACCGCCCCGCCCAGGGCGGCCGCCGCGCCCATGGCCCGGTCCGAACCGGTGCGGGTGACGATCCCCGCCGCGGGCGTCGACACCGGGCCCGTACTCGCCCTCGGTCTCGCCGCCGACGGCACGGTCGAGGTGCCGTCCGTCGCCGACGCGGACAGGATCGGCTGGTACGACAAGGGCGTCACGCCCGGTCAGACCGGCCCGGCCGTACTGATCGGCCACTTCGACACCGCGAAGGGCCCGGCCGTGCTGAAGGACGTCGCCAAGGTGCGCACCGGCGATGAGATCCGCGTACGGCGCGCCGACGGCACGACCGCCGTCTTCCGGGTACGGGAACTGGAACAGGTCGACAAGAAGGCCTTCCCGACGCGGAAGGTCTACGGCGACACCACCCGCCCCGAACTGCGCCTCATCACCTGCGGTGGCGAGCTGGTCGACGGGCACCGGCCCGACAACATCATCCTGTACGCCGATCTGGTCGCGTGAGGACCGGGCCCGTGAGGCAGAATCGGCCGCATGACGACCCCACAGGAGCCCCAGTACGCCGACCGGTCCTTCCGCTCGACCGCGGGCATCGTGGGCGGTCTCCTGCTGCTCGGCTTCGCCGCCTGGATCGGCGGTGACGCGCTGCTCACCGGCGAGGGCCGGGTGCGCTGGATCGCCGTCGCGGGGCTGCTGCTGGTGGTGCCGCTGATCGTCGCGTTCACCTTCCGGCCCGTGGTGTACGCCAACGACGACCGCATGCGGGTACGGAACCCGTTCCGGACCGTCGACCTGCCGTGGGCGGCGGTCGCCGACGTGCGCGCCGGGTACTCCAGCGAGGTCATCACCCGGGACGGCACCAAGTACCAGCTCTGGTCGGTGCCCGTGTCGCTGCGCGAGCGCAAGAAGGCCGCGCGCCGCCAGGACCGGGGCGGGGCCGACGCCCAGGAGGTCCGCACCGCCGGGGCCGACCAGACCGTCGCGGACCTGCGCGACATGGCCGAGCGGAACGCGTCACGGCCCACCGCGCAGGGCGCCCCGCACATCCGGTGGGCGTACGAGATCATCGCGCCCGCGCTCGCGGGCCTCGTCCTGCTGGTCGTCCTCTCGGTCGTCTGACCGTCACGGCGGGCCCGGCCACACCAGCAGCATGTAGGCGCCCAGCCACGCCGACGACAGCACCGCCGCGCCCAGCACCAGGCCCGCCACCGGAAGCCTCGCCCGGCTCACCGCCAGCGCGAGCGGCAGCAGCAGCGGGAAGGCGGGCAGCAGGAAGCGGGCGCGAGGGAAGTACACCCCGCCGCTGCCCAGCACCACCAGCAGCAGCACCCCGCTGAAGACCAGGAGCGGCAGCGGCTGCCGGTCGGCCAGGCACAGCACGTACAGCGCCACCGACGCCACCAGCACCGCCGACACGGCCACCAGGAAGAGCTGGGGAGTCCGGTCGTACGCCAGCAGCTCGCGCATCCAGCGCAGCGTGCCCGCCCCGCCGTCCCAGGCGTTGCGCCACAACCGCTGCACGGCGAAGTAGCCGTCCCAGCGCCCCACCCGGGCGCCCACCCACGCCACGTACCCCAGCCAGCCCAGCGGGGCGGTGAGCGCCGCGACGAACGGCGGCCACGCACGCGTGCGGGCCGCCGCGACCAGGCCGGTCACCGTCACGGCGGCCGCCAGGGCGATCCCGGTGGGCCGCGTCAGCCCGGCGAGCACCGCGAGGGCGGCCGCCGCGTACCAGCGGCCGGTCAGCACGGCGTACAGCGCCCACGCCGCCAGCGCCGTGAACAGCGACTCGGTGTAGCCCATCCACTGGACGATCCCGACCGGCAGCGCGCCCCACAGGACGGTCAGCACGGTGCCGGCGCGGCGCCCGCACAGCCGGGCGCCGACGGCGAAGATGCCCCACGCCGCGACCAGCGAGAACGCCACCGCCAGGACCAGCGCCACCGACGCGCGCGAGCCGGGCGTGACCCCCGCGACCGCCTTGATCAGCACCGGGTACAGCGGGAAGAACGCCAGGTTGTTGGAGTCGTACTTGGTGCCCAGGCTGTCCTGGTACCCGTGGTCGGCGATGCCCAGGTACCAGTTCGAGTCCCAGGACGAGGCGAGTACCGGCCACACCCCGTGCTGCTTGAGGTGCGCCCAGCGGGCCAGCACCAGCAGCCCGAAGAGCCGCACGGCCAGGTACGCCAGCAGCGCGGGCGCGGCGTACCGCAGCGAACGGGCGGTCCGCTCCCGGACGCCCCCGCCCGCCGGGGACGGGGGCCGGCGTGACGCGGGGACGGTCGGGCGCGGGGTGATCACCGACGGCGGCACGGTGGCGCTCCAGGGGCTCGGCTGCGGTACCGGAACCCTGCTCGGTGGCCCGGCGGACGTACCGGGCCCCTGCGTCAAGTGCCGTACGAGATTCACCCGGACAGGGAATCCCTGTCGGCTCAGATGCCGGCCGCCGCCGCCAGGTCGCGCTTGATCGCCGCCAGGATCTCGTCGCCCTTCGCCCGGGCGTCGGCCAGCTCACTGGCGTGGGCGACCGGGACGACGACCTCCAGGTAGCACTTCAGCTTGGGCTCGGTGCCGCTGGGGCGGACGATGACGCGGGCCTTGAACGCGCCGTCCAGGTAGTACCGCAGGCCGTCCGTGGGCGGCAGTTTGTCCGTGCCCTTCGACAGGTCCTCGGCGGACGTCACGGTCAGCCCGGCGAGCGCGGTGGGCGGCTGCTCGCGCAGGCGGCGCATGGCGTTCGCGATGACGCTCAGGTCCTCCACGCGGACGGAGAGCTGGTCCGTGGCGTGCAGCCCGTGTGCGATGGCGAGGTCGTCCAGCAGGTCGGAGAGGGTGCGGCCCTGCTCCTTCAGCTCCGAGGCCAGCTCGGCGACCAGCAGCGCCGCCGTGATGCCGTCCTTGTCGCGGACGCCGCCGGGGTCGACGCAGTAGCCGAGCGCCTCCTCGTAGCCGTAGGCGATGCCCTCCACGCGCGCGATCCACTTGAAGCCGGTCAGCGTCTCCTCGTACGGCAGCCCGGCCGCCTCGGCGATCCGGCCCAGCAGGCTGGAGGACACGATCGACTCGGCGAAGGTGCCGGTGGCGCCCTTGTGGACCAGGTGGGCGCCGAGCAGCGCGCCGACCTCGTCGCCGCGCAGCATGCGCCAGTCGTCCTGGTGCGGGACGGCGACGGCGCAGCGGTCCGCGTCCGGGTCGTTGGCGATGACGATGTCCGGCTGGACCTCGCGGGCCTTGGCGAAGGCCAGGTCCATCGCGCCCGGCTCCTCGGGGTTGGGGAAGGCGACGGTCGGGAAGTCCGGGTCCGGGTCGGCCTGCTCCTCGACGAGCGCGGGCGCCGGGAAGCCGGCCCGCTCCCAGGCCGCGAGGACGACGTCCTTGCCGACGCCGTGCATGGCCGTGTAGACGACGTTCGCGGTGCGCGGGGAGCCGGAGGTCAGGACGGCGTCCGTACGCGCCAGGTACGCCTGCACGACCTCGTCCCCGAGCGTCTCCCAGCCCTCCTCGGCGCGCGGCACGTCGTTCAGGCTCCGGATCGCGGCGATCTCGGCGGCGATCTCCGTGTCGGCGGGCGGCACGATCTGCGAACCGTCACCCAGGTAGACCTTGTAGCCGTTGTCGCGCGGCGGGTTGTGGCTGGCGGTCACCTCGACACCGGCGACCGCGCCCAGGTGCCTTATGGCGTACGCCAGGACGGGCGTGGGCAGCGGGCGCGGCAGGATCGCGGCGCGCAGACCGGCGCCGACCATGACGGCGGCGGTGTCGCGGGCGAAGTCGGCCGACTTGTAGCGGGCGTCGTAGCCGATGACGACGAGGCCGCCGGTGTGGCCCTGCGCCTTCAGGTACGCGGCCAGCCCGGCGGCGGCCCGGATGACCACGGCCCGGTTCATCCGCATGGGCCCGGCCCCCAGCTCGCCGCGCAGCCCGGCCGTGCCGAACTGGAGGGTGCCGCCGAACCGGGCGGCGAGCTCGTCGAGGTCCCCCGCCTCGATGAGCTTGGCGAGCTCGTCGCGCGTCTCGGGGTCCGGGTCCTCGGCGAGCCACGCCTCCGCCTGCGCGATGAGGTTCTGCTGCACGGTGTCTGCCTCTCTGGTGTCGTACGACTGGTTGCGCTTACCGGTACCCCGGCGGGGTGCCCCCGTCCCGGGGCGACCACCCACCCCGACCGCAGACGGCGACGGCGCGGGTGGGGCCGTGCCCACCACCCACGGACCCGCACCCGGACGACGGCCGGGTGGGGCCGTGCAGGGTCGCCCCCGCAGAGGTTGGCGGCGAAGCGTGGGCTCCCGATCCCGTAACCCAAGGCCGCCGGCCTCGAGGAGGTGAGCCCGGAGGGGCCCCGCCCCCGCCCACGGGGGGTGGCCGCCCGGCCCACCAACCCGCCCCAGGGGTCACCGGGAACAGGCACCGCCCCAGGGGTCACCGGGAACAGGCACCGCCCCAGGGGTCACCGGGAACAGGCACCGCCCCAGGGGGCACCGGGAAAGGGCGCCGCCCCTGTCCCGTTGTGCCCACCCGTTCCGCCCTGCGGAACGACTGCCCACAACGGAGGGGGGCGGCGCGACGGCTGGAGCCGGATGCCCCGGACGGGGACCGGCTAGATGCGGTCCAGGACCCGGGTGAGGAGTTCGCCCATGCGGGCGGCCGAGTCGCGGCCCGCCTGGAGGACCTCCTCGTGGTTCAGCGGCTCGCCCGAGAGCCCCGCCGCGAGGTTGGTGACCAGCGAGATGCCGAGGACCTCCGCGCCCGCCTCGCGGGCGGCGATGGCCTCCAGGACGGTGGACATGCCGACCAGGTCGCCGCCGAGGACGCGGACCATGTTGATCTCGGCCGGGGTCTCGTAGTGCGGGCCGGGGAACTGGACGTAGACGCCCTCCTCCAGGGTCTCGTCGACCTCCTTGCACAGCGCGCGCAGGCGCGGCGAGTAGAGGTCGGTGAGGTCCACGAAGTTCGCGCCGACGATGGGCGAGGCGCCCGTCAGGTTGAGGTGGTCGCTGATCAGGACCGGCTGGCCCGGGCGCATGCCCTCGCGGAGGCCGCCGCAGCCGTTGGTCAGCACGACCGTCTTGCAGCCGGCGGCGACGGCGGTGCGCACACCGTGGGCGACGGCGGCGACGCCACGGCCCTCGTAGTAGTGCGTACGGCCCAGGAAGACCAGCGCGCGCTTGTCGCCGATCCGGTACGAGCGGATCTTGCCGCCGTGGCCCTCGACGGCCGGCGGCGGGAAGCCGGGGAGCTCGGTGACCGGGAACTCGGCTTCGGGCGCGCCGAGGGCGTCGACGGCCGGCGCCCAGCCGGAGCCCATCACCAGGGCGACGTCGTGGGTCTCGGTGCCGGTCAGCTCGCGCAGGCGCGCGGCGGCGTCGGCGGCGGCGGCGTAGGGGTCGCCCTGGAGGTGGTCCGGGGTGGCAGTTGCGTTCACAGAGTCTCTCGCCTCGCGAAGTAACAGTCGCCCCGGACCTCACGAGGACCGGGGGTCCGGGGGCCGGCCCCGGAAGAAAGCAGTACGCACAAGAGCGTAGCCCGAGATTGCCTACGCGCGTAGATGACGATGCCCACGGAGCTCGGATCGTTGCCTTGTCGTTTCCGACAAAGGCACGGTGGAGGCCCGTCAGCAGGGCCGCTTGCGCAGCTCCATCACGTAGTCGTGCGGCGCGCCCGCCGACTCGGCGGCGTCCGCGACCTCGCCCAGGTAGCGGGCGGACGGCAGGCCGCCCTCGTAGCCGTTGAGGACGTACACCCAGGCGGGCTCCTCGCCGTCCAGGGTGTCCACCCGCACCCGCATGCGCCGGTAGATGTCCAGCCCGACGCCCTCCCAGCGGTCCATGGAGTCCTCGTCCATGGGGGCGATGTCGTACAGCGCGACGAACACCTGGGAACGCGGGGCCTCCACGATCGTGGCCAGGGCGCCCTCCCAGCCCATCTGCTCGCCGCCGAACGTCAGCCGCCAGCCGTTGAGCCAGCCCGTGCCGCGCAGCGGGGAATGCGGGGCGCGGCGGGTCATCAGCCGCGCGTCGAGGTTGCCGGCGTACGCGGCGTAGAGCGACATGGGATCGAGGGTACGGGAGGGCCGGGGGTGAGCGCTGTTTCCCGTTGGAGGGCCCCGGGGGGAAGCACCGGGGGCCGTGCGGGACAATGGGGTACGTACTTGCATCCCTGCCGTGACGAGAGCGCGAGGCGTAACCCCTGTGACCCGGATCGTGATCATCGGTGGCGGACCCGGCGGATACGAGGCGGCCCTGGTGGGCGCCCAGCTCGGCGCGGAGGTGACCGTCGTCGACACCGACGGCCTCGGCGGAGCGTCCGTCCTGACCGACTGCGTACCCTCCAAGACGCTCATCGCCACGGCCGAGGTGATGACCAACTTCGACTCCTCCCACGAGGAGCTCGGGATCATCGTCGCGGACGACACCCCGCACATCGAGCAGGCCGCCCGGATCGTGGGCGTCGACCTCGGCAAGGTCAACCGACGGGTGAAGCGGCTCGCGCTCGCCCAGTCCCACGACATCACCGCCTCCGTCACGCGTGCGGGCGCGCGCGTGCTGCGCGGCCGGGGCCGGCTCGCGGGCCGTCAGGCGCTGGACGGTTCCCGCCAGGTGATCGTCACCGCCGCCGACGGTACGGAGGAGACGCTCACCGCCGACGCCGTACTGATCGCGACCGGCGGTCACCCGCGCGAGATCCCCGACGCCCTGCCGGACGGCGAGCGCATCCTCAACTGGACGCAGGTGTACGACCTGGACGAGCTCCCCGAGGAGCTCATCGTGGTCGGTTCGGGTGTGACCGGTGCCGAGTTCGCCGGTGCCTACCAGGCGCTGGGGTCGCGGGTCACGCTGGTCTCGTCGCGCGACCGCGTGCTGCCGGGTGAGGACCCGGACGCGGCGGCCGTGCTGGAGGACGTCTTCCGGCGCCGTGGCATGAACGTCATGGCGCGCTCCCGCGCCGCCTCCGCCAAGCGGGTGGGCGACCGGGTCGAGGTGACGCTCGCCGACGGGCGTGTCATCTCCGGTACGCACTGCCTGATGGCCGTCGGTGCCATCCCGAACACCGCCGGGATGGGGCTGGAGGAGGCCGGGGTACGGCTCAAGGAGTCCGGCCACATCTGGACCGACAAGGTCTCGCGCACGTCCGCGCCGGGCGTGTACGCGGCCGGTGACGTGACGGGCGTCTTCGCGCTGGCGTCGGTGGCGGCGATGCAGGGCCGGATCGCGATGTACCACTTCCTGGGCGACGCGGTCACTCCGCTCAATCTCAAGACCGTCTCCGCGAACGTCTTCACCGACCCCGAGATCGCCACGGTCGGTTACACGCAGGCCGACGTCGACGCGGGGAAGATCGACGCCCGGGTGGTCAAGCTGCCGCTGCTGCGCAACCCGCGCGCCAAGATGCAGGGCATCCGGGACGGCTTCGTCAAGATCTTCTGCCGGCCGGGCACGGGGATCGTGGTGGGCGGCGTCGTGGTCGCCCCGCGCGCCTCCGAGCTGATCCACCCGATCTCGATCGCGGTCGACAACAACCTGACGGTCGAACAGATCGCAAACGCCTTCACGGTGTACCCGTCCCTGTCGGGCTCGATCGCCGAGGTGGCACGACAGTTGCACACCCGGAAGACGACCGCCGAGGTGTAGTCCGGCCCGGCCGAGGGACAACACCCGGCAACCCCCGGCAAGTCGGGACATCGATCGGTCAAGGAACGTTCTCGGACGGGCCCGCCTATACCACCTGGCGGGCCCGTCTGTTCGCAACTTCCCGTAATAGGCGCATACCGCTGCAAAGAAACGGTCGCTGGGGTTACTGTCAGTTTCGTGTTCGCTGCAGAACGTCGCCAGTTGATCCTTGAAATGGTGCGTGCCAACGGGGCGGTATCGCTCCGGGAGCTCGCCCGCGTCGTCCAGACCTCCGAAGTGACCGTACGGCGTGACGTGCGGGCACTGGAGGCAGAAGGACTCCTCGACCGCCGGCACGGCGGTGCGGTGCTGCCGGGCGGTTTTACGCGAGAGTCCGGCTTCCCGCAGAAATCCCATCTCGCGACCGCCGAGAAGACGGCCATCGCCGACGTGGCCGCCGGTCTCGTGGAGGAGGGCGAGGCCATCGTGGTCGGCGCGGGGACCACCACGCAGGAGCTGGCCCGCCGGCTCGCCCGCGTACCCGGGCTGACCGTCGTCACCAACTCCCTGCTGGTGGCCCAGGCGCTGGCCCACGCCAACCGGGTGGAGGTGGTCATGACCGGCGGCACCCTGCGCGGCTCCAACTACGCGCTGGTGGGCAGCGGGGCCGAGCAGTCCCTCCAGGGGCTGAGGGTCTCGCGGGCGTTCCTGTCCGGCAGCGGGCTCACCGCCGAGCGCGGCCTGTCCACGTCCAACATGCTGTCGGCGAGCGTCGACCGGGCGCTGGTCCAGGCGGCGGCGGAGGTCGTCGTGCTGGCCGACCACACCAAGCTCGGTACGGACACGATGTTCCAGACCGTGCCGACGGACGTGATCACCCGGCTGGTCACCGACGAGCCCCCCGCCCACGACGACCGCGCCGCCACCGAGCTCCAGGCGCTGGCGGACCAGGGCGTCCAGATCACCGTCGCCGGCCCGGCACCCGGCGCCTCCGGCGCGGAGGGCGCCCCGCCACCGGGCCGCCAGGCCCGCCGTGACGTCCCCCTCCCGGGCCAGCGCGGCGGCCGCCACCCGGGCGGCCCGCAACTGCGCAGCGCGTCCCTCTCGGCGGACGCCCCACCCCCGGAGCGCGGCGCGAGGGTGGCGGACCTCCGCCGCAGGTGACGGGCCCGCCATCGGGGCGGTGCCGACGGCCGGGCGGCGCTGACCGGGGCGGCCCCGACCCGGGGCGCTCCGCCGTCACGCCTTGAGGCCCCGCAGCGTGAGCGTCAGGAGCCGGTCGGCCAGTTCCGGGTCGTCCGGGGACTGTTCGGCGGCCAGGGCGATCGCGTTGGTGAGCTGCATCAGGTCGTCGATCGACACGTCCGCCCGTACCGCGCCCGCCTCCTGGGCGCGGACCAGCAGGCGCTCGCCTGCCGCGCGCATCGGGGTGCTGCACTGCGACAGGGCCGAAGTCGTGTCGTGCGACGCCGACATGAGCGCGCGGGCCAGGCCCCGGTACTCACCGGCGTGCGTGACGATGGCGCGCAGCCACTCCACCAGTGCCGTGCAGGGCTGCTCCGAGCCGGCCAGGTCGCGCGAGCGTTCCAGCAGGGTGTGCAGCGCCTCCTGGAAGACGGCGTTCATCAGCGCGTGCCGGTTCGGGAAGTGCCGGTACAGCGTGCCGATCCCGACGCCCGCGCGGCGCGCGATGTCCTCCAGCGACGCGTCGGTGCCGTGCTCCGCGAAGGCGGCCCGCGCCTCGGCGAGCAGCCGCCCGTAGTTGCGGCGAGCGTCGGCGCGCATCGGGCGCGGCGTGCCCGGCGCCCTGTCCGCCGCCGTCCCGCTCGCCGCCGCACTCGTCACCATCGCGCCGTCCTCCCTCGTACCACCGCCGCCCTACGCCTCCAGGATGCCATCGCGGACATGGCGAGGGGCCCGCCGGTCATGTACCGACGGGCCCCTGCGTGCGACTGCCTCAGTCCTTGATCTCGCAGATCGCGGCGCCGGACGTCACCGACGCGCCGACCTCCGCCGCGAGGCCCTTGATCGTGCCCGCGCGGTGGGCGTTGATGGGCTGCTCCATCTTCATCGCTTCGAGTACGACGATGAGGTCGCCCTCCTTGACCTCCTGGCCCTCCTCCACCGCGACCTTGACGATCGTGCCCTGCATCGGGGAGGCGAGCGTGTCGCCCGAGGCGGCGGAGCCGGCCTTCTTGGCGGCGCGGCGCTTGGGCTTGGCGCCCGCGGCCAGACCCGTGCGCGCCAGGCTCATGCCCAGCGAGGACGGCAGCGAGACCTCCAGGCGCTTGCCGCCGACCTCGACCACGACGGTCTCACGGCCGGGCTCCTCCTCCGCCTCGGGGGCGGCGGGGGCGGCGAAGGGCGGGATCTCGTTGACGAACTCGGTCTCGATCCAGCGGGTGTGCACCCGGAACGGGTCCGAGGTGAACGCCGGGTCGGCGACGACCGCGCGGTGGAAGGGGATGGCGGTGGCCATGCCCTCGACCTTGAACTCCGCCAGGGCGCGGGCGGCCCGCTGGAGGGCCTGCTCACGGGTCGCACCGGTGACGATCAGCTTCGCCAGCAGCGAGTCCCAGGCCGGGCCGATGACGCTGCCGGACTCCACGCCCGCGTCCAGCCGCACACCCGGGCCGGACGGCGGCGCGAACAGCGTCACCGTGCCGGGGGCGGGGAGGAAGTTGCGGCCGGGGTCCTCGCCGTTGATGCGGAACTCGAAGGAGTGCCCGCGGATCGCCGGGTCGTCGTAGCCGAGCTCCTCGCCGTCGGCGATGCGGAACATCTCGCGCACGAGGTCGATGCCGGTGACCTCTTCGGTGACCGGGTGCTCGACCTGGAGACGGGTGTTGACCTCCAGGAAGGAGATCGTGCCGTCCTGGCCGACGAGGAACTCCACGGTGCCGGCACCTTCGTAGCCGGCCTCCTTGAGGATGGCCTTGGACGCCCGGTACAGCTCGGCGTTCTGCTCGGCGGACAGGAACGGCGCGGGGGCCTCCTCGACCAGCTTCTGGTGGCGGCGCTGGAGCGAGCAGTCACGCGTCGACACGACGACGACGTTGCCGTGCTTGTCGGCCAGGCACTGGGTCTCCACGTGCCGGGGCTTGTCGAGGTAGCGCTCGACGAAGCACTCGCCGCGGCCGAAGGCGGCGACGGCCTCGCGGACCGCGGAGTCGTACAGCTCGGGGACCTCTTCGAGCGTGCGGGCCACCTTCAGGCCGCGTCCGCCACCGCCGAAGGCGGCCTTGATGGCGATCGGCAGGCCGTGCTGCTCGGCGAAGGCGACGACCTCGTCGGCGCCGGACACCGGGTCGGGCGTACCGGCGACCAGCGGCGCGCCGGCGCGCTGGGCGATGTGGCGGGCGGCGACCTTGTCACCGAGGTCGCGGATGGCCTGCGGCGGCGGGCCGATCCAGGTGAGACCCGCGTCGATGACGGCCTGGGCGAACTCCGCGTTCTCGGAGAGGAATCCGTACCCGGGATGAACGGCGTCCGCGCCGGAGTCGGCCGCGGCCTGGAGCACCTTGGCCATGTCCAGATAGCTGGCGGCCGGGGTGTCACCGCCCAGGGCGAACGCCTCGTCGGCCGCACGGACGTGCAGGGCGTCCCGGTCCGGATCGGCGTAGACGGCTACGCTTGCGATCCCGGCGTCCCGGCAGGCACGGGCGACACGGACAGCGATTTCGCCACGGTTGGCGATGAGCACCTTGCGCACGATGGCTCCCTCCTTGAAACAAGCTGAGTTTAGGGACTGCCGACACGGCCTTTCGACCCGTCCCCAATGGTGAGCTTGCCCACACGGAGCGTGATTCGAGGCGTAGTGGAGTCGTGAAATCCCTTGTCGCACCACGTTACGCAGGGCTTCTGAACGGAACAGTAACCCTGAGGTGTGGCCAAGGTCTCTGTCTTCACGGCCAGGGCCGTATCCCGTTTCTTTGTGGAGTCCCTACGAATGGGCGAATGATTCTTTGCGGCGGTGTCAGAACCCTTGTCCGTAGGTTTACCAGTCAGTAGCCTGCGCGCTGTCGTCCGTACCGACTCGTCGGGGCAGGTAAACAGGCAGGGGAGTGCCCATGGTGACCCGCAGACCGATAGCTCTGACGGCCGGGATCGTGCTGGTCCTGGAGGCGGTGGGCCTCGTGCTGCTGCACATGGTGCTCGCGAAGGTCATGGGCGGTCAGCGGATGTCGCTGGACGGTCTCGACCCGGATCTGATGGTCACCGCGATCTGGATCATGGGCGGTGTCTTCGGGGCGTACGTGGCGCTCTGCGGGGCGCTGCTGGTGCTCCTCGGCGTGCGGGACCGGCCCCCGGGGCGTGCCGCGCGGATCGTGCTGATCTCCTGCGCCATCACGCACGGGGTGCTCGGCGCGGTGGTGGTGGGCCTGGTGGGGTGGGCGGCGTTCGCCTACATGATGGTCGTGCTGGGGCTCGTCGTCGCCTCGCTGGTGCTGTACGCGCCGGCGGACGAGGAACGGGAGCCCACGCCGCCGGTGGAGGGCGGCGTGGCCCCGGCGTGACGTCCCGGACCGTCGGTCCCACGAAAGACGGTCAGTCGCTCCACAGGTCGGTGATCGCGATCCCCAGCTCGGCCAGCAGGCGGCGCAGCAGCGGCAGGGACAGGCCGATCACATTGCCCGGGTCGCCGTCGATGCCGTCGATGAAGGGTGCCGAGCGGCCGTCCAGGGTGAACGCGCCCGCCACGTGGAGGGGTTCGCCGCTGGCGACGTACGCCGCGATCTCCTCGTCCGTCGGGTCGCCGAAGCGGACCAGGGTGGAGGCGGTCGCGGAGGCGTAGCGCTTGGCGGTCGTGTCGTACACGCAGTGGCCGGTCTGGAGGATGCCCGCGCGGCCGCGCATCGCCTTCCAGCGGGCGGTGGCCTCCTCGGCGTCGGCGGGCTTGCCGAGGGCCTGCTTGTCCAGCTCCAGCACCGAGTCGCAGCCGATGACGATCGCGCCGCTCGCCTCGGGTTTGGCGGCCACGTGGGCGGCCTTGGCCTCGGCGAGGGCGAGCGCCAGTTCGGCCGGCGTCGGGGCGGTGAACTTGTCCTCGTCGACACCGCTGACGATCACCTCGGGGGTGAGCCCGGCCTGACGCAGCAGACCGAGGCGGGCGGGGGACGCGGAGGCCAGGACGAGGCGGCGGCGCTGAGCAGCAGTCATGGGCGCCATCGTACGGAAAACGCCCCCGGTGGCGGGGCCGGTGAAGCGGTCAGTGCAGGCCGACCACGAACATCGCCAGCAGCATCGCCAGCGCCAGCAGGATCCCCGCGCGGCGCAGCATCGCCTGCATGTCGCGCATCTCCTTGGGGGGTTCGTTCTCGGGGTCGGACCACAGCATCCTTCGATCCTGCTGGCGGGACCCGCGCGGCGCCTGAGTACGCGTACTCAGGCGCCGCGGTGCTTATGGACCATTCCGTCCGTGCGCTACACCGGCCAGTAGGAGCGCGCCCACGACCGGGGGCCCGGGTGGGGGCGGTGGCTGCGGGCGATTCTCGCCGGGTCCGACCAGCCCTCGGGGACGTGCGGCGCGCCACCGGAGGCCGCCGAGGCGGTCGCGGCGGCGCGCGCCTGGACCACCGCCAGTGCGGCGGCCAGCTCCTCCGGGGTCGGGTTGCCCCGCAGAACCTTGATCATGGGGGCTCCTTAGAGGGGGATGTTGCCGTGCTTCTTCGGGGGCAGGTTTTCCCGCTTGGTGCGCAGTTGACGCAGGCCCTTGACGATCTGCGTCCGCGTCTCGGACGGCATGACCACCGCGTCGATGTAACCGCGCTCGGCCGCCGTGTACGGGTTGAGCAGGGCGTCCTCGTACTCCTGGATGAGTCGCGCCCGCGTCGCCTCCACGTCGTCCGCCTCCGCGATGGTGCGGCGGTGCAGGATGTTGACGGCTCCCTGCGCGCCCATCACGGCGATCTGCGCGGTCGGCCACGCCAGGTTGAGGTCGGCGCCCAGGTGCTTGGAGCCCATGACGTCGTACGCGCCGCCGAACGCCTTGCGGGTGATCACCGTGATCAGCGGGACCGTCGCCTCGGCGTACGCGTAGATCAGCTTGGCGCCGCGCCGGATGATGCCCTCGTGCTCCTGACCGACGCCCGGCAGGAAGCCCGGCACGTCGACGAAGGTCAGCACCGGGATGTTGAACGCGTCGCAGGTGCGGACGAACCGGGCGGCCTTCTCGGAGGCGTCGATGTCCAGGCAGCCCGCGAACTGCATGGGCTGGTTGGCGACGATGCCGACCGGGTAGCCCTCGACCCGCCCGAAGCCGGTGACGATGTTCGGCGCGAACAGCGCCTGGGTCTCCAGGAATTCACCGTCGTCCAGGACGTGCTCGATGACGGTGTGCATGTCGTACGGCTGGTTCGCCGAGTCCGGGATGAGGACGTCCAGCTCGCGGTCCTCGTCGCTCAGCTCCAGGTCCGCCTCCTCCGGGAAGGCGGGCGCCTCGGAGAGGTTGTTCGACGGCAGGTACGACAGGAGGGACTTGACGTACTCGATGGCGTCCTTCTCGTCGCCCGCCATGTGGTGCGCCACACCGGAGGTGGCGTTGTGCGTCCGGGCGCCGCCCAGCTCCTCGAAGCCGACGTCCTCGCCCGTCACCGTCTTGATGACGTCGGGGCCCGTGATGAACATGTGCGAGGTCTGGTCGACCATCACCGTGAAGTCGGTGATCGCGGGCGAGTAGACCGCGCCGCCCGCGCACGGGCCCACGACCAGGCTGATCTGCGGGATCACGCCCGACGCGTGGGTGTTGCGGCGGAAGATCTCGCCGTACATGCCGAGGGCCATGACGCCCTCCTGGATGCGGGCGCCGCCGGAGTCGTTGATGCCGATCACCGGGCAGCCGGTCTTCAGGGCGAAGTCCATCACCTTGATGATCTTCTGTCCGAACACCTCGCCGAGGGCGCCGCCGAACACCGTGAAGTCCTGCGAGAACACCGCCACCGGGCGGCCGTCGACCGTGCCGTAGCCGGTGACGACACCGTCTCCGTACGGGCGGTTCTTCTCCAGGCCGAAACTGGTGGAGCGGTGCCGGGCGAACTCGTCCAGCTCGACGAAGGAATCCTCGTCCAGCAGCAGCGCGATCCGCTCGCGGGCCGTCAACTTGCCTTTGGCGTGCTGCTTCTGGACGGCGCGCTCGGAGCCCGCGTGCGTCGCCTCGTCGATACGGCGCTGAAGATCCGCGAGCTTGCCCGCGGTCGTGTGAATGTCGATCTGGGGCTCTTGGGGCTTGGCCGGCTCGGACATCGGGATGCGGCTCCCTGCCTGGTCACGGGATCGTTGGCTACTGACCCGTAGCGTATCGGCGGCGATACCCTTCGGCAGTGCGGTGTTTACCACACCTACGCTGGCTTGCATGACGCCCTCATATGGTTCAGCGGGTCCGTGGTCGGACCTCGAACGCCCGCCCCTGAACGCCGCCTCCCTGCGCCGCGCCCTCCTGCTGCCCGGCGGGCTGTGGACCTCCCTGGACATCGTGCCCGCCACCGGGTCCACCAACTCCGACCTGGCCGGCCGGGCCGCCACCCTGCCCGAGGGCGCCGTCCTGGTCGCCGAGGAGCAGACGGCGGGGCGCGGCCGGCTCGACCGCGTCTGGTCCGCGCCCGCCCGCTCGGGCCTGTTCTTCTCCGTCCTGCTCAAGCCGGACGTCCCCGTCGCCCGCCTCGCCTGGCTGCCGCTGCTCACGGGCGTGGCCGCCGCCACCGGGCTGGCCCGCGCGGCCGGCGTCGACATGGCGCTGAAGTGGCCGAACGACCTGATGGTGAAGGTCGAGGGGGAGGAACGGAAGGCCGGCGGCATCCTCGCCGAGCGGGCCGGCGACGACGGCATCGTCGTCGGACTCGGCCTCAACGTCACGCTCCGCAAGGAGGAGCTGCCCGTCCCCACGGCCGGCTCCCTCCTCCTCGCGAACGCGATCTCCACCGACCGCGACCCCCTGCTGCGCGCCGTCCTCCGCTCGCTGGAGCAGTGGTACCGCCGCTGGACGGCCGCCGACGGCGACCCGGCGGCCTCCGGCCTCCAGGAGGCCTACGCGGCCGGCTGCGCGACCCTCGGCCGCACCGTCCGCGCCGAGCTGCCCGGCGACCGCGTGCTCACCGGCGAGGCCGTCGCCATCGACGGCGACGGCCGGCTGGTGGTGGCGCCGCCGGGCGGACAGCGGGAGGCCGTGGGAGCGGGCGACATCGTGCATCTGCGCCCGGTGGACTGACGCGCTGGGCCGCGGGGACGTGAGCCAGGGCACACCTGCCGTATCGTTGACGACGATCCAGCTACAGATCGGCAGGACAGTGCGCAGGGAACGGGCAGGAGGCGGCCGGTGACCGTCGACGACGCGAACTCGGGCGGGTCCGGGTCCGGGCCGAGCGGGGCGGAGTACCCCACCCCTCACCATGTCGTCGACCACACGGCCGAGCCGACCGACGACCCCCTGGCCATCCGGCTGGAGCAGCTCATCCTCGGCGCCGAGCGCCGCTACACCCCCTTCCAGGCGGCCCGCACCGCCGGTGTCTCCATGGACCTGGCCTCCCGGTTCTGGCGCGCCATGGGGTTCGCCGACATCGGCCAGGCCAAGGCGCTGACCGAGGCGGACGTGCTGGCGCTGCGCCGGCTGGCCGGTCTGGTCGAGGCGGGCCTGCTGAGCGAGCCGATGGCGGTGCAGGTGGCCCGGTCCACCGGCCAGACCACCGCCCGGCTGGCCGAGTGGCAGATCGACTCGTTCCTGGAGGGGCTCACCGAGCCGCCCGAGCCGGGGATGACCCGCACGGAAGTGACGTATCCCCTGGTGGAGCTGTTGCTGCCGGAGCTCCAGGAGTTCCTGGTGTACGTGTGGCGGCGGCAGCTCGCGGCGGCGACCGGACGGGTCGTGCAGGCCGCCGACGACGAGGAGATGGTGGACCGGCGCCTGGCGGTCGGATTCGCGGACCTGGTGGGCTTCACCCGGCTCACCCGGCGCCTGGAGGAGGAGGAGCTCGGCGAGCTGGTCGAGGCGTTCGAGACGACGTCGGCCGACCTGGTCGCCGCGCACGGCGGGCGGCTGATCAAGACGCTCGGTGACGAGGTGCTGTACGCGGCGGACGACGCCGGTACCGCCGCCGAGATCGCGCTGCGGCTCATCGAGACGCTCACCCACGACGCGACGATGCCCGCGCTGCGCGTCGGCATCGCCTTCGGCACGGTCACGACCCGGATGGGCGACGTCTTCGGTACGACCGTGAACCTGGCCAGTCGGCTCACCTCGATAGCGCCCAAGGACGCCGTCCTTGTGGACGGAGCGCTCGCGGAGGAGCTGTCGCGCACGGGCGACGCACCGGTGTCGGAGGCGGAGGCGGCCGAGGAGGCGGCGCGCGCGGAGAAGGAGGGCGAGGCGCCGGGGGCCTCGTCGAAGTACCGCTTCGCGCTCCAGCCCATGTGGCAGCGGCCGGTGCGCGGGCTCGGGGTGATCGAGCCCTGGCTGCTGAAGCGGCGGGAGCCTAGGATCACCGGATAACGTTCGCTAACGTTCGTTAACCGGGAGGGTGTGTCACGCATGTCCGAGCAGCGCTTCGGGGAATTCGTCGCCGTACGCCGTCATGAGCACGTCGCCGAGCTGGTGCTCGACCGGCCCAAGGCCATGAACGCCGTCTCCACGGAGATGGCCCGCTCCATCGGCGCCGCGTGCGACGCGCTGGCGGCCGACCCGTCGGTGCGGGTCACCGTACTGACCTCCTCCAACGACAGGGCGTTCTGCGTCGGCGCCGACCTCAAGGAGCGCAACTCCTTCACGGACGCCGAGCTGGTGCGCCAGCGCCCCGTCGCGCGCGGCGCGTACACCGGCGTACTGGAGCTGCCGATGCCGGCCATCGCGGCCGTGCACGGCTTCGCGCTGGGCGGCGGGTACGAGCTGGCGCTCGCCTGCGACATCATCGTGGCCGACGAAACGGCGGTCATCGGGCTGCCCGAGGTGTCGGTGGGCGTGATCCCCGGCGGCGGCGGTACGCAGCTCCTGCCGCGCCGGGTCGGGGCGGCGCGGGCGGCCCAGCTCGTCTTCACGGCGGAGCGCCTCCAGTGGGACGAGGCCGAGCGCATGGGGCTGGTCGACCGGATCGCGGAGGACGCGCGGACGGGCGCCCTGGAGCTGGCCGCGAAGATCGCCGCCAACTCGCCGGTCGGGCTGCGGGCGGCCAAGCGGGCCATGCGCCTGGGGCAGGGCCTGGACCTCAGGGCGGGCCTGGAGGTCGAGGACGCGGCGTGGCGGTCGGTGGCCTTCTCGGGGGACCGGGCCGAGGGTGTGGCGGCGTTCAACGAGAAGCGGAAGCCGGAGTGGCCCGGGGAGTGAAAAGTCGGCGATGCTCCCTAAGCTTGAGGAATGGGTGAGGATGTCCGGCTACGCGCTGTAGTGGCGCTCGCGCAGGCCATGGCGTCGGCGCACACGCCGCGCGAGACCTGGCGGGCGGCCGCGCTGGGCGCGCGTGACGCACTCGGCGGGACGTTCGCCGCGCTCTCGATGTGGGAGCGGGACCTCGGCCGGCTCAAGGTGCTGGTGAACGCGGGGGAGCGGGCGGCGGACGAGGAGGAGTTCCCGGACTCCGAGACGTACCCGGTGCACCAGTTCTCGGAGATCACGGAGTTCCTGCACGAGCGGTGGGCGGGCGGCGGGGAGCCGAACGCCTGGGTGGAGACGGCCGAGGGGCCGCGTACCGGGGAGCCCGGCTACTGCCACCAGCGGGTGGCGGCTCTGAGGCGCCGCGGGCGCGGCTGCTGTGTCGTCGCGCCGATAGTGATGCACGGGCGGGCCTGGGGCGAGCTGTATGTGGCGCGGCCCGCCGGGGCGCCGGTCTTCGACCGTGGCGACGCGGACTTCGCGACCGTCCTCGCGTCGGTCGTCGCGGCCGGGATCGCGCAGACCGAGCGGCTGGAGGAGGTCCGCAAGCTGGCCTTCACCGACCCGCTGACCGGGCTCGCCAACCGGCGTGCGGTGGACATGCGGCTGGACGAGGCCGTCGAGCGCTTCCTCGCCGACGGCACGGTGGTCTCCCTCGTGGTGTGCGACCTGAACGGCCTCAAGCGCGTCAACGACACACACGGTCACGCGGTGGGCGACCGGCTGCTGGAGCGGTTCGGCTCGGTGCTGTCGTACTGCGGGGCGATGCTGCCGGGCGCGCTGGCGGCGCGGCTGGGCGGTGACGAGTTCTGCCTGGTGTCGGTGGGACCGGAGGCGGACGAGGTGGTGCGGGCGGCCGACGAGCTGTGCGTACGGGCCGGGGATCTGGAGCTGGGCGAGGGCGTGGCCTGCGGGGTGGCGTCGACCGGCGACCCGATCGGGCCGGTGCAGTCCGCGCGGCGGCTGTTCCGGCTGGCGGACGCGGCCCAGTACCGGGCCAAGGCGGCCCGGTCGCCCAAGCCGGTGGTGGCCGGCCGCGACGGCACGGTCATCGCCCTGGCGGACCACCCCCCGTCCGCCTCCCGCGACCGCCGCAGCTTCCGCGACGCCCCGCCGGACCCGGCGCTCCTCGGGCCGCCGGCCGGCCCGGCGCCCGTGGGCACCTCGCGCGAGCCGGGCGCTCCTCGGCCCGGCGAAGGGGCGCCCGGCGAAGGGGCGCCCGGCGAGGCGACCGGTGGCGAAGGGGCGTAAGGGGCTCTTGGGAGGCGGGGTAGTGACACGTTGGGATTCAGTCCGTACGCTGCTGAATATGGATATGCACACAGTCGTGGTGGGGACGTCCGGTACCACCGCCCAGGACGTCATCGCCGTGGCCCGCGGCAACGCGAAGGTCGAGCTCTCCCCGGAGGCGCTCGCCGCGCTCGCCAAGGCCCGGGAGATCGTCGACGCCCTCGCCGCCAAGCCCGAGCCCGTCTACGGCGTGTCGACCGGATTCGGAGCGCTCGCCACCCGGCACATCAGCCCCGAGCTGCGCGCCCAGCTCCAGCGCAACATCGTGCGTTCGCACGCCGCCGGCATGGGCGCGCCCGTCGAGCGCGAGGTCGTCCGCGCGCTGATGTTCCTGCGGCTGAAGACCGTCTGCTCCGGCCACACCGGGGTGCGCCCCCACGTCGCCCAGACCATGGCGGACGTGCTCAACGCCGGGATCACCCCGGTCGTCCACGAGTACGGCTCCCTCGGCTGCTCCGGCGACCTCGCGCCGCTCAGCCACTGCGCGCTCACCCTCATGGGCGAGGGCGACGCCGAGGGCCCCGACGGCCGCGTCCGGCCCGCCGGCGAGCTGCTCGCCGAGCACGGCATCGAGCCCGTCGAGCTGCGCGAGAAGGAGGGGCTCGCCCTCCTCAACGGCACCGACGGCATGCTCGGCATGCTGATCATGGCCCTCGCGGACCTCGACAAGCTCTACAAGTCCGCCGACATCACCGCCGCGCTGTCCCTGGAAGCCCTCCTCGGCACCGACAAGGTCCTCGCGCCCGAGCTGCACGCCATCCGCCCGCACCCCGGCCAGGGCGCCGCCGCCGCGAACATGCTCGCCGTCCTCAAGGGCTCCGGCCTCACCGGACACTTCCAGCAGGACGAGGCCCCCCGCGTCCAGGACGCCTACTCCGTGCGCTGCGCCCCGCAGGTCGCCGGCGCGGGCCGCGACACCATGGCGCACGCCCGGCTCGTCGCCGAGCGCGAGCTGGCCTCCGCCGTCGACAACCCGGTCGTCCTGCCCGACGGCCGCGTCGAGTCCAACGGCAACTTCCACGGCGCGCCCGTCGCCTACGTCCTGGACTTCCTCGCCATCGCCGCCGCCGACCTCGGCTCCATCGCCGAGCGGCGCACCGACCGGCTGCTCGACAAGAACCGCTCCCACGGCCTGCCGCCGTTCCTCGCCGACGACGCGGGCGTCGACTCGGGCCTGATGATCGCCCAGTACACGCAGGCCGCCCTGGTCAGCGAGATGAAGCGGCTCGCCGTCCCGGCCTCCGCCGACTCCATCCCGTCCTCCGCCATGCAGGAGGACCACGTCTCCATGGGCTGGTCGGCCGCCCGCAAGCTGCGCACCGCCGTCGGCAACCTGAACCGGATCATCGCCGTCGAGCTGTACGCGGCGACCCGCGCCATCGAGCTGCGCGACGGCCTCACCCCGGCGCCCGCCTCCCGCGCCGCCATCGAGGCGCTGCGCGCGGCCGGTGTCCAGGGCCCCGGACCGGACCGCTTCCTCGCGCCCGACCTGGACGCCGCCGACGCCTTCGTACGCGAGGGCAGGCTCGTCGAGGCCGTCGAGAAGGTCACCGGCCCGCTGGCCTGACCACGACCCTCGCGCCCGGGGCGCGCACCGTCACAGGGCGGTGTGCGCCCCTCGTCGTACGGCGAAGGCCACCAGGCCCGTGCCCATCGCCAGGAAGGCCGCGCCCCCGATCAGGTACGGGGTGGTGTCCACGCTGCCCGTGTCGGCGAGCACGAGGTCGCTCTGCGCCCGCGCCGGGGACGTTCTCGTTTCGTGCCGCTCCGCGGGCGGCTGTTCGACGGTGGCGTTGGCCGAAGGGACGAACCACAGCGCGCCGAGCAGGGTCCCGGCGGCGGTGGCGGTCAGCAGCGGTCGACGTGCGACGGACACAGATTCAGATCCCCTTGCGGAACCGAGAATTGGTGGGTGCGCCGATGCTAATGAACACAGCGGGTCGCTGGAAAGTCGTGGGCCCGGGCGGCTTACGCTCCGTCATATGAGCCCTTCTGAGACATCACGGTATGTGCGCCTTCGGGTGGAACTGCTGATGGAAGTGACGGACGACGATCAACTCACCGCAGCCGCGCTGGAGCGCGTGGAAGCCGACGAATTCATGCCGGACGAGGAGCGTACACAGGCCCGGTCCGCGGTACGAGAAGACGAAGCGGAAGCTCTCGCCTACCTCGTCGAGCCGGTCGATCTGATCGGTCAGGTGCCGGGCGTCGAACTCGCCCAGGCGTCGTGGAGCAGCGAACTGGTCGACTACGACCCCGACGCGGACGTGTGGGAGCTGGACGAGGAGGATGATGAGGACCACCTCGACGACGTACGGCCGTAGCGTGTGACCTGCGACACGCTCCGGGTCCCGGACCGCCCCACGCGCGGGCGCGTCCGGGGCCCATTTCACGCGCATCCGTATACCTCGGGAAGATCGGGAACCAACAGCTCCCCAGGGCGCGTCGATCAGTGGTGTTCCCCACATCCATGCCTGATGGGGAACCGGACGGGTTGTTATGGGTGTTGTTGAGACAGTTGGCAGGGATTCGGCGACCATGGAGAAGCGTGTGATGACGGACAGCAAGCGGCGCAAGGGCCTGACGGCTGCGTCCGCACTGCTCGGCGGCGTACTGGTGCTCACCGGCTGCGGCGGCGGTGAGGACAAGGCCGACGCCTCCGAAAGCTCCAAGACGTCACAGTCCCAGGTCGACGCGGCCGCGGCGAAGGACGCCTCCCAGGCCCGAATAACGATCACACCGAAGAACGGCGCGCAGAACGCCGGCATCAACGACGACGCCAAGGTCACCGTCAGCGAGGGCACGCTCACCCAGGTGACGATGACCTCCCCGGACGGCAAGACCGTCAAGGGCGAGATGGCCGCCGACGGCAAGAGCTGGGCGCCCAGCGAGCAGCTCGAGCGGGCCACCACCTACAAGATCACCGCCACGGCCAAGGACTCCGAGGGCCGCGAGGCCCACGAGAACTCCTCCTTCACCACCGTGTCGAAGGAGAACAGCTTCATCGGGAACTTCACCCCCGAGGACGGCTCCACGGTCGGCGTCGGCATGCCCGTCTCCATCAACTTCAACAAGCCGATCACGGACAAGAAGGCCGTCCAGTCCGGCATCACCGTCTCCTCCACCAGCGGCCAGGAGGTCGTCGGCCACTGGTTCAACTCCCAGCGCCTGGACTTCCGCCCCGAGAACTACTGGGCCGAGGGCTCCAAGGTCACGCTGAAGCTGAACCTCGACGGCGTGGAGGGCTCCGACGGCGTCTACGGCGTCCAGCAGAAGACCGTCACCTTCACCATCGGCCGCAACCAGGTCTCCACCGTCGACGCCGCCGCCAAGACCATGACGGTCACCCAGGACGGCAAGACGATCAAGACCATCCCGATCTCCGCCGGCGCGCCGGAGAACCCGACCTACAACGGCCAGATGGTGATCTCCGAGAAGTTCAAGGAGACCCGGATGGACGGCTCGACGGTCGGCTTCACCAAGAAGGACGGCAAGGGCGAGTACGACATCAAGGACGTGCCGCACGCCATGCGGCTGTCCACGTCGGGCACCTTCATCCACGGCAACTACTGGGGCAGCGACTCCATCTTCGGCAAGGTCAACACCAGCCACGGCTGCGTGGGCCTGAACGACGCCAAGGGTGCCAACGACCCGAAGCAGCCCGGTGCGTGGTTCTACGACAACTCGATCGTCGGTGACGTGGTCGTCGTCAAGAACTCCAAGGACAAGACCATCGCCCCGGACAACGGCCTCAACGGCTGGAACATGAGCTGGGCGGAGTGGAAGGCCGGCTCGGCGGTCTGAGCCACGTACGCAAAGGCGGCGGTCCTCCGTGGGAGGGCCGCCGCCTTCGTCGTGCACCGGGCCGCTTCAGCGCGCTCCGGCGACCTCGTCCACGCCCCAGTTCGCCAGGAGCCGCAGCGCGTCCGCGGACGGCGAACCGGGCTCCGCCGTGTACGTCACCAGCGCCAGGTCGTGATCGTCCGGGACCTTCAGCGTCTCGTACGCCAGCGTCACCTCGCCCACCAGCGGATGGCGCAGCCGCTTGGTGCCGTGGCCCTTCTCCTGCACCGTGTGCGCCGCCCACAGGGTGCGGAACTCCGGGCTCTTCACCGACAGCTCGCCCACCAGCGCCGACAACTGCGGATCGTCCGCCGAGCAGCCCGCGTACATCCGCAGCACGCTGACGACCTCCGTGGCCTTCGCGTCCCAGTCGACGTACACGTCACGGGCGTTCGGGGCCAGGAAGACCTGCCACGCCATGTTCCGCTCGTGCGGCTCCAGCGCCGCGAAGTCGCCGAGCAGCGCCCGCGCCATCCGGTTCCAGCCCACGATGTCCAGCCGCCGCCCCAGCAGGTACGCGGGCACCCCGTCCATCGCGTCCAGCAGGTGCTGGAGCGCCGGGCGCACCGTCTGCGGCCGGGTGGCGGGCGCCCGCCGCTTCTTCTTGTGCGAGGGCCTCGCCAGGTGCGTGAGATGGTCGCGCTCGGCGTCCGTGAGCCGCAGCGCGCGGGCGATGGCGTCCAGGACCTCGGTGGAGACATTGCGGCTGTTCCCCTGTTCCAGCCGCGTGTAGTACGCGACGGAGACCCCGGCCAACTGCGCCAGCTCCTCACGCCGGAGCCCCGGCACACGGCGGTGGCGCCCGAACTCGGGCAGCCCCACGTCCTCCGGCTTCAGCCTGGCCCGCCGGGACCGGAGGAATTCACTCAGTTCGGCACGCTGGTCCATACCGCAAGTATTCCGGGTCGTACGCACCGGCACAGAGCCGATCCTGACCCTGTCAGTAGTACGCACACGGTTCGTACGAAGCCCAGAGGTCTGGGTGACCTGCAGGGATACCGGCACGCTCGTAGCCATGACCACGAACGTTCCCGCTTACGCAGCCCCCGCCGCCAACGCCCCGCTGGAGCGCACCACCATCCCGCGCCGGGCGGTCGGCGAGCACGACGTGCTGATCGAGATCAAGTACGCCGGAATCTGCCACTCCGACATCCACCAGGCCCGGGACGGCTGGGGCGAGGGCATCTTCCCGATGGTGCCCGGCCACGAGATCGCCGGAATCGTCACCGAGGTCGGCCCGGGCGTCACGAAGTACCAGGCCGGCGACCGCGTCGGCGTCGGCTGCTTCGTGGACTCCTGCCGCCGGTGCGACTACTGCCGCCAGGGCCTGGAGCAGTACTGCGTGCAGGGCATGACCGGCACGTACAACGCCCTCGACCGGAACGGCGAGCCCACCTACGGCGGCTACTCCACCCACATCGTCGTCGACGAGAACTACGCCGTCCGCATCCCCGACGGCCTCGCCCTCGACGTCGCCGCACCGCTGCTGTGCGCCGGCATCACCCTCTACTCGCCGCTCGCCCACTGGAAGGCCGGCCCCGGCAAGAACGTGGCCATCGTCGGCCTCGGCGGCCTCGGCCACATGGGCGTGAAGATCGCCCACGCGCTCGGCGCCGAGGTGACCGTACTCAGCCAGACCCTCCGCAAGCAGGAGGACGGCCTGCGACTGGGCGCCGACCACTTCTACGCGACCAGCGACCCGGAGACCTTCGAGAAGCTCGCGGGCACCTTCGACCTCATCGTCTCCACGGTCTCCGCGCCGCTGGACTTCGGCGCCTACCTGAGCCTGCTCAAGACCGACGGCGCCCTGGTGAACGTCGGCGCGCCGGAGGAGCCCGTCTCGCTGAACCTCTTCTCCGTGATCACCGGCCGCAAGACCCTGGCCGGCTCGATGATCGGCGGGATCGCCGAGACCCAGGAGATGCTCGACTTCTGTGCCCAGCACGGCCTGGGCGCGGAGATCGAGCTGATCCGCGCCGACCAGATCAACGAGGCGTACGAGCGGGTGCTCAAGAGCGACGTCCGCTACCGGTTCGTCATCGACGCGGCGACGATCTGACGACGGCGACGACATCGGCGGCGACGGCGGCGGTGATGCTGCGGGCGGCGCGGTCCTGACGGCCGGTCAGGCCGCTGGGGCCGCCCGGTGGTCCAGGTGTGCGCGCCCCGCCCGGCCCGCCCGCAGCTCCAGCCGGTCGCCCGCGAAGGCGCTGCGGAAGCGGCGGTCGTGCGAGACCACGACGACCGCCCCCTCGTACGCCGCCAGCGCCGCCTCCAGCTCCTCCACCAGGCCGAGCGCCACATGGTTCGTCGGCTCGTCCAGGACGAGGAGCCCCGCCGGACGCGTCACCAGACGGGCCAGCTCCAGGCGTCGCCGCTGGCCCACCGACAGGGCGGCCACCGGCACCGGCAGGTCCTCCTCCCGGAACAGCCCGAGCGCCAGCAGCTCGTCCGCGTGGTCCTCCGGCACGCCCGGGCGCCCCGCCGCGTACTCCGCCAGCAGCGGCCGGCAGGGCGCCCGCTCGGGCAGCTCCTGCGGCAGGTAGCCGACCGGAACCGGGCGGTGCACGGTGCCCGTGTCGGGGCACAGGTCCCCGGCGATCACCCGTAGCAGGGTCGTCTTCCCGGCACCGTTCGGGCCGGTCACCAGCAGCCGGGCGCCCGCCGCGACGTGCAGCGCGTCCAGCCGCAGCCGGTCGCCGACGACCACGTCGTCCAGCGCCACCGCCACCTCGCCGGCGCCCGAGGCGACCAGCCGGGGTGCGAACCGCAACGGCTCCGGGGGCGCCGGGACCGGCTCCCGACGGAGCCGCTCCAGCCGCTGCCGCGCCGCCCTTACCCGCCCGGACAGCTTCGCCTCGTGCGAGCGCCGGTGCTTGCCGAAGCCCTCCCCGGGGTCCCGCCCGGTGGCGGCCAGCCGCTGCCCGGCCGCCGCGACCAGGGACTCGGCCTCCGCCACGCCGTCCAGCCACGCCTGGTGGTCCAGCTCCCAGCGGCGGCGGGCCGCGGCCTTCGCCGTCCGGTAACCCGCCCAGCCGTCCCCGTACCGGGTCACGGCCCGGGTGTCCCGGTCGACCTCCAGGATCGCGGTCGCCACCGCCTCCAGGAACGCCCGGTCGTGCGTCACGGCCAGCACCGTGCCGCGATGCCCCCGCAGCCGTTCCTCCAGCCAGTTCGTGGCCTGCCGGTCCAGGTGGTTGGTCGGCTCGTCGAGCAGCAGCAGCTCCGCGCCCGAGGCGAGCGCGCAGGCCAGCGCCAGCCGGGACCGCTCGCCGCCGGACAGCGACCCGAGCCGCCGCCCGCGCCCGACGTGCCCGACGCCCAGCCCGTGCAGGGCCGCGTCGACGCGGGCGTCCGCCTGGTAGCCGCCGCGCTCCTCGTACGCGCTCAACAGCTCGCCGTACGCGGCCAGTTCGTCCTCCGACGCCTCGGCGAGGGCAGCCTCGGCCGCCCGCAGCCGCCGCTCCATGGCGCGCAGCTCGGCGAGCGAGGCGTCCACGGCGTCCTGCACGGTCGCCGCCGGGTCCAGCTCCAGCGTCTGCGCGAGATACGCCACCCCACCGGGGAAGTGAACGGTCACCTCCCCGCTGTCGGGCACGTCGGCACCGGCGATCAGCCGCAGCAGTGTGGACTTGCCGGAGCCGTTCTCGCCGATGACTCCGATCTTCTCGCCGGGACGGACGGCGAACGTGACGCCATCGAGGACGGACCTGTCCCCGTACGCCTTGGAAACGTCCTTGAGAGTGAGTTGCGAAGAATGGTGGGCGCGATCGCGCATGATCTCTTTCCCTGATGTCCGGGTTCGGGCAGGACGGGGCATGACGGGACGCCTACGCGTCCGCGCCCGGAATCAGAGAAAGAAGTAGTACGCACCCATGCGCTCGATCGTAGGGGAGCGACCCGCAACCGCTCCACCGAATAAACCGCCACGCCCGCGCCTACCAGTCGTAGACGTACCGGTGGGCGGCCCGGTCGAACGCCGCCTCCACCGGGTGGGCGGGCAGGCCGAACTCCTCCTCCGCCCACAGGACCAGCGCGGCGGCCAGCCCCTCGGGCTGGAAGCCGGCCGGCGGGAACAGCACCCGGCGCACCGTGATCGTGGTGTGCGCACCCGGGTTCCGCGCCTCGACGGAGGGGGCTGCCAGGGCCGCCCCGCGCCGCAGCCAGTCCGCCTCGTCATCGGTGATCCGCCACCCCGAGCGGTCGCCGGCCGGATGGTTCAGGACGGGGCCCGGGTCCAGCCACACCCGCCCGGCGACGTGCTCGGCGCCGGGCGGGGGCTCCGGTGACACCCGGGCCTCGGCCGTGAGGTCCACGGCGATGCCCCACGGCCCGCGGCGCAAGCGGTACGACGTCGTGCGCACCCGGCGGACGCTCAGCCGTCGGCCCTGGCGACACCGATCGGGCAGGAGACGCCCGTACCGCCGATGCCGCAGTAGCCGCCCGGGTTCTTGTCCAGGTACTGCTGGTGGTACGGCTCGGCCGGGTAGAAGGGGCGGTCGTCGGCCGGGAGGATCTCCGTGGTGATCGAGCCGTACCCGGAGCCGGTCAGCACCTGCTGGTAGGCGTCCCGGGAGGCCTCGGCGGTCTTCGCCTGGGAGGGGGAGTGGGTGTAGACGGCCGAGCGGTACTGGGTGCCCACGTCGTTGCCCTGGCGGAAGCCCTGGGTGGGGTCGTGGGACTCCCAGAAGAGCTTCAGGAGCGTTTCGTACGAGACGGCCTTCGGGTCGAAGACCACCCGGACGACCTCCGTGTGGCCCGTCATGCCAGAGCAGACCTCCTCGTAGGAGGGGTTGCGCGTATGGCCGCCCTGGTAGCCGACGAGGGTCGTCCACACGCCGTCGGTCTGCCAGAACTTCCGCTCGGCGCCCCAGAAACAGCCCAGGCCGAAGTCCGCGACCTCCAGGCCGTCCGGGTAGGGGCCGAGGAGGGGGTTGCCGAGGACGGTGTGGCGGGCGGGCACGGTGAAGCCGGGCTCCGGGCGGCCGCGGAGGGCCTGCTCGGGGGTGGGGAGCACGGGGGTGCGGCCGAACAGCATGACTCGGTCTCCTTGTCGCGGGGCGCCGGGGCGGCACCGGAACAACGTCCCGGCACCGGCCGGAATTCCGCGTCGGGGTCAGTGCGGCAGCGTCGCCGGGCTGCCGCCGTTGGCCTCGTAGCCCGCGACCGCGAGCGCGCGGTAGACCGCGTACTCAGCCGCCGGGTCCTCGCTCAGCGTCCAGGGCAGGGCGCCGATGTGGCCGTCCACGTGAACGAGCTGGTGCATGGCCTCGGACCAGCGCTCCGCCCGTACCAGGAAGTGGATCAGCAGATGGCGGACGTGCGCCAGCATCGGGTCGTCCGGGCGGGCGGAGTGCACCGCGTACAGCGCGCCCTCCATCGCCTTGGAGACCACCTCGGTGCCGTAGAAGTCCCGTACCAGCGCCACCTCCGGCAGGTGCTCGAACACCGCGAACAGCGGCAGCGCGGCGAGCAGCGAACCCCGCGGGGCGCGCGCCGCGGCGGCCGTCGCGAACCGGTCCGCGTCCTTCCGGGAGCCGTGCCACTTCTCGCACCAGTAGTGCAGGGCCGCCAGGTGCGCGCCCATGTGCTGCGGCGCCCGGTCGATGATCTTCGCCCAGACCTGGTCGAACTGCTCGGGGGTGTAGCCCAGGCCCCGGGCGACGGCCAGCTCGACGATGTACGGGATGGGGTCGCCGGGGGCCAGCAGCGCCGCCTCCTCGCAGACCGTGCGCGCCTCCTCCAGGATGATCCGGAAGTCGTCGCGGTCCGCCGACGACGACCGCCACGCCTGCTGCACCAGGAACTCGGCGTGCACCTCCGCACCGCCCGGGTCCTTCGGCTTCTCCGCGCGCCACGCCCGCAGCCACGCCCCGCCCGTGCCCGGCTGCTGGGCCAGCTCCAGCGACGCGGCGCCCGCGAACGCCTGCACCCGCTGCCAGCGCACCTCGCCGTCCTTGTCGGTGCCCGCCAGCAACTGCGACGCGGCCCGCCAGTCCTGGGTGCGCTGCACGACGTCCAGTACGTCCAGGAGGTCCTGGTCCGGCCCCGGCATCCGAACGTCGAGGTGCTCCTGGCGTACGAAGCCGTACGCGCTCGGATCGGCGGCGTCCGGGGAACCGGGCGCCGCCAGCCGGATGCCGCCACCGGCGCGGCGGCGCATCAGCCACGGCACGAGGACCATGCCGATCAGGCCCATCGCGAAGAGGAACCAGAGAATCTCCATACGGCCATTGTCGCGGACCGGCCACAGTCCCGGACGCGTCCGGTGCGCGACGACGTCCGCGACTACGCTCGGACCTCATGAGCGACGAGCACACCCACCAGAACTTCGAGACCCGCGCCATCCATGCGGGCAACACCGCCGACCCGCTGACCGGCGCGGTCGTCCCGCCCATCTACCAGGTGTCCACCTACAAGCAGGACGGTGTGGGCGGCCTGCGCGGCGGCTACGAGTACAGCCGCAGCGCCAACCCCACGCGCGCGGCCCTGGAGGAGAACCTCGCGGCGCTGGAGGGCGGCCGGCGCGGCCTGGCCTTCGCCTCCGGTCTCGCCGCCGAGGACTGCCTGCTGCGCACGCTCCTCGTCCCCGGTGACCACGTCGTCATCCCGAACGACGCCTACGGCGGCACGTTCCGCCTCTTCGCCAAGGTCGTCGCCCGGTGGGGCGTGGAGTGGTCGGTCGCCGACACCTCCGACCCGGCCGCGGTACGGGACGCGATGACCGACCGTACGAAGGTCATCTGGGTCGAGACCCCGTCGAACCCGCTGCTCGGCATCACCGACATCGCGGCCGTCGCCGACGTCGCCCGCACGGCGGGCGCGAAGCTCGTCGTCGACAACACCTTCGCGAGCCCCTACCTCCAGCAGCCGCTGGCGCTCGGCGCGGACGTCGTCGTGCACTCGCTGACCAAGTACATGGGCGGCCACTCCGATGTCGTCGGCGGCGCGCTGGTGACGGCCGACGAGACGCTCGGCGAGGAACTGGCGTACCACCAGAACGCGATGGGCGCGGTCGCCGGGCCCTTCGACTCGTGGATCGTGCTGCGCGGCATCAAGACGCTCGCCGTCCGCATGGACCGGCACAGCGAGAACGCGACCCGGATCGCCGAGATGCTGACTCGCCACCCGAAGGTCACGTCCGTCCTCTACCCGGGCTTGCCCGAGCACCCCGGCCACGAGGTCGCCGCCAAGCAGATGCGGAGCTTCGGCGGCATGATCTCCTTCCGCGTCCAGGGCGGCGAGGAGGCGGCCGTCGAGGTCTGCAACCGCGCGAAGCTCTTCACGCTGGGCGAGTCGCTGGGCGGCGTCGAGTCGCTCATCGAGCACCCGGGCCGCATGACGCACGCCAGCGTCGCCGGGTCGCTGCTGGAGGTGCCGGCGGACCTGGTGCGGCTGTCGGTCGGCATCGAGAACGCCGACGACCTGCTGGCGGACCTGCGCCAGGCGCTGGGCTGAGGCGCGTCGTACGTGGCGGGGGCACCGGCGGTGCCCCCGTCATGTCAGGCGGGAACCCTCTCGTCCTTCAGGGACCGGCGGACCATGTCACGCAGTTCGGGTCCGTCCTTGTGGCCGTGGACCGACACCGCGTGTTCCGCGGCGGCCCTGACCACTTCCTCCTCCTCACCGCTGATGGTGAGGGTGCACCCCATGACGCTGGGGGTGTCGCGGCAGTCGGCGACCTTCCTTGCCATGGCGACCTCCTACTTGAGCGAAGCACGCCGCTGCATCCAGCCTAGGCCCGTGCTCACCAGCCTTCGAACGGTGGCGTGACCTCCGCCGGCGGCACCCGCCACGGCTCGGCGACCGAGGCCCACACCGCGAACGCCACGGCCGCCGCCGTCAGCAGCACCCACAGGACACGGCGCAGCGCCCTGGCCCGGTGCAGGGCCCGCGTGCCGCGGGTGATCGCGCGGGGCAGCAGGTCCGGCGGCACCTGGACGCGGGCCGGGGCGTCCAGCATGCGCCGCACCTCGTCCTCCTTGCGGTCGTAGCCGCTCACGAGGACCGCCTGAGGATGGTCACCGCACGCGCACAGGTCGCCCTGACCCGGTCGACCGGCAGCCCGAGCAGCGCAGCCGTCTGCTCCTCGGCGACGCCCTCGTACAGGCGCAGCACGACGACGAGCCGTTCCAGGGGGGTCAGCTTGGACAGGATCCCGCCGTAAGGGCGGTGGAAGCGCCAGGCGGCGCGGGCGAACCGGGTGGCCAGCTCACGGCGGGTGAGGTCGTACGGGTCCTCGCCGCGAAGCCGGTCCCAGCGGGCGTACGTGGCCGCCAGCGCGGCCGTCAGCAGGGCACTCGCGCGGGGGGCCCGGCCGGGCGGCTCAGTCGTCAGGAGCGTGGCGGCGTGCAGCAGCCGGCCCGCCGCGCCGGCGACGAACGCCTCGAAGTCCCGGTCCCGGGCGCGGTGGGGCTGCGCCGTGGCCTGCCGCCGCTCTCGCACGTCCTCATATCAGGCCAGGCGCCCGGCCCCGGTCAAGAGGCGGGAGCGGTCTGCGTCTCCGTCTCGGTCTCCGTCTTCGTCTCCTGCTCGGCCTCCCGCTCGGCCGGCGGCAGACCGGCCTGCCGGGCGGAGAGCGCCGAGTTGAAGCGGGTGAGCAGGGTGCAGAACGACTCGCGTTCCTCCTCGGTCCAGCCGTCCGTCACCTCGGCCATCAGCTTGCGCCGGGAGGAGCGGACCTCATCGAGCCGGGCCTGCCCGCGCGGCGACAACTGGAGCACGACGGCCCGGCCGTCCTCCGGGTGCGAGGTCCGCTTGACCAGGCCGGTGTCGACCAGCGGCGCGACCTGGCGGGTGACGGTGGACGAGTCGATGCCCATCCCCGCCGCCAGCGCCTTCACGCCCATCGGGCCTTCCTGGTCGAGGCGGTTGAGGAGGAGGTAGGCGGCGCGGTCCATCGAGTTGCGGAGCTGACCGGTGCCGCCGAGACGGGTCTGCTCGGCGCGGCGGGCGAAGACGGCCACCTGGTGCTGGAGGGCATCGAGGAGACCTTGGTCAAGATCAGTCGTCATGTCCTGAGATGTGGGCATGGCTGCGGGGCTCTCTCGTGCGGTGGTGGTCGGTTGGTGGGGGACAGAGTACGCGGCCCCGTGCGCCTTGGTACCGGCGCTGCACAAACGTGATGAGCTGCGAGACTTGGCGTCATGAGCTTCGGTACGCCATACCCCTCACACCCCCTCATCCTCGACGATGTCCGGGGGGCGCAGAAGATGCTCTCCGGGGTGGCCAGAGTGACCCCCATGGAGGGCAGCCGCTACCTGTCGCGGCTGGTGGGCTCGCCGGTCCACTTCAAGTGCGAGAACCTCCAGCGGACCGGGTCGTTCAAGCTGCGGGGCGCGTACGTGCGGATCTCGGGGCTGCGCCCGGAGGAGCGGGCGGCCGGGGTCGTCGCGGCGTCGGCCGGCAACCACGCGCAGGGCGTCGCGCTCGCCTCGTCGCTGCTGGGCGTTCGTTCCACGGTCTTCATGCCGGTGGGCGCCCCGCTGCCGAAGGTGGCGGCGACGCGGGAGTACGGGGCGGACGTACGGCTGCACGGGCACGTGGTCGACGAGACGCTGGCGGCGGCGCAGGAGTACGCGCACGACACGGGCGCGGTGTTCATCCACCCCTTCGACCACCGGGACATCATCGCGGGGCAGGGCACGGTGGGCCTGGAGATCCTCGAACAGTGCCCGGAGGTGCGGACGATCGTCGTCGGGGTCGGCGGCGGCGGGCTCGCGGCGGGCATCGCGGTGGCGGTGAAGGCGCTGCGGCCGGACGTGAAGGTGATCGGCGTACAGGCGGAGGCGGCGGCCGCGTACCCGCCGTCGCTGGCGGCGGGCCACCCGCTGGTGATCGACACCTCGCCCACGATGGCGGACGGCATCCATGTGGGGCGCCCCGGTGACGTGCCGTTCGGGATCGTCGAGGAGCTGGTCGACGAGGTGCGCACGGTGTCGGAGGACGCCCTGTCGTCGGCGCTGCTGCTGTGCCTGGAGCGGGCCAAGCTGGTGGTCGAGCCGGCCGGGGCGAGCCCGGTGGCGGCGCTGCTGAGCGCGCCGGAGTCGTTCACCGGGCCGGTGGTGGCGGTGCTGTCGGGCGGCAACGTGGACCCGCTGCTGATGCAGCGCATCCTCCGGCACGGCATGGCCGCGGCGGGGCGGTATCTGAGCCTCCGGCTCAGGCTCACGGACCGGCCGGGCGCCCTCGCGATGCTGCTGGGCGTCCTGTCGGTCGCCGACGCGAACGTCCTGGACGTCGGCCACGTACGGACGGACCCGCGCCTCGGGCTCACGGAGGTGGAGGTGGAGCTCCACCTGGAGACCAAGGGCCCCGAGCACTGCGACGAGGTGGCGTCGGCGCTGCGGGACGCGGGGTACACGGTGATGCCCTGAGGGGCGGGCCCATGCCCCGCCACCCACCGTCCCGCAGTCGGCCCCCGGCCCGGGTGGGGCCGTGCAGGGTCGCCCCCGCAGAGGTTGGCGGCAAAGGCCGGGCTCCCAAGACCCGTGCCCCAAGGCCGCCGACCTCGAGGAGGTGAGCCCGGAGGGGTCCCGCCCCCACCCACCGGCAATGGCTGCACCGCCCAGCGGGGGCACGGGGCAAAGGCACCGCCCCGGTCCGTTGTGCCCACCCGTTCCGCCCCAGCGGAACGACTGCCCACAACGGGTGGGCGGCACCGGGCACCGCCCGGGGGCACAGGGGGCGGAGCCCCTTGTGAGACGCGATGTATCGCGTTAGTCTGTGGGCCCAGTCACATAATTGCCGGGCGCCCCCCGTCCGGCATCCCTACGCTTTGGGTAGCGATTCACCCCATCAACGGGAGAACCCACATGCCAGGCGCAATTCACGCCGAAGGTCTGGTGAAGACCTTCGGCGACGTACGGGCTCTGGACGGCGTGGACCTCGATGTCCCCGAAGGGACCGTCCTGGGGCTGCTCGGCCCCAACGGTGCGGGCAAGACCACCACCGTTCGCGTCCTCACCACGTTGCTCAAGCCCGACAGCGGCAAGGCGGTCGTCGCGGGCATAGACGTCCTCAAGCACCCCAACGAAGTCCGCCGGGCGATCGGTCTGTCCGGCCAGTTCGCGGCCGTCGACGAGTACCTCACCGGCCGCGAGAACCTGCACATGGTCGGCCAGCTCTACCAGATGTCCGGCAAGGCCGCGAAGATACGCGCGGCCGAGCTGCTGGAGCGGTTCAACCTCGCCGAGGCCGCCGACCGTCCCGCCAAGACCTACTCCGGCGGCATGCGCCGCCGGCTCGACCTCGCCGCCGCGCTGGTGGTGTCGCCCCCGGTGATGTTCATGGACGAGCCGACCACCGGACTCGACCCGCGCAACCGGCAGCAGTTGTGGGAGGTCATCCAGGAACTGGTCGCCGGGGGTACGACCCTGCTGCTGACCACGCAGTACCTGGAGGAGGCGGACCACCTGGCCCACGACATCTGCGTGGTCGACCATGGCAAGGTCATCGCCCGGGGCACCTCCGACCAGCTCAAGGTCCGCACCGGCGGAGAGCGGGTCGAGGTCGTCGTCCACCAGCCCGACCAGATCGACCCGGCCCGTGCCGTGCTCGCCGGCTTCGGCAAGGGCGAGGTCGCCGTCGAGACGCACACCCGCAAGCTCACCGTCCCGGTCACCGGTGGCGCCAAGCTGCTCGCCGAGGTCATCCGCGAGCTGGACACCCGGGGCGTCGAGATCGACGACATCGGCCTGCGCCGCCCCACCCTCGACGACGTGTTCATCTCGCTGACCGGGCACGCCGCGGAGCTGGCCGACGAGGAGGCCGTGAAGTGAGCGCCGTCACCGCCCCCAAGCCGCGCGGGGGTATCGCCCAGTCGTTCAACGACTCCCTTGTTGTGGCCAGGCGCAATCTGATCCGCATGTCGCGGATCCCCGAAATGATCATTTTCGGGCTCATCCAGCCGATCATGTTCGTGGTGCTGTTCAGCTACGTCTTCGGCGGCTCGATGAACATCGGCGGCACCACTGACCCCGACGTCTACCGCAACTTCCTGATGGCCGGCATCTTCGCCCAGACCGTCACGTTCGCCACGGCGGGCGCGGGCGCGGGCATCGCCGACGACATGCACAAGGGCCTGATCGACCGCTTCCGGTCACTGCCCATGGCGCGCGGCGCGGTGCTCACCGGGCGTACGCTCGCCGACCTCGTACAGACCGCGCTGACCGTCGTCGTTCTGGCGGTCGTCGCCCTGCTGGTCGGCTGGCGCATCCACGAGGGGGTGCCCAAGGCGCTCGGCGCGTTCGCGCTGCTGCTCCTGCTCGGGTACGCGTTCTCCTGGATCGGCGCGCTGATCGGCCTGTCCGTGCGTACGCCCGAGGCGGCCACGTCGGGCGGGCTGATCTGGCTGTTCCCCGTGACGTTCCTGTCCAACGCGTTCGTGGACTCGTCCCGGATGACGCCGTGGCTGCGGCACATCGCCGAGTGGAACCCGTTCAGCGCCACCGTGCAGGCCTGCCGCGAGCTGTTCGGCAACCCGGGCGTCTCGAACTCCACCGCCTGGCCCATGGAGCACCCGGTGCTGGCGTCGATCCTCTGGTCGCTGCTGATCATCGCGGTGTTCCGCACCCTGGCGGTGCGCAAGTACCGCTCGGCGGCGTAGTCGTGGTGAAGGGCCGGGTCGCGTGTGCGGCCCGGCCCTTCGGTGTCCCTGTCAGCCGGAGTACGGCTTCGCGTCGAGGATCTTCACCGACGCCTTCTTGCCGTTCGGCAGCTCGTACTCCGCGTCCTCGCCGACCTTCTTGCCGTTGACGCCCGAGCCGAGCGGCGACTGCGGGGAGTACGTCTCGATGTCGGAGCTCGCGTACTCGCGCGAGGCGAGCAGGAAGACCAGGGTGTCGTCCTCGTCGCCGTCGAAGGCGATCGTGACCACCATGCCCGGCGCCACGACGCCGCTCTCCGCGGGAGCCTCGCCGACCTTCGCGTGCTCCAGGAGCTGGGTGAGCTGGCGTACGCGCAGCTCCTGCTTGCCCTGCTCCTCCTTGGCCGCGTGGTACCCGCCGTTCTCGCGCAGGTCGCCCTCCTCGCGCGCAGCCGCGATCTTGGCGGCGATCTCGGTTCGCGCGGGACCAGACAGGTACTCCAGCTCGGCCTTGAGCTGGTTGTACGCCTCCTGGGTGAGCCAGGTGACGTTTTCGCTGGTCTGGGTCACAGGTGCTCCTCGTCGGTACTGGGAATACAAAGCATCGCCCTACCCAGAAGGATTGTGCCTTCCTGGATGGGCGAAACCACGAGCCTAACAATTTCGGCGGGGAAGGGGGAGGACGAAAGCCACGGAATCTTCGTCCGCGCAGGTCACGCCGCGAATCCGCGGCGCGGCTACTCCGAGGTGCAGCCCAGCAGCTCTGCGCTGGTCGCCCTGGTCGTCGTACGCACCGTGACGACCTGGTCGATCCGGTCGTCGGCCTGGTCGAAGCGGACGTCCTTGTGACCCACCTCGCTGCCGTCCTCGGCGAGGGCGCGCAGCGTGCAGGAGCCCTTGGCGGCCGGGTCCTTGCGCACTTCCAGGTGCACCTGCACCCGGTCGTCGGCCGAGAGGTCGAACTTGATCACCTCGGCGCTGATCTTCTGGCCGGCGACGTAGTCGTACCCGAACCAGCCCACCATCGCGAGGAGCGCGACGCCCAGGACCGAGCCGACGATCTTGAGCTTGCGGTCGGCGCGCTCGTCCGCGGAGCGGCCGTAACGGCCCTCGGGCAGCCCTTCCCGCACCGCGCTCATGATCGTTCCTCTCCTGTGGGCCCCTGTGGGCCGGACGACGGAATTTTCCGCCTGCCGATTCCGTCACTATAGAAGCCGCCCGATGGGACGAATCATTGAGGATCGAGTCTTGACTGAGCAGCTACGACTGATGGCCGTTCACGCCCACCCCGACGACGAGTCGAGCAAGGGCGCGGCAACGATGGCCAAGTATGTGTCCGAGGGGGTGGACGTGCTGGTCGTGACCTGCACCGGGGGCGAGCGCGGTTCCATCCTCAACCCGAAGCTCCAGGGTGACCCGTACATCGAGGAGAACATCCACGAGGTACGCCGCAAGGAGATGGACGAGGCCCGCGAGATCCTCGGCGTCAAGCAGGAGTGGCTCGGCTTCGTCGACTCGGGTCTGCCCGAGGGCGACCCGCTGCCGCCGCTGCCCCAGGGCTGCTTCGCCCTGGAGGACGTCGACAAGGCCGCCGGCCGCCTGGTGAAGTCCATCCGCGCATTCCGCCCGCAGGTGATCACCACCTACGACGAGAACGGCGGCTACCCGCACCCCGACCACATCATGACCCACAAGATCACGATGGTGGCGTTCGACGGTGCGGCCGACGCCGAGAAGTACCCCGAGTCGGAGTTCGGCCCCGTGTGGCAGCCGTCGAAGGTCTACTACAACCAGGGCTTCAACCGTCCCCGCACGGTCGCCCTGCACGAGGCGCTGCTGGCGCGCGGCCTGGAGTCGCCCTACGGCGAGTGGCTGGAGCGCTGGAAGGAGTTCGAGCGCGTCGAGCGGACGCTGACCACGCACGTCCCGTGCGCCGACTTCTTCGAGATCCGCGACAAGGCGCTGATCGCGCACGCCACGCAGATCGACCCGGACGGCGGCTGGTTCCGCGTGCCGATGGAGATCCAGAAGGAGGTCTGGCCGACCGAGGACTACGAGCTGGCCAAGTCCGTGGTGGACACTTCCCTCCCCGAGGACGATCTCTTCGCGGGCATCCGCGACAATGCATGACATGAGCGCACACCAGGCACTGACCCAGCTCGTCCCGCTCGCCGCCAAGGAGCTCGACGAGAACAAGGTGACCCCAGGCGTCCTCGGTTTCATCGTCTTCGCGGTCATGGCCGCGGGCGTGTGGCTGCTGATGAAGTCGATGAACCGCCACATGGGCAGGGTGAACTTCGAGGAGGCCCCGGAACCGGCGGCGGCGACGGGCTCCGAGCGGGAGTCCGGCAAGAGCGCCTAAGGACCGTCGTCATGGCTCCATGACCGCCGCACGGTGGTCATGGAGCCCTTCCGCGTCCCGGCTCAGGGCTGTGATGCCGCCGTGGGGACGCCCATCACCTCCCTCGCGTGCCGGCCCGGGGTCAGACCCAGGGGCCACGCCTGCCAGGGGGACTCCAGCCGGATGCCGCGCTCCAGGACCAGGGACCAGGCCGCCACGGCGTCCTCCAGCCGGGGATCGCGGGCCGGGTGCTTGGCGTCCGTGAGCTGGGCGAGCTCCTGCTGGGCGACGACCGTGCCGACCTCCACGCCGCCCGGCGAGGCGTACGGGAGCAGGGTGCAGCGCAGGAAACGGGCCCAGTCCGCGCCGCGCAGATCGCCGTACGAGGCGAACAGGGCCGCCGCCTCGTCGCACAGGGCCAGGGCCTGCGGGGCGCGGTCGTTGCCCGCGTCGATGACCGCCAGCTCCAGGCACGTCCACGCCTCGCCGTGCGCCACGCCGATGCGGCGGAAGTCCGCGCGGGCGTCCACCAGCAACTGGCGGGCGAAGCCCGAGTTGCGGAGGTTGCCGGTCTGGGCGGCGCGCTGGTCGCGGGTGGCGCGGCCCGAGTGGTGGCGGGCGCACGCCAGGCCGTACACGTCCCGCATCCGGGAGAACATCGTGCGGGCCCGCTCCAGCTCCCGTACCGCCTGATCGGTCTCGCCCCCGTCCTCCAGGGCCTGGCCCAGGTAGTACAGCGTCCACGCCTCGCCCCGCGCGTCCTCGTTGTCCCGGTGCCGGCCCAAGGCCGTCCGCAACTGCTCGGCCGCCGGGTCCGGGTCGCCGTCCACCAGCCGGGCCCGGCCGAGCTGGGTCAGCGCCCACGCCTCGCCGCGCCCGTCGTGCGTGCGCCCGTACAGCTCCAGCGCCGTACGCAGCGCCTCCTCGGCGCGGGGCACCTCCCCCATGCGCAGGCACACCTGGCCGAGCTGGAAGTGCGCCCACGCCTCGCCGTGCAGCGACTCGTTGTCCCGGTGCAGCTCCAGGGCCGTGTCCAGCAGCGTCAGCGCCTCCGCCAGGTTCGCCCGGTCCCGCTCCACCGCCGCCAGGGCGTGCAGCGTCCACGCCCGGTCCGCGGCGAGCTCCGGCGACGCCTGGAGCTCCAGCGCCTCCCGGAGCTTCGCCGCCGCCTCCGGCAGATTGCCCTGGTGCTGGAGCGTGATGCCCAGCGAGCACAGCGCGAGCGCCGCCCCCGCGTCCTGGTGGGCCTCCTGGTACAGCGAGACCACCGACGTCAGCGTCGTACGCGCCGTGTCCAGCTCGCCGAGCTGACGTGCCGCGATGCCGGTGCGCCACCGCACCGACCGCGCCAGCAGACCCTGGTCCACGGCCTCCGTCAGCTCCTGGAGCTCGCCCAGCCGGTACAGGTCGCCGCGCAGCAGGCAGTAGTCGCACAACGCGCCCAGCAGGTCCAGCACCGTCTGCCGGTTCACGCCCTCCGCGTTGCGCAGCGCCGCCGTGATGAACGACGACTCGTCGTCCAGCCAGCGCAGCGCCGCCTCCAGCGAGGCGAACCCGTGGCCGCCGAAGCGGTCCGCCCGTGTGGACATCTTGCCGTCCACCATGCGGATCACCGCGTCGGCCAGCTCCGCGTAGTTCCTGATCAGCCGCTCCTGGGCGGCCGCGATGTCGCCCGCCTCCTCCTCGGCGGCCAGCCGGGCCGCCGCGAACGCCCGCACCGCGTCGTGCAGCCGGAACCGCTCGCCGCGCACCTGGTCCAGCAGCCCCGCCCCGGCCAGCTCCCGAAGCCGCGCCTGCGCCTCCTCCTCGCCGGCCCCCAGCAGCGCGCCGGCCGCCGCCGCCCCCAGCGACGCCCGCCCGGCCAGCGCGAGGCGCCGCAGCAGCCGCCGCTGGTCCCCGTCCAGGTCCGTGGCGTACCGGGCCGCCACCGCCCGCTCCACCGGACCGCCCGCCCCCTGCTCCAGCAGCCGGGCCACCTCCGCCGCCGACCGGGCGGCGCCGACCGCCGAGCCCGCCACCCGCAGCGCCAGCGGCAGCCCCCCGCACAGCTCCCGCACCCGCTCCGTGGCCTCCGCGTCGTAGGGCGCCCGCTCCCGGTCCCCGGCCGCCTGCCGCAGCAGCTCCTCCGCGCCCGCCGCGTCCAGCCCCGCCACCGGCAGGTGGTGCACCCACGCCGGCACGTCGTCGCCCAGCTCCAGCGGCTCGCGCGCGGTGACCAGCACCAGGCTCTCCGACCGCTCCGGTATCAGCGTCCGCACCTGCTCGGCGTCCCGCGCGTCGTCCAGCACCACGACGACCGGCAGGCCCGTCAGGTGCTGGTGGTACAGCTCGGCCAGTCGCCGCACCTGCTGGCCCGCCGACGACGACCGGTCGCGCAGCAGCAACTGCTCGCGCGGCGCGCCCAGCCGGTTCAGCAGGTGCAGCAGGGCGTCACGCGTCGACACCGGCTGCCCGTCCGGCCCGGTGCCCCGCAGGTCCACCAGGCAGGCCCCGCGGAACAGGTCCCGCAGCCGGTGCGTGGCCCGCACCGCCAGGGTGGTGCGCCCCGCGCCCGGCTCGCCGTGCAGCACCACGACCGTCGGCCGCGTCTCGGTCGCCGCCCGGCCCGCCCGCACCCATCCCTCGATGCGCTCCAGCTCCCCGCGCCGCCCCGCGAACGGCTCCCCGGCCTCGGGAAGGTGGGTGAACGACTGCTCCAGGACCGTGCGCCGGCGGGCGATGGCGCTGCGGTCCACGCCCCGCAGCGGCGGCGCCTTGTCGGCGGGCTTCTGCGCCGCGGCCGCCGCCAGGATCCGCTGCTGGTCCAGGAACGGGCGTATCCCGCGCACCTCCAGAGCGGTCAGCCACTGGAGCCGGAGCTGCTCCGGCCCGCCGGGCTGGCCCAGCGCCCCGGCCCGGCGGTGCGCGGCCGGCCAGTGCGCCGCGGTCACCTTCAGCACGGTCGCCGCCGCGCCCGCCACCGCCACCACCGCCCCGGCGGCCAGCGCCGTGCCCGCCGCCGTGCCCAGCGCCAGGTCCGCGCCGGCCGCCGCCACCGCCGCGACCGCCGTGACCAGGGCGGGCGTGCCGACGGCCCGCCTGCTGAACCGCTCCGACAGCGGAAGCCGGTCCGCCTCCGCCTCCCGGAGCGCCGCCGCGTACGCCGCGTACTCCTCGGCCGCGCTCGCCGCCAGGGTCTCCAGCGCGTCCCGGCCCCGCGCCAGCAGCACCCCGGCGTCGGCCCGGCCGCCGGAGCGCCGGACCTCCTCCTCCACGGCCCTGGCCAACAGCCGCTCGGCCTCCGCGCGATGGCTCTCCAGCAACTGCGACATCCGCGTCCCCCTCCGCCGGCGATCACATCCGCGACCAGTGTCCGCCGTACGGCTGATCGGCGCGAGGGGCTGTGGAAAACCCCGCACACCGTGGACACCGGAGTCACCCAGGACATCCCCTGACACTCCCGGGACGCCCGAGGCGCGTGGTGTGCGCATCCGGCAGGATGGGTGTTATGCCGAACCGACTGGCCCATGAGACGTCCCCGTACCTCCTCCAGCACGCCGACAACCCGGTCGACTGGTGGCCCTGGACGGGCGAGGCATTCGAGGAGGCCCGGCGGCGCGGTGTGCCGGTGCTGCTCAGCGTCGGCTACAGCTCCTGCCACTGGTGCCACGTCATGGCGCACGAGTCGTTCGAGGACGAGACGACCGCCGCGTACATGAACGAGCACTTCGTGCCCGTCAAGGTCGACCGCGAGGAGCGGCCCGACGTGGACGCCGTCTACATGGAGGCCGTGCAGGCCGCCACCGGGCACGGCGGCTGGCCCATGACCGTGTTCCTGACGCCCGACGCCGAGCCGTTCTACTTCGGCACCTACTTCCCGCCCGCGCCCCGCCACGGCATGCCGTCGTTCCACCAGGTCCTCCAGGGAGTCGCCACCGCCTGGGCCGACCGGCGCGAGGAGGTCGACGAGGTCGCCGGGAACATCGTGCGGGAGCTGTCCGGGCGCTCCCTGGCCTACGGCGGCGCCGGTGCGCCGGGGGAGCAGGAGCTCGCCCAGGCGCTGCTCGGGCTCACCCGCGACTACGACGACCGGTACGGCGGCTTCGGCGGGGCGCCGAAGTTCCCGCCGTCCATGGTGGTCGAATTCCTGCTGCGCCACTACGCCCGCACGGGTGCCGAGGGCGCGCTCCAGATGGCCGCCGACACGTGCGAGGCGATGGCCAGGGGCGGCATCTACGACCAGCTCGGCGGCGGCTTCGCCCGGTACTCGGTGGACCGCGAGTGGGTCGTGCCGCACTTCGAGAAGATGCTGTACGACAACGCCCTGCTGTGCCGGGTGTACGCCCACCTGTGGCGGGTCACCGGCAGCGACCTGGCCCGCCGGGTGGCCCTGGAGACGGCCGACTTCATGGTGCGTGAACTGCGCACCGCCGAGGGCGGGTTCGCATCCGCGCTGGACGCCGACTCCGACGACGGGACGGGCAGGCACGTCGAGGGCGCCTTCTACGTGTGGACGCCCGGGCAGCTCCGCGAGGTGCTCGGCGAGGAGGACGCCGACTACGCCGCCCAGTACTTCGGCGTCACCGAGGAGGGCACCTTCGAGCACGGCTCCTCCGTGCTTCAACTGCCGCAGGGCGCCGGGGTCGTCGACGCCGAGCGCCTCGACCGGATCCGCCGGCGGCTGCTCGCCGCCCGCGACGAACGCCCCCGCCCCGGCCGCGACGACAAGATCGTCGCCGCCTGGAACGGGCTGGCGATCGCCGCGCTAGCCGAGACCGGCGCCTACTTCGACCGCCCCGACCTGGTCGAGCGGGCCACGGAGGCGGCCGACCTGCTCGTACGGCTCCACATGGACAGCTCCGCGCGGCTCGCCCGTACCTCCAAGGACGGGCGCGCCGGCGCCAACGCGGGGGTGCTGGAGGACTACGCCGACGTCGCCGAGGGGTTCCTGGCGCTGGCCGCCGTGACCGGGGAGGGCGTGTGGCTGGAGTTCTCCGGCTTCCTCCTGGACATCGTGCTCGACCGGTTCACCGGCGAGGGCGGCGCGCTCTTCGACACCGCGCACGACGCCGAGCGACTGATCCGCCGCCCCCAGGACCCCACCGACAACGCCGCCCCCTCCGGCTGGACCGCCGCCGCCGGAGCCCTCCTGTCGTACGCCGCCCACACCGGCTCCGAGGCCCACCGCGCCGCCGCCGAGGCCGCCCTGGGCGTGGTCAAGGCCCTCGGTCCGCGCGCACCCCGCTTCATCGGCTGGGGCCTGGCCGTCGCCGAGGCGCTGCTCGACGGGCCGCGCGAGGTGGCCGTCGTCGGCCACCCGGACGACGACGAGGCCCGCGCGCTGCACCGCACGGCGCTGCTCGGCACCGCTCCCGGCGCGGTCGTCGCCTTCGGCGCTCCGGACGGGACCGGCGAGGAGTTCCCGCTGCTCAGGGACCGTCCGCTGGTCGAGGGGCGGCCCGCCGCGTACGTCTGCCGCCACTTCACCTGCGACGCGCCTACCACGGAATCGGACGAGCTGGCGCGGAAATTGGCCAACTGACGCCGGAAACACAGTTTTTATCGGGACAGCTCCTGACTGTCACTGTCTGCCTCTATTCTCATCCGACATAAGGAGTGGAGACTCCGCGCACGTTCTGGGGAGGCCGTGTGCGGGTCATGACCGAGGGCGTCGACGGCCAGGGGGGTCCTGCCGCGATTCGCCCCTGACATGTCTCTTGGGGATCGGCCCCGCCGCGGCGGCGCGCCGCCGGTGTGAGCACCGGCGTGCGCACCTGCGTCCGTCGCGGCGTGGCCGGAGGGGGGTATTTTTCCGTGCTCGTATCCGTGTCCGTTGCCGCCATTTCGCTGGCGCTGTTCTGGATGGCCGCTTTCACGCTGTGGTGGCAGATGCACGCCTGGCGGACGCCCGAGACGCTCGCCGCCACCCGGTTCGAGAGCCCCGACGGGCAACAGGGGCTGTCTTTCTCGCTGTTACTGCCCGCCCGCCACGAACAGCTCGTCCTGGAGCACACGATCGACCGGCTGCTGGAGTCCAGCCACCGGGACTTCGAGATCGTCGTGATAGTCGGCCACGACGACCCGGAGACCACCGAGGTCGCCGAGCGGGCCGCGGCCCGCGACCCCGGCCGTGTACGGGTCATCGTCGACACCCACGAGGCCAAGAACAAACCCAAGGCCCTCAACACCGCCCTGCCGTACTGCCGGGGAGACGTCGTCGGCGTCTTCGACGCCGAGGACCAGGTCCACCCCGAACTGCTCGCGCACGTGGACCACGCCTTCACCGCCACCCGTGCCGACGTCGTGCAGGGCGGCGTCCAGCTCATCAACTTCCATTCGAGCTGGTACTCCCTGCGCAACTGCCTGGAGTACTTCTTCTGGTTCCGCTCCCGCCTCCACCTGCACGCCGCCAAGGGCTTCATCCCGCTCGGCGGCAACACCGTCTTCGTCCGCACCGACGTGCTGCGCGAGGCCGGCGGCTGGGACCAGAACTGCCTGGCCGAGGACTGCGACCTGGGCGTACGGCTGTCCAGCGTCGGCAAGAAGGTCGTCGTCGCGTACGACGCCGACATGGTCACCCGTGAGGAGACCCCCGGGACGCTGATGAGCCTGCTCAAGCAGCGCACCCGCTGGAACCAGGGCTTCCTCCAGGTCTACCGCAAGAAGGACTGGAGGCAACTGCCCACACTCGGGCAGCGGATGCTCGCCCGCTACACCCTCATGACCCCGTTCATGCAGGCCTTCACCGGTGTCGTCATCCCGCTCAACGCCGCGATCGCCCTCTTCCTCGACGTGCCCGTCGGGGTCGCCTTCATCACCTTCCTGCCGATGATCACCGCACTGGTGACGTTCGTCTTCGAGATCGTCGGACTGCACGACTTCGGCAAGCAGTACGGGCTGCGGGTACGGCTCGTGCACTACCTGAAGCTCATCGTCGGCGGGCCCTTCTACCAGGTGCTCCTGGCCGGGGCGGCGGTCCGGGCGGTCTGGCGCGAGCAGCGCGGGCGCAACGAGTGGGAGCTCACCAGCCACGTCGGCGCCCACCTCGTACGGGAGGAAGCCACCCGATGACCGCCACCCTTCCCGCCGCGCCCGCGACGCCCGGGCCGGCCACGGCCCCGGCGCCGCACGGCAAGAGAATCCTCGTCACCCGGCCCGTCGTCCGCTTCCGCCGCTCCCGCCCCGACCTGGTCGTGTGCGGGCTGCTGCTGGTCGCGATCCTGCTGGTACAGGGCTGGAACATCCAGCAGTACCCCACCCTCAGCGACGACGAGGGCACCTACCTCGCCCAGGCCTGGGCCGTGCAGAACGGCCGCGGCCTCGCCCACTACACGTACTGGTACGACCATCCGCCACTCGGCTGGATGCAGCTCGCCGCCCTCACCTGGATACCCTCGCTGATCGCGCCCGAGACGATGACCGTCGCCTCGATGCGCGTGGCGATGCTGCTGGTCAGCGCCGCCTCCGCGGTGATGCTGTACGTGCTGGCGCGCCGCCTGTGGCTGCCCCGCTGGGCCGCCGGGCTGGCCATGGCGCTGTTCGGGCTGTCCCCGCTCTCCGTCGTCCTCCAGCGCGAGATCTTCCTCGACAACCTCGCCGTGATGTGGATGCTGCTGGCGTTCTGCCTCGCCGCCTCGCCCAACCGGCACCTGTGGCACCACTTCGGCGCGGGCATCACGGCCGCCACAGCCGTCCTCACCAAGGAGACGATGCTCGTCGTCCTGCCGGCGCTGCTGGTGACCATGTGGCGCTACAGCCACCGCGACACCCGCAAGTTCGCCGTCACCGGCGCCATCACCGCCTGCGCCCTGATCGGCTTCTCCTACCCGCTGTTCGCGCTCCTCAAGGGCGAGCTGCTGCCCGGCGAGGGACACGTCTCGCTGTGGGACGGCATCACGTACCAGATGAGCCGCCCCGGCTCCGGTTTCATCCTCAGCGAGGGCACCGGCTCCAACGGCGTACTGGACTCCTGGCTCTACTACGACCGGGTCCTGCCGCTCGGCGGCCTCACCGGCGCCGCCCTGCTGCTGCTCACCATCAGATGGTCGGTCACCGCGCGGGCGCTGGCCGGCCCGGCGCTCGCCGTCGCCATCCTGGCGGTCGTCGCGATGCGCCCCTCCGGCTACCTGCCCGCCATGTACGTCATCCAGGCCCTGCCCTTCCTGGCCCTGGTGCTGGCGGGCGGCGCGGCGAGCGTCGCCCACGCCGTGCTGCGCAAGGGCCGTCGCACCCCTGCCCTGCTCCCGGTGCGCCGGGCGGCCGCCGTGCTGCTCGCCGCCACCGCCGCCGTGTACGTCGTCCCGCGCTGGTACGACGGCGACCGCACCGCCATGACCGCCGACGCCAACGCCCCCTACCGTGCCGCCGCCCACTGGCTCGCCCGCGAGGTCCCCGACCCGGCCCACGCGCGCGTGCTCGTCGACGACGCGCTCTGGCTCGACCTCGTCCACGCCGGGTACCAACCCGGGCTCGGCGCCATCTGGTTCTACAAGGCCGACCTCGACCCGGCGGTGACGAGGACGATCCCGCGCGGCTGGCGGGACCTGGACTACGTCGTCGCCTCCCCGACCGTACGGCGCGACGCGCGTGACCTGCCCAACGTCAAGGCGGCGCTGGAGCACTCGACGCCCGTCGCCAGCTTCGGCGAGGGCGAGGAACGGATCGAGATCCGGAAGATCACCGGTGACGGAGTCACCGGAGACCGGATCACCGGAGCGGAGGCCTCTTGACCATCCAGCCCACCGGCGCCGAGCACGTCGCCCCGGTCACCGGGGACGTACCCGAGCCGGGAGCCGTCACCGTCGTCATCCCCACCTTCAACGAGTCCGCGAACGTACGGGAGTTGCTGCGCCGCGTCGCCGCGTCCGTGCCCGACCGCCTCCCGTGCGAGATCGTCTTCGTCGACGACTCCACCGACGACACCCCCGCCGTGATCGCCGACGCGGCCCGGGACTGCGCCTTCCCCGTCTCCGTCATCCACCGCGACACCCCCGACGGCGGCCTCGGCGGCGCCGTCGTCGAGGGCATCAAGGCCGCCACCGCCGACTGGGTCGTCGTCATGGACGCCGACCTCCAGCACCCGCCCGCCCTCGTCCCCGACCTCGTCGCCACCGGCGAGAAGGAGAACGCCGACCTCGTCGTCGCCAGCCGCTACCTGCCCGGCGGCAGCCGCGCCGGACTGGCGGGCGGCTACCGCGTCGCCGTCTCGCGCGGGGCGACCTGGCTCGCCAAGGGGCTGTTCCCGCGCGCCCTCGGCGGCATCAGCGACCCGATGAGCGGCTTCTTCGCCATCCGGCGCAGCGCGGTGACCGCGGACGCCCTCAAGCCCCTCGGCTACAAGATCCTGCTGGAGCTGGCCGTCCGGTGCCGCCCGGCCCGGGTCGCCGAGGTCCCGTTCGTCTTCGAGGAACGGTTCGCCGGCGAGTCCAAGTCCACCGCCAGGGAAGGGCTGCGGTTCCTCCGCCACCTCGTCGAGCTGCGCACCGCCTCCCCGCTCGCCCGCATGGTCGCGTTCGGGCTGATCGGCCTCACCGGCTTCGTACCGAACCTGGCCGCCCTGTACGTCCTCACCGGCGCGGGGGTGCACTACCTGCCCGCCGAGATCCTCGCCAACCAGCTCGGTGTCGCCTGGAACTTCCTCCTCATCGAGGTGCTGCTGTTCCGCGACCGCCGCCACCACCGGCACTGGGCCGACCGCGTGGGGCGCTTCGCGCTGCTCGCCAACGCCGACCTCGTCCTCCGCATACCGCTGATCGCCCTGTTCGTCGGGCAGCTCCACCTCGCGGTGCTGCCCGCCACCGCCCTCGCGCTGCTGACCACGTTCGTCCTGCGCTTCGCCGGGACCGAGGCGCTGGTCTACCTGCCCCGCAGAGCGCGTGCGGCCCGCACGGGAAGGAACGTCCGGTGACAAAGGAACGTCCGGTGAAACCGGTCCCTCCACGACGGCTCCCTCGACGACGGCGAAGAGTGGCGCTGCTCGCCATCGGAGCCATGACGTCCGGCCTGCTCCTGGCGGCCCAGTCCCCGGCGAACGCCGGGATCAACCTCATCAAGAACCCCGGCTTCGAGACCCCGGGCACCGACCACACCGGCATGCCGGAGTGCTGGTCCAGGTCCGGCTGGGGGGACAACGACTTCACGTTCACCACCACCACCGACGCCCACTCGGGCGGCGCCGCCATGAAGGTCGAGCTGACCCGCCGCCTCGACGGCGACCGCAAGGCGCTCATCACCGAGTCGGACGCCTGCGCCCCGGCCGTCGCCGCCGACCGGCAGTACGACCTGTCGCTCTGGTACAAGTCGACGACCCCCGACACGGCGATCACACTCTTCCGGCACGACACCACCGCCGGCTGGCAGTACTGGACCGACCTCAAGACCCTCCCGCTCGCCGGTGACTACACCCGCGCCGAGGTGCGCACGCCCGTCGTGCCGCCCGGCACCGACCGGATCGCCTGGGGTGTGTCCGTCTTCGGCACCGGCAGCGTCACCACCGACGACTACGTGATGGAGGAGGTCACCCCGGCCGCGCCCGACCCGGTGTGCACGGGGACGGCGGAGGAGTGCGCCAAGGGCAAGTGGGAGGTCCTCCCCACGAAGAACCCGGTCCGCTCCATGCACTCCGTCGTGCTGCACAACGGCAAGGTGCTGCTGATCGCGGGCTCCGGGAACGACCCGGAGATGTTCAGGGCCGGGACGTTCACCTCCGCCGTGTACGACCCGGCGAACGGCTCCTTCAAGACCATCCCCACGCCCGTCGACATGTTCTGCGCCGGCCATGTGCAGTTGTCCGACGGCCGGGTGCTGGTGATGAGCGGCAACAAGGGCTATCCGTCGGCCGACGGCAAGATCGGCTACCAGGGCCTGAAGGACTCGTACATCTTCGACCCGGCCACCGAGTCGTACGTCAGGACCAACGACATGCACGACGGGCACTGGTACCCGTCGGCGACGATCCTCGGCAATGGTGACGTGATCTCCTTCGGCGGCCTCAAGGAGGACTCGACCGGCAATGTGACGGCGGAGAAGTTCTCGGCCGCGCAGAACAAGTGGCTGCCCATCAACGAGGTGAAGCAGACCTGGTCGTACTGGGGCCTGTACCCGTCGATGATCCTCATGCAGGACGGGCGGCTGTTCTACTCCGGCAGCCACACCTTCGGCAACGGCACCCCGGGCACCGGCGCCTCGATCTACGACTACGACACCAACACCATCACCGACGTACCGGGCCTGAGGAACAAGGACGAGCGCGACGAGTCGGCGAGCGTCCTGCTGCCCCCGGCGCAGGACCAGCGGGTGCTGACCATCGGCGGCGGCAACAACGAGCGCAACCCCGCCGCCAACCGCCTCACCGACATCATCGACCTCAAGCAGCCCAACCCGGGGTACGTCGCCGGACCGCCGATCCCGCACGGCCTGGTCGACCAGGGCCAGGGCAAGCGCCCGCAGACCGGCGACGAGGGCAAGATGTACGTGTCGGCCGTGCTGCTGCCGGACGGCAAGGTCCTGGAGACCGGCGGCGCGCTGCACGACCGGGCCGACCCGGTGTTCGAGGCGTCGATCTTCGACCCGGCGACCGACACCTACCAGGCGGGAATGGCCGCCGACCCGGTGCCGCGCGGCTACCACTCGTCGGCGTTCCTGCTGCCCGACGGCCGGGTGATGGCGGTCGGCGACAACCCCGGCAACGGCTCGTACAACCACGACGTGTCGGTCTACACGCCGCCGTACCTGCTCAAGGGCCCGCGCCCGCGGATCACTTCCGTGATCGACAGCCGGTGGAACTACGGCGACACGCAGCGGATCACGGTGGACCGGCCGATCGCCAAGGCCGAGCTGATCCGCCCGGCCGCCGTCACCCACTCCTCCGACCCCAACCAGCGGTTCGTGGACCTGCCGCTGTCCGTCATCGACGACCGTACGGTCGACCTGAACGTCACCGGCAATCCGAACCTCGCCCCGCCCGGCTGGTACATGCTCTTCGCGGTCGACGCGAACGGCATCCCGTCCATCGCCCAGTGGGTGCACCTGGGCGGACCGGCGGCGATGGCCGCCGAGGCGGAGCGGTCGGCGCACGTCCACGACTTCGCCGGCGACCTGGCCGCGACGCCGAGGAAGGCGCTGAAGAAACGGGACTCCGCCCCGGTGAGCCCCCGGATCGCCGGGTGTGACCGGCACTACGGCTCGGCGGGCGTGTGCGTACCGACGGTGTTCCCGCGGGCGGTGAAGGCGACGACGAAGGCCCGCTGCGACTGGCTGGCGGCCCACGACTACGGCCGTCTGAAGGTCAACGGCAAGGACGACCCGCTGCGGCTCGACCCGGACCGGGACGGCGTGGCGTGCGGAAAGGGGGACGTCCGGAGGGCCTCGCCTACAGGGAAAGCCCGCCCCTGAGCGTGTCCAGGGTGCGGTGCACGAGCGCGACCAGATCGTCCCGCTGGTCGCGCTCGGCCCAGTAGGCCGTCGCCTCGCACAGCGCGCTCATCACGGCGGCGGTGAAGACCCGCACCTCCAGGTCGTCCGCCGCCCGGCCGGTGCGGTCGGCGAGCAGGCGCGCCAGCACCTGGGAGGTCTCGGCCATCGTCTCGGTCATCCGGGCGCGTATCGCCGGGACCTCCACCATCAGCCGGGCCCGCTCGCGCATCTCCTCCGGCTCGTGCTCCAGGAGGGCGGCGGTGGCCCGCGTCATGACGACACGGAGGGATTCCAGCGGGTCCTCGCCGGCGGGCCGCTCAGCCAGCGCCTTCTCGATCACCGGGTCGTACTCGTCGGTGAGGACGATGTCCTCCTTGGTGGGGAAGTACCGGAACACGGTGCTCGGCGACACCTCGGCCGCCTCGGCGATCTGCTCGACGGTGGTCGCCTCGTACCCCTGCTCGGCGATCAGCCGGTAGGTGGCCCGGCGGATGGCGATCCGGGTCTTGAGCTTCTTGCGCTCGCGCAGCCCCATGGGCGGGTGCGTGGCGGTGAGCTGATCGAGCGAGTCGAGGAATTCGGCGGCCATATGGCTCATTGTCGGCCATCGCAAACGGCCGTGGCGTCGGAGCGCCACGGCCGTTTCGGGTGCGTCGGTATGGGTCAGGCGTGCTGGTAGGCCACGAGCGAGATGCCGACGTAGTGGACGACGAACGCCGCGAGCGTGAGGGAGTGGAAGACCTCGTGGAAGCCGAACCACCGCGGCGAGGGGTTCGGGCGCTTCAGCCCGTAGACCATGCCGCCCAGGCTGTAGAGCACCCCGCCGACGACCACCAGGACCAGCACCGCGATACCGCCGGTGCGCAGGAAGTCGGGGAGGAAGAAGACCGCCGCCCAGCCCATCGCGATGTAGCAGGGCGTGTACAGCCAGCGCGGGGCGCCGACCCAGAACACTCTGAAGGCGATCCCCGCCACCGCGGCCGCCCAGACCGCCCACAAGAGCACCCGCCCGGTGGAGTGGGGGAGCAGGAGCAGCGTCAGCGGGGTATAGGTGCCCGCGATGATCAGGAAGATATTGGCGTGGTCCAGCCGGCGCAGCACGGCGGTGGCGCGCGGGCCCCAGTCGCCCCGGTGGTAGAGGGCGCTCACACCGAAGAGCAGGCAGGCGGTGACGGCGTAGATGCCGCAGGCGATCCGGCCGCGCGTCGAGTCGGCGAGCGCCGTGAGGACGACGCCCGCCACGAGGGCGGCCGGGAACATGCCCGCGTGCAGCCAGCCGCGCAGCCTCGGTTTCACCGGCGGAGGGTCTATCTCGGTCACTTCGGACACGGCTGCAGTCATGCCGGGAATGCTACCGACGGCCCTGTAGGTACCGGGCAGGAGTGGCAATGCTCACGTGAGAGGCCCTCTGGACATATGCGCATAGGGCACGGATGATCAGATGAGTGCGGTCGGCACCGGATGAGCGCCAATGATCCATGCAGTGAAGCATCCGGGTCGCAGCCCCCACGGGGCAGACAACCCAAAACCCCTCAACAAGGAGCAATCGTGGCGCGCGGTAATGCGGCTCCCACCACCGTCCCCACCAATCACCAGGAGCTGATCTCCTGGGTCGACGAGATCGCAGCAATCACGCAGCCGGACAGCGTCGTCTGGTGTGACGGTTCAGAGGCGGAGTACGAGCGCCTGTGCGAGGAGCTCGTCGCCAAGGGCACGTTCCGCAAGCTCGACCCGATCAAGCGTCCGAACTCGTACTACGCCGCGTCCGACCCCACCGACGTGGCACGCGTGGAGGACCGCACCTTCATCTGCTCCGAGAAGGAGGAGGACGCGGGCCCGACCAACCACTGGAAGGCCCCGGCGGAGATGAAGGAGATCTTCGCCGGTGAGAAGGGGATCTTCCGCGGCTCCATGAAGGGCCGCACGATGTACGTCGTGCCCTTCTGCATGGGCCCGCTCGGTTCGCCGCTCTCCGCCATCGGCGTCGAGATCACCGACTCCGCGTACGTCGCCGTCTCCATGCGCACCATGACCCGCATGGGCCAGGCCGTCCTCGACCAGCTCGGCGACGACGGCTTCTTCGTCAAGGCCGTCCACACCCTCGGCGCCCCGCTGGAGGAGGGCCAGGAGGACGTGCCGTGGCCCTGCAACTCCACCAAGTACATCTCGCACTTCCCCGAGAGCCGTGAGATCTGGTCCTACGGCTCCGGCTACGGCGGCAACGCCCTCCTCGGCAAGAAGTGCTACGCCCTGCGCATCGCGTCCGTCATGGCGCGCGACGAGGGCTGGCTGGCCGAGCACATGCTGATCCTCAAGCTCACCCCGCCGCAGGGCGAGTCGAAGTACGTCGCCGCCGCCTTCCCGTCCGCATGCGGGAAGACCAACCTCGCGATGCTGGAGCCCACGATCTCCGGCTGGACCGTCGAGACGATCGGCGACGACATCGCGTGGATGCGGTTCGGCGAGGACGGCCGGCTGTACGCGATCAACCCCGAGGCCGGTTTCTTCGGCGTCGCGCCCGGCACCGGCGAGCACACCAACGCCAACGCCATGAAGACCCTGTGGGGCAACGCCGTCTTCACCAACGTCGCGCTCACCGACGACAACGACGTGTGGTGGGAGGGCATGACCGAGGAGGCGCCGAAGCACCTCACGGACTGGAAGGGCAACGACTGGACGCCGGACTCCGAGACCCCGGCCGCCCACCCCAACGCCCGCTTCACTGTGCCCGCCTCGCAGTGCCCGATCATCGCGCCCGAGTGGGAGGACCCCAAGGGCGTGCCGATCTCGGCGATCCTCTTCGGCGGCCGCCGCGCCACCGCCGTCCCGCTGGTCACCGAGTCCTTCGACTGGCAGCACGGCGTCTTCCTCGGCGCCAACGTCGCCAGCGAGAAGACCGCCGCCGCCGAGGGCAAGGTCGGCGAGCTGCGCCGCGACCCGTTCGCCATGCTGCCGTTCTGCGGCTACAACATGGGCGACTACATGGCGCACTGGATCAAGGTCGGCAAGAACGCGGACGCCGCCAAGCTGCCGAAGATCTACTACGTCAACTGGTTCCGCAAGAACGACGCCGGCAAGTTCGTCTGGCCCGGCTTCGGCGAGAACAGCCGCGTCCTGAAGTGGATCGTCGAGCGCCTGGACGGCAAGGCCGAGGGCGTCGAGACCCCGATCGGCATCCTGCCGACGCGCGAGGCCCTCGACACCGACGGGCTGGAACTGCCGGAGGAGGACCTCGACTTCCTGCTGAAGGTCGACACCGAGGTCTGGCGCGAGGAGGCCGCTCTGGTGCCCGAGCACCTCAACACCTTCGGCGACCACACGCCGAAGGAGCTGTGGGACGAGTACCGCGCGCTGGTGGAGCGCCTGGGCTGAGCCGGCCGAGCCGAGCCCGCGCCCCTCATGACTCGTGGCGGGCTGCCCCGACAACCGCCCTGACCAGTGGGGTCACGACGGTCCGCCACGATTCCCTCGGCCCCCGAAGCCCCCTCAGGCTTCGGGGGCCGAACTTTTCACGGCACGCTCTCGAACCCCTGTGCGCAATCCGTGCACGGCGGTTACATTTCCCCCACGTGTCCCTCTCCTCACGGGGAGGGCCAATCACGCCTGTGGGGGGCCCAATTGAATACGTCCGTACGTTCCGCACGTTCCCGGCGACGCGTCACGTCCACGCTCGTCGCCCTCTCGCTCACGCTCGGCACCACCGGCCTGGTCGCGGCCGCCGCGCCCGCCGCGTACGCCGCCGGGGCGAGCGACGTCGTCGCCAAACTGCCGATCTCCTCGTTCTCCGACATGGTCGTCGACTCGGCGAACCAGCGTGTCTTCGTCTCCGACAAGGCGAGCGACGCGCGCTACGGCGGCACGGTCGTCGCCTACGACTTCGAGGGCCGGCGGGTCGGCCAGTTCCAGACCGCCACCCGCGCCTCCGGCCTGGCGGTGAGCGAGGACGCCACCACGCTCTACGTGGGCCAGCGCGAACTCATCGTCGCCTACGACGCCCTGACCCTCCAGGAGACGGGCCATACCGTCGTACACCAGGACTCCTGCACCCGTGACCTGGCCGTCACCGGCACCAAGCGCTGGCACACCACCACCTTTGCCTCCAGCGACTACTACTGCGACCAGAACCCGACCGAGCTGGACTCGATCGTCGACGGCGTCCACGCGCGGACCGGTTGGAACGCTCCCGGCGAGGTGCTGCTCGAAACGGGCGCGGGAGCGCCGAACCGGCTGTTCATGGGCCAGGCCAAGGGCCCGCAGGCCGCCAACCCGTTCCTCACCTCGTACGACACCAGCGGTTCCACCCCCGTACGGGGCGACGCGCGCCGCTTCGCGGACGCCGAGGGCAAGGGCGCGCTCGACCTGAAGGACATCGCGGTCAGCGCCGACGGCAAGCACGTCGCGGTCGCCGACGCCGCCCACGGCACCCGGCTGCTGAACTCCGGCGACCTGTCGGACGCGGCGACCCCCTACCAGCCGCTGCCCGCCGGGGCGGTGGCCAGTGCCGTGTCCTTCAGCGGCGACGGGAAGTACGTCGCGCGCGGCGCATCGGCCGGCGGCTCGACACCCGACCTGCTGATCCAGCCCGCCGACCCGGCGAACGGCACCGCACCGCTCGAATTCGCCTACGAGGGCGAGGTCGACGGGAACCGGGTCGTCCCGCGCGGCCTCGGCTGGTCCAAGGACGGCGCCCGGCTCTTCGCCCTCACCACCAACGCGTACGGCAACGCCTTCTGGCTGCACGTCATCCAGCCGCCGGCCGCCCAGTACGACTCCCGCTTCACCGGCGGGCTCACCTCCACCCCCGCCCAGGCCGTCGTCGGGGAGCCGGTCGGCATCCGGGGCCGCCTGGAGCTGGACGGCCCCGCGCCCGCCGAGCCGGTCGAGGTCACGGCCGTACGCACCGACGCGGACGGCACGCGCAAGATCGCCGCCGCCGAGGTGGCCGCCGACGGGACGTTCACCGTGCTTGACGTGCCCGCGCGGGTGGGCGAGTCGACGTACACGCTGTCCTTCCTCGGCGACCTCACCCACCGCCCGGCCCAGGACGTCAGCCTGACCGTGTCCGTGGCCAAGGCGCCCACCGCGATCACGCTCACCGCGCCCGCCGAGGCGTCCATGAGCGCGGGCCTGGAGATCACCGGCAAGCTCACCGCCCAGGGGCGGCCGCTGCCGTCCGGGATCACGCTGGCCGTCCAGCGCGCCGACCGGCTCGGCACGGGAGCGCTCACCTCGGTGGCGGTCGCGGCCGACGGCACGTTCACGATCAAGGACCTGCCCCGGGTGCGCGGCTCGGTGACGTACACCGTCGGCTACGCGGGTGACGACGTCCACGAGGCGTCGAGCGCCGAGGCGACGGTGTGGGTACGCCGCTGACGCCGCCCAGGACGGGGCCGACCGACGCGACGATCGTGCTGCTCGTGCTGGCCGGCGTCCTGGTGGTCGCGCCCGTCGTGGGGATCGGCCTCTACATCCACGCGGTGGGGGAGAACCACCGGAACCTGAGGTTCCCGTCCGACGACGTGACCGTCGCCTCCTGCGCGGCCGACCCGGTCAGTGGCCGGCCGGTCGCCGGGCTGACGGTCACCAGCCGGGCGGCGCGGCCGGGCGCGTACACGATCGGCGTGGAGTTCCGGGACGGTGAAGGGCGGGTGTCCGGGACGGGCACGGCGTACGTCGGGAGCATCGCGCCCGGCGAGTCGGCGCGGCGGGTCGTCGTGGGCGCGGAGGCGGTGAGCGGCGAACCGCGGTGCGCGGTGACGGACGCCCGCTTCCGGGCCGCGCGCTTCGGGCGCGAGTCCGGAAGACACCGCGCCCACGTCGCGCCGGCCTTGACGCGCCGACGACTCCGGCCTCGGACGCACCGATCAGGCGGCGTCCGAGGCCGGAGTCGTGAGGGGGTGGCAACCCGGTCCGCGCCCTCCCCGGGCGCGGACCGGGGCCGTTCAGAGGGCGCTGACGGGGCGGCGCTCGCCGCTGAGGTCGTTCAGCGCGGCGGTGTGCGCGTCCATGCGCTCGGCGGCGAGGATCGCGGCGGCCGTGTCGGCCCGGGAGGCGGCGACGACCAGGGCGCGGCCCGCGAGGGCGTGGGCGCGGCCGTGCAGGGCCGCCGGGTCGGCGCCGGTGAGGCCCGCGTGCCGGGCGGGCGGGGCGCCGCGCAGCCGGGCGACCTGCTGGGCGATGCGCTCCGCCGCCGCGTCGTCGCCGAGCTCGTCGGTCACGGCGAGCAGGGCGGCGAGGTGCCCGGCGAGCTGGATGTCCAGCTCCTCCTCGCGGGAGCGGTGCGGGATGCGGTCCTGGGCGTCGTCGGCCATCCGGTGGACCGACTTGGTGCGGATCGGTTCGTACATGGTGGACGGCCTCCTGCTCTCGACAGGAGACCATCCTACCTTGGATTCTGTCTAAAGTTGAGCTGACTCCATGTGTGGCTGTCAGTGCTGGCTGTAGCCGTCGAGGAAGTTCCCGATCCGCGTCACCGCGTCCGCCAGATCCGTGGCGTTGGGCAGCGTGACGATCCGGAAGTGGTCCGGCTCGTGCCAGTTGAAGCCCGTCCCGTGCACCACCATGATCTTCTCGGCCCGCAGCAGGTCGAGGACCATCTGCCGGTCGTCCTTGATCTTGTAGACGTCCGGGTCGAGCCGCGGGAACAGGTACAGCGCGCCCTTAGGCTTCACGCACGTCACGCCCGGGATCTGCACCAGCAGCTCGTACGCCACGTCCCGCTGCTCCAGCAGCCGCCCGCCCGGCCGCACCAGGGCCTCGATCGACTGCCGCCCCTGGAGCGCGGCGGCGATGGCGTGCTGCGCCGGCATGTTGGCGCACAGTCGCATGTTCGCGAGGATCGTCAGGCCCTCGATGTACGAGGAGGCGTGCGCCTTGGGCCCGCACACCGCCAGCCAGCCGCTGCGGTAGCCGGCCACCCGGTAGTTCTTCGACATGCCGTTGAAGGTGAGGACCAGCAGGTCGGGCGCGATGGCGGCGGTCGGGGTGTGCGTGACCCCGTCGTAGAGGATCTTGTCGTAGATCTCGTCCGAGCAGACCACCAGGTTGTGGCGGCGGGCGATCTCGGTCAGCCCGCGCAGCATCTCGTCGTCGTACACCGCACCCGTCGGATTGTTCGGGTTGATGATGACGAGTGCCTTGGTCCGGTCGGTGATCTTGCGCTCGATGTCGGCGAGGTCCGGCATCCAGTCGGCCTGCTCGTCGCAGCGGTAGTGCACCGCCGTACCGCCCGCGAGGGACACGGACGCCGTCCACAGCGGATAGTCGGGCGCCGGTACGAGGACCTCGTCGCCGTCGTCGAGCAGCGCCTGCATCGCCATCTGGATCAGCTCGGAGACGCCGTTGCCGAGGTAGATGTCCTCGACGGAGAGCGGGATGCCCTTGGTCTCGTAGTGGCTCATCACCGCCCGGCGGGCCGACAGCAGGCCCTTGGCGTCGCCGTAGCCGTGCGACTCGCCGAGGTTGCGGAGCATGTCCTCGAGGATCGCGGGCGGGCACTCGAAGCCGAAGGCGGCGGGGTTGCCCGTGTTGAGCTTCAGGATCCGGTGACCCGCAGCCTCCAGCCGCATCGCCTCCTCGAGCACCGGGCCCCGGATTTCGTAACAGACGTTGGCGAGCTTCGTGGACTGGATCACCTGCATGTCGCGAGCTTACGGCGGTGGCGGGTGGGGCGCCTCGTGTTTTGTGCCACTTCGCCCCCGTGGGCGGCGGTGGGCGTGGCGGGGGCGGGCGCCCTTGATCGCCCCGCACGCGCGCGGGATCATCGCCGGATGGGCGCTCTGGGACGTTTCGACGGGTACGGCGTACTGATCACCGGCGCGGCACGCGGCATCGGGGAGGCCACCGCGCGGAGGCTCGCGGACGAGGGCGCGCGGGTGCTGGTCGCCGACATCGACGGAGACCTCGCGCGCGAGGTGGCCGGCACGATCCCGGAGGCGGCGGCGCACGGGTGCGACGTGAGCGACCCGGCGGCGGTCGGGGCGGCGGTGGCGTACGCCGCGGAGACCTTCGGCCGCCTGGACGTGCTCGTCAACAACGCCTTCGCGCGCACCCCGGACGCCCCGCGTTTCGAGGACGAGAGCGACGCGACCTGGCAGCGTTCCCTGGACGTCACGCTGGTCGGCGCGCTGCGGTGCTCCCGGGCCGCGCTGCCGCACCTGGCGGCGTCGGGGCGCGGCGCGATCGTGAACATCGGGTCGGTCAACGCCGAGCAGGCCTTCGGCGGCCACGCGTACAGCGCCGCCAAGGCCGGGCTCACCTCGCTCACCCGCACGCTGGCGGCCGAGGCCGCCCGGCGCGGCGTCCGCGTCAACCAGGTCAACCCCGGCACGATCCGCACTCGTGGCTGGGAGGGCCGGGAGGGCGAGCTGGAGGCCCTGGCCGGCCGGGTCTACCCGCTGGGCCGAGTGGGTGAGCCGGAGGACATCGCGGCGGCGGTGGCCTTCCTGGCCTCCCCGGACGCCTCCTGGGTCACGGGCACGACCCTCCGCGTCGATGGCGGTCTCCTGGCCGTGAACACGGGCTTCGCGCAGGTGCTGTCGGACGACTGACGACCGGCCCGCAGGCCCGTCGGGCGCGCGCGGCCGAAAACGCTCTCCTCCCGGCCGTGCCCGGCCCCTCACAATGCGCATGACAAAAGTCATCGCCCAAGAGGGGACCCCCCACATGCGAAAGCCTCTCGCCGGCGCGCTGCTCGCGCTCACGCTCCTCGGAGCGGGCGCCACCACCGCCACAGCAGCCCCGGCCCCCGCCCCCCACAAGCCCGCCCCCACCGCAAAGACCACCGCCAAGACCACCGCCGCCGCCGTCGACTTCGCCGGCACCGTCGCGCTCAGCAACTGCTCCGGTTCCGTCGTCCGCGTACCCGGCTCCCAGCCGACCGACCCCGCGCTCGTCCTGTCGAACGGGCACTGCCTGGAGAGCGGCATGCCCGGCCCCGGCACGGTTGTCGTCGACAAGCCGTCCACCCGCAGCTTCAGCCTGCTCAACTCCGCCGGCACCAAGGTCGCCACCCTCCGCGCGGCCAGGATCGCGTACGCGACCATGACCGACACCGACGTCTCCCTGTACGAGCTGACCAGCACGTACGCCCAGATACAGAGCCGGTACGGCATCAAGGCCCTGGAGCTGAACGCCACCCGCCCCGCCCAGGGCACCGCCATCAAGGTGGTCTCCGGCTACTGGAAGCGGATCTATGGCTGCTCGATCGACGGCTTCGCGTACCGCCTGAAGGAAGCCGGCTGGACGATGAAGGACTCCATCCGCTACACCGCCGCCTGCGACACCATCGGCGGCACCTCCGGCTCGCCCGTCATCGACAACGCCACCGGCAAGGTCGTCGGCGTCAACAACACCGGCAACGAGGACGGCCGGCGCTGCACCATGAACAACCCCTGCGAGGTCGACGAGAACGGCACCGTGACCGTCCGCCACGGGATCAACTACGGCCAGCAGACGTACACCATCGTCGCCTGCGTCGGCACCGGCAACAAGATCGACCTCGGCCGCCCGGGGTGCGCCCTGCCCAAGCCGTAGCACGACGTGCCCGGCCCGCCCGATAGGTTGGCGGGTCATGTGGGCAATGAGCGCTGCCGGGTACCGCCGGCTGGGTGCGGCCGGGTCGGCCGCGGTGGCCGCCGGCGGCTGGGCCGCCGGTGCGCTGCCGGCCCGCGACCCGTGGGGGATCTGGGTCCCCCACGGGCCGGGGGTCACGGTGGCCGCCGGCGTCCTCGCGTACGCCGGGCTGACCGCCCTGGTCGTGGCCTGGTGGGGCCATGGACGGGCCGGGGCGTCCGTGCGCGAGACGCTCACCGCGCTCGGCTGGTGGACGGCCCCGCTGCTCCTCGCCCCGCCCCTCCACAGCGCCGACGTCTACAGCTACGTCGCCCAGGGCGCGATGGTCCTGGAGGGCCACGACGTCTACGGCGTCGGGCCCTCCGTACTCGACCCTGCCGGGCTCGGCGGGGACGCCGCCGCGAGCGTCGGCGGGAACTGGACGGACACGCCCGCCCCGTACGGGCCGGTCTTCCTGGTACTGGCGCAGGCCGTGACCTGGGTGACGGGCGGGACGATCGTGCCCGCGGTACTCGGCATGCGGCTGATCGCCGTGGCGGCGCTGGTCCTGATCGTCTGGGCGCTGCGCCGGCTCGGGCGGTCCTCCGCCGGTGGGGAGAGCGGTGCTCTCTGGCTCGGCGCGCTCAACCCGCTCCTCCTCGTGCACGTCGTGGGCGGCATGCACAACGACGGGCTGATGATCGCCCTCATGCTGGCGGGCGTGGTCCTCGCCCGGGGCGGCCGGTGGATCGCGGGCAGCGCGGTCGTCGGGCTCGCGGTGATGGTCAAGTCCCCGGCCGCGGTGGCGCTGCTGTTCATCGGCGTGATCGTCGGCAGGGCGGCGACCGGCCCGCTCGTACGGCGCGTGGCGAAGGGGCTGCTGGCGCCGGGGGCGATCGCCGGGGCGGTGGCCGTGGCCGCCACACTGGCCGCCGGCACCGGGTTCGGCTGGCTGCGGACCCAGAGCGTCGCCGGGACGATCCACACCGCGCTGTCGGCCACCAGCGACCTGGGCCTCGCCCTGGGCGAGCTGCTGCACCTGCTGCTGGGCACGGACCCGGACCCGGTGAAGGCCACCGTCCAGCGCCTGGGCCTCGCCGCGGCGCTCGCGCTCATCGCCCACCTGGCCCGGCGCTCCGCACGCGGCCGCCCCGACCCGGTCCACGCCCTCGGCCTGGCCCTCCTCGCCCTGGTCGCCCTGTCCCCGATGGTCCAGCCCTGGTACCTCCTGTGGGGCGCCACCGTGATCGCCGCCGCCGCCCCGCGCGGCCGCGCCGCCCGCGTCGTCCTGGTCCTGTCCACCGCCCTCGCCTACGAAACGGCCCCCTCGGGCAGCACCCCGGCGTACGGCTTCGCCCTCGCGGCCGCCGCGTGCGTCGTGGGCACGGTGCTGGTACGCCAGGAGGCGGCCACCGCCCCGGGCCGCGACGGCCGGGTGCCCGGCTCGCGCGCGGCGGAGCAGGACGCCGCCCGTACCTAGAGGGTCCGCCGCACCGCCCGGCCCGCCAGGACGTCCGTGCGCCGCCCTTCCTCGATGACGAAGCGGCCGTCGATCAGGACGTGCGGGATGCCGGTCGGCAGGGTGCGGGGAGCGGCGAAGGTGGAGCCGGCCGCGACCGTGGCCGGGTCGAAGAGGACCAGGTCGGCGCGGTAGCCCTCGCGGACCAGGCCCCGGTCGGGGAGGCGGAGGCGGGCGGCCGGGCGGGAGGTGAGGTGGGCGACGGTCTCCTCCAGCGACAGGACGCCCAGCTCACGCGCGTACCGCCCGAGGTAGTGGGGGAAGGTGCCGTAGGCGCGCGGGTGGGGCTTGGTGCCCTGGAGGATGCCGTCCGAGCCGCCCGTGTGGACGGGGTGGCGCATGATCGCGCGGACGTTCTCCTCATGGCCCACGTGCTGGAGGATCGTCGTGCCGAGGCCGTCCTCGATCAGCAGCCGCCGGGCGGTCGTCCAGCCGTCCAGGCGGCGGCCGACGTGGTGCGCCAGGCCCGGCGCGGAAACGCCCGAGATCTCGATGGTGTCCCACTCGACGGGTACGCCGTGACAGCCGTCCGAGCCGGTGACTTCGAGGTGGTGGCGGATGCGCTCGGCCGTGGCGTCGTCCCGCAGCCGGGCCAGGACCGCTTCCGGGCCGCCCTCGCTCGACCAGCTCGGCAGCAGGGCGACGAGCGTCGTGCAGCCGGGCGTGTAGGGGTAGGTGTCGAGCGAGATGTCGGCGCCGTCCGCCAGCGCCCCGTCGAGCAGCGCCAGCAGCTCGGGCGCCCTGCCCTTGTTGACGCCGAAGTTCATGGTGGCGTGGGCCAGGTGCAGCGCGCAGCCGGCCTCCCGGGTGAGGGCGAGCATCTCCTCGTACGCCCGGAGGGCGCCGGCGCCGTAACTGCGGTGGTGCGGGCAGTAGTAGCCGTCGTACGCCGCCACGACCCGGCACAGCTCGGTCAGTTCGGCGTCACGCGCGTACATGCCGGGCGTGTAGGTGAGGCCGGACGACATGCCGACCGCGCCCTGCTCCAGGCCCTCGGCGACGAGCCGCTTCATACGGGTGAGTTCGGCGTCGGTCGGCGGGCGGTCCTCCCAGCCCATGGCGTACGCCCGGACCGTCCCCTGGGGGATGAGGTAGGCCGCGTTGACGGCGATGCCCTGGCGGTCCAGCCGGTCCAGGTACTCGCCGACCGTCCGCCAGTCGAACTCGATGTCCGATCCGTCGCCGTTCCACCCGGTGATGGCCCGGCGGACCTCGTCGAGGGTGCGGTCGTCCACCGGCGCGTACGACAGGCCGTCCTGCCCCAGCACTTCGAGCGTGACGCCCTGGGCGGCCTTGGCGCTGTGGTCCGGGTCGCGGAGCAGCGCGAGGTCGCTGTGGGCGTGCATGTCGATGAAGCCGGGGGACAGGGCCAGGCCGTGCGCGTCCAGGAGCCGCGCGCCGGTCAGCGGGCGGTCGCCCTCCCGGCGGATCGCGGCGATGCGGCCGCCGGTGACGCCGACGTCGGCGCGGTACGACGGGCCACCGGTGCCGTCGACGACGCGTACGTCCCGTATGACGAGGTCCATGCCGGCCGCTCCTAGAAGAAGGTACGGATGAAGTCGACGACCGTGCCGTCCGCCTCGACCAGCGGAATGAGCTGCCACTTGTCGAACGACGTGCACGGGTGCGACAGGCCCATGCCGACCCAGTCGCCCACCTCCAGCTCGGCGTCGGCCGTCGTCTCCAGCCAGGCGTGCTGGTCGGAGAGGCGGGTCACGGTGATCCCGTCCGCCGGGCGGACCGACCCGTCGCGGGCGGAACGGACGACCTGCGCCTCGGGGAGGTGGAGGTCGTACGCGGCGTCCCGCTTGCCCGCGTTGACGAAGGCCTGCTCCGCCGTCGGGCGGGACACCACCTGGGCCCACAGCCGGAACGCGGGCTGGAGGGCGCCCTCCTCCGGGACCCGGTTGAAGGGGGTGAGGTTCCTGTACTGGCCGTCGTCGTGGGACACGTACGCGCCGGAGCGCAGCAGTTTGAGCACCGGGCGGGACAGCGGCGGCAGTTCGGCGAACACCTCGGCGACCGTGTCGAACCAGGCGCTGCCGCCCGCGCTCACCACGATCTCGTCCGGGCCGTCGGTGAACCGGCCCGCCTTGTCGAACTCGACGGCGATGGCCGTGAGCCGGTGCAGCCAGGCCCGCACGGCGTCGGGCGTCGCGTTCGGCACCTCGCCCTCGTACCCGGCGACGCCCACCAGGCGCAGCGTGCTCGTCGCGGCGACGGCGTCCGCCACGGCGGCGCAGTCGGCCTCCGTACGCGCCCCGGTGCGCGCGCCGTCGCCCGCACCGAGCTCGACGACGACGTCGACCGGGCGCGGGGCCCTGCCGGAAAGGGCCTCGTCCATCAGCTCGACGCCGCGCACGGAGTCGACGTAACAGATGAAGCGGAAGTCCGGGTCGGCGGCGAGCTCGTCGGCGAGCCAGCGCAGTGCGGCGGGGTCGACCAGCTCGTTGGCGAGGAAGATCCGCCGGATGCCGAAGGTCCGGTAGACGCGGGCCTGGTGCGGCACGGCCGCCGTGATGCCCCAGGCGCCGTACTCGATCTGCCGGTCGAAGAGCTGCGGCGCCATGGACGTCTTGCCGTGCGGGGCGAAGGCGAGGCCGTGCCGCTCGGCGTACGTCTCCAGCAGCGCGAGGTTGTGCTCCAGGGCCTCGGCGGAGAGGGCGAGGACGGGCGTGGTGAAGCCGCCGGTGAAGAGGTCGCGGCGCTGGGCGGCCAGCTCGCCGACGGTCAGCCCTTCGGCGTCGATGGGGAGGCCCTTGAAGCGGTGGTCGATGCGCTCCCGCGTGAGGTGCTCGGCCCTGAGGTGTGCGGTGGCCATGGCGACCCCTCCCCATCTGTTGCATGCTCTGCAACGGTCATTGCGTATATCGCTCAGTGGTGTCTAACATCCGGCGCAACGCCGGGTCAATGGATCCGGCGGACCCCGTGAGGAGCCGCCAGCGTGACCGCAACCGACGTCGTCTGTCTCGGCGAGTCCATGGTCACATTCCTGCCTTCCCGCCCCGGCCGCCTCGCCGACGTGCCGTCCTTCACCCGCGCCATCGGGGGCGCCGAGTCCAACGTCGCCTGCGCCCTGGCGGCGGCGGGCCACCGGACGCGGTGGGTCAGCCGCGTCGGCGCCGACGGCTTCGGCGACCACCTGGTGGAGGCCGTCGCCGCGTACGGGGTCGACACCGCCGCCGTACGCCGCGACCCCGACCGCCCGACGGGCGTCTACTTCCGCACGGCCACCGACCGGGCCACCGACGCCCACGAGGTCGTCTACTACCGCGCCGGATCCGCCGCCTCCGCGATGTCCCCGGAGACGGTCCCCTACGAGGACGTCGCCACCGGCCGCGTCCTGCACCTGTCCGGCATCACCGCCGCGCTCTCGGACGGCTGCCTCGCCCTCACCCGCGCGCTCACCGCCCGCCGCCCCGGCCGGCCCCTGGTCTCCTTCGACGTCAACCACCGGCCCGGCCTGTGGCGCGGCGCCGACCCCGCCGTCCTGCTCGGCCTGGCCCGGGACGCCGACCTCGTGTTCGTCGGCGAGGACGAGGCGGAGGCGGCGTGGGGGCTGCGGGGCGCGGCATCCATCCGGGAGGCGCTCCCGGAACCCGCGGTCCTGGTCGTCAAGCACGGCGGGCGCGGCGCGACGGCGTTCGCGGAGGGCGGCGCCGCCGCCTTCGTGCCCGCCCCCCGCGTGGACGTCGTCGCCCCCGTCGGCGCCGGGGACGCCTTCGCCGCCGGGTTCCTGTCCGCCACCCTCCGGGGGCTCGCGCTCAAACAGCGCCTCCGGCACGGGCACCTCATGGCCGCCGCCGCGCTCACCGTCGCCGGGGACCTCGGCGCCCCGCCCGCCACCGCACACGCCGACCGCCTCGCCGACCTGGACGACACCGCCTGGGGGAGACTGCACCTCGGCCCCGGCTGGATGCGGACCGGGGAAGACCAGGAGGTACGTACGCCATGAGCCAGACCGTCGACCGCGCGCTCAGCATCCTGCCGCTGCTCGCGCGAGGCCCCGCCGACCTCGGACAGGTCGCCGACGCCCTCGGCGTACACAAATCCACCGCGCTGCGGCTGCTGCGCACCCTCCACGAGCACGGCCTGGTCTACCGCCAGGAGGACCAGCGCTACCGCCTCGGCGCCCGCCTGTTCGCCCTCGCGCAGGAAGCCGTCGAGAACCTCGACATCCGCGAGATCGCCCACCCCCACCTCGTACGACTGGGCGAGGAGACCGGCCACACCGTGCACCTCGCCGTGTACGAGGAGGGCGAGGTGCTCTACATCGACAAGGTCGACAGCCGCTACCCGGTCCGGATGTACTCGCGCATCGGCAAACCCGTCGCCATCACCGTCGCCGCCGTGGCGAAGCTGCTCCTCGCCGACCTGCCCGAGCCCGAGCGCCGCGCGCTCGCCGCGAAGCTCGACTACCCCATGTACACGCCCCGTTCGATCCCGAACGCCGCCGCCTTCCTCCAGGAGCTGGCGACCGTGCGCGAACAGGGCTGGGCCACCGACCTCGGCGGCCACGAGGAGTCCATCAACTGCGTCGCGGCCCCCATCCGCGGCGCGGACGGCCGGGTCGTCGCCGCCATGTCGGTGTCCGCGCCCAACGTCGTCGTCACCGCCGACGAACTCCTCGCCCTGCTCCCGCTGGTGCGCCGCACCGCCGACGCCATCAGCCGCGAGTACTCAGGAACCACCCCACCCAAGGAAGCGACCGCATGACCACCGAGAAGATCGCGATCACCCCCGCCACCCACACCGCCCCGCCCGCCAAGTTCTCCCACGGCGTCCGCAAGGGCAACATCCTCCAGGTCGCCGGCCAGGTCGGCTTCCTCCCCGCCGTCGAGGGACAGGCGCCGACCCCCGCCGGGCCGACCCTGCGCGAACAGACCCTCCAGACGCTCGCCAACGTCGAGGCCGTCCTCAAGGAGGGCGGAGCGAGCTGGGACGACGTGATGATGATGCGCGTCTACCTCACGGACACGGCGCACTTCGCCGAGATGAACGAGATCTACAACGAGTACTTCGCCGACCCGACCGTGCCCCCCGCCGCCCGCACCACGGTCTACGTCGGCCTCCCCGCCGGCCTGCTCATCGAGATCGACGCCCTGGCGGTCCTGGACTGATCCCCCTTCACGAGCCGCAGCACGGCACGGCGTTCACCCCCGGAGCGCCGTGCCGCGATCCGCCCTGCCCGAAATGAGATCCCATGCCCGTGCACAGCGGAGGACTGCTCCTCCTCATCGACGGCACCGCCGGTCTCCTCACCGTCGCCGCCCTCGGAATCGCCCTCCTGCTCTTCCTCATCATCAAGGTCCGGCTCCAGCCGTTCGTCGCGCTGCTCGCCGTCTCCATAGCCGTCGGCCTCGCCGCCGGGCTCTCCGTCACCGAGCTCTTCGGCACCGTCCAGAAGTCGGCCGCCACCTCCGTCATCGAGACCGGCATGGGCGGCATCCTCGGCCACGTCGCCATCATCATCGGCCTCGGCACCATGCTCGGCGCGATCCTCGAAGTGTCCGGCGGCGCCCAGGTGCTGTCCTCCCGCCTCCTCGGCCTGTTCGGCGAGCGGCGCGCCCCGCTCGCCATGGGCCTGACCGGCCTGATCTTCGGCATCCCCGTCTTCTTCGACGTCGGCATCTTCGTCCTCGCGCCGATCGTTTACGCGGCCGCCAAGCGCTCCGGCCGCTCGATCCTCCTCTACGCGATGCCGCTGCTCGCCGGCCTGTCCATGACGCACGCCTTCCTGCCCCCGCACCCCGGCCCGGTGGCCGCCGCCGGACTGCTGCACGTCTCGCTCGGCTGGGTCATCCTCATGGGCGTCGTCGTCGGCGTCCCGGCGGTCCTCGCCGCCTGGGCCTACGCCGCGTGGATCGGCCAGCGCCTCTTCGTCCCCGTGCCGGAGGACATGGTGGAAGCCGCCGAGGACGCGAAGGCGGCGGTGGCCGCCGACCGGAAGGGCGCCCCCGAGGCCCCGGTCGCCCTCTCCACCGTCCTCACCATCATCGGCACGCCCCTCGTCCTCATCCTCGCCGCCACGTTCTCCTCCATCGCGCTGGAGCCCACCACCCTCCGCTCGGTCGTGGAGTTCTTCGGCAACCCCTTCGTCGCGCTGACGATCGCCCTCGTCATGGCGTACTACCTGCTGGGCATCCGGCGCGGCTGGTCCCGTACGTCCCTGGAGTCGGTGTCCACCCAGTCCCTCAAGCCGGTCGGCAACATCCTCCTCGTCGTCGGCGCGGGTGGCGTCTTCGGAGCCGTACTGAAGGGCAGCGGCGTCGCCCAGGCGCTCTCCGACACCTTCAACGGCATCGGTCTGCCGGTCGTCGTCCTCGCCTACCTCATCTCCCTGGTCCTGCGCGTCGCCCAGGGCTCGGCGACGGTCGCCATCGTCACGACGGCCGGCATCGTGCTCCCGCTGGTGGAGAACGGCGGCCACTCACAGGCGTTCCTGGCGCTCGTCATCATGGTGATCTCGGCCGGCTCCATCTTCGCCTCGCACGTCAACGACGGCGGCTTCTGGATCGTCGCCAAGTACTTCGGCATCTCGGAGCGCGACACCCTCAAGTCCTGGACGGTGCTGGAGTCCGTCCTGTCGGTCGCCGGCTTCGCCGTCGCGGCCGCGCTGAGCCTGGTGGTGTAGGCGAACGCCAACCGGCGCGGTACGGCTTCACGAGCGCCGTACCGCGCCGGTCATTTCCGGGTCACGCGCAGTACTGCTGCTCCTTGCCGATCGAGCGGTACATGCAGTCGGCGTTCTCGATCAGTTGCAGCACCGCGTCGCGGTTGCGGCTGGTTTCGCGTTCGATGACCTCGTCGGGCGGGTAGAAGCCGCCGCCGGAGGCGGAACGCGGGTACATCTCGAAGGTGTAGCCGAAGATCTTGTGCGCGCCCCACAGGTAGTCGTCGATGGACCCGTCCGTGATGTACAGGTCGCTGGACTGCTCGGGGGTGTAGCCGTTGCTCGCGGCCATCTTGCGGCCGACGGTCGCGAAGGCGTCACGGTCGTCCTGGGTCAGGCCGGGGGCCGTGTCGTTGTAGGTGTAGCCGTAGGGCCACAGCACCAGTTCGCTGTACGTGTGGAAGTCGATGCCCGCCTTGATCTGCTGCTTGCCGCCCACGACGCGGGAGCGGACGAAGTCGGCGACGACCTTCACCTCGGGGGCCGACTCGGGGGCCGAGCCGCGGTAGGTCTCGGAGGAGTACGAGCCTGAGGAGCCGCCGCAGCAGCCCCACTTGTAGTTCCAGTTGCGGTTCATGTCCGTGCCGATGTACGAGGAGCCGGAGTTGGGCTGCCGGTTCTTGCGCCAGCTCCGGTAGGAGCCGGTGGCGATGTCGTACTCGCCGCCGTCCGGGTTGAGGTCCGGCACGATCCAGATCTCGCGGTTGTTGACGGCGCTGGTGATCCGGGAGTCGGAGCCGTAGCCGGCGCCGAACTCGCGCATCAGGTACAGCGCCATCTCGACGGTCAGGTGCTCGCGCGCGTGCTGGTGGTGGGTGAAGAGGATCTCGGGCTCGTTCTCGTCCGTGGCCACGTTGTCGCTGATCTTGATGGCGACGATGTCGCGGCCCTGGTACGACTTGCCGATGACGCGGCGGCTCATGATGTTCGGGTACTGCTGGAGCCGCTGGCTGATCTCCGCGTTCATCTCGGCGTAGTTGTGGTACCGCGCGTCGGCGGAGGGGAAGTCCATGGCGCCGACGGCCTTGCCGCCGGTCCGGTCGGGCGGGGCGGGCAGGGCCTCCAGCTTGTGGCCGAGGGCGCGGAGCCCCCGCGCCTGCTCGGCGTTGGCGCTGACGACGACCGCGTGGTCGTCGGCCTCGTCGATCGCGACGCCGGTGGCGGCGATGGCGGTGCGTTCGGCGGGGGTGGAGGGGCCGTGGATCTCGTACTGGCGGATGACCTCCTCCGTGGTGGCGGCGGAGGCGGCCGGGATGTCGGTGGGCGGCGCGGTCGCGGTGGCGGCGAGCGGGGCCGCGACGGCGAGCGCCAGGAGGGCCGTGAGGGTGGCGGACCTTCTGCCGCGTGTGTGTCGTATGCCGCGTATGCGCAAGCGCATGTCGTCTCCTGCGGTGGGGGGTACGGGGTGGGTCTCCCCGTGCGAGGCATCGTCCGGCGGTGGCATGACCGCGTCAAGTAGGCCTTCGGCCGTGGTCCCGGCGCGGAACCTCTTGCGCGATCACCTCGCCCCGCGCTTTGGTGACGTGACGTCGCGTGATCAGGGGACGAATGAAAGGCGGCCAACGCATGGCAGACACCGCGCAACAGGGCGAGACCGAGGGCACCGGCCCCCGGCCCCGCAAGGCGAGCTGGCGCTACATCGGGCCGGGCATCGTCGTCGCCGCGACCGGCGTCGGCGCCGGCGACCTCGTCGCCACGCTCATCGCGGGCAGCAAGTTCGGGTACACGCTCCTGTGGGCGGCCGTCGTCGGCTGCCTCATCAAGATCTCGCTGGCCGAGGCCGCCGGGCGCTGGCACCTGGCCACCGGCCGCACCCTCTTCGACGGCTGGCGCAGCCTCGGCCCGTGGACCACCGGCTACTTCGCGGTGTACGTCGCCGTCTGGGGCTTCGTGTACGGCGCCGCCGCCATGTCCTCCAGCGCGCTGCCCCTCCAGGCGCTCTTCCCGGGCGTCATGGACCTGAAGTGGTGGGCCGTCCTGTGCGGCGTGGGCGGACTGGCCTTCGTCTGGTTCAACCGGTACGCGGTCTTCGAGAAGGTCATGACCCTCCTCGTCGGCGTCATGTTCGTCGTCACCGTCTACCTCGCCATCCGGGTCACCCCGCACCTCGGCGAAGCCCTCGCCGGCCTCGCGCCCGTCCTGCCGGACGGCTCCCTGATCTACACCCTCGGCCTGATCGGCGGCGTCGGCGGCACCATCACGCTGGCCGCGTACGGCTACTGGGTCAACGCCAAGGGCTGGACCGACACGTCATGGATGAAGGTGATGCGCCTCGACAACCGCGTCGCCTACATCACCACCGGCGTCTTCGTCGTCGCGATGCTCTTCGTCGGCGCCGAACTGCTGCACTCCTCCGGCGTCGCGCTCGCCAAGGGCGACAAGGGACTCCTCGACCTCGGCGGCGTACTGGCCGACCAGTACGGCACCGTCACCTCCAAGCTGTTCCTCATCGGCTTCTTCGCCACCTCCATCACGTCCCTCATCGGCGTGTGGCACGGCGTGAGCCTGATGTTCGCCGACTTCGTCACCCACTTCCGCAAGCGGGGCGCGACCACCGGCGAAGAGGTCGCGGCCGGCGTGCGCGAGAAGTCGCTGCCCTTCCGCGCGTACCTGCTGTGGCTGACGTTCCCGCCGATGGCCCTGCTCTTCCTGGACCAGCCGTTCGGCCTGGTCATCGTCTACGGCGTGATCGGCGCCTTCTTCATGCCGTTCCTGGCGCTCACCCTGGTGTGGCTCCTCAACTCCGACCGCACGCCGCGCGAATGGCGCAACGGCTGGCTGAGCAACGGGGTCCTGGGCGCGGCGGGGCTGCTGTTCGTGGTGCTGTGCGTCCAGCAGGTGCGCGAGCTGCCCTGGTAAGGGACGGCTCCCGACCGGCGGCCATACTGGAGGACATGACGACGCCCCCCGGGTTCGGCCCGCCGACACCGATACAGCCGCCGTACGGCGCGCCGCCGGCGCCGTACGGCGGTCCCGCCCCCTACGGCGCCCCGCACCAGGCGCCGTACGGCGGTCCCGCCCCGTACCCCGCTCCCTACGGGCCGCCGCCGCCCGCCGACGGGCCCGAGTTCGTGGCCCACGACCGGCGCAACTCCGTGATCGTGGACGCCTCCGGGGTGTCCCTGGAGATCAACGGCCACACCATGGACTTCCCGTGGCCGGCCGTCGCCACCGTGCACCACGCGCCCTCCCCGCACGGCGGCGCCGTCCTCATGGTGGCCGTCGCCCACCCCAGCGGCATGCTGTACGAGTGCCGGATCGACGCCAAGCGCAAGGCCCAGCTCCACCAGTGGCTGGCGGAACTGGGCCCTGTACTGCACTACTACCTGGCGAACCGGCCGCCGCACGCGTGAGCGGCTACGGCAGGTTGTGGACGTGCGGTCCCACCGCGTTGGACCAGGCGTTGCCGGCCGTGGCGTCCCAGTTCGTGGACCAGGTCATCGCCCCGCGCAGCGCCGGGTACGTCTTCGACGGCTTGAACGAGCCGCAGCCGGTGCCGCGCGTCAGGCAGTCCAGCGCGTTCTTCACGATCGACGGGTCGACGTAGCCGCTGCCCGCGCCGCGCGGTGAGGCGGGCACGCCGAGCCCGACCTGCGAGGGGTCGAGGCCGCCCTCCAACTGGATGCAGGCCAGGGCGGTCAGGAAGTCCACCGACCCCTGGGAGTACACCTTGCCGTCGCAGCCCAGCATCGAGCCGCTGTTGTAGTACTGCATGTTGACGACGGTCAGGATGTCCTTCACGGCCAGCGCCGTCTTGAAGTACTCCGTCCCGGTGTTCTGCATGTCGATGGTCTGCGGCGCCATCGTCAGCACCATCCCGGGCCCGGCCTTGGCCGACAACTGCCGCAGCGCCTTCGTCAGGTACGTGGAGTTGATGCCGTGCTCCAGGTCGATGTCGACCCCGCTGAAGCCGTACTCCTGCATCAGGGCGTACGCGCTGTTCGCGAACGCCGTCGCCGACGCGTCGCTGTTGATGGTGACGTTGCCCTTCTCGCCGCCCACCGAGATGATCACCGACTTGCCGGCGGCCTTCTTCGCCGCGATGTCGGCCTTGAAGTCGGCGACCGAGGCGTAGCCGACGGCCGGGTCGAGGTTGAAGACGATCTGGCCGGGCGTGGCGGTCGAGTCGGCGAACGACACGGCGATGATGTCGTACTGCGCCTGCACGTCCCGCAGCTTCTGCACGGTCGCGCCGTTGTTGAAGTTCTGCCAGTAGCCCGTCACCGCGTGCCGGGGCACGGCGGGGTTCGGGTTCGTCCCGCCGGTGGACGTCTTCCCGGTCACGGCCGCCGACCTCGCCGACTCACCGGCCGCGTTCGTGGCGCTGACCTGGAAGCTGTACGAGGTGTTCGCCGCCAGCCCGGTCACGGTCGCCGACGTCCCGGTCACCGACTGGACCTTGGCGCCGTCCCGGTAGACGTTGTAGCCGGTCGCGCCGGAGACGGGGTTCCAGCTCAGGGCGACGGACGACGGGGTCACCGCACCGGCCGTGAGCCCGGCGGGCGTGGCGGGCACCACCGGGTCGGGGTCGCCGCCCCCGCCCCCGTCGGGCCCGAAGACGGAGACGTCGTCCGCGTAGTAGGCGGCCTGCCCGTACCAGCCGTGCGTGTAGACCGTCACGGACGTGGTGTTCGCGCCCGTGGTGAACCGGGTGGTGAGCTGCTTCCAGCCGGACGAGTCCGGCGTCCACGTCGACACGTCGGTGGTCCCGGTGCCGCTCGCGCCGAGGTACGCGTAGCCGCCCTGCACCCAGGCGCTCAGCGTGTACGTGGAGCTGGGCCTGACCGCCACGGTCTGCGCGCACCGGGCGTTGTCCTGCCCGCTCGGTGTGGCCCTGAGCGCGGCGCTCCCGCCGTGCACGGGTGAGGAGACCGTGGCGCCGCTGCCCGCCGAGCAGCTCCAGTTGGCGAGACCGGCCTCGAAGCCGGCGTTCTTGGCGACGTTGACGTCGGCGGCGTACGCCGTGCCGGCGGCCGCGCCGGTGAGGGCGATCCCGGCGCCTACGGCCAGCGCCAGGCCCCCTCCGAGCCATCGTTGGTGACGTCTGGGGGTGCGGTGTGAGGGGTCCACGTGCTGCCTCCGGTGGGGGAGTGGGGGAGGTGCTGGGGAACGGTGGCCACCGCCGTTCCCGTAAAACTGGTCCAGACCAATCGAGTTGTCAAGACCTGTGGAAAGAAACAGGAGTTAACTGCTGACGCCTTCGTCCTGATTGGTCACCCACAGGCTCTCCACGCAGAGCGATCGAGCGATCTGAAAGCTGTTCTCTGGCCCCTGAGACGTGGCTAAAGTGCGGGTGGGCAGGGATGAGCGTGGAGGAGCAGGCAGAGCAGTGTCTGCGGTTCGCCGGAATGCCGGCGGCCGGAGCTGAACGGGGAACAGCGTGCCGACCGCAATTGCCGTCACCAGTGCCGATCTGGTGCTACCACCGACCGATCACCAGACCCCCACAGCGGCCCTTCTGCCGTCCCCCGGCGTGCAGCCGCTGGACGCCGCCGTCGCGGACATGCAGGTCATGGTCGAGCAGCACGGCTATGTCGTCGCCCTCTACCCCGCCTCCCTCCCCGCCCCCCACGAACGCCGCCTGCACACCGTCCGCTCCGTCCTGGAGAGCGACCGCATCGCCCTGCTGAAACTGGACCTCCCGCCGCTCGGCGTCGCCGTACTCGTACGCCAGCTCCGCCAGTTGTCCATCTGCGACTTCAGCGCCGGCGTCGTCGCCTCGGCCGCCCGGCTGCTGTCCCACTACATCTACGCGGGCGCCCTGCTCAACACCGTCACCCGGCTCGACCGCGTACCGGTGAGCCTGAAGTCCCACGCCAAGTCCTGGGTGCCCGGCTCCCAGTTCGGCGTCCTCGCCAACCCGGCACCGCAGCTCGTCAGGATCGGCACCGGAGAGCAGCTCGCCGGACCCGAGTTCGGTACGCAGATGATGCTGGCCCGCGGGCAGTTGGCGTCCGACTGGGTCACCGAGACGCTGGCACCCGCCTGGCGGGTTCGGGGAGTGGTGGAGAGCGCGCTCCCGGCCGAATCCCCGAAATGGTGGGGGACGGCGAAACTTGTCGAATTCGCGGCCTTCCTGCCCGACATCTCGGTCCTCTACCAGCTCGTCGCGTCCGTGCGGCGGGAGATCTGTTCCTGGTGCGGGATCGACCTCATAGGAGACCGCTGCGGATTCTGCTCGGCCCCGCTCGTGCCGCCCGAGCCGGTCCAGGGCGTGTCGTGACGCCCGGCCGCCGGTACGCCGCCGACCGCTTAAGGCGCCGTCCGCGCCCACGTCCGCGCCTGTGCCCGCACCCACGCCCACGTCTTCGTACACGTCCACGCCTACGTCCACGCCTACGTCCACTCGCGAGGTCGCCCCGCCCATGAATTCACGTCAGCGCCGCGGTGTCATTCTCCTGCTCCTTTCGGTCCTGTGCGCCTTCGGCGCGTTCGCCGGTGTGGTCACGGTGATCAGCGACGTGAATTCCAAGGTCGGCCCGGAAGTCGACGCGTACGAACTGAAAGCCGACGTGGCGGCCTACACCGCTCTCCAGCCCGGCCAGTTCCGGAAGATAAGGATGCCGGAGCGCTGGCTTTCCGGAAACGCCGTCACCGACCTCTCCGTCGTCAAGGACAAGATCGCCGTGACGGACCTCAAAAGGGGCTCACTGCTCCAGGAGGACATGATCGCCAACCGGCCCGCGCTCGAAAGCGGCCAGCAGGAGATCGCCATCATGATTGACGCCGCCACCGGCGTCGCCGGAAAGATCACGGCCGGCTCGCTGGTGAACATCTTCGCCACCTTCGACGACGACAACCGCGAGAAGGGCGCCGTCGCCGAGTCCCGCATCATCGTCGCCAACGCCCGCGTCCTCGACGTCGGCAAGCTCACCCCGCTCGACGGCAAGCGGGACGACAACCGGGGCGTCGGCGTCCGGGAGGCCGTGCCGATCACCTTCGCGCTCTCCACCACCGACGCCCAGCGCGTGGCGTACGCCGAGTCGTTCGCCGAGCACGTACGGCTCGCGCTGCTGCCCAGGAACAGCCCCACCGTCCTCCGGCCCGGCGAGGGCAGCTACACGCTCGACGAAGACAAGAACAAGTGAGGGCCGGATGACCACACGCATCCTCCCGGCCGTCGGTGACCCCGACGCCGCCCGATCCATCACCACCCTCCTCAGCCAGCTCCCCGACGCCGAACCGGCCGCGCCGGTCGCCGACTCGACCTCGCTGATCGACACCCTCGCCCGGCTCGCCGCCGAGTCCCTGGACGAACTGCCCGAGGTCGTGCTGGTCCACGAGCGGATCGGGCCCGTCCCCGCACTCGAACTCATCCGGGAGGTCGCCCTCCGCTTCCCGGCGGTCGGCGTCGTCCTCGTCACCGCCGACGCCGGGCCCGGCCTCTACTCGGCCGCCATGGACTCCGGCGCCCGCGGCCTGGTCGGCATGCCCCTGTCGTACGAGGAGCTCGTCCAGCGCGTCCAGTCCGCGGCCGCCTGGTCCGTGGGCGTCCGGCGCCACCTCGGACAGGGCGGCGACGTCTTCACCGGACCGGGCGGCCGGGTCGTCACCGTGAGCGGCGCCAAGGGCGGGGTCGGCACCACCCTCACCGCGGTCCAGCTCGCCCTCGCCGCCCGGGCGTCCGGCCTGTCCGTCGCCCTCGCGGACCTGGACCTCCAGGCCGGGGACATCGCCTCGTACCTGGACGTGCAGTTCCGGCGGTCCATCGTGGACCTCGCCACCATCCAGGACATATCGCCCCGGGTGCTCCAGGACGCCCTGTACGCCCACCAGTCCGGCATCGCCCTGCTGCTGGCGCCCGGGGAGGGCGAGCGGGGCGAGGACGTCACCGACCGGTCCGTCCGCCAGATCGTCAGCGCGCTGCGCAACCGCTACGAGGTCGTCGTCATCGACTGCGGTACGCACATGGACACCGCCAACGCCGCCGCCATCGAGATGGCCGACACCACGCTGCTGGTCCTCACGCCCGACGTCGTGGCCGTCCGGGCGGCCAAGCGCATGGTCAGGCTCTGGGACCGGCTCCAGATCCGCAAGGCGGAGGAGACCGTGACGGTGGTCAACCGGCACATCCGCAACACGGAGATCCAGCCACAGCTCGTCGAGAAGATCACCGGCACGCGTGTCGCCCGCACCTCCGTACCCGCGAACTTCAAGGAACTCCAGCCGGTCGTCGACGCCGGCCGGATGCAGGACCTGGAGGCCAAGTCGTCCGTCAAGCAGGCGCTGTGGGCACTGGCGGGCGAGCTGGGGATCGTGAAGGCGCCGGAAGGGGAAAGCAGGCAGGGGAAGTTCCGTGGCGACCGGGGGTCGGTGGGCCTCCGTCGCGGCCGGGGCAAGTAGGGGATACGGGGATACGTCATGGGACGCCGTTACGGAAATGACCGGGGTGCCCCGGGGGACCGGGGACAGGTCGCGGTCGAGTTCACCGGGATGGTCCCGGTGGTCCTCGGCGTGATCGTCCTGCTCTGGCAGGCCGCCCTCGTGGGCTACTCCTACTCGCTGGCCGGCAACGCGGCGGACGAGGCGGCCCGGGCGGGCACCGTGGGCGGCGACGGGGCGTGCGCGGCGGCGGCGCGGGGGAGCGTGTCGGGGGCGTGGACGGTGGCGGCGGAGTGCGGGGGCGGGGGCGACCTCTACACGGCGACCGTGCAGGTGAACGTCCCCGTCCTCTTCCCCGGTTTCGACATCCCCATCGACGTGCGGGGCCACTCCGCCGTGGCGAGGGAGGACGACCGATGACGCCGTACGCGTGGAGCAGGCCCCGCGACCGGGAGGCCGGCCAGTCGGCGGTCGAGTTCGTCGGCTGGGTCACCGTGCTCCTGATCGCCGCCCTGGCGGCCGTCCAGCTCGGGTTCGTGGCGTACGCGGTGCAGCAGGCGGGTACGGCGTCGAGGGCGGCGGCCCGGGTGGCGTCACAGGACCCGACGGCGGACGCGGGGGGCGCGGGGCGGGCGGCCACGAGCGCCTGGCTCGACACGGACGTCGGCGTTTCCGGCATCGGAGGCGACGAGGTCACGGCCACCGCGACCGTCCCCATCCCCTCCGTCCTCCCGCTCTTCAGCTTCCCGAACGCACAGAGGTCCACCACCATGCCGGTCACCACGCCCGCCACCGACTGAGGGAGTTGAGACGACATGAGCTTGCGGGCGCGCATCAGCAGTCCCGAGCCGGTCAACGGCAAGGGCGAGGACAACCACCTCGTCGGCGTCTACCGCGTCAAACTCCTGGAGGAGATCGACCTCGCGGAGATGTCCGCCCTGGCGACCGCCGAGCGCCGCGCCCGGCTGGAGCGGGTGCTCGGCCACATCATCAGCCGCGAGGGCCCGGTGCTCTCCTCCACCGAGCGCTCCCAGCTCATCCGCCGGGTCGTCGACGAGGCCCTCGGCCTGGGCATCCTCGAACCGCTCCTGGAAGACGCCTCCATCAGCGAGATCATGGTCAACGGCCCCGAGCAGGTGTTCGTCGAGCGGCGCGGCCGCCTCGAACAGCTCCCGATGCGGTTCTCGTCCACCGAGCAACTCATGCAGACCATCGAGCGGATCGTGTCCACCGTCAATCGTCGCGTCGACGAGTCGAACCCGATGGTCGACGCCCGGCTCCCCTCGGGCGAGCGCGTCAACGTCATCATCCCGCCGCTGTCCCTCTCCGGCCCCATCCTCACCATCCGCCGCTTCCCGCGCGCCTTCACGCTCCAGGAGATGGTCGCCCTCGGCTCGCTCGACGAGCACATGGTGATGCTGCTCGCCGGGCTCGTCCGCGCCAAGTTCAACGTGATCGTCTCCGGCGCCACCGGCACCGGAAAGACCACCCTGCTCAACGCGCTGTCCGGCCTCATCCCCGAGGGGGAGCGCATCGTCACCATCGAGGACTCCGCCGAGCTCCAGCTCCAGCAGTCCCACGTCATCACCCTGGAGGCGCGACCGCCCAACGTCGAGGGCAAGGGCCGTGTCACCATCCGCGACCTCGTACGCAACTCGCTGCGCATGCGCCCCGACCGGATCATCGTCGGTGAGGTCCGCGGCGGCGAGACGCTCGACATGCTCCAGGCGATGTCCACCGGCCACGACGGCTCCCTCGCCACCGTCCACGCCAACAGCGCCGAGGACGCCCTGATGCGCCTCCAGACCCTCGGCTCCATGTCGGAGGTGGAGGTCCCGTTCGTCGCCATCAAGGACCAGATCAACAGCGCGGTCGACGTCATCGTCCAGCTCACCCGGCACGCCGACGGCGCCCGCAAGATCACCGAGATCGCGATCGTCGACTCCCATGGCCGCGAGGAGTACCGCATCGTGACCGTCTGCCGCTTCGCCGCGCGGCCGATGGCCGCCGACGGAAGGATCCACGGCCACTTCGAGTACCACCCGCTCCCGCGCCGCGTCGCCGAACGCCTCTACCTCAAGAGCGAACCCGTACCGCCCGCCTTCGGCGTCGCCCACTCCGACGACCAGCTAGCCCTCCGCCGCGCGACGACCGGCTGACGGGCCCGACCGGCCCCTGACCGGCCGGCTCCACGACCCGCCTCCGACCCCGGACCGACCGTCCCCGACCCACCCACAGGACACGCCCGCAGCCCGCCCCCGACCGACCGCCCCCGACCCACCCACAGGACACGCCCGCACCCCGCCCCCGACCGACCGCCCCCGACTGGACCGACGGACCCCCATGGACAACCTCCCGCTCCTGACGCTCGGCGTCACCCTCCTCGCCTGTGTGCTGGGCGTCGCCGGCGTGCACGCCTACGCGTCCGGCAAGGCGCAGCGCCAGGCACTCGTGGCCCGGATGACCCAGACGGGACACGTCCCGCTCGACGGGCGGCGCCGCCGCTTCGCCGGCGTCGACCGGCGCCTCCGGGCCACGCGCCTCGGCCGCCGCATCGAGCGCAAGATCGCGGCGACTGGCCTGGACCTCACACCCGGCGAGTACGCCGTGTACGCGGTGGCCGCCCTGCTCGGGGTCCACTTCACGATCGGCGCGATCTTCGCCCCGTTCTTCGGCGCCCTCGCCGCCCTGGCCGGCCTGTGGGGCGCCAACTCGTTCCTCAACTGGCAGCGCCAGAAGCGCACCGAGGCGTTCATCAACCAGCTCCCCGAGCTGACCCGCGTCCTCGCCAACGCCACCCAGGCCGGCCTCGCCCTCCGTACCGCCATCGCCATGGCCGCCGAGGAGCTCGACGACCCGGCGGGCGAGGAGCTGCGCAAGGTCGCCGACCAGCTCGCCGTCGGCCACAGCCTCGACGACGCGCTCGGCGACCTCGCCGACCGCCTGCCCTCCCGCGAACTCGTCGTCCTCGTCTCCACCCTGGTGCTGTCCAACCGCGCCGGCGGCCAGGTCGTCACCTCGCTGCGCAACCTCACCAGCACCCTGGAAGAGCGCAAGGAGACCCGGCGCGAGGTCATCACCCTCCTCTCCCAGGTCAAGGTGACGGCCTTCGCCCTGCCACTGCTCGGCCTGTGCTTCCTGCTGATGATCAACGGCATGGCCCCCGGCGCCCTGGACAAGATGACCGGCTCGGCCGCCGGCCAGATCGGCTCCGTCCTCGCCTTCGGCCTGTACGCCGCCGGGTTCGTCCTCATCCGCCGCCTCTCCCGCATCCGGGTCTGAAAGGAGGGCACACCATGGGCCTGTTGTACGCGGCCGTCATCGGCCTGTCCGTGTACGGCGTCTTCCACGGCATCCGCATGTACCGGGCCGACGCCAGACTCCCCGGCGACCTGGTGCTCGCCCTGGAGGTCGGCGCCACCCGCACCACGCCCGTCGGCTCCGGCATCGACCGGCTCGGCATGCGCTGGGCCCCCGCGGTGCTGCGGATGATGGGCCCCAAGCGGGTCGACGCGCTGCGCCGCCGCCTCGACATGGCGGGCAACCCCGGCGGCATGACCGTCGACCGGTACGCCGCCCGGCGCGCCGTGTACGGCTTCCTCGGCGTCCTCGCAGCCCTCGCCATGCTGGCGCGCGGCCAGGCCGTCGTCGCCGTCGTCATCCTGGCGTACGGGCTGACCTGGACCGACGTCCTGCTGCGGCTCGCCATCCGGCGCCGCAAGGACGACATCGAGCGCACCTTGCCCGACTTCCTCGACGTCCTCGCCGTCGTCGTCTCCGCCGGCCTCGGCTTCCGCCAGGCCCTGGAACGCGTCGCCGAGAAGTACTCCGGCCCCTGGGCCGACGAACTGCGCATCACGCTGCGCCAGATGGACATGGGCGTCAGCCGCCGCGAGGCCTTCGACCAACTGCGCAAGCGCAACGCCTCCGAGCAGGTCTCCATGTTCGTCACCGCCCTCCAGCAGGGCGAGGAGCTGGGCGCGCCGATCGTCGACACGCTGATCCAGATCGCCAACGACATGCGGCGCACGGACGCGCAGAACGCGCGCCGCAGCGCCGCCAAGGCCGTACCGAAGACCACGCTCGTCGTGACGATGGTGATGCTGCCCGCGACCATGATCCTGATCGCCCTGAGCTTCTACTACGGCTCCGGCGTCGACTTCGCGGACATCATCGGCGGGTGACCCGATGACCCCGAAGCCGGCGACGCGCGACCCCTCCCTCCCCCTCCAGATCAACGCCCTCCAGGCGCTGTGCCGCCAGGTGTTCGGCTTCCGGCTGGCGATGATCGTGCTGGCGTCCCCGTTCGCCCTCGACGGCGCCGCGCCGGGGCTCGGCACCTGGCTCGTCGGCACCGCCGTGCTCATCACCTTCATGGTGTCGTACGTCGTCCTGCGCGACTGGGAGCGCTTCGGCCGCGTCCTGCTGCGCCACCCGGCCGTCCTCGCGGCCGACATGCTGTTCGGCGCGCTGCTGCTGGCCACCGCGTCGCCCGAGTCGACGCTCGCGTACGTCACCATCTGCACGCCGCTGCTCGCCGGCCTGCTGTACGGCTGGCGTGGCGCCGCGTTCTTCGCCGTCCTCCAGTCCCTCCTCCTCCTGCTGTCCTACGGCGTGAGTACCGAGGTCTCGGTCGACCCCTCCTCCCTCCTCTTCCCCGGCCTGTGCGTGATCGCCGGCGCGGTCGGCTCGACCCTCCGGGGCCTCATCCTCGACTTCGGCGCCGCGAGCCAGGCCCTCACCGAGGCGCGGGCCCGCCTCGCCGTGAACGGCGCGGTGGAGGCCGAACGGGCGCGGCTCGCCCGCGAGATGCACGACTCGGTCGCCAAGACCCTGCACGGCCTGGCCCTGGCCGCCGACGGCCTGGCGTCCACCGCCGACCGCGCGGACCCCCTGTCGGTGCGCCGCCAGGCGGAACTGGTGGCCCGCTCCGCCCGCCGCGCCGCCGCCGAGTCGCGCGAACTGCTCGCCGACCTCCGCCGTGAATCGGGCCTGGACGGCGGTGGCGTGGACGTCACGGCGGAACTGGCCGCCCGTACCGCCGACTTCGCCCGCCGCCACGGCGTACGCGCCACATACCGCCCGCTGGGCGCCGCCCCGCCCCCGGTCCCGCACGCGGTGGCCCGCCAGCTCCTGGCCGTCGCCTCGGAGGCCATGGAGAACGCGCACCGGCACGGCCGCCCGTCGTACATCACCGTGTCGTCGGGCGTGGCGGACGACGTCCTGACGCTCAGCGTGTACGACGACGGCCGCGGCCTGCCCACCGGTACGACGCTCGACGACCTGAGACGCGCGGGCCACTTCGGCCTCGTCGGCATGGTGGAGCGCGCCGCGTCGATAGGCGCCCGCATCCGCATCGGCCGGGGGCGGGCCACCAAGGGCACGGAGGTCCGGCTGGAGCTGCCGGTCCGGGCGCTGGAAACGGAGGGTGCACCACCATGCATGAGCACCTGCGAGTGATCGTCGCCGACGACAACCCGGTCGTCCGGGCGGGCCTGACCGCCCTGCTGTCCGGCCGCGAGGACATCGAGGTCGCCGCCGAGGCGACGGACGGCCGCGAGGCGTACGAGGCCGCGGTACGCCACCACCCGGACGTCATCCTCCTCGACGTCCGCATGCCGGGCGTCGACGGCATCGCGGCCCTGCCCCACCTGGTCCGGCTGGCCCCGGTCCTGATGACCACCTACAGCCGCGAGTCCGACGTCGTCCACGAAGCCCTCCGCCTCGGCGCGTGCGGCTACCTGGTCCACGGCGAGTTCACGGCCGCCCAACTGGTCGACGCGGTACGCGACGCCCAACTGGGCCGGGCGCATTTCACCCACACGGCGTCGAACGCCCTGCTGGCGGCGGTGCGGGCGCAGTATGCTCCTGCAACGCCATCCGGGTCGCGAATTTCCTTCGCGGAACGTGAGTTTGCCCAACCCTCTTCGCAGCAGCAAGCGAATATGGCACATTCATTACTGAGCCAACGGGAGGCGGAGGTGATGGACCTGATCGCGTCGGGCATGACCAACCAGCAGATCGCCGCCGCGTGCTTCATCAGCCAGAAGACGGTCAAGAACCACATCAACCGCATCTTCGCCAAGCTCAACGCCGAAAGCCGAGGCCAGGCCATCGCCATCTGGCACGGAGGGGGACCGACCCGTGGCTGACCACCCCCACCTCCCTGATTGGGCCCCCACTTGGGCCCCCAGGCCCATGCCCGCACACCTCCTCCCGCCGTACGTTCCTCCCAACGAGCCCGGAGGAGACCACCATGTCGAACATCACGCTGTACGTGGGTACGTGGGCCAAGACGACCGCTGCGGCACTCAAGCGCCGGGGCGACAGGGGCCAGGGAGCCGTCGAGTACGTCGGGATCATCATCCTGGTGGGGGTGATCATCGCGGCGGTGGTGGGGTCGGGTGTGGGCGACACGATCGCCGCTGGTCTGCTGGCGCGCGTCACAGCGATCGTCGGCGGTGGCTGACGATCAGTCACCACACGAGTCGCGAGACCGGGCAGGCTTCGCCCCTCTACATCTTCGTAGTGGCGAGCCTGCTCTTTCTCGCGCTCGCGTTCTTCGCGGTAGGCCAGGCCGGGGCTACGCGCAATGGCGCCCAGTCCGCGGCGGACGCCGCAGCGCTGGCGGCAGCCCGGGAGCAACGGGACAGTTTCGACCTCACGATCGATGACCTTGGCGACCTGTTGGACGGTGCACTCATCCCCACGCTCGACGGGTGCGGTGCGAGCCACCACTACGCCGGCCAGAACAAGGCCAACGTTGCGGAATGCCGTCCGTTGGACGACGGCCGCTGGGGCTCAAGGGTGAGCGTTACGTCCCAGAAGCCGGTCGGGGACACCATTCTGCCCGGGACGGACAACCTGACCGCCGAGGCAACAGCGACGGCGATCGTCGTCCCTCGATGCAGCTTCGACCCCGCCGATGACGACAGCGCGCCCTCCCCGGGGTCCCTGGACTGCGAGGGCGACGTCATGGATCTGGACCCGACTGACCTCCCGGACATGTCCGACCTCTTCGACGTCCGACTCGCCGAGGACTGACCGCGAATGAACGAAAAGGAATGGCACTCATGAGTAATCGGTACGGGACGGCAGTACGTAGAGCGGCGGCCGGAGTCACCGCTGTGGCACTGGCCGTACTCCTGTCGGCCTGCGGCAGCGGTGGCGAAGGCGGCGGAAGCGACAGCGCCGACAAGGAGCCGGAGAAGGCGGGCAGCGCCTCCTCGGCCCCGGCCGATCCCGGTAAGCCCGCAGAGGACACCGGGCCGACGGTTCCAGACACCAGTGCGACGCTGGCCACCATCAACGGCAGCAACGGTTTCCAGATCGTCATCCACAGCGCTGTGCGGGACCAGGGTGGCTTTCTCACCGTCACCGGGAGCCTGAAGAACCCGTCGTCCAAGATGCTGATCGCCCCTCCGCAATGGAGTGGCCAGGAGGTCAGCGTGAAGCAGACCGGCCCTTCCTTCGCCGGCATCACGCTCTTGGACAAGACGGAGAAGAAGCGCTATTACGTTCTGCGTGACACCGAGGGCTACCCCCTGACAACGACCGGGATCACCACGGTGAAGGCCGGTGAGACCATCTCGATGTTCGCCCAGTTCCCCGCGCCGCCCGCGAACACGACTCAGGTGGACATCCAGATCCCGCAGATGCCCGTCGCGACCATTGAGATCTCGTGATGCGCACCCCCACCCTCTCCCCCCGCAGAACCCCCGTACGCCGCCCTGCTGCGTGCGTGCTCGCTGCCGTGGTGCTGTTCGCCGGCGCCGCCACAGCGCACGCCGACGACATCCCGAGCACGCCGCCCGGCACCGAGTCGACCGTGCCGCCACCTGAGGTGGACGGGAACTCGCCGGGACTCAAGATGCGCGACGGGGCCACGCTCGCGCCCGCGAAGGTGCTGCCGCTCATCTCGATCGTGGAGTCCGAGGGCGGCGAGGAGCGGCGCGAGGAGACGAGCTCGAACCTGAAGTTCGCCCTCCAGGCCGAGGTCCTCTTCGGCAAGGACAGCGCCAAGCTGACGCCCGACGCCCACTCCCGAATCGCCGCCATCGCCGAGGAGATCAAGAAGCAGAACGCCACCAAGGTCCGCATCTTCGGGTTCACCGACAACCTCGGTTCCTCGGCCCACGGTGACGTGCTCTCCAAGCAGCGCGCGGACGCCGTGCACAAGGTGCTGTCACCCTTGCTCGCGTCCGGCGGGATCACGTACGAGATCCGCGGCTACGGCGAGCAGTACCCGATCGCCGACAACAGCACGGAGGAGGGCCGCAAGAAGAACCGTCGCGTGGAGGTCTCCTTCCCGCGCGGCTGACGTACCGCTCCCAGGCCGGGAGGTGGACCGACCTGTCCGCCTTCCCCCCCCGGCCTGAACGCCCCGTTCACGGTGGGCCGTGTGGGCCGCCCTCTCTCCGAGTGTGGCGGGCTGCGGCGTCCCCTCAAGGGCGCTTCGCGTCGCTTCGCGATGGGCTTCGCCCACCCTTGACCGGCCGCCTCCGCCCGCCTTTTCACACTCGGAGGGCGGCCCGGGGGTGCGGGGTCCACGGGCCCGGTCGCACGTCGCTGCGGTGCGTCGCCGAGCGCGGGCCGGTGGGTGGGGCGCGGGGGGTGGAGTGGGGCGGCCGGGCTGGGCTCGGCGGCTGGCCGCCGGTTTCGGGCTGGGGTGCAGGCGGGTGGCCGGGGTTGGGCGGGGGCTGGGACGGTGGAGCCGTCGGGTGGAGGCCTCAGTGACACCACCGACATCCCAGGTCCCACAGGAGCACCCCACCGGGCTCTCTGGTCACACCAGTACCGGGAACAGGGACTTGTGGGCGGGAAGGGACACGCCTCTGCCCTCTGAGGCTCCCCCGGGGGTGTCCCTTGCCGCCCAGCAAACAGGGGAGCCCCGCCCTCGGCCGCAGCCCCTCTCGGGCTCCTCCGTCCCAAGCCCCCACCCAACCCCAGCCACGTGCCTGCACCGCAGCACCCCACCCGGCCGCAGCCGCCAAGCCCAACCCCGGCCGCCCCACACCACTGCCGCGCACCCACCACCGGCAGGAGCGAGGTCCTGTGCCGCAGCCGGACGACGGCGGTCTGCCGCTGAGTCGAGAGAGAGCCCCCCATTCCGCTGCCGCGCCCCTCCGCCACCCGCCTCTTGGCCAGAACCCAAGGGGACAATGGGCGCCCCCCTGGACCCGTTCCCCCGGGCCGCCCTCCGAGTGTGAAAAGGCGGGCGGAGGCGGCCGGTCAAGGGTGGGCGAAGCCCATCGGCGAAGCCGACGCGAAGCGCCCTTGAGGGGACGCCGGAGCCCGCCACACTCGGAGAGAGGGCGGCCCAGACGGTCACTTGGGGTGGGCGTCCAGGTGGGTCAGGGCCTGGTGGATGGTGGCGATCACGTGGTGTGGGCGGTGGAACACGTCGGCTGCCGTGAAGCGGAGGATGTGCCGTACGCCCGGGCAGGCCATCAGGTCGTTGAAGCGCTGGATGTCGCGGGCGTGGGCCTCTCGCGTGCCGTGGTAGGCGTACCCCTCGATCTCAACGACCAGGCCCTGCTTCCGGAAGAGGAAGTCCGGTTGGACGCGGCGGCCTTCCGGGGTTCGGAACTGCGGCTGTGACTCCGGGTGGAGGCCCGCGTCGTGCATCCGCAGCCGTGCGATCGTCTCCGCGGGCGAGCCCGACGCGGGGTCGGTGAGGGCCAGCCACTCGCGGGCCGCTGCGCCCCCGCGGCGGCCCGAGGACAGCTCGGCGCGCAGGTCCTCCTGCCCGAGGAGCGGGGGCCGGCGCACCCCGTGCACCACCCGCCTCGCCAGGGCCGAGTCCGCGCACACCAGGGCGTCGTCCCGGGGGCCGCGCCGCATCAGGTCGCCGACCGTGCGCGCCGGGGTGGTGACCCTCAGGCCCCGCCGGACGGTGCAGTCGGCGTCCGTGAGCGGGAGCCTGTGCACCCGACGGCCGGGGCCGCGCCAGGAGGAGCCGTCGGTGTGGGGATCGGTGAACTCGGCCGGTTCCGGCCCGCCGTGGGTGGAGCGCAGGAGCTCGATGCGGTGCAGTATCGCGGCGGTGCGGTGGCTGCAGACCAGGCGCGGTCGCTGAAGTTGTACCGCACGGGCCTCGATCTCCCAGTTCACGGCCCTGCCGGGCGCCGCCCAGGCGCCTTGGCGCACGTGGGTCCAGCCTTCGGTGCGCAGCCGCCGGTGCAGGCGGCGCTTGGGCCAGCCGGCCTCCAGCGCCCGCGCGGTGAGCAGTACACCGCCCTGCGCGAGCGCGGTCAGATCTCTCTTCATGTGTGTATCCCCCCATCGTTCCCAGCGGGGCTACCCGTTGTCGGCCGGCTCACTGCCGCCGCCCGTGCCCTTGCATCCGGATAGGGGAAAGGTTGGGCCCTGGGGCCCAAGACCGGGGGCGGGCGACGCCCTAGCGTCGTGGCATGTCTGCAACAGGGGCCGGTGGTGGGGGAGTTGTGCCGCAGCGGCGGCCGATGCCGCGTGCGCTTCAGGCCGTACTGGTCCTGGTGCGGGTGGTGTTCGGGGTCACCCTGCTCGGTGGGGCCGGGGTGCTTCTGCTCGCCGCGTCGCTGGGCGGCGTGGACGGGGAGCTGATCGCCTGGGTGGTGTACGGGGCGTTGCCCGGTACGGCGGGGTTCCTGGTGAGCCGGCGGGTGTGGACGGGCGGGGTGTGGGTACGGCGCGGGCTGCTCGCCGTGCAGGCGTGGTTCGTCGTCGGCGCCCTCGGCTCCCTGACGGGCGGTGACGGCCGGGGCGTACCGCAGTTGGTGATCCCCGTCGTCGTCATCGTGCTGCTGTGCCGGGGGTCATCGCACGAGTGGTTCCTGCTGCCGGCCGGGGAGCGTGCGGTGCACCGGCTGTTCCGGTGGGACCGGATGGTCAAGTGGCGTACGCAGGGCGGGCAGACGACCACGGAGTACGTGGGGCTCGTCCTGCTCGTCGCCGCGATCGTCGGGGCGCTGGTCGTTTCCGGCGCCGGCGGCCAGGTCGTCGGCGGGCTCCGGTCGGCGGTGTGCGCGGTGGTGGGGGCGGGGTGCGAAGCCGGTGCGGGTGACGGCTCCGGAGTGGAGGCCGGGGAGAGGCCCGGGGGCAGCACGGGCGAGCAGGACGGGACCGGGCAGGACGACCCTGCCACCTCCGACGAGGAGGACGGGGACAAGGAAGGGGATGGGGATGGGGATGGGGATGGTGAAAGCTGTACTTCCGGGATCGGCGCCTTCCTCTCCTGCGGTGCCCGCCAGGTCGGCGGGTTCTTCGAGGGCGTCTTCAAGGACGGCCTGTGGGGTGACATCACCGGTACGTTCGAGACGATCCTGCACCCCGTCAAAGCCCTGGAAGGCCTCAAGGAGTACGGCAAGGACCTCGGCGAGCAGTGGCTGAAGGACGCCGGGGGCGCCCTCGACAAGTGGGCGAAGGGCGACTACCTGGGCGCTCTCCTCGACGTGGGCAAGGCGAACGTCGGCATGAGCGTGACCGTGCTCGACGACGTGTTCGTCGGGGACGACGTCCGGGACATGTGGAACCGGGGCGACCAGGGCCAGGCCATCGGCACCGTGCTGTGGAACGTCGGGTCCCTTTTCATCCCCGGTTACGGCGAGGCCAAGCTCGTCGGCAAGCTCGGCAAACTGGGCAAGCTCGGGAAGCTCGGCGAGGTCGGGGAGCTCGCCCAGAAGGCGTCCGAGGCGGCGGGCAAGGCGCGCAAGGCCGCCGACGCGGGGGACGTCGAGGCGGCGGAGGCCGCCGCCCGTGAGGCGCGCCGGCACGCCGACGAGGCCGCGGAGAAGGCCGGGCTCAAGGGCTGCACGTTCAGTTGGGGCGGGCGTACCGACGCCCCGCGCATGCAAGGCGTCCCCGGCAGCGGCACCGGAGTCCTCGCCTCGTCACCCGTACGGCTGCTCGCCCAACCGCCCTGCGGCGAGGGCGACGACCCGGCGAAGACGGAGGCGGCCCGGCAGGCCGACCGGGACGCGGACGCGGCCGAGCAGGCGGTGGAGGACGCCAAGAAGAAGCGCAACGGGCCCAAGGAGTGGCCGCCGCCCACCCCCGGCGACAAGAACGACCCGCGCAACTACGAGCCGCCGGCGTGGGCCGAGGACCTCAGGGACCCCGAACTGGGCGACGCCGACAAGGGCAACGGCACCTGGCGCGGCCGCAACCGCAACCCCGAGCCCACCTGGTTCAACGAGGCGTGGCTGCGCTACCAGGAGCAGGTCAGCGGCACCGTGCGCGGCAAGGAGTACGTCGTACCGCATCCGGACGCGGGGAGACGGCCGGTCGAGTACGACGGCTGGGACGCCGGCCGGCAGACGTTCCTGGAGGCCAAGCTCGGCTACACCAGCTACCTCGCCAAGCAGGACGGGAAGCCGATCGCGCAGCTCACGGAGTCCGGCAAGGCGAAGTTCCTGGAGGAGGCGCGGGGACAGGTGGCCGCCTCGGGGGGCCGGGCCATCGAGTGGCACTTCTCGGACCCGATGGTCGCGCGGGCGGCGCGGCTGGCGTTCCTCGACGAGGACCTGCCGATCAAGGTCGTCCACACGCCGCAGAAACGGCCGATCTCCGGCCCGATGAAGCCCGGCGGGTGAAAATCCGTCCTTAGGATGCGCGGAGGGGAGCCTACAGAGGAGGACAGACCATGAGGCGAGTCGTACGGGGCTTCTGGGGGCCCAGGCCCGAATCGGAACAGGAGCTGGCCGTCCGCTGGAGCACGTTCCTCACCCGGCTTCGGGAGATCGACCCGGCGGTCTTCGGCGCCTGGGTGCCGGTCGACGACGTACAGGACCCCGACGCCATCGCCGCGCACCTGCGCGAGAACAACGCGGGCGACGACTGGTCGGACCGCAAGGGGTACGCCATGGCGCTGGCGACGCCCACCGCGAGCCCGGTCAAGGTGGCCGTCAGCGGTACCGGGGGAGGGGTGTCCGATCACCTCGCCATGAGCGTGGTGGTGACCGTCACCGCCCCGGACGACGGCCCGTCCCTCCCGTACGCCGATGTCCTCCGCGCCCTCGCCGAGACGTGGGACGTCGACTGGGGCGAGGTGACGGAGACGGAGCTCCAGCTCGCCCTGGAGGACGACGGCCGCGAGCCCGGCCAGGCGTGCGTCGGCTGGGCGGGCTACCTGTCGGAGCGGCGCGCCGCGCTCATCGGCGACCAGGAGCTGCCCGGCAAGAGCGAGCCGACCGAGCAGGGCGGGCTGCTGCTGGACCTCTCCGATACGGAAAGCGGCATCGACGACCTCGTCGCCGTCAACCGCGCCCTCCGCGCCACCGGTGCCCTGGAGGCGCTGCCCCGCCCCATGGAGAGGGCCAAGCTGTGAAGGCCACGGGCACCCCGTTCGACGTCGGCCAGGCCGTCGCCGCCGTGGACGCCCTGCTCGCCGAACCACTCCCGGCGAGCGGCCCCACCCAGTGGGAGCCGTCCAAGGAGGAGGGCTGGAGCGGCAGCTATGGCGCCGGTTTCCGGTTGAAACTCCTGTGGGAGAGCCGTTTCTACTTCGGTGTCCCGGGCCCGGAGTGGGACGCCGCGCAGGCGGAGGCCGACGAGTACCTCACCGCCCTGACGCGCGCCTTGGAGGAGCGGTGGGGCCCGCACCGGGTGGTGAGCATGCGGGCGTTCCTCATGGGGGAGGTCGACGACGAGTCGGTGCTGCCGCTCTTCGCGGAGCTGCGCGCCTTCGACCTGTACGGCGAGCTGATGGTGTGGGGCCCGGTCGCGTCCCCGCGCGGCCCACGCTGGGCGGCGGTGAGCCTCTCCCAGTGCGACGAGGACGCACCGCACATGATGGTCGCGGGCGTCACCGACGTACCGATCGAGGAGGTCGACGAGCCCGGCGACTGACTGCCGGCGCCGGCTGCCGGCGCCGGCTGCCGGTGCCGGCTGTCAGTGGCGGCCGCGATAATCGAGCGCATGTCCCGGCTCCATGACCGCTCCGCCTCCGCCGCGCCCGCCCTGTGGGGCTACGCGGCGGTGCGCGCGGTGGGGCTGGTGGTCCTCGCGGTCGCCGCCGCCGTGGCCGGTGAGGACGCTCTGCACCGGCTGAATGGCCGCTGGGACTCCGTCTGGTACGTGCGGATCGCCGAGCACGGGTACGGCCACGAGGTCACGCTCCCCGATGGCAGCGTCCACTCCGACCTGGCGTTCTTCCCGCTGCTGCCCGCCCTGGAGCGGGGTCTGGCCGCCCTCCTGCCGGTCGACGCCGCGACCGCCGGGCTGGTCGTGTCGTGGGCGGCGTCGCTCGCCGCCGCGTGGGGGATATACGCGGTCGGGGCCCAGGTCGCCGGGCGGCGCGGCGGGGTGGTGCTGGCGGTGCTGTGGGGCGTGTACCCGACGGCGTTCGTGCAGTCGATGGCGTACACGGAGACGCTGTTCACCGCGCTCGCCGCCTGGTCGCTGTACGCGGTGCTGCGCGGCCGGTGGATCTGGGCGGGCGCGCTGTGCGTGGGCGCGGGGCTGACCCGGCCGTCGGCGGCGGCGCTCGTCGCGGCGCTCGGCATCACGGCGATCGTGACGGTGGTGAAGGAGCGCCGGGTGACCGCCCGGATGGCCGCCGGGGTGCTGCTCGCGCCGCTGGGCTGGCTCGGGTACGTCGTCTTCGTCGCCGTACGGGAGGGCAGCCCGACCGCGTACTTCGAGGTGCAGTCCGCGTGGGGTAACAGCATCGACGGGGGCGTGGCGCTGGCCCGGTTCGTGTGGGAGAACCTGACCGGTCCGGTGCCGCTCGCCGGGGTGGGGCTGTGCGCGGCGCTCGCGCTGGTCGGCTGGGTGGTGTGGCTGTGCGTCCGGCAGCGGCAGCCGTTGCCGGTGCTGGTGTACGGCATCGGGATCGTCGTCATCTCGTTGGTCGGCGCCGCTTACTTCGGCTCCCGGCCGCGCCTGATGATGCCCGCGTTCCCGCTGCTGCTCCCGGCGGCGGTGGCCCTGGCGCGGCTGCGGGACCGGACGGTGGTGATCGTGCTGGCGGGGCTGGCGCTGGCGTCGGGGGCGTACGGGGCGTTCACCCTGCTGGGGCCGGGTCCGCCGTGATGTCCAGGACGGCGCCCGGCCGGATGCCCCAGCGTTCCATCGCCCCGGCCTCGGCCTCCAGGACGTGGCGGGCGCGCGGGCGGGGAAGGCCGAGGCGGCCGGGCGCCATGGTGACCAGGTCGACGACCCGCAAGTCGCGGTCCAGGTACGCCACGTCGATGGCGAACCGCATCCGGAACGTGTGGACGCTGTTGCAGGGGCTGAGCAGCAGCGCGCCCGTGATGCCGTCCCGGCCCAGCAGACCGCGCCTCCGGGTGCCGTAGGAGGCGGCGAGCTCGACGGGGACGGTGCCGTCCCGCAGCCTCAACTGACCGGTGCCGTTGCGCCACTTCTTCCGCGGGGTCGCCATGGGCCCCGACCGTAGCGTGGGCCCGGCCGTGACGGCAGTGGGCCCGTGGGCCCATGACGGGGTGGCCGCCCCGCCCTAGGGTCGGGTGCGTGTACGCCACGCTGATCGCCGTCGCCGCCCTGTGGGGCGCCGTCACCGGCCTGCTCGTGCCGCGCCCGGCGTACCGCCTGTCCGTCGAGCCCGACGAGCCGTGGCGGGACGCCTGCCCCGCCGGCCATCCGTTCACGGGCCCCGCGCGCGGCTGGCTCGGCGCGCCGCGCTGCACGGCGTGCGCGGTGGCCGTACCGGTGGGGAGCGCCCGGCCGGCCACCACGGACACGGGTGCGCCCGACCGTACCGCCACCGTCCCGGTCGTCACCGCCCTCGTCTGCGCGGCGCTCGCCGCCGCGACCGGGCCCCGTCCCGAACTGGTGGTGTGGCTGCTCGCCGCGCCGGTCGCGGTGCTGCTCGCCCTGGTCGACCGGGCCGTGCACCGCCTTCCGGACCGGCTGACCCTCCCGCTCGCCGCCGGAACGGCCGCCCTGCTGGGCGTGGCCGCGCTGCTGCCCTGGCACGCCGGGTCGTGGCCGACCGCGCTGCTCGGCGGCCTCGCGCTGGGCACGGGCTACTTCGTGCTGTTCCTGGTGAATCCGAGCGGCATGGGCTTCGGCGACGTGAAGCTCGCCCTCGCGCTGGGCGTGGTCCTCGGCTGGTACGGCTGGGGCGTCCTGTTCGTGGGCGCGTTCGCCGGGTTCCTGTTCGGCGCGGTGTACGGGTTCGCGCTGGTGGCGCTGCGGCGCGCGAGCCGCAAGAGCGCGATCCCGTTCGGGCCGTTCATGATCGGCGGGGCGCTGGTGGGCGTGCTGCTGGGCGCGTTCGCGGCGGTCCCGGCCGCCTGACCGGCTGCGCACCCGCGTACAAGACACCGGGCGGGAAGCGGCGCAGTATCGGGTCCATGGATACGAAGCCGGTCAACCTCACCGAAGCCCTCGCCACCTTCGACGACGTCTACAGCCCCCGCATCGTGGCCCGCATGAACGACTACGACGTACGGATCGCCCACGCCGCCGGCGACCACGTCTGGCACGTCCACGCCGACACGGACGAGTTCTTCCTGGTCCTGGACGGGCGGTTCGACATCGCGCTGCGCGCCGCCGACGGCACCGAGCGGACGGTCGAGCTGCGGCGCGGCGACACCTTCGTCGTACCGAAGGGCACCGAGCACAAGCCGTCCGCGCCGAACGGGGCGTCGATTCTGATGTTCGAGCCGTCCGGCACGCTGTCGACGGGTGACCGCCATGAGGGGGAGATTCCGCACCACGTCGACAGCACCACGGGCCACGACCTGACCTGAGCCGCCCGCCCGCGTCCTAGCATGCGGCCACATGCGGACATCCCCTGACAATACGTCCCGACCCGGCCGTGAGGACCAGCAGGTCGCCATCCCCACGACCACCAGGGCCCCCGCCGGCACGGCGGGGGTACCCTCCCGCCTGCCCGCGGCCCTGCTCCCCTGGGGCTGGGCCGCGGCGCTGTTCGCGCTCTACGCGACCGTCGCCGTGCGCCGTCACCTCCTCCTCCGGACCACCGGCTACGACCTCGGCATCTTCGAGCAGGCGGTACGCGCCTACGCCGAACTCCGCGCCCCCGTCGTCCCGTTGCGCGGCGAGGGGTTCAACCTCCTCGGCGACCACTTCCACCCGCTCCTCGCCGCCCTGGCCCCGCTCTACCGGCTCTGGCCCTCCCCGCTGTGCCTGCTCGCCGCCCAGTCCGCGCTGCTCGCCCTCGCCGTCGTACCGCTCGCCCGCTGGGCGGCCCGTGCGCTCGGCCGCCGGGCGGCCCACGCCATCGCCGCCGCGTACGGGCTGAGCTGGGGCATCGCGTCGGCCGCCGCATTCGACTTCCACGAGGTCGCGCTCGCCGTACCGCTCCTCGCCTGCTGCCTGGAAGCCCTGGCCCGGCAGCGCTGGCGGCCGGCCGTCGCCTGGGCGGCGCCCCTGCTCCTGGTCAAGGAGGACCTGGGCCTCACCCTCGCCGCCGTCGGCGCCTACATCGCCTTCCGGGGCCCCCGCACACTGGGCCTCGTCACCGCCGCCGCCGGGCTCATCGGCTCGCTCGTCGAGGTCAAGCTGCTGATGCCCGCCTTCCATCCCGCCGGGGGGTACGCGCACGGCGGCAACCTCGCCGAGGGGTACGGCTCGCTGCTCAGCACCCTCGCCCACGCCCCGCTCGACGTGCTGCGCCCCGACATCAAGGCCATGACCCTGGTGCTGGTCTTCGCCCCGTCCGCACTGCTCGCGCTGCGCTCGCCGCTCTCGCTGATCGCCGTGCCGACGCTCGCCTGGCGGATGATGTCGGACAACGGCTTCCACTGGGGCACGGCGTTCCACTACAGCGCCGTGCTGATGCCGGTCGTCTTCGCCGGGCTGATCGACGCGCTGACCGTCTGGCGCCGCACCGACCACCCGCTCGCCGCCCGCCACGTCCGCGCCTCGCTCGCCACCGTCCTGGCCGTGACGGTGGTGATGCTGCCGTCCTTCCCGCTCGCCCAGCTCCTCCAGCGCGCCACCTGGCGCACCACCGAGCACGTCGAGGCGGCCCGCGCCCTGCTCGCGAGGATCCCGGACGGTGCGACCGTCGCCGCCTCCAACCGGCTGGTCCCGCAGCTCACTTCGCGCTGCACGGTCGTCGTCTTCCCGACGTTCCCGGTGGAGGGGAAGCTGTACGAGTACGACAGGAAGCGCCTCCCGCCGCCCACCGCCGAGTGGATCGTCCACGACCGGCGGGCCCCGGAGGCCTGGCCGTACAAGACGGGCCACTGGCCCTACCCCATCGAGCAGCAGGAGGCCGAGCTGGCCGCCGCGCAGAAGCGGCACGGCTACCGGAAGGTCGCCGCGCGCGACGGCATCACCCTGCTGCGCCGGTCATGACCGGCGTACCGACGATCGGGCATGAGCGAGCATGAGCGTTTCTGCGCAGTCCGCGGAGCCCGTCCCGGGCCGTCAACCCGGCGCCTTTGCGACAGGGTCCCCCTTGGGGAGGACGGGAAATCGGCTGAATCCCGTGCTCCCGGCGCCGTCCCGCATTTTCGGAGCGTAGTTGCGGCCTGTCGTGGCGCCCAGCACCACTTACGAAGGGTTATGGTGGAAACCCCCCCTCGGGCCGGTCCGTATCCCCCCCACGGACCGGCCCGTTTTTTCTCCCGCGTCAAGAGCGGCCCCTCGGCCGCCGCGAAACCGCCCGCCGGTCCCGGCCCCGCCCGATCCCGGCCCCGCCCGGCCACGGAGCCGCAGCCGTCAGCCGCAGACGTCAGCCGCGTGCCGCCCAGATGTTGGTGCCAGCGGTGTCGACCGCGTACGAGTCGATCTCCTTCAGCTCCTCGTCGGTCAGCGGCGCCCCGCCCAGCGCGGCGATGTTCTCCTCCAACTGCGTCACGCTCGACACGCCGATCAGCGCCGACGTCATCCGCTCGTCGCGCAGCACCCACGTCAGCGCGAGCTGCGCCAGCGACTGGCCGCGGCGGCGGGCGATCTCGTCGAGGCCCTGGAGCCGGCGGAGGACCTCCTCGGAGAGCAGGTTCGGGTCCAGGGACTTGCCCTGGGTGGCCCGCGAGCCCTCCGGGATGCCCTTGAGGTACTTGTTGGTGAGCAGGCCCTGGGCGAGCGGCGCGAAGGCGATGCAGCCCATGCCGGCCTCCTCCAGGGTGTCGAGGAGCGCGTCGTCCTCGGTCCAGCGGTTGATCATCGAGTACGAGGGCTGGTGGATCAGGGCCGGGACGCCCATCTCCCGCAGCAGCCCGGCGGCCTCGGCGGTCTGCTCGCTGCTGTAGGAGGAGACGCCGACGTACAGCGCCTTGCCCTGCTGGACGGCGGAGGCGAGGGCGCCCATCGTCTCCTCCAGCGGGGTGTCCTTGTCGAAGCGGTGCGAGTAGAAGATGTCGACGTAGTCGAGGCCCATCCGCTTCAGCGAGGCGTCGAGTGAGGACAGCAGGTACTTGCGGGAGCCCCACTCGCCGTACGGGCCGGGGTGCATGAGGTAGCCCGCTTTGGTGGAAATGACCAGCTCGTCCCGGTATCGGGCGAAGTCCTGGGCGAAGATCTTGCCGAAGTTCGACTCGGCGGACCCGGGCGGCGGTCCGTAGTTGTTCGCCAGGTCGAAGTGCGTCACGCCCAGGTCGAAGGCGCGGCGGAGGATCGCGCGCTGCGAGGCGAGCGTGCGGTCGTCGCCGAAGTTGTGCCAGAGGCCGAGCGAGATGGCGGGAAGCTTGAGCCCGCTGCGGCCGGTGCGGCGGTACTCCATGGAGCCGTAGCGGTCGTCGGCAGGGCGGTATGCGGGGGTATCAGTCACGCCTCTCTCCTTATCACGGACTTGTGACAGACCGGGTTGGGCCGCCGTGACCCCCGCGCAGTAATGTGGCGGCTTCGGGGACAGCCGCGGTGATGCCGGATTCGATCCCCCTGGGCCGACGCCGTGGCGGGCCCGTACGCAATCGAGAGGTGAGATCGGTGAACTTGCGCGACCTGGTGTACAGGCTCTACGCACGCCGGGTGGAGGGCCGCCTCGACCACGCCCAGGTGCCCAAGCACATCGGCGTCATCCTCGACGGCAACCGCCGCTGGGCGAAGGCGTCCGGCGGCACTCCCGAGCAGGGTCACAAGGCGGGCGCGAGCAAGATCCAGGAACTGCTGGGCTGGTGCGACGAGACGGACGTCGAGGTCGTCACGCTCTGGATGCTGTCCACCGACAACCTCAACCGGCCCGAGGAGCAGTTGGTGCCGCTCCTCGGCATCATCGAGAACGCGGTCCGCGACCTCGCCGCCGACGGCCGCTGGCGCGTCCACCACGTGGGCACCCTGGACCTGCTGCCCGCCCGTACGCAGGCGGTGCTGAAGGAGGCCGAGGAGGCCACCCGCGACCGCACCGGAATACTCGTGAACGTCGCCGTGGGCTACGGCGGCCGCCAGGAGATCGCGGACGCGGTCCGCTCGCTGCTGCTGGAGCACGCCGAGAAGGGCACGAGCTTCGAGGAGCTCGCCGAGATCGTGGACGTCGAGCACATCTCGGAGCACCTCTACACGCGCGGCCAGCCCGACCCCGACCTGGTGATCCGCACGAGCGGCGAGCAGCGCCTGTCGGGCTTCATGCTCTGGCAGAGCGCCCACTCGGAGTACTACTTCTGCGAGGTCCACTGGCCGGCCTTCCGGAAGGTCGACTTCCTCCGCGCGCTGCGTGACTACGCGGCCCGCCACCGCCGCTACGGCACCTGACGGAACGTTCCCCGAGGGACCACGGGGACCTGAGGGGGCCCGTCACCACCTGTTCACCGACGCGTCGTCATATGCCATGGCATGGCGCCGGGCGTTCGAGGGAATACCCCCTCCAGTGTGAGCGGCACGCCAGCCCGCTCACCCGGGAGGCCCTTTGCACCAGGACGACCGTGCAGGACGTGTACGGACGACGCGGAGGGCCGGAGCTCGGCCCGCGCATCGTGGCCAGAGCCCGGCCCCATCCCCCCGCGACGCCGTCGCAGTCGCACCCGACCTCACCTGAGGGGGTAGGTCCTTCCGTGGTGAACAGCACAAAGCGCCGCCTCAACGACAGGCGCACCTACGTTCTCGACACCAGCGTCCTGCTGGCCGATCCCGGCGCCATGGCCCGCTTCGAGGAGCACGAGGTCGTGCTCCCGATCGTGGTGGTCACGGAACTGGAGGCCAAGAGGCACCACCCGGAGCTCGGGTACTTCGCCCGGCAGGCCCTGCGCCTGCTGGACGACTTCCGGGTCCGGTACGGCCGCCTCGACGCCCCGCTCCCGATCGGGGAGTTCGGCGGGACCCTGCGCGTGGAGCTCAACCACTCGGATCCCGGCGTCCTCCCGGCCGGCTACCGCCTCGGCGACAACGACTCCCGGATCCTGGCCGTCGCGCGCAACCTCCAGGCCGAGGGGTACGACGTCACCGTCGTGTCCAAGGACCTTCCGCTGCGCATCAAGGCGTCGTCCGTCGGCCTCCTCGCCGAGGAGTACCGGGCGGAGCTCGCCATCACGGACTCCGGCTGGACCGGAATGTCCGAACTGACCCTCAGTGCCGAGCAGGTCGACCTGCTGTACGCCGAGGAGAAGCTGTACGTCCCCGAGGCCGCCGAGCTGCCCGTGCACACCGGCCTTGTCCTCCAGTCCGAGCGCGGCAAGGCGCTCGGCCGGGTCACCGCCGAGGGGAACGTACGCCTGGTCAGGGGCGACCGGGAGGCGTTCGGCATCCGGGGCCGCAGCGCCGAGCAGCGCATCGCGCTCGACCTGCTCCTGGACCCGGACGTCGGCATCGTCTCGATGGGCGGCCGGGCGGGCACCGGCAAGTCGGCGCTCGCGCTGTGTGCGGGGCTGGAGGCGGTCCTGGAGCGCCGGCAGCACCAGAAGGTGATGGTCTTCCGGCCGCTGTACGCGGTCGGCGGCCAGGACCTCGGCTATCTCCCCGGCACCGAGGCCGAGAAGATGAGCCCGTGGGCGCAGGCGGTCTTCGACACGCTGTCGGCGGTGGCGGGGCGCGAGGTCATCGAGGAGGTGCTGAGCCGGGGCATGCTGGAGGTGCTGCCGCTCACGCACATCCGGGGCCGTTCGCTGCACGACGCGTTCGTCATCGTGGACGAGGCCCAGTCCCTCGAACGCAACGTCCTGCTGACCGTGTTGTCCCGTATCGGGGCCAATTCCCGAGTCGTCCTGACCCACGACGTGGCCCAGCGCGACAACCTCCGGGTCGGCCGGTACGACGGAGTCGTCGCCGTGGTCGAGAAACTGAAGGGCCATCCGCTGTTCGCGCACGTCACCCTGACCCGCTCGGAGCGTTCGCAGATCGCCGCGCTCGTGACCGAAATGCTGGAGGACGGGCAGATTTAATCCGGTCTAATCCTGCAAATCCGACATGGAGTTGGCGCCGCCCGGCAAAGCGCGAGAGCTTAGCCGGGCGGCGTCATGCTGGGCGACGGAATGCGCAAAACTCCTGGGGCCACTGGGGTGTGAGCTTTCACACGCAACGAAGAATTGCCTTGCGGCATCGGCTTCGGGCAGAGTCTTGCTTCCGTCAGGCCCCGCATACGGCACCCCTGTCACCACGTGACACAACTCAAAAGCCGTTCGCCGTATGCCGCCCGCAGCACCACGCGGCTCTCCCGCAAGGGAGTTGCCCACCGGGCCCGTGTCCCCCGTGACCCAGCAGTGGGGGGACCAGCGTCAGGGGCAAGATTTTCGCCCGCGAGGTCACCTAAGCGGACGATGCTGGAAGGAAACCGTGTGAGCCGGATCTCGGTCCGGGGATTCGCGGTGGCTTCGGCCACTGCGGTCACCACTGTCGGCGCCGTCGTGGGCGTTGCCTCGGGCAACACCCAGCCCTCGAACGACAACTTCGAGGCGGCCGCCGCCAACACGACGCTCCTGGCCGACATCCCTGTCGGCGAGCAGGCCCAGGTACAGGTCTCGTCGCTGACGCAGCAGGCGGAGGCCCAGGCCGCCGCCGCCGACTCGGCCGCGCAGAAGTCCGCCGAGGAAGCCGCGCGCATCCAGGCCGCCAAGGACGCCGAGGCCAAGAAGGCCGCCGCCGACGCGGAGGCCGAGAAGGCCAAGAAGGCGGAGGAGGAGCGCAAGGAGCGCGAGGCCGCCGAGCGCGCCAGCCGCGACGAGGTCCGCAGCGCCTCCAGCTTCGCCACGCAGTCGTCCTACAGCGTCGCCGAGGTCCAGGCGATGGCCCGCCAGATGGTCCCGGGCGACCAGTTCCAGTGCTTCAGCAACATCGTGGACCACGAGTCGAGCTGGAACTACCGCGCGCAGAACCCGTCCTCCGGCGCGTACGGCCTGGTCCAGGCGCTCCCGGGGTCCAAGATGGCCTCCGCCGGTGCCGACTGGCAGACCAACCCGGCCACCCAGATCAAGTGGGGCCTCAACTACATGAACGAGCGCTACGGCAGCCCCTGCGGCGCGTGGAGCTTCTGGCAGGCCAACAACTGGTACTAGGCGGCCCCGCCTCCCGGCTCAACTTTCCGGAGCCCCTCACCGTCCTACGGTGAGGGGCTCCGTGCGTGTACCGTCGGGGCCGTAACTCCCGGGGGGAGTGGTGGGGGGAAGAGAGAAGATCATGTCGAAAGTGCCAGGGTGGCTCGGCAAACTCGGAGCCGGCCTGACCCGGATGGGCCAGCGGCTCGGCGAGCGCCGGGCCGAGGACGAGCCGGGCGAGGAGCCCGTGCCCGTACCGGACAGCGTGCCCCCGCCGCCCGCGTACGCCCCCGCCGTCGCCGCACGTCCCGATCCCGTGGCGGCCATCCCCTGGGGAATCCGCGTCGCGGCCGAGGCGGGCTGGCGGCTGCTGGTCCTCGCGGGCACCCTGTGGGTGCTGATGAAGGCCATCAGCGAAGTGCAGCTCGTGGTCCTCGCCTTCGTGGCCGCGCTGCTGATCACCGCCCTGCTCCAGCCCACCGTGGGCCGGCTGAGGAAGTGGGGCCTGCCGCGCGGGCTCGCCACCGCCGTCACCGCCATCACCGGCTTCGTCATCATGGGGCTGGTCGGCTGGTTCGTCGTCTGGCAGGTGATGGACAACCTCGGGGACATCTCCGACCGGGTCAGGGACGGCATCGACGAGCTGAAGCGCTGGCTGCTGGACAGCCCGTTCCACGTCACCGAGCAGCAGATCAACGACATCGCCAAGAACCTCAGCGACACGATCGGGACGAACACGGAGGAGATCACCTCCGCCGGTCTCCAGGGTGTGACGGTGATGGTGGAGATCCTCACCGGCATCCTGCTGACGATGTTCTCCACCCTCTTCCTGCTGTACGACGGCAGGAAGGTGTGGAACTGGTGGCTGAAGCTGGTCCCGGCCCAGGCCCGCCCCGGAGTCGCCGGTGCGGGCCCGCGCGCCTGGCGCACCCTGACCGCCTATGTGCGCGGCACGGTCGTCGTCGCGCTGATCGACGCCATCTTCATCGGCCTCGGCATCTACTTCCTCGACGTGCCGCTCGCCGTGCCGCTGGGTGTGTTCATCTTCCTGTTCTCCTTCATCCCGCTGGTCGGCGCGGTCGTCTCGGGCGCGCTGGCGGTCATCGTCGCCCTCGTCACGCAGGGCGTCTTCACCGCCCTGATGGTGCTGCTGGTGGTGCTCGCCGTGCAGCAGATCGAGGGACACGTGCTCCAGCCGTTCATCCTGGGGCGCGCGGTGCGGGTCCATCCGCTCGCGGTGGTCCTCGCGGTCGCGTCGGGCGGTCTGATCGCCGGGATCGGCGGCGCGGTGGTGGCGGTTCCGCTGGTCGCGGTCACCAACACGGTCGTCGGCTATCTGCGGGCGTACAGCCAGGAGCAGGCTCTGCGCACCACGCCGCCGCCGCACGGGGCGACGGCCCACGGCACGGCGCCGACGCCGCCGCCGGGCACCCCGCCGAAGGAGGGCGAGTGATATCCGAACCCGAACTCGTGGGCGGTGACGGGGAGGGGCCGATACCCCCGTCGCACGGTTCACCGCCGGGCCCGGTGCCGGTTCCCGCGCCGGCGGGCGAGCCCGGCACCATGGAGCAGCTCCCGGACGGTGAGCGGCGGGCGCGGCGGCCGTGGCTGTGGGCGCTCGGCGGTGCGCTGGTGGCGTCCGCGCTCTGGGCGGGCGGGCTGTACGCGTACCGGGCGATGGGTCCGGACCTGGGCGGTTACCGCGCGACCGAGGACCTGTGCGGTGAGGCGCAACTGACCGCCCTGAGCCTGGCGTACGGCAAACGGAACGGCGGACCGGCGGAGGGCCCGCACAGCAAGCACGAGGCGCTGGACCGGGCGGAGTGCTCGGTGACGTTCGGCACCGGCGAGCCGTCCTACGGCGCCGACTTCACCTACGTACTGCACAAGAAGACGGACCCGGGGCCGGAGTTCGAGCCCCTGGAGATCTCCGACATCTACAGCGACTACGACTGGCAGCCCGTCGCGGGGCTGGGGGAGCGGGCGTTCTACTCCGAGGACGCGGAAGGTTTCGCCGCGTTGAAGGTGCTGGACGGGCAGGCGGTGCTGACGCTCTTCGTCACCGTCCAGATGGACTACGACCCGGATTCGGGTGAGGCGCCGCCGGAGCCCGACAGCTCGGCCCTGTCCGGCGTCAAGGACCTCATGGTCGAGGACATGAGGTCGCTGATGGCCGAGCTCAAGAGCTGAGGGACGACGAAAGGGGCCCACCGGCACGGATGGCGGTGGGCCCCTTCGTACGCCTTACGCGTGGATGATCACTCGGCGAGGACGGCCTCGGCGTCGAGCGTCGCCCCGACCGCCTGGATCACCGAGGCGATCTTGAACGCCTCCTGGATCGTCTCGCGGTCCACGCCGGCCTTGCGCAGCACCTGCTCGTGCGAGTCGAGGCACATGCCGCAGCCGTTGATCGCGGAGACGGCGAGCGACCACAGCTCGAAGTCGACCTTCTCCACGCCCGGGTTGCCGATGACGTTCATCCGCAGACCGGCGCGCATCGTGCCGTACTCCGGGTCGGAGAGCAGGTGACGCGTGCGGTAGAAGACGTTGTTCATCGCCATGATGGCGGCGGCGGACTTGGCCGCCTGGTACGCCTCGGGCGAGAGGTTCGCCTTGGCCTCCGGCTCCAGCTCACGCAGGACCTTGGGCGAGCGCGAGGCGATCGCGCAGGCCAGGACCGTGCCCCAGAGCTGCTGCTGGGGAAGCTCGCTGTTGCCGATGACCGAACCGAGGTTCAGCTTCAGGTCCTTGGCGTAGTCCGGTATGGCGGACTTCAGCTCGTCGAGGGCCATGGGTCACTCACCGGCCAGCAGCTTGACCGGGTCCAGGGTGTCCTCGCCCTTGGTCCAGTTGCACGGGCACAGCTCGTCGGTCTGCAGGGCGTCCAGCACCCGCAGGACCTCCTTGGGGTTACGGCCGACGGAGCCGGCGGTCACCATGCAGAACTGGATCTCGTTGTTCGGGTCGACGATGAAGACGGCGCGCTGCGCGAAGCCGTCCTCGCCCTCGACGCCGCAGTCGCGCATCAGCTCGTGCTTCGAGTCCGCGAGCATCGGGAAGGGCAGGTCACGCAGGTCGGCGTGGTCCTTGCGCCAGGCGTGGTGCACGAACTCGGAGTCGCCGGAGACGCCGAGGATCTGGGCGTCGCGGTCCGCGAACTCGTCGTTCAGCTTGCCGAAGGCGGCGATCTCGGTGGGGCAGACGAAGGTGAAGTCCTTCGGCCAGAAGAACACCACGCGCCACTTGCCCTCGTAGGACTTGTGGTCGATCTGCGCGAACTCCTTGCCGCTCTCCAGCGACACACAGGCGGTCAGGTCGTACGTGGGGAACTGGTCACCGACAGTGAGCACACGCTCTCCTTGCAACTGGGAAGTCCCTTTTGGGGCCTTCCGAGGGGGTTGGACGGAGCCCCAGCATGGCACGGCGTGCATTGATCAGTGAAATAGCTAGACTGGGTCGGGTTGATCGAAGGTGGTTATCAGTGGTGTCCGTATATAAGGGCAAGCAGCCCAGTCTCGCCCAGCTCAGAGCGTTCGCGGCGGTGGCCGAGCACCTGCACTTCCGGGACGCGGCCGCCGCGATCGGAATGAGCCAGCCCGCCCTTTCGGGCGCGGTTTCGGCACTCGAAGAGGCACTCGGTGTCCAACTGCTGGAGCGTACGACACGCAAGGTGCTCCTCTCGCCGGCCGGTGAGCGGCTGGCGGCGCGGGCGAAGGCCGTACTGGACGCGGTGGCCGAGCTGATGGAGGAGGCGGAGGCGGCGCACGCGCCGTTCACCGGCGTGCTGCGGCTCGGCGTGATCCCGACCGTGGCGCCCTACCTGCTGCCGACCGTCCTGCGCCTGGTCCACGAGCGGTACCCCGAGCTGGACCTCCAGGTCCACGAGGAGCAGACCTCGTCCCTGCTGGAGGGGCTGGCCGCCGGACGGCTGGACCTGCTGCTGCTCGCCGTCCCGCTGGGCGTGCCGGGCGTCACCGAACTGCCCCTGTTCGACGAGGACTTCGTGCTCGTCACGCCCGAGGACCACTGGCTGGGCGGCCGTACCGACATCCCGCGCGACGCGCTGCGCGAGCTGCGGCTGCTGCTCCTGGACGAGGGTCACTGCCTGCGCGACCAGGCGCTCGACATCTGTCGCGAGGCGGGGCGCGAGGACGGCGCCGCGGTCACCACCACCGCGGCCGGCCTGTCCACGCTGGTCCAGCTCGTCGCGGGCGGCCTCGGGGTGACCCTGCTGCCGCGCACCGCCGTCACGGTCGAGACCGGGCGCAACGCCCGCCTGGTGACGGGCTGGTTCGCCGACCCGGCCCCCTCCCGGCGCATCGCGCTCGCCATGCGCACCGGCGCGGCGCGCCAGGCCGAGTTCGAGGAGCTCGCCCACTCCCTGCGCGAGGCCATGACCGCCCTCCCGGTCCGGGTCATCGGACCGGAAGGCTGAGCCGCGAAGGGCCCGGGCGCGGCGGTCACGCGAGGGGCGGTGCTCGCGCGGGCCGCGGTGCTTACGCGGGGCGCGGCGCTCACCCGGGGCGTGGTGCTCACGCGGGGCACGGCGCTCACTCCGTACGCAGGCCGTCCGGGCGCATCAGGCGCCACAGGGCCGGCAGGCTCAGCAGCGTCACGCCCAGGACCAGCGCCGCGCCGACCCCGGTGACCGGCCAGAACACCCACCAGTCCGACACGCTCTTGCCGATCATCCGTAGCAGCAGCGTGCCGAGGCCCAGCCCGCCGGCGACCGCCAGGGCCATGCCCAGCACGACCGGTACGGCGGTCTGCCACAGCACCGACCAGGCCAGTGTCGAGCGGCGCGTACCGAAGGCCACCAGCGCCGACAACAGCCGCTTGCGGTCCCGCAGTTGCTCCACCATCGACACCAGCAGCGAGACGGCGACCAGCGCCATGGTGAGCGTCGCGGCGGCGAACACACCGCGGCGGACACTGGTGAACTGCTGGTCCCTCTCCATGTTCTGAATCGTGTCCACCCGCATGAGCGGGCTGAACCGGGCGGCGGCGTTACGGGCGTGCTCGGCGGCGTCCGGCACGGCCGGGTCCAGGACGGCCCAGGCGGTGAGGACGGGGTTGTCGAGCTTCGCGGCGTCGATCGCCGACGGGGTGGCGTAGACGCCGAACGACGTCCACCCCATCGGGTCCCGCCGCGCCTCCACGGTGCGGGCGTCGGCGGGGATGCGCCACAGCAGCGGCGGCGCGTCCTCGTCGCGCAGGTTGACCAGGGCGCCGGGCCGGGCCGTCTCGGCCAGGTAGGCGTCGTCGGGGCCGTCCCCGCCGTGCGTGCGCGCGATGAACACGTCGCCGTCCGCGCACGAGGGCAGCCGGCCCAGCTCGCGCAGCGAAGGGCAGTCGGCGACCGTGATGGCGGTGCTCGGGACGAAACTCTCACCCGCGCGGCGCGGCCCCGGCCGCTGCACGGAGGCGCTCAGCGTCGCGCTCACCCCGGTGACGCCCTTCGCCGCCGACATCTCGCGGATCAGCTCGCGCGGCCCGTCCGGACCGGTGGCGTCGGCCCGCAGGCTGAGCTGGGCACGCGCCTCGTCCATGTTCGTGGGCCGCATGAAGTCGCTCTGTATGGCCCCGAACAGCATCTGGAGCGCGATCGCCCCGGCGGCCGCCACCACGATGCCGCTGACCGCCCTCGCCGCCGTACCGCTGCTCAACTGGAGCCTGCGCACGGCGAGCTGCCACGGCAGCGGGCCGCCTCGCAGCCGCCGCACCAGCGTCTCGGTCAGCCACGGAAGCAGCGTCGTCACACCGGTCAGGGTGAGCAGCGCGCCCGCCGCGACCGGTGCGGCGTCCAGGGTGGTCTCCGCCAGGGCGACCGGTCCGGCCGTCAGGAGCACCGCGATCCCGGCGGCGACCAGCAGCAGCCGCCACCACACCCGGCGCCGGCGGGGCGCCGTCCCACGGGCCACGCCCAGCGGCTCGATCGCCACGCCGCGCAGCGCCAGCAGCGTCACCACCACGGCGCACAGCGGCACCAGCACCGCCACCAGCACGGCCAGCGCGGGTACGGGCGTGACGTCGGCCGGGAAGGCGTTCACGTCCCACACCGTCACCCGGCCCGCGAACTGCCGCCCCAGGGCGAAGAGTCCGGCACCGACCAGGAGCCCCAGCAGCGCGCCGGCCAGCGACTCGCCGGCGGCGATCCGGCGCGTCATGGCGATGTCCGCGCCGACGAGCCGCAGCGCGGCCAGCCTGCGGTCGCGCTGCTCGCCGCCGAAGCGGGCGGCGGTGGCGACGAAGACGAGCACCGGCAGCAGCAGCACCACGCACGCGACCACGATCAGCAGCAGGAGGAAGGCGCTGGAGGGCCGGTCGACCCCGACGTTGTGGCCGAAGCCTTCGGCGCGGCCGTCGGCGGCCGTGTCGGTGAGGCCCGGGCTGTGGGCGTAGTAGACCAGTTCGGCGGGGCCGACCAGGCCGGCGTCACCGATCCGGCCGGTGACCTGGTACGGCAGGCGCCCCTTCAGCAGCGCGCCCTCGGGCGAGGCGAGCAGGCGGCCGAGGGCCGGCGAGACCACCATCCCGCCCGGCTCCGGTACCTCGGCCACCCCGGGAGGAGCCGGGGCGTGCGTGCCGTCGGGCCGCAGGAGCATGCCGCGCACGGGCTTGTCGTGGAAGAGCGTGGAGGTGGCCGCGTACAGGAAGGAACGGTCGGAGCGGGGCGCGTCGGACTCGCCGGCCGTGAGGTCGCGGCTCTGGTGACGGGTGTCGCGCCCGTCGAGGACGCTCGGCACGGACGCGGCGAGCAGCAGCAGCGCCACGCCGGCGCCCACGCCGAGGGCGGTCAGCAGCGTGCGCACCCAGCCGGAGCGGCCGCCGGTGACGGCGAACCGGGCACCGAGGAGCAGGTCGCGGATCATATGGCGCCCATCAGGCCGCGCACCCGCCCGTCCCGTACGACGACCTCGCGGTCCGAGTAGGCGGCGACGCGGGCTTCGTGGGTGACCAGGACCACCGCGGCTCCGGTGTCCCGGGCGGCGTCGCCGAGCAGCCGCATCACGCGCTCGCCGTTGAGCGAGTCCAGGGCGCCGGTCGGCTCGTCGGCGAAGATCACGCGAGGCGCGGTGACCAGCGCCCGGGCCACGGCGACGCGCTGCGCCTGGCCGCCGGAGATCTCGCCGGGGCGCTTCTCGCCGGCGCCGTCCGCCTCCAGGCGCTCCAGCCACTCGCGCGCCTTGCGCTCGGCCGGCTTGCGGCGCTCGCCGCCCAGGCGCAGCGGCAGGGCGACGTTCTCGACACAGGTCAGCTCCGGGACGAGCTGCCCGAACTGGAAGACGAACCCGAAGTCGCCCCGGCGCAGCGCGCTGCGCCCGGCGTCGGACATGGCGGTCAGCTCACGGCCGTCGTACGTGATGGTCCCGGCGTCCGGCCGGACGATGCCCGCCAGGCAGTGCAGCAGGGTCGACTTGCCGGACCCGGAGGGGCCCATGACGGCGACGACCTCGCCGGGGCGGATGCCGAACTCGACGTCCACCAGCGCCGGGGTCGGCCCGTACGCCTTGGTGACCCCCGTGGCGTGCAGCAGGGTGGTCACCGGGCGGTCCCCCCGACGGCCTCGGCGAGCTGGCCGAGCCGGGCGGCGGTCAGCTCCAGCCAGCGGAGGTCGGCCTCCAGGTGGAACAGGGCGTGGTCGCAGATGAGCTGGTCGGCGAGGTCGCCGTCCTGCTTGCGCCGGGTCAGCTCGCGCATCAGCCGCAGGTGCTCGGCGCGCTGCGTGTCGAGCAGCTCGGCGGCGCTGCGCCCGGTGAGCAGGGCGAGGACGACCTTGGTGTAGAGGGTCGACTGGAGGTACGGCTCGGGCTTCTCGGCCTGGGTGAGCCACCGCTCGACGTCGGTGACGCCCGCCTCGGTGATCGCGTACCGCTTCCGCTCGGGCCCCTCGCCGGGCTCGATGCCCTCGACCTCGACGAGCCCGTTCTTCAGCAGCCGGGACATGGTCGAGTAGACCTGCCCGTAGTGCAGCGGGCGGTCGTGCCCGAACTTCTCGTCGAAGGCCCGCTTGAGGTCGTAACCGTGCCGGGGGCCGGACTCCAGGAGCCCGAGGAGGGTGTGACCGATGGACATGGGGGCGACTATACATCGCACGTATACATGCGATGTATACCGGTTGGCCGGCCCCGCCCCGTGCCCCCTGGCGAGGCGGTCAGTCCCCCGACGGGGGTGCGGGCGGTGGCGTCTTGGGCGGCCGGCCGCGGCGGGGGAGGGGGCCCGGGGCCGGCGGGAGGCGGCCCGCGTCGGAGAGGGCCTTGCGCAGCAGGAACTCGATCTGGGAGTTCGCGCTGCGCAGCTCGTCCGCCGCCCAGCGGGCCAGCGCCTCGTACACCGCCGGGTCCAGGCGCAGCAGCACCTGCTTGCGCCGGCGGGGTTCAGGAGGTGGCGTCACTGGTACAGCGTGCCCGTGTTCAGCACGGGCTGGGCCGCCCGGTCGCCGCACAGCACGACCATCAGGTTGGAGACCATGGCCGCCTTCCGCTCCGGGTCGAGCTCAACGATGTCCCGCTCCTCCAGCCGGTCCAGCGCCGCCTCGACCATGCCCACCGCGCCCTCCACGATCTGCCGCCGCGCCGCCACGACCGCGCCCGCCTGCTGGCGCTGGAGCATCGCGGAGGCGATCTCCGGAGCGTACGCGAGGTGCGTGAACCGCGACTCGATGATGCGGACGCCCGCCGCCTCCACGCGCGCGTGCAGCTCGGCGGCCAGCTTCTCGGTGATCTCCTCGGCGTTGCCGCGCAGCGACAGCTCGTCCTCGTCGTGCGCGTCGTAGGGGTACTCGATCGCGATGTGCCGCACCGCCGCCTCCGTCTGCGTGGAGACGAACACCCGGAAGTCGTCGACCTCGAACATCGCCTGGGCGGTGTCCTCGACCCGCCACACCACCACCGCGGCGAGCTCGATCGGGTTGCCGTACGCGTCGTTGACCTTCAGCACCGGCGTCTCGTGGTTGCGCACCCGCGTGGAGATCTTCACGCGCGAGGTGAGCGGGTTGACCCAGCGCAGCCCGTCCGTACGGACCGTGCCCCGGTACCGCCCGAAGAGTTGCACCACCCGCGCCTCGCCCGGCGCCACCATGTTCAGCCCGCACATCGCGAGGAAGGAGGCGATCCCCAGCAGTACGCCGGCCAGGATCAGCGTCACCTTCGCGCCCGCCGAGCCGGTGGCCGCGCCCGCCACCACCAGGCAGACGCCTGCCGCCAGTCCGGCGAGGCCGAGCAGGAGTGCCAGTCCGCCGCCGATGCTGTGCGCGGCGAACTCCCGTACGCGCGGCTCGGGCATCTGTGGGAGGTCCTCGCCCAGGCCGGCCACCGTGCCGCGTTCCGTTGTGGTCATGATCGTCCCCGTTTCGTCGTCCGGAAGCCGTCCGGTCGGTCTAGCAAAGTGATATCACTTTATCGCGCCTCGCAACCCTCCGCACCCCTCAGGAGTCGGTTCCCTTGAGACGGGTGCTCATTGTCACGTCCGGAAAAGACCGGATCCGTTGGGCTTTGTCGCCACCCGTGGTGTTAGTTTGCTGAGCTGATTCGCAGATGAGCAGAGCGGAGCGACGGAGCGATGGGTCGAGCGGAAGCGCGACGGGCGCGGGAACGCGGAGCGCGCGGGGCGAAGACCGAAGGCGCGGGCATACGCCGCTTCTTCACCTGGAAGAAACTGCTGGGCACCTTCTTCGGGCTCTGTCTGCTCGCGATGGGCGCGTTCTACGTCGTGTACCTGCTCGTCCCGGTGCCCACCGCCAACATCCAGGCGACGATGCAGAGCAACGTCTACAAGTACGGCAACGGCAAGATCCTCGCCCGCACCGGTGAGATCAACCGCGAGATCGTCGGCCTGGACAAGATCCCCGACGACGTGGAGAAGGCGTTCGTCGCGGCCGAGAACAAGAGCTTCTACCAGGACTCCGGCGTCGACTTCATGGGCACCGCCCGCGGTGTGTTCAACACCCTCAGCGGCAAGGGCAAGCAGGGCGGCTCGACCATCACCCAGCAGTACGTCAAGAACTACTACCTGGACCAGGACCAGACGGTCACCCGCAAGCTCAAGGAGCTGGTGATCTCCCTCAAGGTCGACCAGCGCATGAAGAAGCCGGACATCCTCGCCGGCTACCTGAACACCAGCTACTACGGCCGCGGCGCCTACGGCATCCAGGCCGCCGCCCAGGCCTACTACGGCGTCGACGCCGAGAAGCTGACCGTCTCCCAGGGCGCCTACCTCGCCGCCCTCCTCCAGGCCCCCAGCCAGTACGACTGGACCTTCGCCGGCCCCACCAGCCGCAAACTGGTGACCGACCGCTGGAACTACGTGCTGAACAACATGGTCGAGGAGGGCTGGCTCAGCCGGTCCGAGCGCGCCCAGCAGAAGTTCCAGGTGCCGCAGAAGCCCAAGGCCGCACCCGGCATGGAGGGCCAGACCGGCTACCTCGTCGCGGCCGCCAAGCAGGAGCTGATCAGCCAGGGCATCAGCGAGGAGGACATCGACGCCGGCGGCTGGACCATCACGCTCAACATCGACGAGAAGCGGCAGAAGCAGCTCGTCAAGGCGGTCAAGAAGCAGTTGGAGGACCACCTCGACCGCAAGGGCAACAAGGTCGACGCGACCGTCCAGGCCGGCGCCACCTCCGTCGACCCCAAGACGGGCCACGTGGTGGCGCTGTACGGCGGCGTCGGTGCCACCGAGCACTGGATGTCCAACGCCACCCGCCGCGACTACCAGCCCGCCTCGACCTTCAAGCCCCTCGTCTTCGCCTCCGCCCTGGAGAACGGCGCCAAGACGCAGGACGGCAATGAGATCGGCCTCAACACCATCTACGACGGCGACAGCCGCCGCCCCGTCGAGGGCAGCGACACGCCCTTCGCCCCGCAGAACGAGGACGACCGCAGCTACGGCCCCGTCACCGTGCAGAAGGCGATGAACAAGTCCATCAACTCGGTCTTCGCGCAGATGATCGTGGACGCCGGACCGGACAAGGTGAAGAAGACGGCGCTCGCCCTCGGCATGAAGGACGGCGACGCCTTCGTCGAGCAGCCCGCGATGTCGCTCGGCACGATGGGCGCCTCGACGTGGGACATGGCCGGGGTGTACGCGACCCTCGACAACCACGGCAAGAAGGTCACCCCGACGATCGTGAAGTCCGCCGAGCACAAGGACCGCACCTTCGAGCACACCGAGCCCGCCATCGGTGAGCGGGTCATCGAGCGGGAGACCGCCGACACCGTCACCGCCGCCCTGACCGGCGTCGTGAAGAACGGTTCCGGCTTCGAGGCGAACACCTCCGCGTACCAGGCGGCCGGCAAGACGGGCACCTCGGAGAACAACAAGTCGGCCTGGTTCGCCGGGTACACGCCCGAACTGGCCACCGTCGTCGCCCTCTTCGGCGAGGACGCCGACAAGGGCAAGCAGGTCACCCTCACCGGCACCGCCAACTCCGGCCGCGCCAACGGCGGCGGCTTCCCCGCCCGCATCTGGGCCGACTACACGCTGGGCGCCCTCGACGGCGGCTCCGACGCCCGGTTCGACCTGGACCTCGCCGAGACGGCCCTGCCCGAGCCGGACCCGACGACGACGCCCACGGAGGAGCCGACGGAGACCGAGTCGCCCACCGAGGAGCCGACCGGGACCAAGTCGCCCACCGAGGACCCGACCCCGACCCGTACGCCGACCGCGCCCACGCGTACGCCGACGATCCCGACCCCGACGCAGACCCCGACGGACGACCCGACCGAAGGCGAGACCGGTGGCAACAGCGGCGGCAGCATCGGTGGCGGCGACGGCGGCGACCCGACCGGCGACCCGGGCGACGGCGAATCCGGCGGCTCCGGCGACCTGAAACCGCCCAAGCCGTGACGTGAGACGACGACGGTGGCCGGGTCCCTTGCCCAAGGGACCCGGCCACCGTCATGCCCGGCACGGGTTACGTCATGCCGGGGCGTCGTGCCGGTACGCCGTGCCCGGCGCCTCAGATGCGCGTCGGCAGCTCGAACCAGACCACCTTGCCGGTCGACAGCCGCGTCGCGCCCCACCGCCGGGCCAGCCGGTTCACCAGGAACAGGCCGCGCCCGCCCTCGTCGGTGTCCCGGGCCCGGCGCTGGCGCGGCAGTTGGGGCGAGTCGTCACCGACCTCGCAGCGCAGCACGTCCGTGCGCAACAGGCGCAGCGTCACCGGGCGCTCCGCGTACCGCACGGCATTGGTGACCACCTCGCTGACCAGCAGCTCCACGCTGTCCGACAGGTCCTCCAGGTCCCAGCGGGCCAGCGCCCGCCGGGCCAGGCGCCGGGCCCGGCCGGGGGCCTGCTCCTCCGGCTCCAGGAACCAGTAGGCGACATCGCTCGGCGCGATCCCGTCGAAGCGGGCGGCGAGCAGCGCGATGTCGTCGTCCCGGTCGCCCGGGCCGAGCATGTCGAGCACGTCGTCGCAGAGCGCCTCCAGCGGCGGCGAGTGGTCGGGGCCGGTCAACTGGGCCGTCGCCGCCAGCCGCTCGCGCAACTGCTCTATCCCGGTCCACACGTCACGCAGCCGGGACTCGACGAGCCCGTCGGTGTACAGCAGCAGGGTCGCCCCGGCGGGGGCGTCCAGCTCGACCGCCTCGAAGTCCACGCCGCCCACGCCGATGGGCGCGCCCGGCGGGACGCGCAGCACCTCGGCCCGGCCGCCCAGGTGGAGCAGTATCGGCGGCGGGTGGCCGGCGTTGGCGATGGTGATGCGGTGCGCGACCGGGTCGTACACCGCGTACAGGCAGGTCGCCATGCGGTTCTCGCCGAGCCGCTGGGCCTGCTCGTCGAGGTGGTGCAGCACCTCCTGCGGCGGCAGGTCGAGCCCGGCGAGGGTCTGCGCGGTGGTGCGCAGTTGGCCCATGATCGCGGCGGACGTCATGGAGTGGCCCATCACGTCGCCCACCACCAGCGCGACCCGGCTGCCGGGCAGCGGGATCGCGTCGTACCAGTCGCCGCCGACCCGGGCAGTCTCGGCCGCCGGGAGGTAGCGCGAGGCCAGTTTCACGCCGGTCGGCTGCGGCAGGTTCTCGGGCAGCATGGTGCGCTGGAGCTCGTCGGCGATGTAGGCCTCGCGCCCGTACAGCACGGCCTTGTCGATGCCGAGCGCCGTGTGCGTGGCCAACTGCGCCGCCACCAGCAGGTCGTTCGGCTCGAACGGCGGGCGGTCGGGGCGGCGCAGGAACACGGCCGCGCCGATGACCCGGCGCCGGCCGCGCAGCGGGGCCAGGATCGCCCGGTGCCCGGACGGTACGGAGCGCCCGTCGCCGAGCAGTTCGGGCAGCGCGGCGCGGGCGGCCGCCGAGTCGCCGAAGACGGGGCGTACGCCACGGAGGACCTCGGCGAGGGCGCCGCCGGCCTGGACCTCGCACAGCTCGGCAGCCGGGCCGAGGTCGAGGTCGGTGTCCGGGTCCGCCGCCGACAGGCCGAGCTCGGAGTCGTCCTCGGTTAAACGCAGCCGGTCCGTACGGCGCAGCCGCAGGACGAACGGGTCGACGGGCCGCTCGTCGCCGACCGGGAGCGGGTCGCGGAGGTAGACGAGGATCGCGTCGGAGAACGTCGGCACGGTGGCCCGGCACAGGCCCAGCACGATCTCGTCCAGGTCGATGCCGCGGGCGATCCGCCGCGTGGCGGCGCCCACGAACCGCAGCCGGTCGCCCTCGTGCCGCGCGGCGGCCGGCTCCCGGCCCGGGGCGGACCCGGCCTGGGCGGGCAGCCCGTCCAACGGCCCGGCCACCCCGGCGGGCGAGCCGCCCTGCCCGGTACCGGTACCGGTACTGGCTCCGGCGCCCGTACCGGCTCCGGCTCCGCTCGTGTGCGCGTCAGGACCGGTCCCGTGCCCCGGGGCGCCGCCGGCGTGGCCGCCCGGCCCGCCCGTAAAACCGGACGGTCCGGCCCCGTCACCCGACGGCCCGCCCGCGTGGGCCGCCGCCCCGGCCCCGTGTCCGCCCGCGCGACCGGACGCCCCGGCGCCGCGCCCGGACGGCGCGTGTCCGGACGGCGCGTGACCGGGTGCCGAGTAGCCGGGCGCCCCGTGTCCCGACGGTCCGTGGCCGGGCGCCGCGTGCCCGGACGGACCGTGTCCCGCTTGCCCGGTGCCGCGGCCCGACGGTCCGCGTCCCGGGCCGCCGGGTGCGGCGGCCGCCGGGGACGGCGGGGAGGACGAGGCCGAGGCGGCACCCGCGCGGGACGCGGGCGCGGGCGCAGGAGCGGGCGGCGCGGCGGGGGACGGGGGCGTCTCCTGCCGCGGCCGGGTGCGTTCCTGCGGCCGGGCAGCCAGCGGCTGTCGGCCTTCGTGGGAGGTGGGATGCTCCGTCACGCGTGAGATTCCGTCCGTCCGGGCCGGTAGTGCGATGCGATCGCTCTGTCAGGCGCTATACCCGCTCTGAGGGCGGCGTCGACAAGGGGTGACGGATCCGGGCACGGATCAGGCACGGCTCCACCCCCTCATGGATGACTTACGGTCAGTTCCTGGTCTCTACTCAGTCGTTCCTGCTCCGCCAACGTGCGGAGGACGATCCTACGTTTGCACCCCAGGGGCGCATCAAGGGTCTCACGGAGCCGTGTGCGCCGGGGTGCGATCCCAGTCCGCGGGCAATTCCGGAACCGTCCACTCCGGGTTCGGCCGCCAGTTCTCCCAGCCGTCCGCGAAGGGCGTACCCCAGGCGCGGATCACCTCGACCGCCGCCCGGCCCGCCTCCCGTACCCGACGCGCCTGGGCCGGGCCCATCAGGCCGCTGCGCTGCGCCTGCGCGAACTCGTCCTCGTCGCGCCACAGCCAACTGCGATCGGGGTACACCGAGATGTCCAGGAAGTGATCCTCGGAGTCCACGCCGTCCGCCCATCGGGTGCGCGGCTCCTCCAGGTTGACGTACCAGCTCCGGAACCTCCACCCGCGCTCCCAGAACAGCCACACCGACCACGGCTCGTCCGGCCGGGCCAGCTTCAGCACGCCCGTCCCCTCCCACCGCGCCCGCGCGGTGGTGCGTGGCGCGGTGTACCGGGTGGCGAGCGGCTCCTCGTGGACGGGGCTGCCGTCGGCGAGCACCGGCTTGACGCACTCGGTGCCCGGCGCCATCCACACGGCGAGCAGGTCGTCGGTGTCCTGGACGACGGTCACGGGCCGGCAGATGTGGATGTGGCCGCCGCCGTTGTCGCGGTAGCGCCACAGGATGCGTGCGCCCGGCGCCCAGCGCGCACCACCCGGGCGCGCTCCTCTCCCCGTCGTCGTCTCGGCTGTCATGCGCAGATCTTAGGGGCGCGCCCTCGGCCCCGCCGCGACGCAGATCACGGGCGGCGGGGGCGGCGACGTAGGAAACTCCAGGTCACGGGCGGGTCATACGCAGTACGTCGAGGGCCTCGTCGAGCTGCTGGAGCGTCAGGTCACCCCGCTCCACGTACCCCGATTCGATGACGACCTCGCGGATCGTCTTCCGCTCGGCGAGGGACTTCTTGGCGACCTTCGCCGCCTCCTCGTAGCCGATGTACTTGTTGAGGGGGGTCACGACGGACGGGGAGGACTCGGCGTACTCGCGGGCCCGCTCCACGTTGGCGGTGATGCCGTCGACGGTACGGTCCGCCAGCAGCCGCGCGGCATTGGCCAGGAGCCGGATGGACTCCAGCAGGTTCTTGGCGATGACCGGGAGCATGACGTTCAGCTCGAAGTTCCCGGCGGCGCCCGCGGCCGCGACCGTGGCGTCGTTCCCGGTCACCTGGGCGGCGACCATCAGGACCGCCTCCGGGATCACCGGGTTGACCTTGCCGGGCATGATCGACGAGCCGGGCTGGAGGTCGGGGAGGTTGATCTCGGCCAGACCGGTGCGGGGCCCGGACGCCATCCACCGGAGGTCGTTGGAGATCTTGGTGAGCGAGACCGCGATCGTACGGAGCTGTCCGGACGTCTCGACGAGCCCGTCGCGTGCGCCCTGGGCCTCGAAGTGGTCGCGGGCCTCGGTCAGCGGCAGCCCGGTGGTGCGGGCGACCTCGGCGATGACGGCGGCGGAGAAGCCGGGCGGGGTGTTGATGCCGGTGCCGACCGCCGTGCCGCCCAGTGGCAGTTCGGCGAGGCGCGGCAGCGAGCCCCGCAGCCGTTCGACGCCGTACCGGACCTGCGCGGCGTAGCCGCCGAACTCCTGGCCGAGAGTCACTGGTGTCGCGTCCATCAGATGCGTACGACCGGACTTGACGACGTCCGCGAATTCGGCCGATTTCCGCCCCAGCGCGGCGGCCAGGTGCTCCAGGGCCGGGATGAGGTCATGGGTGACGGCGGCCGTGGCGGCGATGTGGATGGAGGAGGGGAAGACGTCGTTGGACGACTGGGACGCGTTGACGTGGTCGTTGGGGTGGACCGCCAACGGGCGGCGCTCGCCGGGCCGCTCGCCGACCGGCTCGCCGAGGCGCTCGCCGGCGAGGGTGGCCAGCACCTCGTTCATGTTCATGTTGGAGGACGTGCCGGAGCCGGTCTGGAAGACGTCGACCGGGAAGTGCTCGTCCCAGCGGCCCTCCGCCACCTCGGCGGCCGCCTCCTGGATGGCGCCGGCGATGTCCTTGTCCAGGACGCCCAGCTCCGCGTTGACCTTGGCGGCGGCGGCCTTGATCCGGGCCAGGGCCTCGATGTGGGCGCGCTCAAGGCGCTGCCCCGAGACGGGGAAGTTCTCCACCGCCCGCTGGGTCTGGGCCCGCCACTTGGCGTGGGCCGGGACGCGCACCTCTCCCATGGAGTCGTGCTCGATCCGGTAGTCCGGCTCATCCGTCATGTCAACCTCCCGCAAAAGTTGAGCACTTGTCTTGTTCTGCGTATTCCCAAGCTCAGTACCGGCCAGTAAAAACCGTGGGTAACCCCACTTCCAGGAGGCGCAATGACGCGCACCAGAACCAGAGCCAGGTTCGGACTCCGATGTACGGTCGCCGTGGCCGCCGCCCTCGCGGCCGCCCTCGGCGGGACGACGGCGGCCGGCGCGGCGGACACCGCGGCCGGCACCGCCGACGCGCCCCGTACCACCGCATCCGTACCACTGTCGCCCGAGCTGGAGGCGATCCGCGCCGCCGAGGCCACCAAGCTGTACGGTTCTCCCGCCGAACGGCCGCTCGCCGACCGCAAGACCGGCCTGATATCGCTGGGCGACAGCGAGATCTCCGGCGAGGGCGTCGGCACGTACGAGCCCCCGACCAACGGCCCCGACAACTGGTGCCACCGCTCGCCCGAGGCCGCCATCCACCGCACCGGCATCCCCGCCGACGTCACCTACAACGTCTCCTGCTCCGGCGCCGCCACGCCGAACATCCGCATCGGCGGCAGCAAGCAGTACGCCGACGAGCTCGTCCAGAGCGACAACCTCGCCATCAAGGCCCGCAACACCCGCATCAAGATGGTGCTGCTGGTGGCCGGCGCCAACGACGACCTCCAGTTCGGCCCCGTGATGACCGACTGCGTCACCCGCTACCTCACCCTCCAGGGCCCCTGCGAGCCCAAGTACGCCCCCGGCTGGCAGGCACGGGTCGACGGCCTCGTCCCCAAGGTCGAGCAGACCATCCGCGACCTGCGCACCGTGATGCGCGACGCCGGGTACGCCGACGGCGACTACAAGCTCGTCGTCATGGGCTACCCGAGCCCCATCGGCCCCGACTTCCACGACAACCCGAACTTCCCCGGCAAACTGGCCTGCGGCGGCCTCGGCTACGACTCCGACACCGTCTGGGGCCGCAACACCGCCGTACCCGCCTTCGAACGCGGTATGCGGCGCGCGGCGGCGAACACCGGAGCCGTGTACCTCGACAACTCGCGGCTCTTCCACGGGCACGAGGTCTGCATGGAGGACACCTGGGCGCGCGGCCTCTACATCGACCTGTCCAAGCCCGGCATGCCGGACGAGAACTCCGTCCGGCAGTCCTTCCACCCCAACGCGGCCGGGCACGCCGCCTTCGCCTCCTGCCTGACCCAGCTCTACAACGCGGGCGTACGCGAGGCCGGTTGCGCCGACCCGGCGTCGACGGGCAAGGCGGTGCTGCTCCCGGGGGCGTGGGACGACAAGTTCAGGCCACTGCGCAACGAGGCCACCGGCACGTGCGTGGACGTCACCGGCGCGGTCACCCGCAACGGCACGGCGGTCGGCGGCTGGGACTGCCACACGGGACGGAACCAGGACTGGTGGTACGACCCGGCGCGCGGCTCCCTCCACACGGCGCTGACCCACGACCGGTGCCTGGACGTCCCGGGCGCCGCCTACCAGGCGGGCAAGGCCCTGGTCCTGTGGAACTGCTCGGGCGTGGCCAACCAGAAGTTCGTCCGCCAGGGCACCACGCTCCGCCCGGCGGCGGCGACGTCCCTGTGCCTCACGCTGGGCGCGGCGAAGGACCCGCTGCGGCTCCAGGCGTGTGACGGCACGGCGAAGCAGCGGTTCGCGTAGCACCCGATACGCGCATGGGCCCGGCCACCGGGAGGGCGGCCGGGCCCGTAGGGCACCGTGTGGTTACGCCAGGCCGGGGCCGCGCACCGGGATCGACGTGAACGTCGGCGCCGGGGCCGGGTCCTGGAAGAAGTCGTTGCCCTTGTCGTCCACCACGATGAACGCCGGGAAGTCCTCGACCTCGATCTTCCAGACCGCCTCCATGCCGAGTTCCTCGTACTCGACGACCTCGACCTTCTTGATGCAGTCCTGCGCGAGGCGGGCGGCCGGGCCGCCGATCGAGCCCAGGTAGAAGCCGCCGTGCGCGTTGCAGGCGTCGGTGACCTGCTTGGAGCGGTTGCCCTTGGCCAGCATGACCTTGGAGCCGCCCGCCGCCTGGAACTGCTCGACGTACGAGTCCATGCGCCCGGCCGTCGTCGGGCCGAAGGAACCGGAGGCGTAGCCCTCGGGGGTCTTGGCCGGACCCGCGTAGTAGACCGGGTGGTCCTTCAGGTACTGCGGCATCTCCTCGCCCGCGTCCAGCCGCTCCTTGATCTTGGCGTGCGCGATGTCGCGCGCCACGACCAGCGGGCCGGTCAGCGACAGCCGGGTCTTGACCGGGTACTTGGTCAGCTCGGCGAGGATGTCGTCCATCGGCTGGTTGAGGTCGATCTTGACGACGTCGCCTTCCTCCGCGAGGTGCTCGTCCGTCGTGTCCGGCAGGAAGCGCGCCGGGTCGGTCTCGAGCTGCTCCAGGAAGACGCCCTCGGCAGTGATCTTCGCGACGGCCTGGCGGTCGGCCGAGCACGACACGGCGATCGCGACCGGGCAGGACGCGCCGTGCCGGGGCAGGCGGACCACGCGGACGTCGTGGCAGAAGTACTTGCCGCCGAACTGCGCGCCGATGCCGATCTTCTGCGTCAGCTCGAAGACCTTCTCCTCCAGCTCCTTGTCCCGGAAGCCGTGGCCGAGGACCGAGCCCTCGTCCGGCAGCTCGTCCAGGTAGTGCGCGGAGGCGTACTTCGCGGTCTTGAGCGCGTACTCGGCGCTCGTGCCGCCGACGACGATCGCGAGGTGGTACGGCGGGCACGCGGCCGTACCGAGGGAGCGGATCTTCTCCTCCAGGAACTTCATCATGGAGGCCTCGTTGAGGACCGCCTTGGTCTCCTGGTAGAGGAACGACTTGTTGGCCGAGCCGCCGCCCTTGGCCATGAAGAGGAACTTGTACGCGCCGCCGTCGGTCGCGTACAGCTCGATCTGGGCGGGGAGGTTGGAGCCGGTGTTCTTCTCCTCCCACATGGTGAGCGGAGCCATCTGCGAATAGCGCAGGTTGAGGTTCTTGTACGCGTCGTAGATGCCGCGCGACAGGGCCTTCTCGTCCTCACCTTCGGTGAGGACGTTCTGGCCGCGCTTGCCCATGACGATCGCCGTGCCGGTGTCCTGGCACATGGGCAGCACGCCGGCCGCCGCGATGTTGGCGTTCTTGAGGAGGTCGAGCGCGACGAACTTGTCGTTGCTCGACGCCTCCGGGTCGTCGATGATCTTGCGGAGCTGCGCGAGGTGCGCGGGGCGGAGGTAGTGCTGGATGTCGTGGATCGCCTCTTCGGCGAGCTTGCGCAGCGCCTCCGGCTCGACCTTGAGGAACGTACGGCCGTCGGCCTCGAAGGTGGAGACACCCTCGGCGGTCACCAGGCGGTAGGGCGTGGTGTCCTCTCCCAGCGGGAGCAGATCGGAGTACGCAAACTCTGGCATTACGGCCATTCCTCACTCGGCAGACAGCAGCGCGGCCTCCATTGGCAGCGCGCCCACAAGCGTAGAACGCCCGGAGCCGCCCGAACCTGTGAGGTAAGGCTCAGTCGCCGGCACCGATTGCGCCGGTTCGTCGTCTCGCGCCGTCTCGCCTCGCCTCGCCCCTGCCCCTAGTCGCGATGTATCGCGTTTCGCTAGGCTGGCTTCCGTGGACCTCGAAAAGCAGCCCCAGAAGCCGGCCGTGCCCGCCGAACCGCCCGCCATCCGGGCCTCGGACGCCGACCGGGACCGGATCGCGGACATCCTCCGGGACGCCCTGGCCGAGGGCCGGATCGACGCGGAGGAGCACGGGGAACGCGTCGAAGCCGCCTACCGTGCCAAGACGCTCGGCGAGCTCGAACCCCTCGTCCGGGACCTGCCCGCCGCCCGCCCCGACCGGGAGCCGGCGCGGCAGCCGCACGCCTACGAGCCGGAGGACCCCGCCGTCCCGGACGACAGGCTGATCGCCGTCTTCTCCAGCGCCACGAGGAAGGGCCGCTGGCGCGTCGGGCGGCGGACCCACGCCTTCTCGGTCTTCGGCAGCGTCGAGATCGACCTCACCGAGGCGATCTTCACGCAGCGGCTGACCACGATCAACGCCACCTCGGTCTTCGGCAACGTCGAAATCCGCGTCCCCGAGAACATCACGCTGCGCGGCGGCGGCTCCGGCATCCTCGGCAACTTCGAGGTGACCACCCTGGAGGCCACCGACCCCGAGGCCCCGGTCGTCGTGATCAACGGATTCGCGGTCCTCGGCAACGTCGAGGCACGGCCGAAACGCGGCAAGCGGATCGCCGACCTCCACGGCAAACTCCGCAAGCACATGGGTGGTTGACGGGCCGCGGCCGGTTTCTCCTGGTCATGATTCCGCGGTGCGGAACGGAGTGCCACGCAGTGCATAGGCCCGCGCACAGCGGGTAGGGCTTGCTGCATCGTCTCTCGCTCGCGAAGCCGTCGTCAGGAGTAGACCGTGCTGCAACTGCCGCATCAGCCCCTCCAGGTCGCCGCCGCCGTCCCCTCCCAGAGCGTTCCGGCGCGGGAGGACCAGGCCGGTCCGTGGCACACGGAGGCGGTGTGCCGCCGGGACGAAGCAGGCTTGTTCTTCGCCCCGTCCAAGGAGCCCACGGCCGCCCGGCTGGCGCGCGAGGAGGCCGCGAAGCGGGTCTGCGCCCGCTGCCCGGTCATGGTCGAGTGCCGGGAGCACGCGCTGCTCCAGCCCGAGCCGTACGGCGTGTGGGGCGGCCTGACGGCGGCCGAGCGGCGCGTCGTCCTGGCCCGGCGGAGGCGGCGCGAGGTGGAGCTGAAGAAGGCGGCCTCCACGGGCCCACGCATCGCCGCCGCCGGCTGACTCCGGCGCCGGCCGGCCCGTCGCGGGCTGATCCGCCGCTGGGTGACCCCGGGTGCCGACGGGTCCCGTAGCCGGCTCGTCCCGCTGGCGGCCGGCTTCGCCGCTCGCCGGGCCCGTCGCCGGCTGATTCGCCGTCCGCGTCACGCCCCGGTCGGCCCCGGTCGCCGAGCGCGCGCGGGGCGCGAGCGTGTGGGCCGCAGGGCGCGCGGGGCGCGAGGCTTTGGCCCCCGGGCGTGCGGGGAGGGGCGCTCCCACCGCACATGGGGGCGCCCCTCTTCGTATCCCTGCCCGGTTTCCCCTTCGCCGGGCTACTTCGCGCGGTCGAAGTCGATCTGGCTGTACGCGCGCAGCTTCGACAGCCGGTGCGTCGAGTCGATCTGCCGGATCGTGCCCGACTTCGAGCGCATGACCAGCGACGAGGTCGTCGCCGTCTCGGCGCGGTAGCGCACGCCGCGCAGCAGCTCGCCGTCCGTGATGCCGGTCGCGACGAAGAAGACGTTGTCACCGCTGACCAGGTCGTTCGTGGACAGGACCCGGTCCAGGTCGTGGCCCGCGTCGATGGCGCGCTGCCGCTCCTCGTCGTCCTTGGGCCACAGCTTGCCCTGGATGACACCGCCCAGGCACTTGATCGCGCAGGCGCTGATGATGCCCTCGGGCGTACCGCCGATGCCCATCAGCAGGTCCACGCCGGTGCCCTCGCGCACCGCCATGATCGAACCGGCCACGTCGCCGTCCGAGATGAACTTGATGCGCGCGCCCGTCTCGCGGATCTCCTTGACGATGCCCTCGTGGCGCGGGCGGTCCAGGATGACGACGGTGACGTCCTCGGGCGAGGAGTGCTTCGCCTTGGCGACCCGGCGGATGTTCACGGACACCGGGGCGTTGATGTCGACGTAGTCGGCGGCCTCCGGGCCGGTGACCAGCTTGTCCATGTAGAAGACGGCGGACGGGTCGAACATCGTGCCGCGGTCGGCCGCCGCCAGCACGGCGATCGCGTTGGGCATGCCCTTGGCGGTGAGCGTGGTGCCGTCGATCGGGTCCACGGCGATGTCGCACTCGGCGCCGGTGCCGTCGCCGACCCGCTCGCCGTTGAACAGCATCGGGGCCTCGTCCTTCTCGCCCTCGCCGATCACGACGACACCGTTCATCGACACGGTGGAGACGAGGGTCCGCATGGCCCGTACCGCCGCGCCGTCGGCGCCGTTCTTGTCGCCACGGCCGACCCAGCGGCCGGCGGCCATGGCGGCGGCCTCGGTCACCCGGACCAGCTCGAGGGCCAGGTTGCGGTCGGGAGCCTCGGGTGACACCTCGAGCTCGGACGGCAGATGATTGTCGGTCATCGGAACGCACCTTTCTGTACGGCGACGGCCGCAAGTGAAGAGGGTGCTGCGACTCTATCGGTAGGTCGACATATTGAGCAGAGGGGCCCACGTATGAGCAGGCCAGGCTGATGCGACCATAGGGGGCGTGGCAGGTATGCGTGGCAAGCAGACAGTGCGCGGGATGTTCCAGTCGATGGCGGTCATCTGCGCTGCGGCGGGCGTGATCTATCTCTTCGTCCCGCACGACGACAAGGCGGACCCGATCAAGCCGGTCGACTACCGGGTCGAGCTGGTGACGGCGCAGCGGGCGGCGCCGTACCCGGTCCTGGCGCCGGAGGGCCTCGCCAAGGACTGGACGCCGACCTCGGTCGCGTACGACCGCGAGGACGGCGACGCCTGGCACCTGGGCTTCCTGACCCCGGACCGGCAGTACGTGGCGGTGGAGCAGTCGACGACGGCCCCGGAGAAGTACATCGCCGAGGTGACCCACGAGGCCCGGGACACTGGCCGGACGCACCAGGTGGCGGGCCGGACCTGGCAGCGCTGGGAGGGCCCGAAGTACGACGCGCTGGTGCTGCGCGAGAAGGGCGTCACCACGGTCGTGACCGGTACGGCGACGCAGGAGCAGCTCGCGCGGATGGCGATGGCGCTCCAGCCGGCGAAGAAGGCCTGACAACCGGACGTCGGCCGCGCGCAACGGCGACGGCCCCGGGCACCAGGGGGGATGGTGCTCGGGGCCGTCGGTCTGTGGACCCGGTCTTTGGGCCGTCGTCGATCAGGCGGCGTCAGACGGTGGTGACGACCTCGTCGTAGGGGAGGCGCGGGCTGCGCGGGAACCAGGCGTCGTCGCCCGGCTTGCCGATGTTGACGATCATCAGCGGGGTGTGGTCGTCGTTGAGGAATTCCTTCTGCACGCCCGCGAAGTCGAAGCCCGTCATGGGACCGGCGGCCAGGCCGGCGGCGCGGACACCCACGATGAAGTACGCGGCCTGGAGCGCGGCGTTCAGACCGGCGGCCCGCTCGCGGACCGGGCGCTCGGCGAAGAACACGTCCTTGGCCTGCGGGAAGTGCGGGAACAGGGCCGGGAGCTCCTCGTGGAACTCGTTGTCGGCGGCGAGGATCGCGACCAGCGGCGCCGACGCGGTCTTGGCGCGGTTGCCCTCCGCCATGTGCGGGATCAGGCGCTCGCGGGCCTCCTCGGAGCGGACGAGGACGATGCGCAGCGGCGACTGGTTGAACGCCGTCGGCCCGTACTTGACCAGGTCGTAGATCGCCTGGACCTGCTCCTCGGTCACCGGCTCGTCGGAGAAGGTGTTCGCGGTGCGGGCCTCACGGAAGAGGAGGTCCTGGGCGGCGGGGTCAAGAGCGAGGGACATGCTGCGGGCCTTTCGAGCGTGCAAAGGATCAAGCGGTGACTCCACCGTACGCCCGAGATAGGTTAAGTTTCAACTAAACGAGGCCCGTGCGGCCCGTGAGACCCCTCACAGGGGAACGCGCGGTCAGTCCTCCCGCTCGGCCGGGGCCCCGGCCTCCTGCTCGGCCAGCGCCGCGTCCAGGCGGGCGCGGGCGCCCTCCAGCCAGCGGCGGCACACCTTCGCCAGCTCCTCGCCCCGCTCCCACAGGGCCAGCGACTCCTCCAGCGTCGTGCCGCCCGCCTCCAGCTTGCGCACGACCTCGATCAGCTCGTCGCGCGCCTGCTCGTACCCGATCGCCGTTTCCGTCGTGTTGGCTGCCATGCGCACCACCCTACGGGCGGGGTACGACAACGTCGGAGGCCACGCGCACATGGAAGTCGCCCTCCGCGACCCGGGCCCGCAGCTCCTCGTCCGGCGAGACCTCGGCCGGTGACCGGACCACCGCCCCGTCCGCGCGTTGCAGCACCGCGTACCCGCGCTCCAGCGTCGCCGCCGGCGAGAGCGACACCACGCGCGCGTGGGTGTGGGCCAGCTCCGAGTCGGCCCGGTCCAGGCAGTGGCCCAGCACCCGGCGGCTGCGCGCCAGCAGGGCGTCCACCTCCGCCTCCCGCTCCTCGACCATCCGCTGCGGGTGCTCCATGACCGGCCGGGCCAGCGCGTGTGCCAGGCCCCGCTCCTCGCGGTCGATCAGCCCCTGCACCGTACGCAGCGCCCGGTCGCGCAGCGCCTGCACCCGGTCCAGCTCCTCGCCCACGTCCGGGACGACCTTCTTGGCGGCGTCCGTCGGCGTGGACGCCCGCAGGTCCGCCACCAGGTCCAGCAGCGGCGTGTCCGGTTCGTGGCCGATCGCGGACACCACCGGCGTACGGCACTCGGCGACCGCCCGGACGAGCTGCTCGTCGGAGAACGGCAGCAGGTCCTCCACGCTGCCGCCACCGCGCGCGACGATGATCACGTCCACGTCCGGCAGCTCGTCCAGCTCCTTGACCGCCTGCACCACCTGCGGCACGGCATGGACGCCCTGCACCGCCACGTTGCGCACCTCGAACCGGACGGCAGGCCAGCGGCGCCGGGCGACCTCCAGCACGTCGCGCTCGGCCGCCGACGCCCGGCCGCACACCAGGCCGATGAGCTGCGGCAGGAAGGGCACCGGCTTCTTGCGGTCGAGCGCGAACAGCCCCTCCGCGCCCAGGGACCGCTTCAGCATCTCCAGCCGGGCGAGCAGCTCGCCGATCCCGACCGGCTTTATCTCCGCCGCCCGCAGCGACAACTGCCCGCGCGGCGCGTACCACTCCGGCTTGGCGTGCACCACGACCCGGGCGCCCTCGGACACGACGTCCGCGACCGCGTCGAAGACCTGCCGGTAGCAGGTGACGCTCACTGAGATGTCGTACGACGGGTCGCGCAGCGTCATGAACACCACCCCGGCACCCGGCCGCCGCGAGAGCTGGGTGATCTGCCCCTCGACCCAGACGGCACCGAGCCGGTCGATCCAGCCCCCGATGAGCCGCGACACCTCACCGACGGGCAGGGGAGCTTCGGCAGACGTATTGAGACCCATGCAGGCGAGCGTACGCGCCCCCTACGACAACACCCCCGCCCCTGCCGTGCCTCATCGAGCCGCGTCCACCCCGTCCCTCCGCCCCCACTGCACCGCGAGCACCACCAGGCCCACCGCCAGCCACAGTGAGCCCACCACCAGGGCCGAGGTGGCCGCCTCCACGATGACGGCGATCAGGATCACCGCGCCCACCACCGGCAGGACCACGTGCCGCAGCCAGTGCGGCGGCGCCCCCGTCCCCGCCCTCCGTACCGCGAACCACCCCACCACGCTCGCGTGCAGCAGCACGAACGCCGTCAGCGCCCCGATGTCCACCACCGACACCAGGTGGTCCATCCCGTCGTCGCGCCGCGCCGCCCACACGGCCGCCACCATCGTGACCGCCGCGGCCAGCAGCAGCGCCACGCGCGGCACGCCCGCGTCCGTACGCGACAGCACGCGCGGCAGCCGCCGGTCGCGGGCCATCGCGAACAGCAGCCGCCCGGCCGCCGCCTGGCCCGCCAGCGCAGCGAACGCCGCGCCGATCGCCTTGCTCGTCGCCACCAGGTCGTGCAGCCAGGCCCCGACCGAGGCGTTCACGGCGTCGTAGAACGCCGAACCCTGCCGCGCCGGCTCCGCCGCCAGCTCCGCCGACGACACCGGCTCCAGCAGTGCCACCAGATACGTCTGCGCCACGAACAGCACCCCCGCCAGCGCCAGGCAGAACAGCACCGCCCGCGCGACCTTCGCCGAGCCCCCCGTCACCTCCTCCGCGAACGACGCGATCGCGTCGAAGCCCAGGTACGACAGCACCGCCACGGACACCGCGCCCAGCACCGCGCCCAGGGAGAAGCCCACGTCCCCGGTCAGCGGCGACAGCCAGCCGCGCTGCGCCCCGTCCCGTACCAGCACCACGACCGCCGACACCACGAACACCAGCAGCACGACGATCTCCATCGCCAGCACCGCGAACCCGACCCGCGCGGCCGCCCGCACGCCCCACAGGTTGAGCAGCGTGGTGACCACCACCGCGAGCGCCGTCCACACCCACCGGTTCACGGCCGGCACCAGCGCCTCCATGGCGATGCCCGCGAAGAGGTACGCCACGGCCGGGATCAGCAGGTAGTCGAGCATCGCCATCCACCCGGCGATGAACCCCGGCCCTTCCCCCAGCCCCTTGCGCGCGTACGCGAAGACCGACCCCGCCTGCGGGGCCACCCGGACCATCTGGGCGTAACTGAAAGCGGTGAACGCCATCGCCACCGTCGCCACCACGTAGACCAGCGCGACGGCACCGTGCGACCGGGCGTCCAGGGTCCCGAAGATGCCGACGGGCGCCATGGGGGCGATGAAGAGCAGCCCGTACACGACGAGGTCCCGGAAGCCGAGCTCCCGCCGCAGCGCTGTGTGCTCGTCCGTCTTCCGCGTACTGGTGGTGCCGGCCATGCCCCCCAGTCTCAGCCACCTGGCGGATCTTCCCCCGCTCATACACGCCCTTACGATGGGGGACATGACTGCTACGCCTGCCAGCCCGTCGTCCGACAAGCGCGTCCTCCTCGCCGCTCCGCGTGGCTACTGCGCGGGCGTGGACCGTGCCGTGATCGCCGTGGAGAAGGCTCTGGAGCAGTACGGCTCGCCGATCTACGTCCGGCACGAGATCGTGCACAACAAGTACGTCGTGCAGACCCTGGAGAAGAAGGGCGCCATCTTCGTCGACGAGACGGCGGAGGTCCCCGAGGGGTCGATCGTGATGTTCTCCGCGCACGGCGTGGCGCCGACCGTCCACCAGGAGGCCGCCGAGCGCAAGCTCGCGACGATCGACGCGACCTGCCCCCTGGTCACCAAGGTCCACAAGGAGGCGGTCCGGTTCGCCAACGAGGACTTCGACATCCTCCTGATCGGCCACGAGGGCCACGAGGAGGTCATCGGCACCTCCGGCGAGGCCCCGGACCACATCACGCTGGTCGACGGCCCGGACGACGTCGAGAACGTCACCGTGCGGGACGAGAGCAAGGTCGTCTGGCTGTCCCAGACCACCCTCTCGGTCGACGAGACCATGGAGACGGTCGACAAGCTGAAGGAGAAGTTCCCCAAGCTGATCTCCCCGCCGAGCGACGACATCTGCTACGCCACGCAGAACCGCCAGACGGCCGTCAAGCAGATGGGCGCCGAGGCGGACCTGGTCATCGTCGTCGGCTCGAAGAACTCCTCCAACTCCGTCCGGCTCGTCGAGGTCGCCCTCGGCGCGGGCGCGAAGGACGCCCACCTGGTGGACTTCGCCGACGAGATCGACGAGGCGTGGCTGGACGGCGTCTCCACGGTCGGCGTCACCTCCGGCGCCTCCGTCCCCGAGGTGCTCGTCGAGGGCGTCCTGGAGTGGCTGGCGCAGCGCGGTTTCGAGGACGTGGAGATCGTGAAGGCCGCCGAGGAGTCGATCACCTTCTCGCTGCCCAAGGAGCTGCGCCGGGACCTGCGCGCCGAGGCCGCCGCTCTCCACAAGAAGCAGTGAACAAGTAGCGGTAACTGTCAGCGGCTCGCCGTAACGTTGAGTCCATGAACGTCTTCGGAGTGGACATCGGCGGGTCGGGGATCAAGGGCGCTCCCGTGGACCTGGAGCGCGGAGATCTGGCCGAGCCCCGCCACAAGGTACTGACACCGCAGCCCGCGACACCCGACGGTGTCGCGGGCTGCGTCGCCGAGGTCGTCGGACATTTCGGCTGGTCGGGCCCCATCGGCGTCACCTTCCCCGGTGTCGTCACGGGCTCCGTCATCCGTACGGCGGCGAACGTCGACAAGAGCTGGGTCGGCGTCGACGCGGCCGCGCTGCTCGGCGACCGGCTGCGCGGGATGCCGATCACCGTCCTCAATGACGCCGACGCGGCCGGGATCGCGGAGATGACGTTCGGCGCGGGGCGCGGCCGCAAGGGCACGGTGATCGTGCTGACCTTCGGCACCGGGATCGGCAGCGCGGTCTTCACCGACGGCAGGCTGGTGCCCAATACGGAGCTGGGGCATCTGGAGCTGGACGGCCACGAGGCCGAGAAGCGGGCGTCGACGAAGGTCAAGGACGACAAGGACCTGAGCTGGGAGGACTGGGCGCACCGGGTGAAGAAGTACCTGGCCCATGTCGAGATGCTGTTCTCGCCGGAGCTCTTCATCGTCGGCGGCGGCGTCAGCCGCAAGGCGGAGAAGTTCCTGCCGCTGATCAAGGGCATCCGCGCCGAGATCGTCCCGGCGGAGCTCCAGAACAACGCGGGCATCGTGGGCGCGGCGATGGCCGCCGCGGCCCGCTGACACCGCTTCCCGGGCGGTACGTCAGCGCTGGGTGGCGCGGGCGGCGGCGGCCGCCGCGGTCCGCTGCCGCCGGCCCATCTGCCGCACCTTCCGTACGGAGGTGATGAGGCCGGCCACCAGCGTGCCGCCGTACAGCCAGCCGGCCTGTACGGCGAGCGCGGTCACCACGGCCATGGTCCGGCCGCCGAAGCCGCCGGTGCCCCCGGCGATCGGTACGACGCCGACGGCGAACGCGATGGGCACGCTGATCGGCGCGGTGACCAGATCGGCGGCGCGCACCCACAGCGCGGTCAGGGCACTGATGGGCAGGAAGAGGAGCCCGTACACCAGCGGGGAGCCGTCGAACAGCAGCCAGTCGAGGCAGCCGAGCAGGAACATCGACCCGGACGCGAAGAGCCCGGCGCCGAGGCCGGTCAGCCGGGGGCCGGGCAGTCGGCGCAGCGCGAGCACCACGGGCGGCACCGCCCGCCGCCCCGGCCTGCCTCCCGGCCGCCTGGGCCCGCCACCGGGCTTGCCCCCGGGCCCGCCACCGCCGGGACCGCCCGGGCCGCCGGACCCGCCACCACCGGTGGGCCGGCCACCGCCGACGGGCACGGCCTTGCCGCCCGCTCTGGCGGGTGGCCGCGCCGGACGTGTCCCGACGGGGCGGACGCCCGCACCGTCGATGAGCGCGCCCTGCGGCAGGGCGGCCGGGGCCGCCGGGGGCGCCGCCGGGGGCGCCGACGCGGCCGGGCCCGCGGGGGACTGCGCCCGCTGCCGGCGCTGAGGGGGACTGTTCCTGTGCTGCTCCACCTGGACAACGTAGGTCGGGAGGGGCCGGGAATCCGGCATGAGACACGCGCTTTGGACGACCTTGGCCGAGAGTTCGCCCCGTGGCCGTCCCCCGGCTGCCGTCGCTGCCCGCTCCGCCGCGCCCGTAAACTGGGGGGTCGGCCCACCATCCTCACTTCTAGGAAGTCGCCAACGTGTCGCTCACGATCGGAATCGTCGGCCTGCCGAATGTCGGCAAGTCGACCCTGTTCAACGCCCTGACCAAGAACGACGTGCTGGCGGCCAACTACCCGTTCGCCACCATCGAGCCCAACGTCGGCGTCGTCGGCGTCCCCGACGCCCGGCTCGCCAAGCTGGCGGAGATCTTCAACTCGCAGCGCGTCCTGCCGGCCACGGTCGACTTCGTCGACATCGCGGGCATCGTGCGCGGCGCGAGCGAGGGCGAGGGCCTGGGCAACAAGTTCCTGGCGAACATCCGCGAGTCGGACGCGATCTGCCAGGTCATCCGCGCCTTCAAGGACGAGAACGTCGTCCACGTCGACGGCAAGGTCTCGCCCAAGGACGACATCGAGACGATCAACACCGAGCTGATCCTCGCCGACCTCCAGACCATCGAGAAGGTCCTGCCGCGCCTCCAGAAGGAGTCCCGGATCAAGAAGGACGTCGCCCCCAAGGTGGCGGCGGTCGAGGCGGCCAAGGAGATCCTGGAGAAGGGCGACACCCTCTTCTCGCAGGGCATCGTCCAGGGCAGCGACAAGGCAGAGCTCCTCCACGACCTGCACCTGCTCACCACCAAGCCGTTCCTCTACGTCTTCAACGTCGACGAGGACGAGCTGATGGACGACGCCTTCAAGGACGAGCAGCGCGCCCTGGTCGCCCCGGCCGAGGCGATCTTCCTCAACGCCAAGCTGGAGGCCGACCTCGCCGAGCTCGACGAGGAGGACGCCATGGAGCTCCTCCAGTCCGTCGGCGCCGAGGAACCCGGCCTCGCCACCCTCGCCCGCGTCGGCTTCGACACCCTGGGCCTCCAGACCTACCTGACGGCCGGTCCCAAGGAGGCCCGCGCCTGGACCATCAAGAAGGGCGCGACGGCCCCCGAGGCGGCCGGTGTCATCCACACCGACTTCCAGAAGGGCTTCATCAAGGCCGAGGTCATCCACTTCGCGGACCTGATCGCCGCCGGCTCGGTCGCCGACGCCCGCGCCGCAGGCAAGGCCCGCATGGAGGGCAAGGACTACGTGATGCAGGACGGCGACGTGGTGGAGTTCCGCTTCAACGTCTGACCCGTCTGGCGAAAGGCCGTCTGACCTGCGGTGGAGCGGGTCAGGCGGCCTTTTGCGGTCCGCAGACGCCTTGTTGACGGCGGCCGGCCTGTCCCGGCAGCCGGCACCTCGGTTCAGCCGGCTCTCAGGGCCGCGAGGAAGTCGAGTCGGGTTTCGAGTCGGGCCAGGTCGCGGCCGGTGAGGTGTTCGATGCGGGTGATGCGGTGGCGGAGGGAGTTGACGTGGAGGTGGAGGCGGGCGGCGCACTTGGTCCAGGAGGCGTCGCAGTCGAGGAAGGCCTCAAGGGTGGGGAGCAGGTCGGTTCGGTGGCGGCTGTCGTGGTCGCGTAGGGGGCCGAGGAGGCGGGCGGCGAAGGCGTGCCGGGTCGCGGCCGGGATGAGGGGGAGCAGCGACAGGATGTGCGAGGTGAGGTCGTCGGGGCCGCGCACGGTCACGCGGTCCGGGCCGTCGTGGGCGAGCCGCAGCGCGGTGCGGGCGTCGTCGAGCGCTCGGCGGGCGTTCCCGGGGGCGTCCACGGGGGAGCTGAGGCCGATGGAGACGCTGTCCGCCGGGCCGAGCCAGCGCGCGAGTACCGCGGAGAGTCTCTGCTGGAGGGCGGCGTGGTCGAGGGTCGGTCCGGGCTCGGGCACGAGTACGAAGAGCACGGCATGGTCGTCGTCGTCGACGGTGGCGGCGATGTCGTCCGGCGATACCGGTACCGGGCCGTCCGGCTGGATCAGGGCCTCTTCCAGGAGTACGCGCAGGGCCGGTGCGGGGATGGGGCCGCTGCCGGGCCGCTCTCCCTTGGCGACCACGAACTGGCAGCGCTGCCACGTGTAGCACTCGCTGACGAGGGCCTGCGCGGTGCTGCTCAGCCGGATGGGGATCTCGTCGGCCGGGACGCGGCTGTACAGCAGGTCGAGGAGTCGGCGGGCAAGGTCGTTGAGCGCCGCCTTCCCCGCCTCGTGGGCGGATCGCGCGTCGGCGACCAGTTCGGCGATCCGGTCGAGGAGTTCCACATCCGTCGCTGGCAGGTCCGACGTGTCGGCCGCCACGACGAGCAGCCAGTCACCCAGCTCGGCGGCCTCCCCCGCCGTGGCGTCGCCTACCGGCACGAGAGAGTAGAGCCGCTCGCCGATCGTGACCCGGTGGGGAGCCGCCTCACGCGCGCGGCGCGCGGCGAGGTACCGCGCGGACAGTGCCACCGCCGTCCTGGCACGCAGCGGAGGGTGTGACCCCGCGACCTGACGTCCCGTCGCGGACAGGACGCGCACGTCGAGGCCGAGGCTGTTGCGCAGGAGCTCCAGTACGGAGTCCGGGCCGCCCTGGTCGGTGAGGAGCCGTCGATGGCGTTCGACCACGGCGGCGAGGCTGCCGACATCCTGGCGGTGCAGACGGCGCAGTACGTGGTCGGTGATCGCGGTGAACGAGGTCTCCGGCCGTACGGCGATGAGCGGGAGGCCGTGGCGGCGGCAGGCGCGTACGAGGTCGTCCGGGACGCGCCCGTGTTCGACCTCGCCGGCGGCGAGGGCCGTGACGCCCGCTCGGTCGAGGACGCGTACGAACGACTCGGCGTCTCCGTCCTCCCGCCACCAGGCAAGCCCGGTCAGGACGAGTTCGCCGCCGGTGAGGAAGCGGCCGGGGTCGGCCAGGTCGATGGTCGGGACAGCACGAATGGCTCGATCCATCACGCCGTCGCCGGCGTCCGGGCCCACGAGCAGCAGCCCCAGCTCGTCGACGTCCAAGAGTTCGCGTAGCCGCATGATCGCCACTGTCTCACGCGGCGCTGCTGTGCGGAACATGAATCGTCGCAGTTCACCGGCGTGAGGCGGTGGGAAAGCACGGTCGTCCACAGGTGACGGAGAAGCCGGTTTCGAGCGATCGGTGACTGCCTCGTCCCCTTGATCGCGCTGTCTACTTCTGCGCGTGCGGCCGACAGCGACTTCGGGCAGGCCCCTGACTCGAAACGAACGCACTCCCACTCCCCACGAAGAACCCGACACGAACGAGGAGCGCCGCTCATGGAATTTCTTCGCCCCGCCGACTGGGCGGAGGCGCTCGCCGCCAAGGCGGAGCACCCCACGGCAGTACCGATCGCGGGTGGCACCGATGTCATGGTCGAGATCAACTTCGACCACCGGCGGCCCGAGTACCTGCTGGACCTGAACCGCATCGAGCTGCTCGGCGAGTGGGAGGTCGGCGAGGAGAACGTCCGGCTGGGCGCCTCCGTCCCGTACACCCGGATCATGGAGCACCTGCGGGCCGAGCTGCCCGGTCTGGCGCTCGCCTCGCACACCGTGGCCTCGCCGCAGATCCGCAACCGCGGCGGTGTCGGCGGCAACCTGGGCGCGGCGTCCCCGGCCGGCGACGCGCACCCCGCCCTCCTGGCGGCCGGTGCCGAGGTGGAGGTGGAGTCCGTGCGCGGCTCCCGCTTCATCCCGATCGACGAGTTCTACACCGGCGTCAAGCGCAACGCGCTGGCCGCCGACGAACTCATCAAGGCCGTCCACATCAAGAAGGCCGACGGGCCGCAGCAGTACGCCAAGGTGGGCACGCGGAACGCCATGGTGATCGCCGTGTGCGCCTTCGGCATCGCGCTGCACCCGGAGACCCGCACCGTGCGGACCGGCATCGGCTCGGCGGCCCCGACCCCGATCCGGGCGAAGGCCGCAGAGGAGTTCCTCAACGCCGCGCTCGAAGAGGGCGGTTTCTGGGACAACGGCAAGATCATCACCCCGTCGATCGCCAAGCGGTTCGCGGAGCTCTGCTCCGGCGCCGCCAACCCGATCGACGACGTTCGCGGCACCGCGAGCTACCGCCGCCACGCCGTGGGCATCATGGCCCGCCGCACGCTCGGCTGGACCTGGGAGCAGTACCGCGGCGGCAAGGGCCGTGGCGCGGAAGGAGCTGCGTAACCATGCGCGTGAATTTCACGGTCAACGGACGTCCGCAGGAAGCCGACGACGTCTGGGAGGGCGAGTCCCTCCTCTACGTTCTGCGTGAGCGCCTGGGCCTGCCCGGTTCGAAGAACGCCTGCGAGCAGGGCGAGTGCGGCTCCTGCACCGTGCGCCTCGACGGCGTCCCGGTGTGTTCGTGCCTCGTGGCCGCCGGCCAGGCCGAGGGCCGCGAGGTCGTCACGGTCGAGGGCCTCGCCGAATACGCCGAGCAGCGTGCCGCGCACGGGGGTCGCGGCACCGGCTCGGACACCGGTGACGGCGCCGAACTGAGCCCCATCCAGCAGGCGTTCATCGACGCCGGCGCCGTCCAGTGCGGCTTCTGCACCCCGGGTCTCCTGGTCGCCGCCGACGAGCTCATCGAGCGCCACAGCGAGCCGTCCGACGCGGACATCCGTGAGGCGCTCTCCGGCAACCTCTGCCGCTGCACCGGTTACGAGAAGATCCTGGACGCGGTCCGCCTGGCCGCGGCGCGCCGGGAACGTCAGGAACGTCAGGGACTTCAGGAAGGCGCGGTCTGATCATGGCTGGCACCACCACGGGTATCCCCACCAACGTCACCCAGCGCTCCCGGACCAGGGGCGGCATCGGCGAGTCGACGCTGCGCCCCGACGGCACCCTGAAGGTCACCGGCGAGTTCGCCTACTCCTCGGACATGTGGCACGAGGACATGCTGTGGGGCCAGATCCTGCGCTCCACCGTCGCCCACGCCGAGATCGTCTCCATCGACACCTCCGAGGCCCTCGCCCAGGCCGGCGTGTACGCGGTGATGACGTACGACGACCTGCCGGCCCCGATGAAGTACTACGGCATGGAGTTCCAGGACACTCCCGTCCTGGCCCACGGCAAGGTCCGGCACCACGGTGAGCCGGTCGCCCTCGTGGCCGCCGACCACCCGGAGACCGCCCGCCGCGCGGCCGCGAAGATCAAGGTCGAGTACAGGGACCTCCCCCTCGTCACCGACGAGGCCTCCGCGCTCGCCCCCGACGCGCCGCTGTTGCACCCGGGCCGCGACGACCACCACGCCGGTCACGTCCCGCACCCGAACATCGTGCACCGCCAGCCGATCGTCCGCGGCGACGTGGAGGAGGCCCGCAAGCGGGCCGATGTGATCGTCGAGGGCGAGTACACCTTCGGCATGCAGGACCAGGCCTTCCTCGGCCCGGAGTCCGGCCTGGCCGTGCCCGCCGAGGACGGCGCTGTCGACCTGTACGTCGCGACCCAGTGGCTGCACTCGGACCTCCGCCAGATCGCCCCTGTCCTCGGCCTGCCCGAGGAGAAAGTCCGCATGACGCTCTCCGGCGTCGGCGGCGCGTTCGGCGGCCGCGAGGACATCTCGATGCAGATCCTCGCCTCTCTGCTCGCGCTGCGCACGGGCAAGCCGGTGAAGATGGTCTACAACCGCTATGAGTCCTTCTTCGGGCACGTCCACCGGCACCCGGCGAAGCTGTACTACGAGCACGGCGCCACCAAGGACGGCAAGCTCACGCACATGAAGTGCCGGATCGTGCTGGACGGCGGCGCCTACGCGTCGTCCACGGCCTCGGTCGTCGGCAACGCCGCGTCCCTGTCGGCCGGCCCGTACGTCATCGACGACGTCGACATCGAGGCGATCGGCCTCTACACGAACAACCCGCCCTGCGGCGCCATGCGCGGCTTCGGCGCGGTCCAGGCGTGCTTCGCGTACGAGGCCCAGATGGACAAGCTCGCGGCGCGACTGGGCATGGACCCGGTGGAGTTCCGCCAGCTCAACGCCATGGAGCAGGGCACCCTGATGCCGACCGGCCAGCCGGTCGACTCGCCCGCCCCGGTCGCCGAGCTGCTGCGCCGCGTCAAGGCCCGTCCCCTGCCGCCCGAGCGCCAGTGGGAGACCACCGAGGGCGCCGACGTCCGTGCGCTGCCCGGCGGTCTGTCCAACACCACCCACGGCGAGGGCGTCGTCCGGGGTGTCGGCTACGCGGTCGGCATCAAGAACGTGGGCTTCTCCGAGGGCTTCGACGACTACTCCACCGCCAAGGTGCGCATCGAGGTCATCAACGGTGAGGCTGTCGCCACGGTGCACACGGCCGCGGCGGAGGTCGGGCAGGGCGGCGTCACCATCCACGCGCAGATCGCCCGCACCGAGCTCGGCGTGCAGCAGGTCACCATCCACCCCGCCGACACCCAGGTGGGCTCGGCCGGTTCCACCTCCGCGGCCCGCCAGACGTATATGACGGGCGGCGCCATCAAGAACTCCTGCGAACTCGTACGCGAGAAGGTGCTGGAGATCGGCCGGCGCAAGTTCGGTGGGTACCACCCCGAGTGGGCCACGGCCGAGCTGGTCCTGGAGGGCGGCAAGGTCGTCACCGACGGCGGCGAGGTCCTCGCCACGATCGTGGATGTCCTGGGGGACGAAGCCGTGGAGGTCGAGGAGGAGTGGCGGCACCGTCCCACCGAGGCCTTCGACCTGCGCACCGGCCAGGGCAACGGCCACGTCCAGTACTCGTTCGCCGCGCACCGCGCGGTGGTGGAGGTGGACACCGAGCTGGGCCTGGTCAAGGTCATCGAGCTGGCCTGCGCCCAGGACGTCGGCAAGGCCCTCAACCCGCTGTCCGTCGTCGGCCAGATCCAGGGCGGCACCACCCAGGGCCTGGGCGTGGCGGTCATGGAGGAGATCATCGTCGACCCGAAGACCGCGAAGGTGAAGAACCCCTCCTTCACGGACTACCTGATCCCCACCATCCTCGACACCCCGACCATCCCGGTCGACTACCTGGAGCTGGCGGACCCGAACGCGCCGTACGGCGTGCGCGGCATAGGAGAGGCCCCGACCCTGTCGTCCACCCCGGCCGTCCTCGCGGCGATCCGGAACGCGACGGGCCTGGAGCTCAACAAGACGCCGGTACGCCCCGAGCACCTCACCGGGGTCTGACCGGTACCTGAAATCCTGGGGGCCGGGCTCCGGTGAGTCCGGCCCCCTCGTGCGTTCGCCACCAGGACGCGCACCACCAGGACGCGCACCACCAGGACGCGCACCGCCACCGCGACGCACACCATCGCGACACACCGTCACAGCGTGCCGTCAGAGCGTGATCCGACCGTGGTCGGACCGTGGTCAGACCGTGAGCGGCACCTCGTGGATCTCGTCGGCGGCGTGGCCCGTGCGTTCGTGGATGCGCTGCACGGCGTCGGCCGAGGGCGCCGTGGACAGGCAGTACACCGTGCCCGACTCGGGGTCGGCCCAGGCCCGCTCGAAGTGGACCCCTTCTTCCTTCTCTATGGCGAGGTCCGCCTGATGGGCCTCATGCAGTTGGTCGGACGTGATGCCCTTCATTCCTCGGTGGACGTCCATGTACGTGCCCATGGCTTCCGCTCCTCCGGCTGTTCGGTTCGGGCCCCTCTTCCATGCTGCACCCATGGGCGCCCGGCGGCACTCAGGCCGTGGCCAGGCCCGTCTTCGCGCCCGCGCCGCACAGCGGCACCACGGCGCCGCCCTCCCGCGGTGCGGCCGTGATCGCCGCCCAGCAGGCGACGCCCGTCGACTCGACGAACAGCCCGCGAGCGGCCAAGTCGAGCTGGGCGGACCGGATCTGGTCCTCCGTCACCGTGAGGAAGGTGCCGCCGGAGTCGCGTACCGCCCGGAGGATCTGGCGGGCGCGCGGGGGGTACGGGATGGCGATGCCCTCCGCGAGGGTGGGCGCCATGGCTGCCGGGGCCGGTACGTCGTCGGCGCCCGCCCGGAACGCCTCCGCCAGCGGCGCCACCGCCTCCGCCTGCACGGCCACCAGGGCGGGGCGCGACGGGATGAGGCCGTGCGCGTACAGCTCGGCGGTGGCGAGGGCGGCGCCCAGGAGCAGGGTGCCGTTGCCGACGGGGACGACGAGCGTGTCGGGCAGCCGCCCGCCCAGGTCCTCCCACAGTTCGTACACATACGTCTTCGTACCGTGCAGGAAGAACGGGTTGAACACGTGCGAGGCGTAGAAGGTGCCCGGCTCGTCGGCGGCCTCCCGGGCGGCCCGCGCGGTGGCCTCCCGGTCGCCCGGGACGACCGTGAGCCGTGCCCCGTGCGCGCGGATCTGCTCCAGCTTCTTGGGGGAGGTGCCCTCGGGGACGTACACCGTGCAGTTCAAGCCGGCGCGGGCGCAGTACGCGGCGACGGCCGTGCCCGCGTTGCCGCTGCTGTCGGCGATCACCCGGCGCGGCGCGAGGCGGCGGGCGAGCTCGGCGAGCATGACGGCGCCGCGGTCCTTGAACGACAGGGTGGGCATCAGGAAGTCGAGCTTGGCCGAGACCGTGTCCGTGAGGCGGACGAGCGGGGTGCGGCCCTCGCCGAGCGAGCAGTACGGGTCGGAGAGCGGCAGCGCCTCCTCGTACCGCCACAGCGAACCGACCCGGGCGGCGAGCGGGGCCGGGGGGACGGGCGCGGCCGTGAAATCCAGGTCCCAGGGGCCCCGGCATTCGGGGCAGCACCAGGTCAGTGACGAAACGGATGATCGGACACCGCATCGGGGACATACGTAGGCCGTCGTGATCGTCATGACGGCCAGCATGTCACTTGTATGGCGGGCGTGTTACCGGAGCGTCAGGACCCTTGTGGGATTCCTATGGATCGGTCAATCTTTCGCTCGACAGGCGCATTTCCACGACGCCGCGTACCCGGCGGTGCTGTTTGTCATGCACCTGTCGTAAACCCCCACAGCAACGCACCACCAATGAGGAGGACCCCTCACATGTCAGTGATGCGTACCCCGCGGCGAAGACTGGCCGCAGCCGGCGCCACCGTCGTCGCCGCCCTCGCGCTCGGCACCCTCTCCGCCCTCCCGGCCACCGCGGCCGCGGCCGCCCCGGAAGGCGTGATCGAGAACGCCGGAGCCCCCGGCGCCATCGCGGGCAGCTACATCGTCACCCTCGACGAGTCGGCCGCCGACGCCGAGTCCAAGGCGGGCAAGGCGGTCGCCGCCCGCTACGGCGCGAAGATCGAGAGGACGTACACCTCGGCCCTCAACGGCTACGCCGTCGAACTCTCCGAGGCCCAGGCGAAGAAGCTCGCCGCCGACCCGGCCGTCGACTCCGTCGTACAGAACCGCGTCTTCAGCATCAACGGCACCCAGCCGTCGCCGCCGTCCTGGGGCCTGGACCGGATCGATCAGCGCGCCCTGCCGCTCAACCAGAGCTACACCTACCCCGAGCCGGCGGGTGACGGCGTCACCGCGTACATCATCGACACCGGCGTACGCATCACGCACAGCGACTTCGGCGGGCGGGCCTCCTACGGCTACGACGCCATCGACAACGACAACACGGCACAGGACGGCCACGGTCACGGCACGCACGTCGCCGGCACCGTCGCCGGGTCCTCCTACGGTGTGGCCAAGAAGGCCAAGATCGTCGGCGTCCGCGTGCTCAACAACTCCGGCTCCGGCACCACCGCGCAGGTCGTCGCGGGCATCGACTGGGTGACCCGGAACGCCGTCAAGCCGGCCGTGGCCAACATGAGCCTCGGCGGTGGCGCCGACTCCGCCCTCGACACCGCCGTACGCAACTCCATAGCCTCCGGCGTCACGTACGCCATCGCGGCGGGCAACGACAACCGCGACGCCTCCGGCTACTCCCCGGCCCGCGTCACCGAGGCCATCACGGTCGGTTCGACCACCAGCTCGGACGCGCGCTCCAGCTTCTCCAACTACGGCAGCGTGCTGGACCTGTTCGCGCCCGGCTCCTCCATCACGTCCGCGTGGAACACCAACGACACGGCCACGAGCACCATTTCCGGTACGTCGATGGCGACCCCGCACGTCGCGGGCGCCGCGGCCCTCTACCTGGCGAACAACCGCACGGCCACCCCGTCACAGGTCGCCACCGCCCTCACCTCCGCCGCCACCAGCGGCGTGGTGGGCAACCCGGGCACCGGCTCCCCGAACCGCCTGCTGTACGTGGGTGACGGCGGCACGACGCCGCCGCCCGGCAAGCGCTTCGAGAACACCGCCGACTACTCGATCAACGACAACTCCACCGTCGAGTCGCCGATCACCGTCAGCGGCGTCGCGGGTAACGCCCCGTCAGCTCTCCAGGTTCCTGTGAACATCGTTCACACGTACATCGGTGACCTCCAGGTGCAGCTCATCGCGCCCGACGGGACGGCGTACACGCTCAAGGGCTACGGCACGGGCGGCAGTTCCGACAACATCAACACCACGTACACGGTCAACGCCTCCTCCGAGGTCGCGAACGGCACGTGGAAGCTGCGCGTGAGTGACAACGCGCGCTACGACACCGGCAAGATCGACTCCTGGGCCCTCCAGTTCTGAGGCGCTCGCACGGGTGAGGGAGGGGTGGTCGCCGTCATGGCGGCTGCCCCTCCGTTTTGCTGCCCCTCCGTTTTTTGGCAATTGACCGTGTTGTTCCGTTCGTCGCCCGCATTCCGCCTCCTGCCGCCGACCGCGTACGATGCGCCAGCCGCGCGCGCGTTTCGATTCGTCCCGCCCCGACAGGAGCACCGAGAACCGTGGAACCGTCCTCCCAGGGCACCCCCCAGGGCGGCCCGCAGGGAACCCCTCAGGGGGCTCCCCAGGGCACCCCCCAGGGCTGGCCCCCGCCCCAGCAGCCGCACACCCCGGCGCCCCCGCCGTTCTACGGCATGCCCGGAGTGCCGCAGCCCTCGGCGAACGTCAACGGGCTCGCCATCGCCGCCCTCGTCACCGGCATCGTGTGCCTGCTGCCGCCGCTCGGCATGATCCTGGGCGGGATCGCGCTCGGGCGGATCAGGAAGCGGGGCGAGCGCGGCAAGGGGCTGGCGATCACCGGCATGATCCTGTCCCTCGTCAGCACGCTGCTGGTGGTGGCCGGGCTGACCACCGGGACGTTCCGCGACGTGTACGACGGCATGCGGGACGCGGCGGACGAGGTGTCGCGCACGCGCTCGACGTTCGACCTGCGCAAGGGGCAGTGCTTCAACAGCCCGGGCGGCGCCATCGAGGCGGAGGCCGCCAACGTCACGATCGTCGACTGCGCCAAGCCGCACGACGGTGAGATAACCGGCACCTTCAAGATCACCGAGTTCGACAAGTGGCCCGGCGACAAGCCGATCGAGCCGGTCGCCGAGAAGCGCTGCGACGTGCTGAACACGGCGTACGCGCTGGACACCTGGGCCGTCCCGGACACCGCGTGGATGTACTACTACCAGCCGAGCAAGGAGAGCTGGGCGATCGGCGACCGCTCGGTGACCTGCGCCTTCGCCGCCGAGAAGGGCAAGCTCACGGGTTCGGTGCGCAGTGACGAGACGACCCTCGACGCGCACCAGCTCGCCTACCTGAAGCCGGTCAACCGGATCGACGCGGCCCTCCTGGAGGAGCCCGAGGCGGACGTCGAGGAGGACCAGGAGGCCAATGTCGCGTGGGCCCGGAAGGTGTCGTCGACCCTGAGCGGGACCATCGCCGAGCTGAAGGCGCACCAGTGGCCGGCGGCCGCGGACGAGCCGGTGGCGGACCTGGTGAAGGAGCTGGAGTCGGCCCGGAAGCACTGGGCGAAGATGGCGGCCGCCACGGGCCCGGACACCTTCTGGGAGCACTACGACCCCGCGTACGACGGCCTGCCCGCCGACATGGGCGCGAAGGCGCGGGGCGCCCTGAAGCTGGACGTCACGCCGCCGCCGATGGAGGGCGGCGGCACCTCCTGACCGGCGCGTCCCGAGTCCGTACCCACCTTGACCTGGTGCTCAAACGGCGGTCATCACATCGGGTGAAACTTTGGCCCATGCTTGCGATGTGCAACCTACGGTTGCCAGGCTGTTGCTGTCTGTCAACCTGATGGGAGTGGCCAGTGACCTTCGGTGAGCAGCCCGCCTATCTGCGCGTTGCGAGCGATCTCCGGGAAAAGATCGTGAACGGCTCGCTCCCGCCCCACACCCGGCTCCCCTCGCAGGCCCGCATCCGGGAGGAGTACGGGGTCTCCGACACCGTCGCGCTGGAGGCCCGCAAGGTGCTGATGGCCGAGGGGCTCGTCGAGGGCCGGTCGGGGTCCGGGACGTACGTCAGGGAGCGGCCCGTGCCCCGCCGGATCGCCCGGTCCGGCTACGGGCTGACGGCCGGCGCCAATCCCTTCCGGCAGGAGCAGGCGGCCGAGGGGGCGCGCGGCACCTGGGAGTCCAGCAGCGAGCAGGAGCCGGCGAGCGCCGCGATCGCCGAGCGGCTAGGCATCGAGCCCGGCGAGCGGGTGATGCGCACGCGGTACGTCTTCCGGGACGCGGGGGAGCCGATGATGCTCTCCACCTCCTGGGAGCCGCTCGCCGTCACCGGGCGTACGCCGGTCATGCTGCCCGAGGAGGGGCCGCTGGGCGGTTGCGGGGTCGTCGAGCGGATGGCCGCGATCGACATCGTCGTGGACAACATGGTGGAGGAGGTCGGCGCCCGGCCGGGGCTGGCGGAGGAGCTGCTGACGCTCGGGGGCGTGCCCGGTCATGTGGTGATGGTGGTGGAGCGGACGTACTACGCGTCGGGGCGGGCGGTCGAGACGGCCGACGTGGTCGTGCCGGCCGACCGCTACCGCATCGCCTACCACCTGCCGGTCCGGTGACCCGGAGCCGGTTGACGGTCATTTGTTGACGGCTCATCGTCGACGGCCAGTCGTTGACGGGCAATCAGATCCACGCGGTCCCGCGCAAGGGGGCGCACCCGGCCGGGTGCGCCCCCTTTCCGCACCGGTTTGCTGGCCGGATGCGTACCTCTTTGTAAAAACACGTATCCGCTCCGTAAAGGTCAGGCGTAAGCTCAGGCATATGCGGAGTGCGGTTTCGTGGGGATGCTTAGAAGCGTGCAGGCCGGCGGAGGGTGAGACGTGATGAGTGAGAGCGGCGCGGTCCTTCCCTGGCTGGTGATCCGGCAGGACGACAACGGCAACCACTACCGGGTGGGCAGGTACGCGACCAGGGACGAGGCGCAGAAGATCGCCGACAGTCTCGATACGCGCGGGCACAAGCAGCTCTACTGGGTGGAGCACGTGGGTCAGCCCGCGAGCTGACCGTGGACGAGGGCGCCGGACCGCCACGCGTTACGCTCCGGCGCATGACAGATCGTGTGGTGGTGGCCGGGGCCGTCCTCGACGCGGGGCGGCTGCTGGCCGCACGCCGTAGCGCCCCTCCGGAGCTCGCCGGCCGCTGGGAGCTGCCCGGCGGCAAGCTGGAGCCGGGCGAGACCGCGCAGCAGGCGCTCGTGCGCGAGCTGCGCGAAGAGCTGGGCGTGGAGACGGAGCCGGGTGAACGGGTCCCCGGCGAATGGCCGCTGGCGCCCGGTTACGTACTCCAGGTGTGGACCGCCCGGCTGGTGTCCGGTGAGCCGCGCCCGTTGGAGGATCACGACGAGCTGCGCTGGCTGTTCCGCCACGAACTGGACACTGTCGACTGGCTGGATCAGGACCGTCCCGCCGTGGCCGAGGTGGCGCGCCGCCTGCCCACCGGAACGGCCACCGGCTCCGCCTGACGCCGGGTCCGGGTGGTCCCACCGGCGCGCCCCCATCCCGTCGCCGTCGCCCTGCACCGGCCGCACGGCCCTCCCGTACATGCACGCCCCCGCCCCCGCCCCCGTCCCGGCGTCCGGCCGTGATCGGAGGAGCGCGCGGTCGCGGTGTACGCCGTTCGTGCCACGATGCGCCCACCACGGCGATAGCCCGCCCCAAATATCGGGTATGTGCTGATTAACCCACCGAAATTGGACGTGGGTCTGCTGCCGGGTCTGGGAAGTGGTCGGCGTGATCGACACCGAGGGCGACTGCGCCGAGTGGACCTTTCCGGCTGAGCTCGACGCCGTACGCGCCGCCCGCCACGCGGTCCGCGACACGCTGCGCGCATGGCGGCTCGACCCGGCGATCGGCGATGTGACGGTGTTGCTGGTGAGCGAGCTGGTGACCAATTCCCTGCGGTACGCCTCCGGTCCCATCGGCGTCCGGCTGATCCGGCTCAACCCCGACGAGGAGGCCTTTCCGGCGCACCCGGCGCTGCTCGTCGAAGTCTCCGATCCGCTTCCGGATCCGCCCCTGGAACGGGTCGCGGGACCGGACGACGAAGGCGGGCGGGGGCTGCAACTGGTCGCTTGCTCCGCCCGCCGCTGGGGGACTCGAAAGGGCAGGTCGGGCAAGACGGTGTGGTTCGAGCTGGCCCTGCCTGGTTAGAAGAGTGAAGGGACAACGATCACCTTCGGGCTCGGCTCAAAACGAACGAGACCACCCTGTGATCGTGAACGTCGTGCCGCCGGGGGCCGTAGTGCTGAATACTGCGGGGATGGCCGGTCCGGTGCGGTGAGCTGGAGGGGACGGTCGCGTGAGCGAGATACCTGAGACGGCGAACAGCGTCATGTGGCAGAGCAGTCCGCCTGGCTCGATCTATGACTACATCAGAGTCGCCTCCTTCTCGATCGGCCCCGACGGGCTGGTCGACCAGTGGAGCCTGCGCGCCACCGACCTGTTCGGCATCACCGCCGAGGAGGTCAGGGGGAAGGACCCGGTCGAGGCGTTCATGCCGGCGGAGCTGCGGCCGCGCGGCCACCGCAAGGTGTCCGAGATCCTCGACGGCAAGGAGTGGACGGGCCTGGTCCCCTTCCGGATGCCGGGGGAGCGGCGGGCGCGCGGCATCGCCGAGGTCTATGTGATGCCGAGTGAGACCGAACATGGCGAGAAGGCGGCGCTGTGCATCGTCGTCGACGTCCGCGCTCTGCGGCGGATCGAGACGGATCTTGCCGCCTCGCAGGCCATTTTCGGCCAATCGCCCTTCGGCTTCCTGTTGTTCGGTACGGACCTGACGGTCAAGCGCGCCAACCAGCGCTTCGCGACCGTCTTCGGCGGCTCCGCCGACGACCACCGCGGCCGCACCGTCCACGACTACCTCTCCCGCGCCGAGGCCGAGCGGATGACCGCCGCCCTGCGGCGCGTGCTGGAGACCGGCGAATCCGTCACCGACCTCCAGATCACCGGCGCGGTGCCGGGCAGCGCCGAGCGCCGCCACTGGTCCATCAACCTCTACCGGGTGCACAGCGGCTCGGGCCGCCCCGTCGGCGTCGCCGGGCTCGGCACCGACGTCACCCGCCGCCAGATCGCCGCCCGCGAGGCCGCCAGCGCCCGCCGCAACCTGGCCCTCCTCAACGAGGCCGGCGCCCGCATCGGCAACTCCCTCGACCTGGAGACCACCGCCCGCGAACTCCTCGACGTCGCCGTACCCGGCTTCTGCGACCTCGCCTCGGTCGACCTCTACCAAGGGCTGCTCAGCGGCGACGAGGCACCACCGGGACGGGCCGACGGCGCCAGCGCCGAACTGCGCCGGGTCGCCTTCGCCAGCGCCGTCTCCGACACCCCCCTCGTGAACCCCGGCTCCGCGCCCGGGTGCTGCGAGACCGCATCCATCGACGTCGGAGCCGTCCACCGCTACCCGTTCAACTCACCTTGCGCCGGCGCCCTGCGCACCGGCCGGCTGCACGAAATGCCCGGTGTCGACGGCAGCCTCGTACAGTCCACCCTCGTCGTGCCGATGGTCGCGCACGACACCGTCGTCGGACTCGCGCAGTTCTCCCGCACCAAGGGCAGCGAGCCCTTCGGCGAACGGGACCGGGCGCTCGCCGTCGAGCTGGCCGCCCGCGCGGCCGTCTGCATCGACAACGCCCGCCTCTACCGCCGCGAGCACGAGCGGGCCCTGATCCTCCAGCGCAGCCTCCTGCCCCCCGGCGACCCCGAGGCCGCCGGCCTGGACATCGCCTGCCGCTACCTGCCCGGCAACACCGCCACCGAGGTGGGCGGCGACTGGTTCGACGTCATCCAACTGCCCGGCCACCGCACCGCCCTCGTCGTCGGCGACGTCATGGGACGCGGGCTGCGGGCCGCCGTCGCCATGGGGGAACTGCGCACCGCCGTACGCACCCTGGCCCAGCTCGACCTCGAACCGGCCGAGGTCCTCTCCCACCTCGACGAGATCGCCCGCGGCCTCGGCACCCCCACGGGCGGCGGGCAGGCCTCGCGGGTCACCACCAAGGCGCACGGCCCGGAGCTGTCCGAGGTCTACCTCGCGACCTGCGTCTACGCCGTGTACGACTCGGTCACCCGGCGCTGTACGTTCGCCAACGCCGGCCACCTGCCGCCCGTGCTCGTCGAACCGGGCGAGGCGGCGCTCCTGCTGGACGTACCGCCCGGGATGCCCCTCGGCGTCGGTGGCGAACCCTTCGAGGAGGTGGAGGTCGAACTCCCCGAGGGCGCGCTGCTCGCCCTCTACACCGACGGGCTCGTCGAGTCCCGCGACCACCCCCTGGACGAGGGCATGCAGGCCTTCCGCAGCGCGCTGACCGACCCGGGCAGGCCGCTGGAGGACGTCTGCGACCACGTCCTGAACACCCTCGACACCCGGCACGGCGAGGACGACATCGCCCTGCTGATGGCCCGTATCCAGGGGCTGCCCGCCGAAGCCGTCGGCGACTGGCGGCTGCCCCGCGAACCCCGCTCGGTGGGCCGGGCGCGGGAGCTGGCCCGCGCCCAGCTCACGGCCTGGGACCTCGAACCGCTCGTCGACACGGTCGAACTGCTCGTGAGCGAACTCGTCACCAACGCGCTGCGGTACGGCGAGGGCGAGATACGGCTCCGGCTGCTGCGCGACCGCTCCCTCGTCTGCGAGGTGTGGGACGCGGGCCTGGTCCAGCCCCGGCGGCGCCGGGCCCGCGACACCGACGAGGGCGGCCGCGGCCTCCAGCTCGTCGGCCTGCTCAGTGCGGGCTGGGGCTCCCGCCGCACGCCACGGGGCAAGACGGTCTGGTTCGAACTGCCCCTCCCGGACGGCGAGGCGATGACCGAACCGACCGTCGACCAACTGCTGAGCATGTTCTGACGCCGGGGTGGCCCGTCAGGCGGCCGGGGATCAGGCGGGCGGCGATCACGGCCGGGGATCAGGGGCCGGGGACCAGGCGGCCGGTGGTCACGGCCGGGGATCAGGCGGCCGCCTTGAGGGCCGCCAGCCGGGCCTCGATCTCCGCGCGGTCGCCGAGGCCCTCCAGTTGCTCGAACTGGGCGTCCAGCGAGGACGCGGCCAGCTCCTGCTTGCCCAGGGCCTTCGCCTCCTCGCGCCGTACCTTGTCCTCGAAGCGGCTCAGCTCGCTCGTCGGGTCCATCAGGTCGATGCTCCTGACCGCGTCCAGCATGCGGTTCTGTGCCCTGGCCGACGCGGCACGGGCGACCAGCTCGTCGCGCTTGGCCCGCAACTGGTCCAGCTTCGCCTTCATCTCCTCCAGGCCCGACTTGAGCTTGTCCACCACCTCCCGCTGGGCGGCGATGGTCGGCTCGGCGGTCCTGGCCTCCTTCTCCGACTGGAGCTGCCGGCCCAGCGCCACCTTCGCCAGGTTGTCGAACTTGTCCGCCAGGGCCGGCCGGTCCGAGGCGCGCAGCTCGTCCGCCTTCCTGCTGGCCGCCCTCGCCTTCTCGCCCCACTCCCGGGCCGCGTCCACGTCCTCCTGGTGGTCCTGCTCCAGCAGGCGCAGATTGCCGATGGTGCCGGCCACCGCCTGCTCGGCCTCGGTGATGTTCGAGGAGTAGTCGCGGATGAGCTGGTCCAGCATCAACTGCGGGTCCTCGGCCTGGTCCAGCAGGGCGTTGACATTGGCCTTCGCGAGCTGGGCGACCCGGCCGAGGATGGTCTGCTTGGTCATGGCACGTCTCCTTGTACGTCAGATACGTCCGGCACGTTCGTTGTGAGAGAGGAACCGGTTCAGAACCGGCCACCACCGCCCAGCCGGCCGCGGGTGCCCCCGCCGCCGAAGCGGCCGGGCCCGCCGCCTCCCCTCGAACCCCCGCCGAAACCCCCGCCGAAACCGCCACCGAAACCCCCGCCGTACCCCCCGCCCCCGCCTCCGCCGCCACCGAACAGCCCGCCGAGGAGGATGCCGCCGAGCACCGCACCGCCCAGCCCACCGCTCCCACCCGGCCCGGACACGTTCCCGCCCCCGTACCCGTACCCGCCCACGTCCTGCTCGGCGAGGCTCTGCGCCTGCCGGGCCAGCACGTCCGCCTGCCGCGCCTCGGCCAGCGCGCCCCGCACGTCACCCGCGTCACCCCGCGTGCCGTCCGCCCCCGCCGCCTTCCGTGCCCGCTCCAGCCGGCGGTGCGCCTCCGCCAGCCGGGTACGGGCCTGCGCGCCCACCGCCCCCCGGTGCGTCGCGATGTAGTCCGCCGCCGCCTCGACGGTGGAGCCGGCCGTGAGCAACGCCTGGTCGAGGAGCGCGCGTGCCCGCCGCGTGCCCTGTTCGTGCTCCCGCGCGCCCGCCAGGGCCTCGTCCAGCGCGGTGTCCGCCTCCTCGACCCGCCGCAGCGCGTCGATCGGGTCGTACCGCCCGCTCTCCACCGCGCCCCGCACGTCCGCGACGACCGACTCCGCACGCGCGGCCCTGCCCCGCAGGTCGGCCGTCGGGGCTCCGGCCGCAACGCCCTCCAACAGCCCGCCGGCGTCGGCGAGATCCGCCTCCGTGTCGGCCAGGGCGGTCGGCAGCCTGCCCGCGGCCTCCGCCAGTTCCCTCGCGCGCCGGTCCACCGCGGCGACGAGCCGCGCCGCCTGGTCGAGGGCGCCCTCGGCGGCCCGCACGTGCACCGCCGCCGTGGCGTTGTCGTCGCCCTCCACCGCCTCCCGCGCCCGCTCCAGGTTGGCCGAGGCGAACACGAGCCGGTCCCTGGCCTGGTCGGCACCGCCCGCCACCGGCGCGGCCGCCGACTCCGCGTACCGCTCCCGCATCGCCATGAGCGTCGCCTCCGCCAGGTCCGCCCCGCCGCTCACCTCACGGAACGCGGACTCCGCCGCGGCGAGGGCCTCCGGCGCCGTCCGCTCCAGGGCACGCAGCCGGTCGAACGCCTCCGCCTCCGCGTCCAGCCGCCGGTCGGCCTCGCCGCAGCGCGCGAGGATCTCCTCCAGCATCCGGCGGCGGGACGCCTCGTCCTCCGGGTGGGCGTCGTCGAGCCGCTGACGAAGCCGGAAGGCCTCGGTCAGCTCGCCCTTCGCGTACGCCACCGCCTCGGTGAAGGGCTTCGCCGCCTCGTCCCCGAACTGCGCGGTCGCGAACCCCAGTTCCTCCTCGCTCGTCCGCACGGCGTCGTCCGTGTCGACGAGCACCTGCTTGGCGCGGGCGTCCAGCTCGTCCACGGAGGGCTCGGCCGGGGAAGGGCCACCGGGGCCCCAGGGACCCCGCCCGCCGTGCGGTGTGGTGCGCGTCGCGGTCCGTCGGCGCCGCTTGGTGTACGTGTACGCCGCGACCGCGCCGGCCCCGACGAGCAGCACCACCGGGAGGACCAGGTCGGTGCCCGAACTCCCGTCGCCGCCCGGGTCCGCCGGGCCGGGCGTGACGTCGGGAGCGGGTACCGGCCGCCCGGCGAGTACCGCCTCGTAGCCACGGGCGGCACCGATCGCGGCCCCCGCCCAGTCGTTCTGCCGCAGCGCAGGCTCGATGGCGGTCCGCGCGACCTCGTCGAGTCCGGCCTGGGTGAGACCGGAGGCGGGATCGGCGGAGTAGGCGTACTGCCGGCCGTGCGTCGCGGCCGCCAGCAGCACGTCGTCGGCGCCGAGTCCGTTCCTGGCCGCGGTGGCGTCGGCCCAGTCCTGTGGTGGACGCCCCGAGAAGTCGCGCACGTACACCACGAAGAGCTGCACGCGCCGATCGTCGTAGAGCTCGTCGAGCGCCCGGCTGACCTCGCGCTCCCGGCCCTCCAGGGCGGCGACCTTGTCGGTGATCTGGCCCTGCCGGGACAGGTCGACCGGATCGTCGGCGTGGGCGCCCGGGACGGCGGGCAGGACCAGCCACCACGCCGCCACCAGTGCACCGAGCAGGGCAGCGAGGAAGCCCCGGGTGGCTCTCCGCGTCACATTCGTGAGGCTATGCCGGTGTTTGGGCGTGCGCGACCCGGCGTCAATCGTCACTGTCAGTGGTGACCACTAGTGTGGAGATCGTTCGGTATGGCTGACGGGGGGCGTGGGATGAACGTGCGAGCGCTGCGAGCCAAGCTCGCGAGCCCGAGACTGAAGTGGCCCAGGCGCGTCGCGCTGGCGCTGGTGCTGCTGATCGTGCTGCCCCCGCTCGCCGCCTGGGCGGCGCTGCGGATGAATTACGCGGGCGAGGTGCACGAGGGGACGAAGACCCGGGGCAAGGACGCCATCTGGCTCGGGCACGCCTGGGTGGACGGGCGGAAGAAGGACGCCGACCTCGCCGCCTTCGCCGCCCGGATAAAGGGGACCGGCATCCGGGACCTGTACGTCCACGCGGGGCCGCTGGAGCACGACGGGACGCTGCCCGCCGCGCGGTATCCCAGGGCGCGGTGGCTGATCGACTCCGTGCACCGCACGATGCCCGGCATACGGGTGCAGGCCTGGCTCGGTGACATCCTGGCCACCGAGGGGCCCGACGGGCTGCGCCTGGAGCGGGCCGAGTCCCGGGCCGCCGTCGTGCGCTCGACGCGCCAGATCCTGGACGCGGGCTTCGACGGCGTCCACTTCGACCTGGAGCCGCTGCTGTCCGGCGACCGTCACTACCTCTCGCTCCTCGACGACCTGGGCGAGGTGACGCGGGCCCGCAAGGTACCGCTGTCGGTCGCCGCGCACCAGATAGACCCGCTCCCGGCGGCCCACGCCGTCAACGGCGCGCTGAGCGGCAGCGAGAAGTGGTGGTCGCAGGAGTTCTTCGGCCAGGTGGCCCGCCGGGTCGACCAGATAGCCGTGATGTCGTACGACACCTGGATGCCGCTGGAGGGCATGTACGGCGGTTACGTCGCCCAGCAGACCTCGCTCGCGCTGGAGGTCACGCCCGAGGACACCGACCTGCTGATGGGCCTGCCGTTCTTCCACGAGGACGACCTGGGCCACCACGACTCGGCGGAGACCGTCGCGGCGGCGGTCCGTGGCACCAGGCTGGGCCTGGGGCGCACGGACCGCGACCGGGAGCGGTTCGGGGTCGCGCTGTACGTCGACTTCGCGGCGAAGGAGGAGGACTGGGCGGCGTACAAGGCAGGCTGGCACTAGGCCGGCCCGCCCCCGCCGCCCGACCCCTGAGAGCCGCCGCCTAGGGCTTACGGCGGGTGATCTTGTTGCCGAGCCAGACCAGCGGGTCGTACTTGCGGTCCACGGCCCGCTCCTTCAGCGGGATCAGCGCATTGTCGGTGATCTTGATCTGTTCGGGGCAGACCTCCGTGCAGCACTTGGTGATGTTGCAGTAGCCGAGTCCGTGCTCCTCCTGCGCCGTGCGCTTGCGGTCGAGACCCGACTCGGCCGCCGCGTCCAGGGGATGCATGTCCAGTTCGGCGACCCGCATCAGGAAACGCGGCCCGGCGAACGCGGTCTTGTTCTCCTCGTGGTCCCGGACCACATGGCAGGTGTCCTGGCACAGGAAGCACTCGATGCACTTGCGGAACTCCTGCGGGCGCTCCACGTCGATCTGCTGCATCCGGTACTCACCGGGCGCCACGCCCGGCGGCGGGACGAAGGAGGGCACCTCCCGGGCCTTCTCGTAGTTGAAGGACACGTCCGTCACCAGGTCGCGGACGACCGGGAAGGCCCGCAGCGGCGTCACGGTGATGGTCTCGTCGCGGGAGAACACCGACATCCGCGTCATGCACATCAGCCGCGGCCGGCCGTTGATCTCGGCGCTGCACGAACCGCACTTGCCCGCCTTGCAGTTCCAGCGGACCGCCAGGTCCGGCGCCTGGGTGGCCTGGAGCCGGTGGATGATGTCGAGGACGACCTCGCCCTCGTTCACCTCGACGGTGAAGTCCTTCAGGCTCCCGCCGTCCAGGTCCCCCCGCCACACCCGGAAGCTCGCGTCGTAGCTGGTCACTCGTAGAGCTCCTCTTCGGCGAGGTACTTGACCAGCTCCTCCTTGTCGAACAGGGCGAGCAGGTCGGAACGGATGGGTTCGGTCGTCGTGCGTTCGAGGGTGATCTGCCCCTCCTCGGAATCCGGGTCGGCGAGGCGGCACAGCAGGTTCACCCGGCGCCACTCGCGCTCCATGGCCGGGCAGTCCTCCCGGGTGTGCCCGCCGCGGCTCTCCGTGCGCTCCAGGGCCGCGCGCGCCACGCACTCGCTGACCAGCAGCATGTTCCGCAGGTCCAGCGCCAGGTGCCAGCCGGGGTTGAACTGCCGGTGCCCCTCGACACCCGCGCCCTGGGCCCGCAGCCGCAGCTCGGCCAGCCTCCGCAGCGCCCGCTGCATCTCCTCCTCGCGGCGGATGATGCCGACCAGGTCGTTCATCGTCTGCTGGAGCTCCTGGTGCAGGGTGTACGGGTTCTCCGGCCGCTCGCCCTCCCCGGTGGGACTGTCGCCGCTGAACGGCCGCAGCGCCTCCGCCGCCGCCGCGTGCACCTGGGCGTCGACCAGCACCGGGCGGGCTTCCAGGCCGCTCGCGTACTGAGCCGCGTACAGCCCGGCCCGGCGGCCGAAGACCAGCAGGTCGGACAGGGAGTTCCCGCCCAGCCGGTTGGAGCCGTGCATGCCGCCCGCGACCTCACCGGCCGCGAACAGCCCCGGTACGCCGACCGCCGCGGCCGTCTCCGACTCGACGGCGACCCCGCCCATCACGTAGTGGCAGGTCGGGCCGACCTCCATCGCCTCGGCCGTGATGTCGACGTCCGCCAGCTCCTTGAACTGGTGGTACATCGACGGCAGCCGGCGCCGGATCGTCTCGGCCGGCATCCGCGTGGACACGTCCAGGAAGACGCCGCCGTGCGGCGAGCCGCGACCCGCCTTCACCTCCGAGTTGATCGCGCGGGCGACCTCGTCACGCGGCAGCAGCTCGGGCGGGCGCCGGTTGTTGTCCGGGTCCTCGTACCAGCGGTCGCCCTCCTCCTCCGACTCCGCGTACTTCTCCTTGAAGACGTCGGGGATGTAGTCGAACATGAACCGCTTGCCCTCTGAGTTGCGCAGCACCCCTCCGTCGCCGCGCACCGACTCCGTGACCAGGATGCCCTTCACCGACGGCGGCCAGACCATCCCGGTCGGATGGAACTGCACGAACTCCATGTTCACCAGCGGCGCGCCCGCCAGCAGGGCCAGCGCGTGGCCGTCACCCGTGTACTCCCACGAGTTGGACGTCACCTTGAAGGACTTGCCGATCCCGCCGGTCGCCAGGACCACCGCCGGTGCCTCCAGCACGAAGAAGCGGCCGGACTCGCGCTCGTAGCAGAACGTCCCGCACACCCGCTCCCCGTCCTTGAGGATCCGGGTGACCGTGCACTCCTGGAAGACCTTCAGCCGGGCCTCGTAGTCGCCGAACTCCCGGAAGTCCTCCTGCTGGAGGGCGACGATCTTCTGCTGGAGCGTCCGGATCAGCTCCAGACCGGTCCGGTCGCCGACGTGGGCCAGGCGCGGGTACTCGTGACCGCCGAAGTTGCGCTGCGAGATGCGGCCGTCCTTCGTGCGGTCGAAGAGGGCGCCCCACGTCTCCAGCTCCCACACCCGGTCCGGCGCCTCGCGCGCGTGCAGCTCCGCCATCCGCCACTGGTTGAGGAACTTCCCGCCGCGCATGGTGTCGCGGAAGTGGACCTGCCAGTTGTCACCGGCGTTGACGTTGCCCATCGAGGCGGCGATGCCGCCCTCGGCCATCACCGTGTGGGCCTTGCCGAACAGCGACTTGCAGATCACGGCCGTACGGGCGCCCTGCTCGCGCGCCTCGATGGCCGCCCGCAGCCCCGCCCCGCCGGCGCCGACCACGACGACGTCCCACTGCTGCCGTTCCGCTTGTGTCATCAGAAGAACCTCGGATCCTCGAAGGCGCCCGTGGCGAGCAGGTACACGTAGAAGTCGGCGAGCGCCACGCTGATCAGCGACGTCCAGGCCAGCAGCATGTGACGGGCGTTCAGCTTGCCGACCCAGCCCCACAGCCGGTAGCGGACGGGGTGCTTCGAAAAGTGCTTCAGCCGGCCGCCGACGATGTGCCGGCAGGAGTGGCACGAGAGCGTGTACGCCCAGATCAGCACGATGTTGACGAGGAACACCAGCGTCCCGAGGCCCATGTGGCCCCACTCGTACGAGGCGTCGCGGAAGGCCAGCACGGTGTCGTAGGTCAGGATCCCGGCGACCGGCAGCGCGGCGTAGAAGAAGTACCGGTGGATGTTCTGGAAGATCAGCGGGAAGCGGGTCTCGCCGGTGTACTTCTTGTGCGGCTCGGCGACCGCGCAGGCCGGGGGCGAGGCCCAGAAGCCCCGGTAGTAGGCCTTGCGGTAGTAGTAGCAGGTCAGCCGGAAGCCGAGCGGGAAGATCAGGATCAGCAGGGCGGGGGACAGGCCCCACCAACTGCCGAAGATCTCCCAGTTGGGGCCGTCCTTCATGGGCACGCAGTTCTCGGCGAGACAGGGCGAGTAGAACGGCGAGACGTAGGGCGCGGCGTAGTAGTCGGTGTTCGCGAAGGCGCGCCAGGTGGAGTAGACGACGAACGCGAGCAGTCCGGCGGCGGTGGCGGCGGGCGCCAGCCACCAGCGGTCGGTCCGGAGGTGGGGCGCCGCGATGGTGGCGCGGGTCGGGCTGTGCACACCACCGAGCCCGGTGCGGGCGGCGGTGTCGGTGTCGGGTGGTTGTTCGGTGCCTGTGGCCAACGGGGTCTCCTAGGGCGCGTGCCGGTCATGGCGCGTGCCGGTCGGTGAGGGCGGGTGCCGGTCATGGGCCGGCGGTGGTGGCTGGCTGGTCGCGGTGCCCGTGCGTCTCGCGCACGCGCGCGCGTGCGGGGCCGGTATCGGCGTGCCTCGGCGCGCGGGCCGTGCGGCAGGGGCGGTGCCCCGGGCGGTGGCGACCGGGCGGGGCGGGCGGGGCGAACCCGTGGGGTGCCGGGCGGGGCGCGGGAGGCGCCGGGCGGGCGGGGCCGGCCGACGGCTCCGGGTAAGCCCCGGTTCAGCGGGGTACGGTCCCGTCCGCGCGGCGCACATGGCGTGTCCCGGCGCGGTACGGGCCGTACGGCCTGCGTGGCTGGTGCGGCCCGGTACGGCGCGCTACGGGCCCCGGTTCGGCGGCACGTGCCGGGAGCGGCGCGGCACGGAACGGCGGTGGACCGGCACGGACCGGGGGCGGACCGGCGCGGATCGGGGGCGGACCGGCGCGGCACGGCGGCCGCGGGGCGCACAGGCGCCCCGGTACGCCCCGGGTCCCGGCACGCCACGGCGCCGGGCGCGGTGGCCCTTCGGCGGGACCTCCCCGCGCTGTCCGGAACCCCGCTGCCCGGAACCGCACTGTCCGGTGCCGCGCTGCCCGGGACCGCCCACGGTGCCACTCCCGTCAGGGGGCGCGGCGGTCCCGCGCGCCGAGGCCCTCGTCGTCCGAGTCCGTCCACAGGGAGCTGTCGTACGGCGTATCCGGAATGGTCACCAGGCCTTCCGGCCGGCCGACCGACATGGGGACCGGTTTCTCCTCCCGCTGCTGCGTGAGATTCCGTTCCAGATTGATGACCGACCGGGCCAGCTCCTCCAGGCGGCGCTTGACCTCTGTCAGATCGTCTTCGAGTGACATGAATTGCCCTCACTTCCGCAATAGCGGGTGGCAAACACGCGCCTGAGAGTGTCGCGCGTCACATCCCCCATTGTGAAGCCATGTGCACGGATTCCACCCTTCCGGGGCTTGGGCCGCACGGGTGGTGTTTGCGCGCGGTGTCGCCGTGTCGCCACCGCGGGGACCTTCCAGTGCATTTCAGTGTATGGGCAATAGGTGTGATCATCTCTAAATTCACCAAAACAGCTAAATTCCACAAAACAGGACGAAGAGGTACAAGACATGTCCCACGTCGGCGCCCCTCGGGGGAGGACATGCTCCCGGGGCCCCCGTTCCCGCACGCTCCGGTCCGCCGTCCTCCTCACCACCGGCGTACTCGCGGTCTCCGTACTGAGCGGATGCAGCTCCCCCGAGGAGGAGAGCGACGCCAAGGCCGTCCCGCAGGACATCGCCCCCGCCGGCCGCGACAAGGTCGCCGACGGCGGCACGCTGCGCTGGGCCGTCGACACGACGCCGACCACCCTCAACGCCTTCCAGGCGGACGCCGACGCCACCACCGCGCGCGTCACCCAGGCCGTACTGCCCAGCCTCTTCACCCTCGACGAGCGCGGCCGCCCCCAGCGCAACCCCGACTACCTGGAATCCGCCGAGGTCGTCGAGCGCGAGCCCAAGCAGGTCGTCCTCTACAAGCTCAACCAGCAGGCGGTGTGGAGCGACGGCCGCGAGATCGGCGCCCCCGACTTCGTCGCCCAGTGGCGGGCCCTCAGCGGCAAGAACTCCGCCTACTGGACCGCCCGCAACGCCGGCTACGAGCGGATCGAGAAGATCGAGCGCGGCGCCGGCGACCTGGAGGTCCGGGTCACCTTCAGCAAGCCGTACGCCGACTGGCGCGCCCTCTTCTCGCCGCTCTACCCCAAGGACGTCATGGGGACGCCGGCCGCCTTCAACGACGGCGCCCGCTCGCAGCTCGCGGTGACGGCCGGCCCCTTCCAGCTCAAGGGCGTCGACGCCCGCGGCGGCACGACCACGCTCGTCCGCAACCCGCGCTGGTGGGGGCAGCCGGCCAAGCTCGACGCGATCGTGCTGCGTGCCGTCCCCCGCTCCGGCCGCGCCACCGCCCTCGCCACGGGCACCCTCGACCTCGCCGAGGTCGACCGCGCCACGGCGGACCGGATCGCCCGCGCGGCGAAGGGCGCGGCCAAGGACGCGCACGGCCCGGGTACGGCCGCGACCCCGCCGGCCGCCCAGAAGCCGGCGCCTCCCGCGCCCGGTACCGACCCCGCGAAGGCCCGGCTCCACCAGGCGGCAGTCCTGAAGAACCGGCAGGTGGCGGCGGCGTACGCGGCCGAGCAGAAGGCGCTGCGCGGCTACGTGGTCCGCAAGTCGCTGGAGCCCGCGTACACGCAGCTCGCGCTGAACGGGGAGAGCGGCCCGCTCTCCGACGACCGGGTGCGCCGGGCCGTGGCCCGCGCCCTGAACCGCCAGGAGCTCGCCGACGCGGTCCTGAAGCCGCTGGGGCTGCCCGCCCACCCGGTCGGCAGCCACCTCGCGCTCGTCGGGCAGCAGGCGTACGCCGACAGCAGCGGCGCCCTCGGCGGCCAGGACACCGAGGAGGCCCAGGAGCTGCTGGCCGACGCGGGCTGGACCCGGGGCGGGGCCCGCAAGCCCGCCGCCCCGAAGGACGGCACCAAGGCGGGCGCCCAGGCGTCGCCCGGCACGGGCGGGAAGAACGGCGGGGAGGCCGACGTACCGTCCGACGAGGGCCTGTACATCGTCGGCGACGACAAGCCCGCCATCGGCGGCAACGACGGCCCGGAGGGCACGCACGTCCTGGCCCCCGCCCCCGCCGCGGCCGCCCAGGGCATCGCCCTCCACCGCCAGGCGGAGATCCAGGCCCGGGCCCGGACGACGGCCGACCGCCCCGCGAACCGCCCGGCCGCCGCCCTCGGCGAGACCGACAAGGGTGCGGACCAGCCCAAGGCCCAGGGCGGCGGCGCCCCCGGCGCCTACGCCCCGCGCGGCACCGCCGTCCCCGCCCCGGCCGCCCCGGCCCCGGCGCGCGACGCGGCCGCCGGACCGCTCGGCAAGGACGGCGAATCACTCACGCTCCGCTTCGTCCTCCCGGCCGGCCCGGACTCCGAGTCCCTCCGCACCGTCGGCGACAAGATCTCCCGGATGCTGGGCCGCATCGGCATCGGCACCGAGATCGTGAAGGTCCCCGACGACAGCTTCTTCAAGGACCACATCGCCTCCGGCGACTACGACCTGGCCCTCTACTCCTGGCCCGGCACGGCCTTCCCGGCCACCGACGGGCGGCCCATCTTCGCCAAGCCGCAGCCGGCCGCCGACGGCTCGCTGCTGGTGGAGCAGAATTACACCCGGGTCGGCACCGACCACATCGACCAGCTCTTCGACCAGGCGGCCGCCGAGCTGGACGAGAAGGCGGCCCGTGACCTGCTGAAGCAGGCCGACGCCCGGATCTGGGCCGCGGCCGGCTCCATCCCGCTCTACCAGCGGCCGCAGCTCGTGGCCGCCAAGCCGGCGGTGGTGAACGCCGGGGCGTTCGGCTTCGCGACCCCGCGCTACGAGAACATCGGCTTCACGCGGAAGTAAGGCCAACTAAGGCCAACCTCAGAATCCGCTCAAGTCACTTGCCCGCCGGTACCACCGGCGGGCAAGCTCCGTTGCGGACCATGACCCGGGCCACACCCACGCACCCCCAGTGCACCGCAGTACAGCACCAGTACACGCACCTGTTCGATCTTCTCCGGATGGGCCGGGAAGCCTTGCGCGCGTCGGCCCCGTACCATGGACACAGCCGTGGCGCGTCCGCCCGGCGGGCGTACGAGGAACAAAGAGACGCCGCACCCACGATCCGAGAGAAGCGCCAGCCACCCATGCCCACGCGCCACGACATCCGTAACGTAGCCATCGTCGCCCACGTCGACCACGGCAAGACGACCATCGTCGACGCCATGCTCAAGCAGGCTGGTGCCTTCGCCGCCCACCAGCTCGATTCGGTCGACGACCGCATGATGGACTCGAACGACCTGGAGCGTGAGAAGGGCATCACGATCCTCGCCAAGAACACGGCGGTGAAGTACCACCCCAAGGACGGCGGGGCGCCCATCACCATCAACATCATCGACACCCCCGGCCACGCCGACTTCGGCGGCGAGGTCGAGCGCGGCCTGTCGATGGTCGACGGCGTGGTGCTGCTGGTGGACGCCTCCGAGGGCCCGCTGCCGCAGACCCGCTTCGTGCTCCGCAAGGCCCTCCAGCGCCGCATGCCCGTCATCCTGTGCATCAACAAGACGGACCGCCCCGACTCCCGGATCGATGAGGTCGTCAACGAGACCTACGACCTCTTCCTGGACCTGGACGCGGACGAGGAGCAGATCGAGTTCCCGATCGTCTACGCGTGCGGCCGTGACGGCATCGCCTCGCTGACGAAGCCGGAGGACGGCACGGTCCCGGCCGACTCCACCAACCTGGAGCCGTTCTTCTCCACGATCCTGGAGCACATCCCGGCCCCGGTGTACGACGAGGAGGCCCCCCTCCAGGCGCACGTCACCAACCTGGACGCCGACAACTTCCTCGGCCGTATCGCGCTGCTCCGCGTCGAGCAGGGCGAGCTGCGCAAGGGCCAGACGGTCGCGTGGATCAAGCGCGACGGCACCATCGCCAACGTACGCATCAGCGAGCTGATGATGACCGAGGCGCTCACCCGCAAGCCGGCCGAGGTGGCGGGCCCCGGTGACATCTGCGCCGTCGCCGGTATCCCCGACATCATGATCGGCGAGACGCTGGCCGACCCGGAGAACCCGATCGCGCTGCCGCTGATCACGGTCGACGAGCCCGCGATCTCCATGGTCATCGGTACGAACACCTCGCCGCTGGTCGGCCGTGGTGCCACCGGCAAGGGCGCGGACAACAAGGCGGCCGTCAAGGACCGCAAGGTCACCGCCCGCCAGGTCAAGGACCGTCTGGACCGCGAGCTGATCGGTAACGTCTCGCTGCGCGTCCTGGACACCGAGCGTCCCGACGCCTGGGAGGTGCAGGGCCGCGGTGAGCTGGCGCTGGCCATCCTGGTCGAGCAGATGCGCCGCGAGGGCTTCGAGCTGACCATCGGCAAGCCGCAGGTGGTCACCAAGGAGATCGACGGCAAGGTCCACGAGCCGGTCGAGCGCATGACCATCGACGTGCCCGAGGAGCACATGGGCGCCGTCACGCAGCTCATGGGCGTCCGCAAGGGCCGCATGGACAACATGTCCAACCACGGCTCCGGCTGGGTGCGCATGGAGTTCGTCGTGCCGTCCCGCGGCCTCATCGGCTTCCGTACCGAGTTCCTGACGCAGACGCGCGGCACGGGCATCGCCCACTCCATCCACGAGGGCCACGAGCCGTGGTTCGGCACGCTCCAGACCCGTAACAACGGCTCGCTGGTCGCCGACCGCTCCGGCGCCGTCACCGCCTTCGCGATGACGAACCTCCAGGAGCGCGGCGTGCTCTTCGTCGAGCCGGGCACCGAGGTGTACGAGGGCATGATCGTCGGCGAGAACTCCCGCTCCGACGACATGGACGTCAACATCACCAAGGAGAAGAAGCTCACGAACATGCGGTCGTCCTCGGCCGACTCGTTCGAGGCGATCGTTCCGCCGCGCAAGCTCTCGCTGGAGCAGTCGCTGGAGTTCTGCCGCGACGACGAGTGCGTCGAGGTGACCCCGGAGGCCGTCCGCATCCGCAAGGTGAACCTGGACCAGCGCGAGCGCGCCCGCGCCGCCTCGCGCGCCAAGAACGGCTGATCCGGCGCGGCGGCCGGGCCGGCCGCCGCCACGGACGTCAACTCCCCGTCCCGGGAGGGGTCATTCCCCTCCCGGGACGGGGAGTTTTTTCTGCGTTCCTCCGGGGCAGGCATGCCGCGCCCGCCCCTTTACCAGCACGGGACCCGTGCCCCCGCACCGGTCGGCGGACGGAGGTGTCGGCTGACCGCACGTCAAAGCGTTTTCCCGGCCGAAGCGTCCGCATATCGACCGTCGCTCTCCGGAACATGTGTTAACGGTCCGTTTCGCGGGTGTCTGTCTGTGATCGCTTTGTCCGGATTTCGGTCTTCGGGCCCTTGGTGATGTTGCCAAAACGAGACCCTTTAAGTGTGGTTTACGGCCCGGACGTACTTAATAGTTGGCTCCATTGAGCTCGGGTCAATGGGTCACGCGCTGTGGGGAGCGCCGACTCACGAGCACACTCGGGGCACTTGGGTCATCGCCGTCAGGGGTGTCGGCGTGCAACCTCGAAGTGCCCCTCTTGTAGTGACAAGTGGACTCATGAGGAGGAACCCATGCGCGGTGCCAAGAGCGCCAAGTGGGTCGCGGGCGCGATAGTCGTCGCCCTGGCAGCCACGGCTTGTGGCGGTGGCGGTAGCGACAGCAAGGCGGGCGGTGCCAAGCAGGTCGTGATGGAGCTCGGCGAGCCCCAGAACGGTCTGATCCCGTCGAACACGTACGAGTCCGAGGGCTCCGAGGTCATGAACGCCCTGTTCACCGGCCTCGTGCGGTACGACGAGAAGAACGAGACCCAGCTCGACATGGCGGCGTCGATCGAGACCAAGGACAGCAAGGTCTGGACGATCAAGCTCAAGGACGGCTACACCTTCCACAACGGTGAGCCGGTCACCGCGCAGTCCTTCGCGGACGCCTGGAACTACGGCGCCAACCAGGACAACACGCAGGAGACGAACCCGCTCTACAACAAGATCGACGGGTACGCCGACCTGAACCCGGGCGAGGGCAAGAAGCCCGCGACCGACAAGATGAAGGGCCTGAAGGTCGTCGACGAGAAGACCCTCGAGGTCACGCTCACGGCGCCGTTCTCCGCCTTCAAGACCATGCTGGGCTTCAACGCCTTCTACCCGCTGCCGAAGGCCTTCTTCAAGGACCCGAAGGGCTTCGAGACCGCGCCCATCGGCAACGGCGTGTTCAAGATGGACGGCAAGTTCGTCCGCAACCAGCAGATCAAGACGGTCAAGTACGACAAGCACCCCGACGCGGGCGAGATCAAGATCCCCGGCGTCACCTTCAAGATCTACAACAACCAGGACACGGCCTACCGTGACCTGCTCGGCGGCCGCGTCGACATCATGGACACCGTTCCGCTGTCCGCGATGACCACCGCCGCCAAGGACCTCGGCGACCGCTACATCCAGGGCACCGACTCGGGCGTCGGCTACATCGGCTTCCCGATCAAGTACAACAAGGCCTACGCGAAGCCGGAGCTGCGCAAGGCGATCTCCCAGGCGATCGACCGGAAGGCGATCACCGAGAAGATCTTCGTCAACACCCGTACGCCGGCGGACGACTTCATCAACCCGCTGGTCCCGGGCTACCGCAGCGGCGCCTGCGGCGCGCCCTGCACCTTCGACCCGGCCGCGGCCAAGAAGGCCTTCGACGCCGCGGGCGGCCTGCCGGGCAACAAGATGGAGCTCGGCTACAACGCCGACGGCGGCCACAAGGACTGGATCGAGGCCGTCGCGGCCCAGCTCGAGAAGAACCTCGGCGTCGACGTCACCGTCAAGCCGTTCGAGCAGTTCCAGACCATCCTGAACGACCTCGGCGACAAGAAGTACAGCGGCGCGTTCCGCCTGGCGTGGTCCATGGACTACCCGCACGCGGAGAACTACCTGCGCCCGGTCTTCTCCGAGGACGCCATCGAGCACGGCTCGAACTACTCGGGCTACGTCAACCCGCAGGTCGAGAAGCTCCTCGACCAGGGCGACACGGCGACCACCGAGGACGCCGCGATCAAGGCGTACCAGCAGGCTGACGACCTCATCCTGAAGGACATGCCGTACATCCCGGTGTACTTCTACAAGCTGAACGCCGGCCTCAGCAAGAACCTCAAGCCGGGCGTGCGGATCGACAACATGACCCAGATCGACTGGACCACGGTGAACCCCGCCTGACGGTTCAAAGGATCTCCGTAGGGAGATCCTGACAGCAGTGGGGGTGACGGGGTTCTGCCCCGTCACCCCCCTTCTGCCGTCCTGTTGTCGTCACCCCTCACCCGGGCCGGGGCCCATTGGTGTGCCCCTCCCGGTATCCGTACAACTGGAGACCTGATGGGTCGTTATGTGATCAGGCGTCTTCTGCAGGCGATACCCGTACTGCTCGGCGCGACAATACTTCTCTACTGCCTCGTCTTCCTGCTGCCCGGTGACCCCATCCAGGCACTGGCCGGAGAGAAGAGAGCGGACCCGGCCATCGCAGCGATCCTGCGAGAGCAGTACCACCTCAATGACCCGCTCTACATGCGGTACTGGTACTACATCTCCGGGGTTCTCACCGGGGACTTCGGCACCGACTTCACCGGCCGCGCGGTGTCCGAGATCATGGGCGAGACCTTCCCGGTCACGCTCAGGCTGGCCGGCATCGCCTTCGTCATCGAGGCCATCATCGGCATCGTCGCCGGTGTGTTCGCGGCGCTCGGCCGCGGCAAGTTCCTCGACAACCTGGTGCTGCTGTCGACCCTTCTTCTGGTCTCCATCCCGGTGTTCGTGCTGGGCAACGTGCTCCAGCTCGTACTGGGTGTGCAGTGGGCGATCGCACCGATCTCCTACGACGCCGAGGACATCACCACGCTGATCCTCCCGGGCACGGTCCTGGCGTCGGTCTCGCTCGCGTACATCGCCCGGCTCACCCGGACGAGCATGATCGAGACGATGCGCGCCGACTACGTGCGCACCGCCACCGCCAAGGGCCTGAGCCGGTCCCGGGTCATCGTGCGCCACGGGCTGCGCAACGCGATGATCCCGATCGTCACCTTCCTCGGTGTCGACCTCGGCTCCCTCATGGGCGGCGCGATCATCACCGAGCGCATCTTCAACATCCCCGGCATCGGCGGCACCCTCTACCAGGCCGTGTACCTGCGCCAGGGGACGACCGTGGTCAGCATCGTGACCGTGCTCGTCCTCGTCTACATCGCCGCGAACCTGATCGTGGACCTGCTCTACGCCGTGCTCGACCCGAGGATCCGCTATGCCTGAGAACACCTCCACCACCGTCGAGGAGAGCGAGGCCGTCAAGACGGCCGCGCCCGGCAGCCCCGTCCGCACCAAGAAGGACAAGCCCGAGCGGGTCGCCAGCATGTGGAGCGACGCCCGTCGCGACCTGATGCGCAACTGGGTCTTCCTGGTCTCCGCCGCGCTGATCCTCTTCCTGCTGGTCATGGCGTTCTTCCCGCAGCTCTTCACCAGCGGCGACCCGTACGCCAAGGGCTTCTGCGACCTGTCCAACTCGGTCGTGCCGCCCAGCAGCGCGCACTGGTTCGGCTACGACGTTCAGGGCTGCGACATCTACACCCGGACCATCTACGGCACCCGCAACTCGATCATCGTCGGCGTCCTCACCTCGGTGCTGACGACGCTCGCCGGTGGCGTGCTCGGCATGGTCGCCGGTCTGCGCGGCGGCTGGCTGGACGCCGTGGTCTCGCGCTTCACCGAGATCTGGTTCGCCATCCCGACCCTGCTCGGCGGTCTGCTCGTGCTGGCGATGCTGGGCACCGGCAACGTCGTCACCGTCTCGCTGATCATGGCGGTGCTCGGCTGGCCGCAGCTCTTCCGCATCATGCGCGGCTCGGTGATCACCAACAAGGCGAACGACTACGTGATGGCCGCCCGCGCGCTCGGTGCCGGCGGCTGGCGCATCGCGATGCGTCACATCCTGCCGAACGCGCTCGCCCCGGTGATCGTGGTCAGCACGATCAACCTCGGCGTCTACATCTCGGCCGAGGCGGCGTTCTCGTACCTCGGCATCGGTGTCCAGTCCCCGAACATCTCCTGGGGCCTGATGATCAGTGACGGCCAGGACCGGTTCCTGAGCTCCCCGCACATGGTGCTCTTCCCGTCCCTGTTCCTGAGCATCACGGTCCTCGCGTTCATCATGCTCGGCGAAGCTGTTCGCGACGCCCTCGACCCCAAGCTGCGCTAGGAGGGCGTACGTTGACCACCATCGACAAGAAGACGAGCGCTCCGCTGCTCGAAGTGCGCGACCTGCACGTCGAGTTCCACACCCGGGACGGCGTCGCCAAGGCCATCAACGGCGTGAGCTACAGCGTCGACGCCGGCGAGACCCTCGCCGTCCTCGGCGAGTCCGGCTCCGGCAAGTCGGTCACCGCCCAGGCGATCATGGGCATCCTCGACATGCCGCCCGGCCGTATCCCCAAGGGCGAGATCCTGTTCCACGGCGAGGACATGCTGAAGATGTCCGCCGAGGAGCGCCGCAAGATCCGCGGCCGCCGCATCGCGATGATCTTCCAGGACGCGCTCTCCGCGCTGAACCCGGTCCTCTCCGTGGGCTACCAGCTCGGCGAGATGTACCGCGTCCACCTGGGCATGTCCCGCAAGGACGCCAAGGCCAAGGCGATCGAGCTGATGGACCGGGTGAAGATCCCGGCCGCGGCGGCGCGGGTGAACGACTACCCGCACCAGTTCTCCGGCGGTATGCGCCAGCGCATCATGATCGCCATGGCGATGGCGCTGGAGCCGGACCTGATCATCGCGGACGAGCCGACCACCGCGCTCGACGTGACCGTCCAGGCCCAGGTCATGGACCTGCTCGCGGAGCTCCAGCGCGAGGAGAACATGGGCATGATCCTGATCACCCACGACCTGGGTGTGGTCGCGGACGTCGCCGACAAGATCGCGGTGATGTACGCGGGCCGGATCGTCGAGAACGCGCCCGTCCACGAGCTGTACAAGCGCCCCGCGCACCCGTACACCCGTGGCCTGCTCGACTCCATCCCGCGCCTGGACCAGAAGGGCCAGGAGCTCTACGCGATCAAGGGCCTGCCGCCCAACCTGATGAAGATCCCCACGGGCTGCGCCTTCAACCCGCGCTGCCCGAAGGCGGACGACCTCTGCCGTACGGAGATCCCGGCCCTGGTGCCGGTGACGGAGCAGGACGGCGGCGAGCTGCCGGGCCGCGGCAGCGCGTGCCACTTCTGGAAGGAGACGATCCATGGCTGAGCTCAGGAAGAACGATGAGGCGGCCGTGGACGCGACCCCGAACGTCACCGAGGTCGAGACGGTCGACGTGGCGAGCGAGACCGCCGCGGTCGCCGCGATCGAGGCCCCGGTGGAGCGCGGTGAGCCGATCCTCCAGGTCCGGAACCTGGTCAAGCACTTCCCGCTGACCCAGGGCATCCTGTTCAAGAAGCAGGTCGGCGCGGTCAAGGCCGTGGACGGGGTCTCCTTCGACCTGTACCAGGGCGAGACCCTGGGCATCGTCGGCGAGTCCGGCTGTGGCAAGTCCACGGTCGCCAAGCTGCTGATGATGCTGGAGACGGCGACCTCGGGCGAGATCTTCTACAAGGGCCAGGACATCACCAAGCTGTCCGGGCGCGCCCTGAAGGCGGTCCGCCGGAACATCCAGATGGTGTTCCAGGACCCGTACACCTCGCTCAACCCCCGGATGACGGTGGGCGACATCATCGGTGAGCCCTTCGAGATCCACCCCGAGGTGGCCCCGAAGGGCGACCGGCGCCGCAAGGTGCAGGAGCTGCTGGACGTGGTCGGGCTCAACCCCGAGTACATCAACCGCTACCCGCACCAGTTCTCCGGCGGTCAGCGCCAGCGCATCGGCATCGCCCGCGGTCTGGCGCTCAACCCCGAGATCATCATCTGCGACGAGCCGGTGTCGGCGCTGGACGTGTCGGTGCAGGCGCAGGTGGTCAACCTCATGGAGAAGCTCCAGGACGAGTTCAACCTGTCGTACATCTTCATCGCGCACGACCTGTCGATCGTCCGGCACATCTCGGACCGGGTGGGCGTGATGTACCTCGGGAAGATGGCCGAGATCGGTACGGACGTACAGATCTACGACCACCCGACGCACCCCTACACCCAGGCGCTGCTGTCGGCCGTCCCCGTGCCCGACCCGGACGCCCGCGAGGGCCGCGAGCGGATCATCCTGACCGGTGACGTCCCGTCGCCGGCGAACCCGCCGTCCGGCTGCCGCTTCCGCACCCGGTGCTGGAAGGCGGAGGACAAGTGCGCCACCGAGGTGCCGCTCCTGGCGGTCCCGGAGCGCTTCCAGGGCTCCGACAGCCCGGCGGCGCACGAGTCGGCGTGCCACTTCGCCGAGGAGAAGGACGTCGTCCACGCGGCGTAAGGCGCGGTTGTACGTGTACGAGGGTGCCCCGGGCGGGAACGGCCGGGGCACCCTCGCGTGCCGGGCCGTGCCGGGGCCGGGCTCCGGGGCGGTGACCGGCCGGGCCGGGCGGGCCGTCGCGCGAGGGCGGGGGCGTCGCGCAAGTGGGTGGTGCCGTGCCCGGACGGGCGGGTACAGCGTGCGCGGGCGCACCGTATGGGGTGGTATGTGGGCCTAGCCGTGAGGCGAGGACCACGACCAGGGGAGGCACCCATGCGCGGAGCCACGCACGTCAGGGCGGCAGCCTGTGCCGTGGCCGTCGTCCTCGTGGCGACCGCCTGCGGTGGCGGCAACGGCGCTGCCGGCGGCGCGGACGGGATCGTCAGCTCCTCCTGGGGCGACCCGCAGAACCCGATCGAACCGGCCAACACCAACGAGGTCCAGGGCGGCAAGGTCCTCGACCTGCTCTTCCGCGGCCTCAAGAAGTACGACCCCAAGACCGGCCAGGCCCGGGACATGGTCGCCGAGAAGATCGAGACCACCGACTCGAAGAACTTCACCATCACGCTCAAGCCCGGCTGGAAGTTCAGCAACGGCGAGCCCGTCACCGCCAAGTCCTTCACCGACGCCTGGAACTACGGCGCCCACGTCGACAACAAGCAGGCCAACGCGCCCTTCTTCAGCGACATCGCCGGCTACGAGGACGTCCACCCCGCCTCCGGGGCCGCCCGGGCCAGGACGATGCGCGGCCTGGTCGTCAGAGACGACCGCACCTTCACCGTCGCCCTCAAGGACACCTTCTCCACCTGGCCGGAAACCCTCGGCTACCAGGCCTTCATGCCGCTGCCCCGGGTGTTCTTCACCGACCACGACGCCTGGCTCGCCAAGCCCATCGGCAACGGCCCCTACACCGTCGAGTCGTACACCAGGGGCAGCAACATGAAGCTGCGCCGCTGGAACGGCTACGCGGGCGAGGACAAGCCCCGCAACGGCGGCGTCGACCTCGTCGTCTACACCGACAACAACAGCGCGTACACCGACCTGATCTCGGGAAACCTCGACCTCCTCGACGACGTGCCCGCCCAGCAGCTCAGGAACGTCGAGGGCGACCTCGGCGACCGTTACATCAACCAGCCCGCCCTCATCGTCCAGACCCTGGTCTTCCCGCTCTACCGGCCCGAGTGGAACAAGCCCGGCATGGAGAAGCTCCGCCGCGGCCTGTCCATGGCGATCAACCGCGAGGAGATCACCAAGCAGATCTACCAGGGCACCCGCACCCCCGCCAAGGACTGGACCTCACCCGCCCTCGGCAAGACCGGCGGCTACCAGGAGCTCTGCGGCGACGCCTGCACATACGACCCGGCCAGGGCCAAGCGCCTCATCGAGGAGGGCGGCGGCCTGCCGGGCGGCCGGGTGACGCTCACCTCGAACGTCGACACCGGCTCGCACCGCGCCTGGATGGACGCCGTCTGCAACAGCGTCAACAACGCGCTCGGCCGGGGCGCCGTCTGCACCGTCAACCCCATCGGCACCTTCGCCGACTTCCGCAACCAGCAGACCACGGCCAAGCTCACCGGCCCCTTCCGCTCCGGCTGGCAGGCCGACTACCCCCTCATCCAGAACTTCCTGGAGCCGCTCTACTCCACCGGCGGGTCCTCCAACTACGGCAAGTTCAGCAACAAGGAGTTCGACGGCCTCGTCGACAAGGCCAACCGCGAGACCGACCAGGCCGCGGCCGTCAAGGACTTCCAGGCCACCCAGCGCATCCTCGCCGAACAGATGCCCGCCATCCCCCTCTGGTACCAGAACGGCAGCGCCGGCTACTCGGAACGGCTCTCCGACGTGACCCTCAACCAGTTCAGCGTCCCGGTCTACGACCGGATCAAGGTCCGCTGAAGCCCCGCCTCGCGATCCTCCGGAGCCCTCATGGGACGCTATGTGATCCGGCGGCTGCTCCAGATGATCCCGGTGTTCATCGGCAGCACGTTCCTGATCTTCTTCATGGTGTACGCGCTCGGCGACCCGGTCGCGGCACTCTTCGGCGACAAGGCGCCCGACCCCGCCACCGCCGCCCGCATCCGCGAGGACCTCCACCTCGACCAGCCGCTGTGGAAGCAGTACCTGCTCTACATGGGCGCCATCTTCCAGGGCGACTTCGGCACCGCGTTCAACGGCCAGAAGGTCACCGAACTGATGGCCTCCTCCTTCCCCGTCACCCTGCGGCTCACCCTCGTCGCCGTCGTCATCGAGATCCTCATCGGCATCACCCTCGGCGTCATCAGCGGCCTCAAGCGCGGCCGCCCCCTCGACACCGGCCTGCTCGTCCTCACCCTCGTCGTCATCTCCGTCCCCACCTTCGTCTCGGGCTACCTCCTCCAGTTCCTGTTCGGTGTGAAATGGGGCTGGGTACGCCCCTCCGTCTCCTCCGAGGCCCGCGTCGACGAGCTGCTCCTGCCCGGCGTCGTCCTCGCCCTCGTCTCCCTCGCCTACGTCACCCGGCTCAGCCGCACCTCCATCGCCGAGAACGTCCGCGCCGACTACGTGCGCACCGCCATCGCCAAGGGCCTGCCGCGCCACCGGGTCATCACCCGCCACCTGCTGCGCAACTCCCTCATCCCGGTCGTCACCTTCATCGGCGCCGACATCGGCTCGCTGATGGGCGGCGCGATCGTCACCGAGCGGATCTTCAACATCCACGGCGTCGGCTACCAGCTCTACCAGGGCATCCTGCGCAACAACGCGCCCACGGTCGTCGGCTTCGTGACGATCCTCGTGATCGTCTTCCTGCTGGCGAACCTGCTCGTCGACCTGCTCTACGCGGTCCTGGACCCGAGGATCCGCTATGCCTGACACCCGCGACACCTACGACGAACCCGAGGACGTCATCGCCCCGGCCGGCGCCGGCGGCGCCATGGACCTGGCGATGAGCGAGGCCGAGACCCTGGCGCCCTCCACGGGCCGCCCGCGCAGCCTGTGGTCCGACGCCTGGCACCAACTGAGCCGCAACCCCGTCTTCCTCGTCTCCGCGGCCCTCATCGCCTTCCTCGTCCTGATCGCCCTCTGGCCGCAGATCCTCGCCGGCGCCGACCCGCTCCACTGCGACCTGTCCAAGTCCCAGGCGGGCCCCGCCCCCGGCCACCCCTTCGGGTACGACACCCAGGGCTGCGACGTCTACACCCGCACCGTCCACGGGGCCCGGGCCTCCATCACCGTCGGCGTGTGCGCCACCCTCGGTGCCGCCCTGCTCGGCAGCCTGCTCGGCGGGCTCGCCGGGTTCTTCGGCGGGTGGTGGGACGCGCTGCTGTCCCGGATCACCGACGTGTTCTTCGGCATCCCCGTCGTCCTGGGCGGCCTGGTGTTCCTGTCCGTCGTCACCAGCTCCACCGTCTGGCCGGTGGTCGGCTTCATCGTGCTGCTCGGCTGGCCCCAGGTCGCCCGCATCGCCCGCGGCTCGGTCATCACCGCGAAGCAGAACGACTACGTCCAGGCCGCGCGGGCGCTCGGCGCCGGCAGCGCCCGGATGCTGCTGCGGCACGTGGCGCCCAACGCGGTCGCCCCGGTCATCGTCGTCGCGACCATCGCGCTCGGCACGTACATCGCGCTGGAGGCCACCCTGTCCTTCCTCGGCGTCGGGCTGCGGCCGCCCACCGTCTCCTGGGGCATCGACATCTCCAACGCCGCCCCGCAGATCCGCAACGCCCCCCACATGCTGCTGTGGCCCGCCGGCGCCCTGAGCATCACCGTGCTGGCGTTCATCATGCTCGGCGACGCGGTGCGCGACGCCCTCGACCCGAAGCTGAGGTGAGACGTGCTCCTCGAAGTACGCGACCTGTACGTGGAGTTCCGCACCCGGGACGGGGTGGCCAGGGCCGTCAACGGCGTGACGTACTCCGTGGACGCGGGGGAGACGCTCGCCGTGCTCGGCGAGTCGGGCTCCGGCAAGTCCGTCACCGCCCAGGCGATCATGGGCATCCTCGACATGCCGCCCGGCCGGATCACCGGCGGCGAGGTCCTCTTCCGGGGCCGGGACCTGCTCACGCTCAAGGAGGACGCCCGGCGCGCGGTGCGCGGCGCCGAAATGGCGATGATCTTCCAGGACGCGCTGTCGGCCCTGAACCCCGTGCTCAGCGTCGGCGACCAGCTCGGCGAGATGTTCGTGGTCCACCGCGGCATGTCCAGGAAGGACGCCCGCGCCAAGGCCGTGGAGCTCATGGACCGGGTCCGCATCCCGGGGGCCCGCGAGCGGGTCGGCCAGTACCCGCACCAGTTCTCCGGCGGGATGCGCCAGCGCATCATGATCGCCATGGCGATGGCCCTGGAACCGGCGCTCATCATCGCCGACGAGCCGACCACCGCCCTCGACGTCACCGTCCAGGCCCAGGTCATGGAACTCCTCGCCGAGCTCCAGCGGGAACTCGGCACGGGCCTCATCCTCATCACCCACGACCTGGGCGTCGTCGCGGACGTCGCCGACCGGATCGCCGTCATGTACGCCGGGCGGATCATCGAGACCGCGCCCGTCCACGACATCTACAAGGCGCCCGCCCACCCCTACACCCGCGGCCTGCTCGACTCCATCCCGCGCCTGGACCACAAGGGCCGGGAGCTGTACGCCATCAAGGGCCTGCCGCCCAGCCTGACCGCCATCCCGTCCGGCTGCCCCTTCCACCCGCGCTGCCCCCGCGCCCGGGACCTGTGCCGGGTCGACGTACCGCCGTTGTACCCGGTCTCCGAGGACCGGCGCAGTGCCTGCCACTTCTGGAAGGAGACGATCGATGCCTCCCCTTCTTGAGGCCCCCCTTCGGGAGGCCCCCCTCCCTGAGGCTCCCCTTCTTGAGGTGCGCGACCTCGTCAAGCACTACCCGCTCACCCGCGGCATCCTGTTCAAGAAGCAGATCGGCGCCGTCAAAGCGGTCGACGGGGTCTCCTTCGCCCTCCACCCCGGCGAGACGCTCGGCATCGTCGGCGAGTCCGGCTGCGGCAAGTCCACGGTCGCCAGGATGCTCGTCAGCCTGGAACGGCCCACGTCCGGGCAGATCCTCTACAAGGGCGAGGACATCACGAGGCTGTCCGGCCGGGCCCTGAAGGCGGTGCGCCGCAACATCCAGATGGTGTTCCAGGACCCGTACACCTCGCTCAACCCCCGGATGACGGTCGGCGACATCGTCGGCGAACCGTACGAGATCCACCCCGAGGCCGCGCCGAAGGGCGACCGGCGGCGCAAGGTGCGGGAGCTGCTGGACGTGGTCGGGCTCAACCCCGAGCACATCAACCGCTACCCGCACCAGTTCTCCGGCGGCCAGCGCCAGCGCATCGGCATCGCCCGCGGCCTCGCCCTCAGACCGGAGATCATCGTGGCCGACGAGCCGGTGTCGGCGCTGGACGTCTCCGTCCAGGCGCAGGTGGTCAATCTGATGGAGAAGCTCCAGGACGAGTTCGGGCTGAGCTACGTGTTCATCGCGCACGACCTGTCGATCGTCCGGCACATCTCGGACCGGGTGGGCGTGATGTACCTCGGGAAGATGGCCGAGATCGGTACGGACGTACAGATCTACGACCACCCGACGCACCCCTACACCCAGGCGCTGCTGTCGGCAGTCCCCGTGCCCGACCCGGACGCCCGGGGGCGGAAGGAGCGCATCCTGCTCGCCGGCGACGTGCCCTCGCCCACCGGCGTCCCCTCCGGCTGCCGCTTCCGCACCCGCTGCTGGAAGGCGCGCGAGCGGTGCGCGCTGGAGGTGCCGGCGCTCGCCGTCCCGGCGGTCTTCCGCGACGCGGACACCCCTGCCCGGCACGATTCGGCGTGCCACTTCGCGGAGGAGAGGCAGGTCGTGCCGGCCGAGGCCCAGGCCGACATCCGTGGGCAAATGGGTTGATTGCCCATCAATTCCGTTAACATCCAGGCAACTTGCCGGAAGCGGTTTCGATATACGGACGCGTCAGTCTGAACAGCGTACGGCCGTGCGGGTGCCGTGGACCGGCCGGGGCGCGCCATGTCGCCCCGGCCGGTCGCCGTGCTACGCGAGCCCGAGCGACCGCTTCAGGAAGTCCACCTGGAGCAGCAGCAGGTTCTCGGCCACCTGTTCCTGCGGCGTCATGTGCGTCACGCCCGTCAGCGGCAGCACCTCATGCGGCCGGCCCGCCGCCAGCAGCGCCGACGACAGCTTGAGCGTGTGTGCCGCCACCACATTGTCGTCCGCCAGCCCATGGATGATCATCATGGGGCGGTGCGGGTTCTCCGGCGCCGACAGACCGTCGTCCGTGATCAGCGAGTTCGCCGCGTACACCTCCGGCGCCTCCTGCGGGAGGCCCAGATACCGCTCCATGTAGTGCGTGTCGTACAGCCGCAGGTCCGACATCGGCGCCCCCGCCACCGCGGCGTGGAACACATCCGGCCGCCGCAGCACCGCCATCGCGGCCAGGTAGCCGCCGAACGACCAGCCCCGCATCGCCACCCGGTCCAGATCCAGCGGGAACCGGTCCGCCAGCCCGTGCAGCGCCTCGATCTGGTCGTCCAGCGCCAGGGTCAGCCGGTCCTTGATCGCCTTCTCCCAGCCCGGCGAGCGGCCCGGCGCGCCCCGCCCGTCCGCCACGATCACCGCGAATCCCTGCTCGGCGAACCACTGGGAGGTCAGGTGCGGATTGTGCGCCGCCACCACCCGCTGCCCGTGCGGCCCGCCATACGGGTCCAGCAGCACCGGCAGCGGCCCGTCGCCCTCCTGGTAGTCCCGGGGCAGCAGCACCGCGCACGGGATGCGGTGCGCGCCCGCCTCGGTGAGCGTCAGGCGCGGCGACAGCACCGGCTGCTCCGCGTACGACGCCACCTCGGCCACCGGCTTGCCGTCCCGCAGCACCCGCACCGACGTCCCCGGCTCGTCCGGCCGCGCCGACGCCAGGACGGTCACCGCCCCGCACCGGACCGCCGAGTGGATTCCGGGCCCTTCGGAGACGCGCTCCACGCCCAGTTCGTTGACCCGGTACACATGAATCTCGCCAATTTCCGCCGCCGCGGCCTCCTCGCCCGCCGACGCCGACACCAGCACGTCGTTCTCGCCGACGTCCAGCACCCCGCGGAGGTGGAGCTGCGCGCCCGTCAGCGTCCGGTCGCCCACCGCCAGCACCCGCGCCCCGCCCTCGTCGGCGATCCGCACCAGCCGCCCGTCCGGCGCCCACGCCGGCACCCCGCCGAGCAGTTCCAGCCAATCCGGGTCCTCGTCGACGTGCACCGTCCGGGTCGTCCCCGTCTCGGTGTCCACCGCCAGGTACAACTGCGTGCGCTGGTCGCGGGTCTGCACGAGCAGCAGCGGCGCCCCGCCGGAGGACCAGTGCACCCGCGCCAGATACGGGTAACGCGCACGGTCCCACTCGACCTCCGTACGCGTACCGTCCAGGCCGAGCAGACACAGCGACACCTCCGAGTCGGCCGTCCCCGCCGCCGGATAGGCCACCTTGACCGGCTCCCGGTCCGGATGCGCCGGATCGGAGATCCACCAGCGCTGTACGGGGCTGTCGTCGGCCCGCGCGACCAGCAGCCGGTCCGACTCCGGCGACCACCAGTAGCCGCGCGAGCGGCCCATCTCCTCGGCCGCGACGAACTCCGCCAGCCCGTACGTGACGCCCTCCCCTTCCGGCTCGGCCAGCGCACGGTCGTCGCCCTCGCCACCGGCGCCCGTCACCCGCAGGGCGCCCCCGCTCACATACGCCACGTGCCGCCCGTCCGGCGAGGGACGCGGGTCGATCACCGGGCCCGGAACGCGCAGTTCACGCGCCGTCCCGGCCCTCAGCTCCGCCACGAACAGCCGCCCCGACAGGGCGAACGCCGCCAACTCGACGGCTCCGTCCACCGCGTAGCCCACGATGCCGCCCGCGCCTTCCCGGCTGCGTTCGCGGCGCGCCCGCTCCTCGGGCGACAACTCCTCCTGCGCGCCGCCCAGCAGCGCTTCCGGGTCGGCGGCCACGCGTTCGCGCATGCCGTCGTCCAGGTCGAGCACCCACAGCCGGTTCGCTCTGTCGGTGCCGGAGGGGGAGCGGAGGAAGACGACCCGGGAACCGTCGGGTGAGACGGTGAACGCCCGGGGAACACCAAGGGTGTAGCGCTGAGTCCGTGCGTACTGGCGGGGGAATGAGAGCTGTTGCCTGGAGGTCATACGACCGAAACTAGCGGTCGTGCGCCCCCATGTGCTGCCGTGCACCGATCGATGCGTGGGAACGGATAGTTATGATCCGTAGCGCCGGGTGGGTATGTACCCTCCGGCACGTGCGCCCTGCCCGGTCCGGAACGAACATGTATGGAGGTGAACCGCCGTGGCACTCTCGATTTCGGCGGTGGTGCTGCTGGCGATCGTCGTCTTCCTGCTGATCCGCAAGGCAGGCCTGAAGACCGGGCACGCGGTGGTCTGCATGCTGCTCGGTTTCTACCTGGCGAGCTCCTCCATCGCCCCCACCATCAGCGAGCTGACGACCAACGTGGCGGGCATGATCGGCGGCATCAAGTTCTGAGCCCTTGTGGCTAGGGTGTCCGTATGACGGAACTGCCCGCCCGTCGTCTGCTCCTGGTGCACGCGCACCCCGACGACGAGTCGATCAACAACGGCGCCACCATGGCCAAGTACGCGGCCGAGGGCGCCCAGGTCACCCTCGTGACCTGCACACGCGGTGAGGAGGGCGAGGTCATCCCGCCCGCCCTCGCCCATCTGGCACCCGACCGGGAGGACCGGCTCGGCCCCCACCGCGTCGGCGAACTGGCCGCCGCGATGAAGGAGCTGGGCGTCACCGACCACCGCTTCCTGGGCGGACCCGGCCGGTTCCGCGACTCCGGGATGATGGGCGCCGAGCAGAACCGCCGCGACGGCGCCTTCTGGAACACCGACGTGGACGAGGCCGCCGCCCACCTCGTCGAGATCATCCGCTCCGTCCGCCCGCAGGTGCTGGTCACGTACGACCCGGACGGCGGCTACGGCCACCCCGACCACATCCAGGCCCACCGCGTCGCGATGCGCGCCGCCGAGCTGGCCGCCGAACCGGCCTTCCGGCGCGACCTGGGCGACCCCCACGAGATCGCCAAGATCTACTGGAACCGGGTGCCGCGCACGGTCGCCGAGGAGGCCTTCGCCCGGCTTCACGCGTCCGGCGCCTTCGACCGGATGGCCGCCATCGACGACGTACCCGGGGTCGTCGACGACGAGCTGGTCACGGCCGAGATCGACGGGACGGAATACGCGGAACGGAAGGCGGCGGCGATGCGTGCCCATGCCACACAAATCGCCGTGCGGGACGCCTTCTTCGCGCTCTCCAACGACCTGGGCCAGCCCATCTTCGCCACGGAGTACTACCAGTTGGTACGGGGCGAATCCGGCGCCCCGGCCGGCCGGCGGGAGGACGACCTGTTCGCCGGGGTGGCGTCATGAGGGCCGCGCGGGCCGGCGGGTACGCGGGCCTCGCCGTGCTCGGCGCCGTCGTCGGCCTCGCCGGCACGCTGGTCCAAGCGGCGTGGTTCCCGGGCGGGTTGCTGCTGGCGCTCGCCGCGTGCGTGGGGCTCTTCTCCGGCGGGCTGCGCACGATGGGTACGCAACTGGGCGTGGTGGCGCCGGGCGTCGGCTGGCTCGTCGCCGTCATCGTGGCCAGCCTGGGCCGGCCGGAGGGCGACCAGGTCTTCTGGGGCGGCGGCACCGAGCTGGCGTACGTCCTGGGCGGCATGGCCGCGGCTGTGATGTGCGCCACCATGTCACGGCTCCCGCACCGGGACGGCCGATCGGGCCCACTTGGCATGTGACGTGCCCTGACTTGGGCCGGAATGACCGATCGGGTTCTCCTGGTCGCGGGATACCCGGCGGCGGCGGCCAGTATGGTGGTGCGCGCCGCCGAGCGCCCGCACGTGTAAGAGCGGGCGGCGGAGCCAACCGGGAGAACCTGCTTTGAGTCGTGAAACTGACAGTTCGTCCTCCGGCGCCCAGGGGCGCGGCGGAGCCGCGTATCCCTCGGGCACACCGCCGTACGGATCGCGCCAGTATCCGTCGCTGCACCCGACGCAGGACGCTCCGGAAGAGGGCGCCGGGGCCGCCGCGGAGTCGGACGAGCCCAGGACCGAGACCACGCTGACCACCCGCATCCGGATCAACATCCCCGGGTCGCGGCCGATCCCGCCGGTCGTCGTCCGCAAGCCGGTGAGCGAGACGGACGGGGCCGCCGCGGCCGCGGCCCCCCGCCCCGCCGCGGAGCGGCCGGCGGCGGACCGGTCACCGGCGGCGCAGACGGCCACGAGGCCGCCGGCGGAGGAGCCGCAGGCGGAGGAGAAGCCGGCGAGCGACTGGTTCGCCCCGCGCAAGCCCCCCGCGCCCGCGCCCTCCTCTCCGTCCGGGTCCGGGTCCCCGTCCGGGTCCGCTCCCGCCGGTGCTCCCGCGTCGGCTCCAGCGTCCGTGCGGCCGCCGTCGCCCGCGCAGCCGTCCTACGGGCAGGGCCCCGCCGGGCACGCCCCGCGCGCGGACGGACCGCGCATGGACGCCCCGCGCCCGCACAGCGCCCTGGACGACCTCGCGGCGGACACGGTGCCCCCGGCGGGTCCGGCCGGACCGCCCGGACCGGCGCACCCGAGCGGCCCCACGACCGGCCCGGTCACCGGCAGCATGGGCACCGTGCCGTGGATGTCCGACGACACCGCCGTACTGACCCCGCAGCCGCCCGCGCCCGAGCCGTCGTACCAGGAGGGCCAGGCGCGCCCGCCCGCCGGCCCGCCGGCCGGTGGCCACGTGTCGGGTGACACGCTCACCAGCGGCATCCCCGTCGTCCCGCCGGACCACCGCGGCCCCTCGCCGTTCCCCGTCTCCGGCCCGGCGCAGGTCGCGACCGACCGGAACGCCGCGCTGTTCGACGACCCGGCGCCGGCGCCCGCGCCGTCCTCCCCGGCTCCCGCCCCCGCCCCGGCCGGCCCGCCCGCCCGCCCGCAGAAGAAGGGCCGCTCCAAGCTGGTCCTGCTGGGCGCGGCGCTGGTCGGCCTGCTCGGTGTCGCCTATGGCGCCGGGCTGCTCCTCAACCACTCCGAGGTGCCGAAGGGCACCACGGTCCTCGGCGTCGACATCGGCGGCGGCACCAAGGAGCAGGCGGTCCAGAAGCTCGAAACCGCCTTCGGCGAGCGCGCCTCGGCCCCGCTCCAGCTCAGCGTCGGCGGCGAGAAGGAGGAGCTGGCCCCCGACAAGGCCGGCCTGTCCCTGGACGCCCAGGAGACCGTGCGCGCCGCCGCGGGCGCCGACTACAACCCCGTCTCGGTGATCGGCTCCCTCTTCGGCGGCGAGCGCGTCGCCCAGCCGGTCATCCCGGTCGACGAGGAGAAGCTCGGCGTCGCCCTGACCGACCTCGCGGGCGCTTCGGGCTCGGCCACCGAAGGCACGATCAGGTTCGAGCCGGGCAAGGCCGTCGCCGTACCCGGCAAGGCGGGCAAGGCACTGGACGTCCAGCGCTCCATGATCTCGGTACGCGACGCCTACCGCGCCCAGGTCGAGACGGGCAAGGCGAACACGGTCGAGCTGCCCGTGGTCACCAAGGAACCCACCATCACCCAGACCGAACTGAACCGGGCCATGAAGGAGTTCGCCGAACCGGCGATGTCCGGCCTCGTGACCATCAAGGCGGGCGGCAAGGAGATCCAGTTCGGACCGTCCAGGTCGCTGCCGAAGATCCTGTCCATGAAGCCGATCAACGGCCGCCTGGTCGAGGTCTACAACAAGAAGGCGATCGAGGACCTCCTGGACGGCGTCTTCGACGGTGTCATGATCACCAAGGGTGACGGCAAGCAGCACGAGGTCTCCGCCGACGACGTGGCCCACGCGATGCAGAAGGCCCTGCTCGGCAAGACCCCCGCCGAGCGCACCGAGACGATCGAACTCAACCCCCAGGGCTGATTCGTATGCGTATCCGGCCCCCGTCCGACTCCGGGCGGGGGCCTTTCGGGTGAGTACGGGACGGCTCCGGCATGCGCGCGCGCCGGAGGGGTTACCGGTGCGGACATGACCGCTCAGCTCCGCCTCCGCACCGTGTCCGTCGCCGCCGCCGTGTGCGCCGCCGTCGTGTCGGCCCCGCTGCTCACCGCCTGCGGAGACGACACCGGGGAATCTCGTGTCGCCGCCGCCGCGCCCACCCCGTACGGCAGCCCCACCGGCACCTCGTCCCCGCGCCTCGCGACCGAGGACCAGGCCGAGCGGAAGGCCCTCATCCAGGCCACCAAGGTGCCGTGGGACAAGGCGGCCGCGACGGCGGTCCGCGGCGTACGGCAGGGCAAGCTCGCCGAGATCGAGCTGAAGTGGGCGCGCTCCGCCGTCGGCAGCCCCAGCCCCGGCCCGCGCACCCCCGAGTGGGACACCACGGTCGCCGCCCGGAACGGCACCGCCTACACCGTCCGCGTCGACGCCGTCACCGGCAAGGTCACCGAGTCGCGCGTCGACCCCGACCAGGACCCGGACGACAAGCGCGAGCTCGCCGACCGGCTGGGCGCCGCCACGGTCACCCCGCAGCAGGCCGTCAAGACGGCCACCGACCGGAAGAAGGGCACGGTCACCGCCGTCCAACTGGACGACACGGTCTGGTCCGTCGACGTCGTCACGACGAACGACTGGTACAAGACGACGTACGACATCGACGCCAGGACCGGCAAGATCGTCCGCGAACACGTCGACCGGGACTGAGCCGCGGGATCCGCCGGTCCGCCCCGGCGGGCCGGCGGCCTTGGGTTACGGGATCGGGAGCCCACCTCTTGCCGCCAACCTCTGCGGGGGCGACCCCGCACGGCCCCGCCCGGCCGTCGGCCGTCTCGCGGGCCGGCGTCAGTTGAGCATCGCGCGGGCCGCGCGGGCGCGGTGGCGGACCGTCTCGGCGACCGTCGGTTCGACCGGGGCGACCACGTCCGCGTACGCGTCCATCTCCGCCGCGCCCATCAGGAAGTCGCCGCGCTGGATCAGGAGCTGGGCGCGCTCGTAGCGCAGCCGGGCCGGGTGCGCGGGCAGCAGCAGGGACAGCTCGACCGCCCACAGGGCCACGTCCGAGCGCTCGGGGCGTACGGAGGCCCAGGCGCGGATGTTGTTGAGGATCCGCTGCATGATCTGCAACGGGTCCGTGGGGGTCAGCATCGACGGGTGCAGGCGCTCGCCGGTCGCCCCCGCCACCAGCAGCTCCGCGTCCGACCCGGTCAGCGCCCGGCCCCCGGCGAAGGGGTCCGCCAGCACCTGCTCCTCCGGGTCGCCGAACCCGACCACGAAGTGGCCCGGCAGCGCCACCCCGTACACCGGCGCGCCCGCCCGCCGGGCCACCTCCATCCACACGACCGACAGCAGGATGGGCAGGCCCCGGCGGCGCCGCAGCACCTCGTGCAGGAGCGACGACTCCAGGCGCTGGTAGTCGCCGGGCGTGCCGTGGAAGCCGCACCGGTCACCGAGGAGGCCGGCCAGCGCGCCCACCCAGGAGCGCGGGCCGCGCAGCCCGTACGGCAGCAGCCCGGCCAGCCGGTCCAGCTCGATCTCGGCGGCGTCGATCCCCGCCTGCCCCAGCTCCGGGTCCGCCTCCGCGCCCACCAGCAGGCACAGCTCCGCGAGGTCCGGACGGTCCTCGCGGGCCTCCTCGGCGAACCGGCGGCGCCACTCGGTGGTGTGCATACGCGTCACGTACCCGCTTCGGGAGATCGGAAGTGGTGGTACAGGTGGTGGACGGCGAAGCCCATCCCCTCGTACAGGGCGAGGGCACCACCATTGTCCGACTCCACCTGGAGCCACGCAGCGGACGCGCCCTCCTCCAGCGCGCGGCGGGCGAGCGCCGCCATCACCGCCGTGCCCAGCCCCTGCCGCCGGTACGCCGGGTCCACCTCGACCGCCATGAAACCGGCCCACCGCCCGTCGACCACGCACCGCCCGATGGCGGCGGGCACGTCGGCGTCGCCGGGCACGGAGGCGAACCACACGGAGGGGCCGGTGCCCAGGACGTGCCGGACGTGGGGGCCCACCGCGCCCGAGCGGTTGTAGCGGCGCAGCCATGCCTCGTCCACGGAGCGGGACAGCCGTACGTCACCGGGCTCCAGGTCGCCGATCGGCGCCAGCGCCCCGATCCGTACCTCCGCCGTGACCTCCCGGCGCCAGCCCCGCTCCTCCAGCGCCGCGCACAACTGCTCCTGGGTCCCCTCCGCGCCGGTCGCCGCCTGCACGTACGGCGGCAGGCCCCGCTCCTCGTACCAGGCACGCACGCGTGCCAGGGCGTCGTCCAGCGGCATGCCCGGATCCCCGAGCGGCAGCACCGAATTGGCCCGCCGCGTGAATCCACCGGATGCCCGCAGCGTCCACTCCCCGAGCGGCTCGCTCTCCACCGGCTGCCACGCCCGGGCGGTCACCCGCGCCAGCTCCTCGAAACCGGCCGCGGGGCCCCGGCGGCGGGCGGGTGCGGCCGGTACGACCTTGCCGGCGACCAGCGACGATTCCGGGATCCGGACAGTCTCACCGGTCCGTCGTGTGATCAGCAGCACACCCTCGGTCCATGATGTGAGAACACCAACCGTGTCGGTGAACTTCTCCGGCCGTGCTCCAGTGTCGCTCAACCGGCGGACGGAGACGCGTTTTCCCACGTCAGAGGGGGTAATGCGGACCTCCAGCCGTCCGCCCGCAGTGAATTCCACAGCTCTGTCCGCCCCTCCTGTTCGGTTCCGTCCCAAGAACGGAGATACTAGGTGCGGGCATCGACGACGCCGCGCTCCCGCGCAACCAGCCCTACCGAGGAGGAACGACCAGCGTGACCTACGTCATCGCGCAGCCTTGTGTCGACGTCAAGGACAAGGCGTGCATCGAGGAGTGCCCCGTCGACTGCATCTACGAGGGCCAGCGGTCCTTGTACATCCACCCGGACGAATGCGTCGACTGCGGTGCTTGTGAGCCGGTCTGCCCGGTCGAGGCGATCTTCTACGAGGACGACACTCCGGAGGAGTGGAAGGACTACTACAAGGCGAACGTCGAGTTCTTCGACGACCTTGGTTCGCCCGGTGGTGCCTCGAAGCTGGGCCTGATCGAGCGCGACCACCCCTTCATCGCCGCTCTGCCGCCGCAGAACGGCTGATCGCGCCCCCTCGGTCCCGTACGGCTCCGCCGCTGTACGGGACCGACGCGTTCCGCCCCTGAAGCAGAAGAAAGCGAGCACCGTGTCCTCCCCCGTCTCCTCACGCCTCCCCGTCTTCCCGTGGGACAAGCTCGAGCCCTACAAGAAGACGGCCATGGCCCACCCGGACGGCATCGTGGACCTGTCCGTCGGTACGCCCGTGGACCCGGTCCCCGAGGTGATCCGGCGTGCCCTGATGGACGCCGCCGACTCGCCGGGCTATCCGACGGTGTGGGGGACCCCCGAGCTGCGCGACGCGCTCACCGGCTGGTGCGAGCGGCGCCTGGGCGCGCGCGGCTTCGCGCACACCAACGTCCTGCCCGTCGTCGGCTCCAAGGAGCTGGTGGCCTGGCTGCCGACCCAGCTCGGCCTGGGCGCGGGCGACACGGTGGCCTACCCGCGGCTCGCCTACCCGACGTATGAGGTCGGCGCGCGGCTGTGCGGCGCGACCCCGGTCGTCTACGACGACCCCACGGAGCTCGACCCGGCCGGGCTGAAGCTGCTGTGGCTGAACTCGCCGTCCAACCCGACCGGCAAGGTCATCCCCAAGGACGAGCTGATCCGGATCGTCGCCTGGGCCCGCGAGCACGGCATCCTCGTCTTCAGCGACGAGTGCTACCTGGAGCTCGGCTGGGAGGCCGACCCCGTCTCCGTACTGCACCCGGACGTCTGCGGCGGTTCGTACGAGGGGATCGTCGCCGTCCACTCGCTGTCCAAGCGCTCGAACCTGGCCGGCTACCGCGCCGCGTTCATCGCGGGTGACGCGGCGGTGCTCGGCGAGCTGCTCCAGATCCGCAAGCACGGCGGGATGATGACGCCCGCGCCGGTACAGGCGGCCACGGTCGCGGCCCTCGGCGACGACGTACACGTACAGGAGCAGCGGACGCGGTACGCGGCCCGGCGCACGGCGCTGCGTACGGCGCTGGAGACGCACGGGTTCCGGATCGAGCACAGCGAGGCGAGCCTGTACCTGTGGGCGACCCGCGACGAGCCCTGCTGGGACACCGTCGCCTACCTGGCGTCCCTCGGCGTCCTGGTCGCGCCCGGTGACTTCTACGGCGAGGCGGGGGAGCGGTTCGTGCGGGTGGCGTTCACGGCCACCGACGAGCGGGTCGAGGCCGCGGTCAAGCGGCTGGGCTGAGACACACCGAAGGGCCCGGGGAGAGTGCGTGACTCCCCGGGCCCTTCCGCGTGCGGTCCTACTTGCCGAGCCCGGGCAGGGCCGGCAGGCCGCCGCCGAGCGCGTCGGTGGGCGCGGCGCCCGCGGCCCCGCCGACGATGTCGCCGGTGTTGCCGGCCGCGTCACCGGCGGCCTTCTGCGCGACGGGCGTGGTGGCCTTGCCCGTCTTGGCGGCGGTCTTGCCCACGGCGGGAACGGCCTGCTTCACCGCCTTGCCGCCGGCCTCGCCGGCCAGGCCGGTCGTGCTCTCGGAAGCGCCGCTGACGGTGTCGGTCGCCGAGGCGGTGTCGAGGCTGCTCACGCCGCCCAGCTCGGGGGCGTTGGAGAGGTCCACGGCGCTTGCGGAGCCGGCCGCACCGACCACGGGAGCTGCACCCGCTGCGATCAGCAGCGCGGCACGGGCGATCCGACGGGTCAGGGGGAGGGACATGATGCTCCTTCGACGGGAGAGGTCGTTGACTGTGGTGCCTGTCCGACGATCGGACGCTGTGACAACCGGTCGGAGGGCGGGGAAGGTTGCGGTGGCCCGAGGTAAAGAGTTGGTAATGCGTCGCATTATCGGCTCCACCTAAAACCGGGCAAACGAGCAGAGTTCCGAGCGCATGAAGAACCGTCACTTCCCAGTGCTCGCAACGAAAATCGGCGGGAATATCGAGCGGGAGGAATTCCGGCCGGTGACGCGATGCCGAGTCCCTCGCCCGAGCGAATTCCCGCACGCACGCGCGGCGCCTTTTCGCGGGGCCGTCGTACCCGGACCGGGCGTGTGTACGGCCCGCAGCCGCCCGACGGCCGGGCGGGGCCGTGCAGGGTCGCCCCCGCAGAGGTTGGCGGCGATGGGTGGGCTCCCTTTCCTGGCGCCCAGGGCCGCCGGCCTCGAGGAGTCGAGCCCGGAGGGGCCCCGCCCCCACTCACCGGCGGTATCCGTACCCCACCGGGCCGCACTGGCCCGTGCGGCACGAATGCCCACAAACAGTCGAGGGGCGCCCGGGCACGGGGCGCCGCACGGGCACGCCCAGGCTGGGGCGCCCCGGCAGCACGGCACCGCCCAACCGCCCCGGGGGCGACCGCCCTGCGGCAGGCCCCCGCGAGTCGGTGACCGGCGGTTATCGGGCGACGCGGATGTGGACCTCGTCCGGGCGGGACGTAGGGGAGTCGGCCGTTCGCCAGCCTTCGTCGGATTCCTCCGCGCTCCAGACGCGTCCCGCGTACGAGACCTCCGCGAGTCCCAGCGCGTCGGCCTGGGCCACCGCCCACTGGGCCAGCTCCCAGCCGCCGCGCGACCCGCCGCCGGGCGTCGCGCCCTCGGGGCCGGCCGACCCGGCGGTCACGGTCCGGACCGGTACGGAGATGTCGGGCGCCGTCCCGCCGGGAGGCAGTTCGCCGAACGCTCGCTTCAGCTCCGCCCGTACCTTCGCCGGGTCACCGGCCCGTACCGGCCGGCTGCCGGACGTGCAGGTCAAAGACGCGGGCGAGCGGCCGGTGAGGGCCGCCGCCAACAGCGCGGCGTCCGGCTCGTGCTTCGCGTACGCCTGCGGGAAGCCGCTGCGCTGCACCCGCTGCGCGGCGACGGTCAGCGGCAGGCGCGAGTACCCCGGCACCTTGGCGAGGTGGTCGTAGAACTTCCCGGCCGAGAAGACCGGGTCGAGGATCTGCGCCTCGGTGCCCCACCCCTGCGAGGGGCGCTGCTGGAACAGGCCGAGGGAGTCGCGGTCGCCGTACCGGATGTTGCGCAGGGCCGACTCCTGGAGGGCGGTCGCCAGCGCGATGGTGACCGCGCGCTCGGGCATCCCGCGCGACGTACCCACGGCGGAGATCGTCGCGGCGTTCGAGGCCTGCTCGGGGGTGAACCGGTAGACGTTGTTCCCGCTGCCCACGACGCACCGCGGGGCGCCTTTGCCGCTGGTCGCGCACTGCACGACCACATACGCGACGACCGCCAGCAGCACGGCGAGCGCGATGGCGATTCTCAGACGGCGAGGTCGGCGAGGACGGGTGGACTCGGACACGGAGCCCACCGTACTGGAGGCCGGGTTAGGCTCGGCACCATGTCCGAGACCATGCCCGCCACCAAGCTGGACCTCACTCTGGACGGCCCGGCGCTCACCGCCGCGCTCGTCGACTTCCCCTCGGTCAGCGGCACCGAGAAGCCCCTCGCCGACGCGATCGAGCAGGCGCTGCGCACGCTGCCGCACCTGACCGTGGACCGGTACGGCAACAACGTCGTCGCCCGGACGAACCTGGGGCGGACCGAGCGCGTCGTGCTGGCCGGACACATCGACACCGTGCCGATCGCCGACAACGTTCCCTCCCGGCTCGACGAGAACGGCATCCTGTGGGGCTGCGGCACCTCCGACATGAAGTCGGGCGTCGCGGTCCAACTGCGCATCGCCGCGACCGTCCCGGAGCCCAACCGGGACCTCACCTTCGTGTTCTACGACAACGAAGAGGTCGCCGCCCACCTCAACGGCCTCGGGCATGTGGCCGCCGCACACCCCGAGTGGCTGGAGGGCGACTTCGCCGTCCTGCTGGAGCCGTCCGACGGCCAGGTCGAGGGCGGCTGCCAGGGCACGCTGCGGGTCCACCTCCGTACCAAGGGCGAGCGCGCCCACTCCGCGCGGAGCTGGATGGGGGCCAACGCCATCCACGCCGCCGCCCCGATCCTGGCGAAGCTCGCCGCGTACGAACCGCGCCGCCCGGTGATCGACGGGCTGGAGTACCACGAGGGGCTCAACGCCGTCGGGATCGAGGGCGGGGTCGCCACCAACGTCATCCCCGACGAGTGCACCGTGATCGTCAACTACCGCTACGCGCCCGACCGCTCCATGGCGGAGGCCGAGGCCCACGTACGCGAGGTGTTCGCGGACTGCGGCGTCGACGAGTTCGTGGTGGACGACCACACCGGCGGCGCCCTGCCGGGGCTGTCGCACCCCGCCGCCGCGGCCTTCATGGCGGCGGTCGGCGGCACCGCGCAGCCCAAGTTCGGCTGGACGGACGTGTCCCGGTTCAGCGCGCTGGGCGTGCCGGCGGTCAACTACGGCCCCGGTGACGCGCTCTTCGCCCACAAGCGGGACGAGCACGTCGCCATCGACAAGATCACCCACTGTGAACGGCGACTGTACGACTGGCTCACTGCCTGACCTCCGTAATTTCGCCTTTTGTCACGTCCGCCGCCCTACCCTGAGCGGGAAACGATGTTCAGCGGAGGGAGCGGATCATGGGCAACCCCGAGGCCGAGGCCGAAGGACTGCGAGCGCTGGCCGAGCAGCGGCTGGGGCCGGTACTGCGCCGCCGGGAGCAGGTCCAGCCCGGCACCACCGATCAGCGGCTGCTGGACACCGCGGGCGACTCCGAGTGGGTCCACACCGACCCCTGGCGCGTGATGCGCATCCAGTCGGAGTTCGTGGAGGGCTTCGGCGCACTGGCCGAACTGCCCAGCGCGATCAGCGTCTTCGGCTCGGCCCGCACCCCGGCGGGCACGCCGGAGTACGAGGCGGGCGTCAAGCTGGGCAGGGCGCTCGTCGAGGCGGGCTTCGCGGTGATCACCGGCGGTGGCCCGGGCGCCATGGAGGCCGCGAACAAGGGCGCCCGGGAGGCGAAGGGCATCTCCGTGGGCCTCGGCATCGAGCTGCCCTTCGAGCAGGGCCTGAACCCGCACGTCGACATCGGCGTCAACTTCCGCTACTTCTTCGTGCGGAAGACGATGTTCGTCAAGTACGCCCAGGGCTTCGTCGTCCTGCCCGGCGGACTCGGCACCCTGGACGAGCTGTTCGAGGCCCTGACCCTGGTCCAGACGCGGAAGGTGACCCGCTTCCCGATCGTGCTGTTCGGCACGGAGTACTGGAGCGGTCTGGTCGACTGGCTGCGCGACACGGTGATCGCCCAGGGCAAGGCGTCGGAGCGGGACCTGATGCTGTTCCACGTCACGGACGACGTCGACGAGGCGGTCGCCCTGGTCACCAAGGAGACCGGACCCGGTCGCCCCTGACGGGCGGGCCTACGCCAACCCCCGGCGGGCGACCGCCGGGGGGCGGTGGCCCGCGATGGACGCCACCATGTCCAGCACCTGCCTGGTCTCCGCGACCTCGTGGACGCGGTACACCTGGGCGCCCAGCCACGCCGAGACGGCCGTCGTCGCCAGCGTGCCCAGCACCCGCTCCTTGACCGGCTTGTCGAGGGTCTCGCCGACGAAGTCCTTGTTCGACAGCGACACCAGCACCGGCCAGCCCGTCGCCGTCATCTCGCCCAGCCGGCGCGTCGCCTCCAGGCTGTGCCGGGTGTTCTTCCCGAAGTCGTGACCGGGGTCGATCAGGATCCCGTCACGGCGTACGCCCAGCTCCACGGCGCGCTCCGCCAGGCCCAGCGTCACGCGCAGGATGTCCGCCATCACGTCGTCGTACGTGGTCCGGTGCGGCCGGGTACGCGGCTCCGCGCCGCCCGCGTGCGTGCACACCAGGCCCGCGCCGTAGCGGGCCGCGACCTCCGCGAGCCTCGGGTCGACGCCGCCCCACGCGTCGTTCAGCAGGTCCGCGCCGGCCTCGCAGACGGCCTCGCCGACGTCGTGCCGCCAGGTGTCGACGCTGATCACCACGTCCGGGTGGCGGCGGCGGACCTCGGCGACGAAGCCGACCGTACGGCGTGCCTCCTCCTCGGCCGACACCTCCTCGCCGGGACCGGCCTTCACCCCGCCGATGTCGATGATGGCGGCGCCCTCCGACACCGCCTGCTCGACCCGGGCGAGCGCCGGCTCGTCGCGGAACGTGGCGCCCTGGTCGTAGAAGGAGTCCGGGGTCCGGTTCACGATCGCCATGATCACCGGCTCGTGCGTGTCGAATTCACGCCGTCCCAAGCGGAGCATCCCGTTCGTCCTCCTCGCGTTCGTCGCCTGCGACCTTAACTGTCGGTGGCGCATGGCACGATCGGCAGCGTTGGGTTTTCGCTCCCGGTGGAGAGGCACGGTCGTGTTCTGGTTCTTGGCTGTAGCGATGGTCGTGGTCGTTGCCGCGGTCACCCTCGCCGTGATCGGCGGAGGGGAGAGCGAGGTGCTTCCCGAGGCGGCGCCCGAGCACACGGTGGACCAACTGCCGCTGACCCGTCCTGTCGGTCGTGCCGACATCGACGCGCTGCGGCTGCCGCTGGCGCCGCGCGGCTACCGGATGGCGGAGGTCGACGACGTCCTCGGCAGGCTCGGCGCCGAGCTCGCCGAGCGGGACGCGCGGATCGCCGAGCTGGAGGCCGCGCTGGCGGACGCCCGCGGGGAGGGCCCCGGCCCCGGCGCGGGCCCCGTGCCCGGCCCCGGCGCGGGCCCTGGCGCCGGTCCGGAGCAGGGCGAGGAGCGGGACCGGTGACCGGCGGAGCCGTGCCCGGCCCGGACGGGCGACTGCGCTGCCCGTGGGGCCTGTCCGCCGAGGACTACGTCCAGTACCACGACGAGGAGTGGGGCCGTCCCGTCCACGGCGACGACGCCCTGTTCGAGCGGCTCTGCCTGGAGGCCTTCCAGTCGGGCCTGTCCTGGATCACGATCCTCCGCCGCCGTGAGGGTTTCCGCCGGGCGTTCGACAACTTCAAGATCGCCGCGGTGGCCGGGTTCACCGACGCCGACAGGGAGCGGCTCCTGGCCGACACCGGGATCGTCCGCAACCGCGCCAAGATCGACGCCTGCCTGGCCAACGCGCGCGTGCTGGCGGGCTGGGCGCCCGGCGAGCTGGACGCCCTGATCTGGTCCCACGCCCCGGACCCCGCCTCCCGCCCGGTCCCCCGCACCCTCGCCGACGTCCCGGCGGTCACGCCCGAGTCGACGGCCCTGTCCAAGACGCTCAAGAAGCAGGGCCTCCGCTTCATCGGCCCCACGACGGCGTACGCCCTGATGCAGGCGTGCGGCCTGGTCGACGACCACCTCGCCGACTGCGCCGCCCGAGGCGGCGGCCTGGCCTGAGGGGCGGTGCCTGTTCCTGGGTTCCGCCCGGAGCGGTGCACGCCGGTGGGCCAGGGGCGGGGCCCCTCCGGGCTCACCTCCTCGCGGTCGGCGGGGAGCCCGAACGGTCCTGTGTCCGTATCCCGCCGCCGATCCGCTGCGGGGGCGACCCTGCACGGCCCCTTCCGTCGTCGCCGGACAGGCACCCGCCTGGGCGTGGGCCCTGCCCGGGAGCATTGGCCGAGCCCCAGTCGTGCAGGCGCCGCCCCGGAAGGGTCAGCGGCCGACGTACTTCGGCTTCTCCTTGGCCAGGAAGGCCTGGACCGCGATCCCGTGGTCCTCCGACGCGCCCGCCTTCGTCTGGAGCTCGTCCTCCTTGTCCAGGGCCTCGTCCAGGGTGTGGGCCGCTCCGTACGCCAGGGACTCCTTCAGGGCCGCGTACGCCAGGGTGGGGCCCGAGGCGAGGGTGCGGGCGGCCGAGGCGGCCTCGGCGGCGAGGTCATTGGCCGGGACGAGCCTGTTCGCGATGCCCAGCTCGTACGCCTCCTGCGCCGGGATCGAGCGCGGGAAGAACAGCAGGTCCGCCGCCCGTCCGGGGCCCACCACCCGGGGGAGCGTCCACGAGACGCCCGAGTCGGCGGTCAGGGCGACCCCGGCGAAGGAGGTGTTGAAGGACGCCGTGTCGGCGACGACCCGGTAGTCCGCCGCCAGGGCGAAGCCGAAGCCCGCCCCGGCCGCGACCCCGTTCACCCCGGCCACCACGGGCTTCGGCATCCCCGTGATCGCCCGGACGATCGGGTTGTAGTGCTCCCGCACCGTGCTCATCGTGTGCTCGGTGCCGAGCACCGAGACGTGTTCCTTGAGGTCCTGGCCCACGCAGAAGGCCCTGCCCGTCGCGGTGAGCAGGACCGCCCGTACGGCGGAGTCCTCCGCCGCCGCCAGGAGCGAGTCCCGGAGGGCGACCTTCGCCTCCGTGTTCATCGCGTTCATGGCGTCGGGCCGGTTGATCGTGATCGTGGCGAGCCCGTCGCTCACCTCGTACAGCACGGTGTCGGCCATGGCAGGTCCCCTTCGCGGCTACGGCGGTGATGTCCCGCCCAGCATGGCGGAGATCATCGGGCCCGGACATGTGACCTGCGTCAAAGAATGTCGTGCGCCGTCGTCGCGTGCGGTGGCGAAGTATCGCAGGCGTATCGCCGAAATGGACGGTTTTGCGAGAGCGCGTTGCGCAAGCGATGCCGACCGATGTTGGTCATCGGGTCCTGCCATGCGGGATAATGACCTGGAAGCAATGTGTTCGATGCCGGTGATGCGTGCCCATGCCAGAGGGCCGTCGGCGACGATGAGCTGGTTTCAGGAAGGGGAACGAGCATGGCGGCCATGAAGCCGCGGACGGGCGACGGCCCGCTCGAGGTGACCAAGGAGGGGCGGGGCATCGTCATGCGCGTTCCGCTCGAAGGCGGCGGTCGGCTCGTCGTCGAGCTGACTCCGGACGAGGCGAAGGCACTCGGCGAGGCGCTGGAGAAGGTCACGGCCTGACACGACACTGCCAAGGTTTTCCGACAGCCCCGGTGTGATCCGATCACGCCGGGGCTGTCGCCGCTCCCGGCGAGTCCTAGCCGCGGCGGACCGCGCAGAGGAGCCCGTCGCCGACCGGCAGCAGCGACGGCAGCAGCTCCTGGCTCTCCCGGACCGCCCGCAGCAGCTCGCGCAGCCTGAGCACCTCGGCCGGCTGGGCCGCCGAGTCGACCGTACGGCCGTCCGCGAAGACGCCCTCGAAGCAGACCAGACCACCCGGTCGCAGCAGGCGCAACGATTCAGCGAGGTAGTCCAGGCACTCCGTGCGGTCGCCGTCGCAGAAGACGAGGTCGTACCCGCCGTCCGCGAGCCGGGGGAGTACGTCGAGAGCGCGGCCGGGGATGAAACGGGCCCGGTTCCCGGCGAAGCCCGCCGCCCGGAACGCCTGCTTGGCGAACTGCTGGCGCTCCGGCTCCGGGTCGACCGTGGTCAGGACGCCGTCCGGGCGCATGCCCTCCAGCAGGTAGATACCGGAGACGCCGGTGCCCGTGCCGATCTCCGCCACCGCCTTGGCGTCCGCCGTGGCCGCCAGCAGACGCAGCGCGGCGCCGGTGCCTGGCGACACCGAGGGCAGCCCCGCGTCCCGGGCCCGGTCACGGGCCCAGCGCAGCGCTTCGTCCTCGGCGACAAAGGCGTCGGCGAACGCCCAGCTCGTCTGCCGGTTGGCGGTAATGACCCTCTCCTGTCCCCGTAGTTGGCGCAACGGTGACTGTAGCCGTTCGGGGCCGGGAACCCGCAGATGGGACCGCGCGTTATGGAGGGGCAGGGGGAGTACATGGATCAAGAGCCGAAGACGGTCCCAAATTCACGTAAAGATTCTTATCCGGAGCTAACGGGCGAGGTGGCTATGGTAGGGGCTCCACTGGACACCACCAGAGCCGATAGGGGAGGTGCGGCTGCGCCTGTGGATCGGGGAGGAGTGCTGCGGCGCCTTCTCAGGTCGGCGGGTGAGCCGAAATCCGTGACCGACACCGCTGACCGTTCCATGCCCGCCGACTTCGCACCCACCACCGCGACCTTCGCATCGGATGCGGAATCGCAGGCGTGGACTCCGCCCTCGTGGGAGGAGATCGTCAGCACGCACAGTGGCCGGGTCTACCGCCTCGCATACCGCCTGACCGGCAATCAGCACGATGCCGAGGACCTCACGCAGGAAGTCTTCGTCCGGGTCTTCCGCTCGCTGTCCACGTACACGCCCGGCACCTTCGAGGGCTGGCTGCACCGCATCACCACGAACCTCTTCCTGGACATGGTGCGCCGCAAGCAGCGCATCCGGTTCGACGCGCTCGGCGACGACGCGGCCGAGCGGCTGCCCAGCCGTGAGCCGTCCCCCCAGCAGGTCTTCCACGACACGCACTTCGACGCCGACGTCCAGCAGGCCCTCGACACCCTCGCGCCCGAGTTCCGCGCGGCGGTGGTCCTGTGCGACATCGAGGGACTGTCGTACGAGGAGATCGCCGCGACCCTCGGGGTCAAGCTCGGCACCGTCCGCAGCCGCATCCACCGCGGACGTTCCCATCTGCGCAAGGCCCTCAAGCACCGATCGCCCGAGGCCCGGGCCGAGCAGCGCACCTTCGTGGCCGTGGGCGGGGAGGGCGGACCCGCGTGAGTGGCACAAGTCCGACCCCCGCGGAACAGCACCTGGGGGACCGCCTCGCCGCGCTCGTCGACGGCGAGCTCGGTCATGACGCCCGCGAGCGGGTCCTCGCCCACCTGGCCACCTGCCCCAAGTGCAAGGCCGAGGCCGACGCGCAGCGCCGGCTGAAGAGCGTCTTCGCCCAGACCGCCCCGCCGCCCCCCTCGGAGGGGCTGCTCGCACGCCTCCAGGGGTTGCCCGGGGGCGCTCCGGGCGGTGACGACGACAGGCGAGGACCCTTCGGCGGCGACGGCGTCTTCGGAGTGAGACCCGACGCCTTCGGCTACGCCCGGCCGGAGGCGGGATTCCGCATCCATGAAGTGGACCGCCAGGAGACGGAGCGCTCCTCCTGGCGCGGCCGGAGGTTCGCGTTCGCCGCCGCCAGCGCCGTGTCGTTCGCGGCGATCGCCCTGGGCGGTGCGCTGCCGACGGTCGCCACGGTCGACGCGCGGGGCGACGGCACGGGCAACAACGTCACGCCGTTGCGGTCGCCCGGCCAGACCCAGAGCGCCGGCGCCGGCGAGAACAGCCGCCGCCGGGGCGGCGGGTACGGGCCGGTCCGGGCGACGGACCGGCCGGCCGGGCCGCTGTCCGCCGTGCCGCTGCACGCGGTGCAGCGCCCAGGAGGCCAGCCCTTTCCGGCGGCGACGCCGCTGGCCGTGGTGAGCGCGCTGAACACCATGCCGCCCGCGCCGCTGATACGTCCCACGGCGCTCGCGCCGCAGCTCGCCACCACCCCGTCCCCCAGCTCGCTGCCGCTGCCCGCGGGCCGCTGACCGGCGCCCCCCTGCGCGGTGGCCACCGGACCTGGTTGAATCACGCGCAGGGGCGCCCCATGGGGGCGCGGACGGGCACGCAGCGGGGAGAACATGGACGACGGGAAGCCCACGGGGTCGAAGCCGAAGTGGTGGAGCCGCCCGGCGCGGCAGCACGCGGCGCCGGACCAGCCGCCGGCCGAGGCACCGGACCCCGGCCCCGCCGAACCGTCCACCCCGGCACCCGAGCCCGCGACGCCCGCCGCCCCCGCGCCGGAATCCGCCGCAGCCGAGCCCGCGACGCCGGCCGCCTCCGTGACGCCGCCTGCGCCCGAGCCGCCCGCCGCCCCCGCGCCGGAACCCGGCCCCGCGCCGGACCCCGGCCCCTCGCCGGCGCACAGCCTCGCCCCCGCGCCCGGCCCCGCGCAGCCGCCCGCGCCCGTCGTGCCCACGCCCGCCGGGGAGCAGCCGGGCGGGGCGCCGGTGCGGCCGCAGCCGTTGCACCAGCCCGACGAGTACAGCACCCCGCCCTACGGTGAGCCCGGCCCGTGGGCGCCCGCGCCGCCCGTGCAGCGGCCCATGGCGACGCCCGCGCACGGGACCGCCGTCCCGCCCGCGTACGGCACGCCGCAACCGGTCACCCCACACCAGCCCCCGCAGCCCGCCCCACCCCCGCAGCCACACCAGCCCCGGCCGTCGCAGTGGCTCCAGTACGACCCGTGGAGCACCCCAGGCGGCGGGAACGGCGGCGGAAACCAGCCGCTCACCCACCCCGGCGGACACCCCGGCGGGGCCGTACCGGGGAAGCGGCAGGCACGGCGGCGCGGCCTGGGCGTGGTCGCCGCGCTGCTGTTCGCCGGGCTCACCGGCGTACTCGGCGGCGGCGTCGGCGCGTACATCGAGCGGCACGGCGGCCTCACCACCGTCGAGCTGCCGCAGGCCGGCCGGGAGGACGGCGACCGGGCACCCGACAGCGTCGCGGGCATCGCGGCCAGCGCCCTGCCCGGCGTCGTCACCCTGCACGTCAGCGGTGGCGGCGAGCAGGGCACCGGCACCGGCTTCGTCCTCGACGAGCAGGGCCACATCCTCACCAACCACCACGTCGTCGACCCGGCCGGCACCTCCGGCGACATCACCGTCACCTTCAGCGGCGGTGAGACGGCCGCCGCCGAACTGGTCGGCAAGGACAGCGGTTACGACCTCGCGGTCGTCCAGGTCAAGGGCGTCTCCAACCTCAAGCCGCTGCCGCTGGGCAACTCCGACAACGTCCGCGTCGGCGACCCGGTCGTCGCCATCGGCGCCCCCTTCGACCTCCAGAACACCGTGACCTCCGGCATCATCAGCGCCAAGGAGCGGCCCATCACGGCGGGCGGTGAGAAGGGCGACGGCAGCGACATCAGCTACGTCGACGCACTCCAGACCGACGCGCCGATAAACCCGGGGAATTCGGGCGGTCCGCTGCTGGACTCCAAGGCACGGGTGATCGGCATCAACAGCGCCATCCGCGCGGCCGACAGCGGTTCCGGACTCGACGGCGGCCAGGCCGGGTCGATAGGGCTCGGCTTCGCCATCCCCGTCAACCAGGGCAAGCGGGTCGCCGAGGAGCTGATCAACACCGGCAAGGCCAACCACCCCGTCATCGGCGTCAGCCTCGACATGAAGTACACCGGCGACGGCGCCCGGGTGGGGGAGAAGGCGCAGGACGGCGGCGCCTCCGTCATTCCCGGCGGCCCCGCCGCCAAGGCGGGCATCCGGCCCGGCGACGTCATCACCAAGGTGGACGGCCAGCGCGTGCACAGCGGCGAGGAGCTGATCGTCAAGATCCGCGCCCACCGCCCCGGCGACCGGCTGGAGCTGACGCTGGAGCGCGGCGGCAAGGAACAGACCAAGACCCTGACCCTCGGTTCCTCGGCCGGTGGCTGAGACCGGTGTCCTGCCGGTGGCCGAACACCCACCGGCAGGTCACCGGCAGGTCACCGGGAGGCCACCCGTGAGGTACCGCCCCGGCAGCCCGGCCAGGTACCGTGTTACGGGCCCCGGGCCGGAAGGAGCAGCAAGGTGTTCAATGACATAGGCGCACTCGAACTGGTGGCGCTCGTGATCCTTGCCGTGCTCGTCTTCGGCCCCGACAAGCTGCCGAAGGTCATCCAGGACGTCTCCGGCTTCATCCGCAAGATCCGCGACTTCTCGGAGAACGCGAAGCAGGACATCCGCAGCGAGCTGGGTCCGGAGTTCAAGGACTTCGAGTTCGAGGACCTGAACCCCAAGACGTTCATCCGCAAGCAGTTGACGGAGAACGAGGACCTCAAGGAGATCCGCAGCAGCTTCGATCTCAAGAAGGAGATCAACGACGTCGCCGACGCGGTCAACGGCCACGAGCCGGACGCGTCGGTCCCGGCTGCGGTCAACGGCGGCCACGGCGGCGGTCCCGACCTGCTCAAGAAGGGCGACAAGCCCGCTCAGGCCGAGCGCCCGCCGTTCGACGCGGACGCCACCTGAGCCCCACCGGGCCGACCTTCCGGAAAGAGCTCCCGCAAGGTGGCTATCCTCTCCATCTGTCCGGTTGCGAGAACGCCCGTCGGGGCGCGCCGCACCGGACTCCACGGATCGAGGAGGCGGCCGGGCAGATGGAGACGACGAGTCGAGTAGGGGCGCAGGGTGCCGCACCCGGCACCGCATCGACGTCCGAGACGACCGGGACGCCGGAGGGGGTGCCCGCGGCCCGGCGTACGGTCGACGGTTATCTGCGTGCGTCGTTCCCCTGGTACGGGCTGGACGAGGCGTTCACCGGGCCGCGCTGGCTGATGCAGGTCGGCACGTCCGCCGACGGTACGGTCCAGCACGGCTCGATCGGCCACGGTGACGAGCCGTCGATACGGCCGGACCGGCTCGACGGGGCCGGGAGCGAGAAGGAGCGGTTCGCGGCCGTCGTGACGGTCGCCGCGAGCCCCGTGCGCCGCAGCGGCGACGGTACGGGGGTGCTGGACGCCACCAGCGTGTCGTCCGCCGCCTGGCTGGCCGGGTCGGGGCTCCTGGCGTACACCTGGCCGCCCCAGCTCGACCACGCGCTGCGGGACGACTGGCTGGACCAGCAGACCGAGACCGCCTTCGAGCTGGCCGACGACCTGAACGGGCCGGAGTGGTCGACGCTCTCCCTGCCGGTCGACGGCGTGCCGACGCCGTTCCACTACCGCGAGTCCGCGTTCGGCTGGGTGCTGGCCGGAACGACCACGACCGGCGTCCATCTGGGCGCGTACGGACGGGGGATGAGCGCCTACGGCCTGGGCTTCTCGGTGGTGCGGGACATCGCCGCGTACGCGTAGGACCCAAGACGCGGAAGGGGCGGCCCCATGGCGGGGCCGCCCCTTCCGCGCACGCGCGCTCAGAACTTGTTGCGCGGGGTGATCCCCAGCGACATGCCCGACAGGCCGCGCTGACGGCCGCCCAGCTTGCCCGCGATGGTGCGCAGGGCCGCGCCCGCCGGCGAGTCGGGGTCGGACAGGACGACCGGCCTGCCCTCGTCGCCGCCCTCGCGCAGCCGTACGTCGATGGGGATGGAGCCGAGCACCGGGACCGTGGCGCCGGTGGTCTTCGTCAGCCCGTCGGCGACCTTCTGCCCGCCGCCCGTGCCGAAGACGTCGACCATCTCGTCGCAGTGCGGGCAGGGCAGGCCCGACATGTTCTCGACGACGCCGACGATCTTCTGGTGGGTCTGTACGGCGATGGAACCGGCCCGCTCGGCGACCTCCGCCGCCGCCTGCTGCGGCGTGGTGACGACCAGGATCTCGGCGTTCGGGACGAGCTGGGCGACCGAGATCGCGATGTCGCCGGTGCCCGGGGGCAGGTCCATCAGCAGCACGTCCAGGTCGCCCCAGTACACGTCCGCGAGGAACTGCTGGAGCGCGCGGTGCAGCATCGGGCCGCGCCACACCACCGGCGTGTTGCCGGGGGTGAACATGCCGATGGAGATGACCTTCACGCCGTTCGCCGACGGCGGCATGATCATGTTCTCGACCTGGGTCGGGCGGCCGTCCGCGCCGAGCATGCGCGGCACGCTGTGGCCGTAGATGTCGGCGTCCACCACACCGACCTTCAGCCCGTCGGCGGCCATCGCCGCGGCCAGGTTCACGGTCACGGACGACTTGCCGACGCCGCCCTTGCCGGAGGCCACCGCGTAGACCCGGGTCAGCGAGCCGGGCTTGGCGAACGGCACCTCGCGCTCGGCGGTGGTGCCGCGCAGCGCGGCGGCCAGCTCCTTGCGCTGCTCGTCACTCATCACGTCGAGCGTCACGTCGACGCCGGTGACGCCCGCCACGCGGGAGACCGCCTCGCTCACGCGCGTGATGATCGTCTCGCGCATGGGGCAGCCGGAGACCGTGAGGTAGACGGTGACGGCGACCGCCCCGTCCGTACCGATCTCCACCGACTTGACCATGCCGAGCTCGGTGATCGGTCGGTTGATCTCGGGGTCGTTCACCGTCGCCAGCGCTTCGCGCACCGCGTCTTCCGTAACCATATGGAGATGGTACGGCGCCGGACCCGGCCCCCGGAAAGCCCGTCAGCGGTCGGCTTCGTCACTTCCGTGGGTCCCGCCGCGCGGGAATAGATCGCGCCGCTCGTCGAGCTCGCGTACCAGGTCCTCCAGCTCGGAGCGGATCCAGTCGCGGGTGGCGACCTCGCCGAGGCCCATCCGGAGCGCCGCGATCTCCCGGGTCAGGTACTCCGTGTCGGCGATGGACCGCTCGTTCTGCTTGCGGTCCTGCTCCAGGTTGACCCGGTCCCGGTCGGCCTGCCGGTTCTGCGCCAGCAGGATCAGCGGCGCGGCGTAGGAGGCCTGGAGCGACAGGGCCAGGGTCAGGAAGATGAAGGGGTATTCGTCCCAGCGCAGGTGGCCGGGCGCCGAGATGTTCCACAGCACCCAGACGACGACGATCACCGTCATCCAGACGAGGAACCGCCCGGTGCCGATGAAACGGGCGATCCGCTCCGACAGCCGCCCGAAGGCCTCGGGGTCGTACGCCGGCAGCAGCTTGGGGCGCCGGATGCGTGGCTGGTCCAGCCGGATGCGGGGCGCGGGCGGCTCCCCCGTACGCTCGTACGTCCGCTCATGCGCCATGCGCGACCTCACTCTCGCCCGCCGCGCTTCCGACCTCCGCGTCGAACTCGGCCTCGCGCCAGTCCTCGGGCAGCAGGTGGTCGAGTACGTCGTCGACGGTGACCGCGCCGAGCAGCGAGCCGCTCTCGTCCACGACCGGGGCGGCGACCAGGTTGTACGCGGCCAGGTGCTGGGTCACGGCGGACAGCGGGGTCTCCGGGGTGAGCGGCTCCAGGTCGGTGTCGACGACCGCCGACACGAGCGTGAACGGCGGATCGCGCAGCAGCCGCTGGAAGTGCACCGTCCCCAGGAACTTGCCCGTGGGCGTCTCGTCGGGCGGCCGGCACACGTACACCTGGGCGGCGAGGGCCGGGGAGAGGTCCTGCTGGCGTACGCGCGCGAGCGCGTCGGCGACCGTCGCGTCGGGGCGCAGCACGATCGGCTCGGTGGTCATCAGACCGCCCGCCGTGCGCTCCTCGTACGACATCAGACGGCGTACGTCGGCGGCGTCGTCCGGCCGCATCAGGGTCAGCAGCCGCTCCTTCTCCTCCTCGGGCAGCTCGGACAGCAGGTCGGCGGCGTCGTCGGGGTCCATGGCCTCCAGGACGTCGGCGGCCCGCTCCTCCTTGAGCTTGCCGAGGATCTCGACCTGGTCGTCCTCGGGCAGCTCCTCCAGTACGTCGGCGAGCCGGTCGTCGTCGAGGGCGGCGGCGACCTCGGCGCGGCGCTTGGGGGTCAGGTGGTGCAGGGCGTTGGCGAGGTCGGCCGGGCGCATCCGCTCGAAGGTGGCGACCAGGCTCTCGGCGCCCTGCCCGTGCTCCTCCAGCGAGAAGCCGGTCACGGCCGACCACTCGACGGTGAGCGTCTCGCCCTTGCGGCGCAGCGCCCCGCCGCCGCCCCGGCGGACGAAGACCTTGTCGATCTCCCAGTCGCGGCGGGCCGGGAGCTGCTGGATGGCCACGTCGAGGACGGTCACCTCGGAGCCGTCCTCGACGAGCCGGACGCGCCGGTCGAGCAGTTCGCCGAGGACCAGGCGCTCGGTGGGGCGCTGCTCGAAGCGGCGCACGTTGAGCACGCCGGTGGTGATGACCTGGCCGGACTCGATGCCGGTGACGCGGGTCATGGGCAGGAAGATCCGGCGGCGGCCGATGACCTCGACGACCAGGCCGAGGAGGCGGGGCGGGCGGCGGCCCACCCGGAGCATCGCGACGAGGTCGCGGACGCGGCCCACCTGGTCGCCGTTCGGGTCGAAGACGGGGACGCCGGCGAGGTGCGAGACGAAGATACGAGCGCCTGCCGCCATGCCGCACACCTCCTCGTCTGCCGGAATTCTGGGCTTTCATGCCGATTCAGGCTAGCCCGTCCTGGTGCGGGTCGCCCAGGCAGGGCGTCCGTACGGCTCTCTGCCGACGGCCGTATACGACACAGGTACGCTGCGGTCTGCCAACCCCCCCACGGTTTGATGAGAGGCAGTGCGCTGGTGATCCTTCTCGCCCCGGCTTCGCGTGCCCGCCGGGCCGCCCTCCCCCTCGCACTGTGCGTCGGGCTGACCGCGGTGCTCACCGCCTGCGGAGAGGAACCCGATCCGGACGCGGGGACGAACGGGGTGGGCAGACTGTCCGCCACCGAGATCGAGACGAAGGCACGGGCGGCGGCGGCCGGGGCGAAGGCGGTACGGCTGTCGGGGTCGCTGGTCAGCAAGGGCGGCACGTACAAGCTGAACATGCGGCTGAACCAGACCGGCGCGACCGGGTCGGTCGTCACCAAGACGTCCACCTTCGAGCTGCTGCGGGTCGGCGACGCGCTGTACCTGAAGGCGGACGCGGCCTTCTGGACCAGCGCGGAGAGCGACGGGGGCGACCAGGACGACGAGAAGGACGACTCCGGCACGGGGGCGGCGGACAAGCTCGACGACAAGTATGTGAAGGTCCCCGAGGGCGACCCGTCGTACAAGCAGCTCCGCGGCTTCACCGAGATGAACGTCCTGCTCCGCGGGCTGCTGGAACTGCACGGCGACATCGTCAAGGGCGACCGCTCCAAGGTCGGCGGCATCCGCACCGTCAAGGTCGCCGGCGGTGCCCAGGGCGAGGGCGGCACCCTGGACGTCTCCCTGGAGGGCACCCCCTACCCGCTCCAGTTCGCCCGTGGCGGCGGCGCGGGAGTGGTCGTCCTGTCGGACTGGAACAAGCCCTTCCCCCTGACGGCCCCCTCCAAGGACGAGACCCTCGACTACGGCCGCCAGCTCCCGCGCACCAGCGACTGACCTCTGCGGGGGCGCGGGGGCGCAGCCCCCATACGCCCGCGCGCGGCTAGCGCTTCTTGCGCTTCAGCAGCAGGCGCGGAAGCGCCGCCGGGATCGGGTGGCGCGTGGTGGCCGGGGTGGACAGCGGGCGCGCCGCGAGGGAGCCGTCCGGGTGGGCGGTCGTCGCCTCACCGGGCGTCAGGCGCAGCACCCGGCACTCGCGCGCCCAGCGCTCGGTCATCGTCTCCGCGTCCGGGGCGTTCAGCCGCTTGCCCTTCAGCTCCGCGACGGCCGCCTCCCACGGCTCCGAACCGGGGGCCAGCTCGGTCACGGCGGCCGTCCAGGCGACCACCCGGCCGCCCTTGTCCTTGCTGCGCACCGTCACCTCGGCGGTGGAGCCGTCCGCCAGGCCCGGCAGCGGCTGCTCGCCCGGCCCGTCGCCGACGACGTACGCCGCGCCGTCCAGCCACACGTGCCACAGCGCCCGGGCCGGGCCCCCGCCGCGTACCCAGATGAGGCCGGACTTCTTGGTGGCCTCCTCGACGAGGGCCTGGTCGAGCAGTGCGTCTGTCATGGCACGCAGCTTAGCCACTCGCGCTAGAGCCACCCGTTGCGCTTGAGGGTTCGGTGGATCGCGAAACAGATCACCGAGATCCCGACCAGCACCAGCGGGTAGCCGAACTTCCACCGCAGCTCCGGCATGTAGTCGAAGTTCATGCCGTACACGCCGCACACCGCCGTCGGTACGGCGATGATCGCCGCCCACGAGGTGATCTTGCGCATGTCCTCGTTCTGCGCGACCGTCGCCTGGGCCAGGTTCGCCTGGAGGATGGAGTTCAGCAGCTCGTCGAAGCCGATGACCTGCTCCTGCACCCGCGCCAGGTGGTCGGCGACGTCCCGGAAGTACTTCTGGATGTCCGGGTCCACCAGCCGCATGGGCCGCTCGCTCAGCAACTGCATCGGCCGCAGCAGCGGCGAGACCGCCCGCTTGAACTCCAGCACCTCACGCTTGAGCTGGTAGATCCGCCCGGTGTCGGCGCCGCGCGTCGAGCCCTTGGCCGGCGGCGAGAAGACGTCGATCTCGATCTGGTCGATGTCGATCTCCACCGCGTCGGCGACCGCGATGTAGCCGTCCACCACGTGGTCGGCGATCGCGTGCAGCACCGCCGACGGGCCCTTCTCCAGCAGCTCCGGCTCGCCCTCCATGCGGTGGCGCAGGTTGCGCAGGGAGCCCTGCCCGCCGTGCCGGACGGTGATCACGAAGTCCCGGCCGGTGAAGCACATCACCTCACCGGTCTCGACGACCTCACTGGTCGCCGTGAGTTCGGCGTGCTCGACGTAGTGGATCGTCTTGAAGACGGTGAACAGCGTGTCGTCGTACCGCTCCAGCTTGGGCCGCTGGTGCGCGTGGACCGCGTCCTCCACGGCCAGCGGGTGCAGCCCGAACTCGGCCGCGATACCGGCGAATTCGGCCTCCGTCGGCTCGTGCAGCCCGATCCACGCGAAGCCACCGCCCTCGCGCACCTGCCGCATGGCCTCGCGCGGCGTGAGGCACGTGTCGGTCGCCTCGTCCTTCAGCCGGCGGCCGTCGCGGTACACGGCGCAGTCGACGACCGCGGTGGACGTCGACGGGTCACGGGTCGCGTCGTAGGAGTTGTACGTGTTGTACGGGGCAGTGCTCTTGCGCAGCGACGGGCGGACCGCTGCGCGCAGGTCACGGATCATCGACATGGCTGGCTCCTTCACGGAGAGGCCGTCGCGGGGCGTGGCACAGCCCGGAATGAGGACGTGGCGTTCCTTACGTCCGCAAAGCGGGCGGCACCGCGGGATCGCGGTGACGGCGTTCGCTACAGACAGGCAAAACGGTGTGCTCTTCCGTCGTGCGCATAGCCATGACCTCGTACTCACGCCCCATGAGGAAGAGCGGGAGCGAGCAGGTGAGATGTCTCTCGGATCACATCTCAGGTCACAGGAAAAAGCCGCGGGCGGAAGAGCGGTTGGTACTGCACGGTCGACTTCGATCCACCGCAGCCCCACCTCCTCCGGCCGGTCCCCCGTGGGGGATGACGTGTCGTCGGGACTGGAAAGCCACGCTCCGCGTGCTGTCCCGACCAGCAGACGGCCAAGACTATCAGCCGACTGAGGGTCAATCCCTTACTTTGCCCGTTCCATACGCGCTCTATGCTCGCCGCATGGGAGAAGTTCTTGCTCTGGTCGAGGCCCGGCTGCGTACCGCCCTCGGTGAACCGGACGCGCGCGCCGCGGTGACCTTCCTGGGCACCGACCGCATCGAGGTGCTCCGCTTCACGGACGCCGGCCTCGGCCTCGTGAGGTACGTCACCCTCGGGATGTCGGCCCAGCCGATGACCGACCCGACCGCCGCCCTCGCCGACCCGGTCAAGGGCCCGCGCGCGGAGCTCCTCCTGACCGTACGGTCCGGGCTCGCCGACACCGACAAGGTGCTGCGCCCGCTCGCGGTCCTCGCCGCCTCCCCGCAGGTCGAGGGCGTCGTCGTGGCCCCCGGCGCCTCCCTGGACACCGGCGAACCCCTGTGGCCCGGCGCGCCGTTCACCTCCGTCCTCGTCGCGGAGTCCGGCGGACTGGTCGAGGACCTGGAGCTGGACGCGCCGATGGACCCGGTGCGTTTCCTGCCGCTGCTGCCGATGACGCCCAACGAGGCCGCCTGGAAGCGCGTGCACGGCGCGCAGGCGCTCCAGGAGCGGTGGCTGGCGGCGGGCACGGACCTGCGCGATCCGCTGCGCAGGTCCGTAACCCTCGACTGACGGCGGTCAGTTGGCGAGGGCCGGCCGGGGGCGCGCGGCCCGGTGCTCCTCGGCCTCGTGGGTGAGCGAGCGGCGGCGCGCCCACACGATGCCCGCGCCGATCGCCGCCGCGACGCCCGCCACGACGAACGGCATGTGGACATCGCTCCACTCCTCGATCCTCGGTGCGAGCCAGGGCGCGGCGGCGGCCGCGAACCAGCGCACGAAGTTGTAGCCGGCGCTGGCCACCGGGCGCGGCGCGTCGGAGACGCCGAGGGCCAGTTCGGTGAAGACGGTGTTGTTCACGCCGATGAAGGCGCCCGACAGGATCGTGCAGGCGATCGCGGTGGTGTGGTCGCCGTACCCGAGGACGACGACGTCGGCGGCGAGCAGCACGAGCGAGCCGCCGAGCACCCTCAGCGACCCGAACCGCTCCTGGAGGCGCGGCGCCACCAGCACGGAGAACACCGCGAGCAGCACGCCCCAGGCGAAGAACACCGCGCCGGACTTGTACGGCGTCATGTCGAGCACGAACGGTGTGAAGGCGAGCACGGTGAAGAACGCGTAGTTGTAGAAGAAGGCGGAAGCGGCGGCGGACGCCAGCCCGCCGTGGCCGAGCGCCCTGAGCGGGTCGAGCAGGGACGTCTTGCGCGCGGGCTTCGGCTGTTCCCGCAGGAACGCGGCGATGCACAGGAAGCCGATCGCCATCAGCGCGGCCGTGCCGAAGAACGGATAACGCCAGCTCGCGTCGCCCAGGACGGCGCCCACCAGCGGCCCGCAGGCCATGCCCAGGCCGAGGGCCGACTCGTACAGCAGGATCGCGGCCGCGCTGCCGCCGGCCGCCGCGCCGACGATCACGGCGAGGGAGGTGGAGACGAACAGCGCGTTGCCGAGCCCCCAGCCGGCCCGGAAGCCCACCAGCTCGCCGACCGAGCCCGACTGACCGGAGAGGGCGGCGAAGACGATGACCAGGGCGAGCCCGGCGAGGAGCGTCCTACGGCCGCCGATGCGGCTGGAGACGAAGCCGGTGATCAGCATCGCGACGGCGGTGATCAGGAAGTACGAGGTGAACAGCAGCGAGACCTGGCTGGGGGTCGCGTGCAGGCCCTGGGCGATGGACGGCAGGATCGGGTCCACCAGTCCGATGCCCATGAAGGCGACGACGGAAGCGCCTGCCGTCGCCCAGACGGCCTTGGGCTGCCGCAGGATGCCGGTGGCCCCTTCGTCGAACGGATCCTTCTGCCGCATGTCCGCTCCTTTTCGTACCGGCGCATCGGCGCCCTCAAGTAGTTGCTATATACACACAATAAGTTAGACGGGCTAATGGATGCAAGATGCATCAAAAATCGGAGGGCTGAGCGGCACACCGGACGGGTGATCGTCCTTGACGAGGCGACGGCCGGGGAGGACCGTTGAACGCTATGAGGGGCGAACCCAGTTGCCCGAAGTGCGGAGGCCGGGTCCGGGCGCCCGGTCTCTTTTCCGACTCCTGGCAGTGCGACGTGCACGGCGCCGTGCAACCGCTCCAGCCCGTGATCCCGCCCAGCGTCGAAGCGCTCGGCGTCGTCACGCACCGGGCGCAGGTCCCCGTCTGGATGCCCTGGCCGCTGCCCGTGGGCTGGCTGTTCACCGGGGTCGCCTACGCGGGCGACGACCGCAGCGGCGGCCGGGCCACCGTCGTCGCCTGCTCGGGCCCCGCCCCCCTCGGCGGCGTGGGTGAGCTGCTGCTGATCGCCGAGGAACCGGGCGTCGGCCTGGGCGCGCGGTACGCCGGGATCGACGGCCCCGACCCGGGCCCCCACATGTGCACCGGCACCCGCCCGCAGGCCAAGGTCCTCGCGGCCGGGCGCCCCACCCCGCTCTGGCACGTCAGCGACGCCCCCGAGGACCGCGCGGTCTTCGCGGGCGAGGCGCGGGGGCTGTGGCTGTGGGCCATCGTCTGGCCCGAGAAGTCGGGGCTGCTGATGTACGACGAGCTCGTCCTGACCGACCTGAGGGAGGCCGGTTCGGAGGTGGAGCTGCTTCCCTGCGGCGCGCTGAGCCCGAGGCTGCTGGACTGACGGCGTGGCGACGGGGCCGGGGCCGGTATCCTTGAGCGGTCCCCTGTCCGTCCCGAGCCCCGGAGTCACGCGTCGTGCGCATCGACCTGCACACCCACTCCACGGCTTCCGACGGTACGGACACCCCCGCCGAGCTCGTGCTCGGCGCCGCCGCGGCCGGGCTCGACGTCGTCGCGCTGACCGACCACGACACCACGCGCGGCCACGCCGAGGCGATCGCCGCGCTCCCCGAAGGCCTCACGCTCGTCACGGGCGCCGAGCTGTCCTGCCGGATCGACGGCATCGGCGTGCACATGCTCGCGTACCTCTTCGACCCGGACGAGCCCGAGCTGGCCCGCGAGCGCGAGCTGGTGCGCGACGACCGTGTGCCGCGCGCCCGCGCCATGGTCGGCAAGCTCCAGCAGCTCGGCGTCCCGGTGACCTGGGAGCAGGTCGCGGCCATCGCCGGTGACGGATCCGTCGGCCGGCCGCACATCGCCGAGGCGCTCGTCCGGCTCGGCGTCGTGGCCGGCGTCTCCGACGCCTTCACGCCCGAGTGGCTCGCCGACGGCGGCCGGGCGTACGTCGAGAAGCACGAGCTCGACCCCTTCACCGCGATCCGTCTCGTCAAGGCGGCCGGCGGGGTCACCGTCTTCGCGCACCCCGGCGCCGTCAAGCGCGGCCGCACGGTGCCCGAGTCGGTCATCGCCGACCTCGCCGCGTACGGCCTCGACGGCATCGAGACCGACCACATGGACCACGACGAGCCGACGCGCGCCAGGCTGCGCGGGCTCGCCGCCGACCTCGGCCTGCTGACCACCGGCTCCAGCGACTACCACGGCACCCGCAAGACCTGCCGCCTCGGCGACTACACCACGGACCCCGAGATCTACGGCGAGATCACGCGCCGCGCGACCGGCGCGTTCCCGGTGCCGGGCACCGGGGGCCCCGCCCAGGCGTAGCTCCGGGGGAGCACGCCGCCCGCAACCCCCGCGCCCCCGCACTTCTCTGTACGACCCTCACCCCGCAAGGCCTCACTGTGTTCGACGTCGCCGTCTTCGGCTCCCTCTTCCTCACCCTTTTTGTCATCATGGATCCCCCTGGGATCACCCCGATCTTCCTCGCCCTGACCTCCGGCCGGGCCACCAAGGTCCAGCGCCGGATGGCCTGGCAGGCCGTCGCGGTCGCCTTCGGCGTGATCACCGTCTTCGGCATCCTGGGCCAGCAGATCCTGGCGTACCTGCACGTCTCCGTGCCCGCGCTGATGATCGCGGGCGGGCTGCTCCTGCTGCTCATCGCGCTCGACCTGCTGACCGGCAAGACCGACGAGCCCAAGCAGACCAAGGACGTCAACGTCGCCCTCGTACCGCTGGGCATGCCACTGCTGGCCGGTCCCGGCGCGATCGTGTCGGTGATCCTCGCCGTGCAGCACGCGGAGGGTGTCGGCGGGCAGATCTCCGTCTGGGCGGCGATCGTCGCCATGCACATCGTGCTGTGGCTGACCATGCGGTACTCGCTGCTGATCATCCGGGTCATCAAGGACGGCGGCGTGGTGCTCGTGACCCGGCTCGCCGGAATGATGCTGTCGGCGATCGCGGTGCAGCAGATCATCAACGGCGTCACCCAGGTCATCCAGGGCGCCTGAGACATCACTGCGCCCCCGTACGGATTCCGGCTGCTTCCAGGCCGCCGGAGTCCGCGCGGGGGCGCGGTGTCAGGGCGTCGTGCTTGTTATGAGGCCGTGGTCCCGGCCGGGCGGATCCAGATGCGCTGGCCGATCGAGGCGGCCTGCTGCACGATCCTGTTGACGGAGGCGGCGTCCACGACGGTGCTGTCCACGGGCGTGCCGTCGACGTCGTCGAGTCGCAGAATCTCGAAGCGCACGGGCTTCTCCCTTCGTCCTGAGTTGATCCTCCTGCTGGAGAACTGTGTTTCCGTATGAGTGCCAACGTCGTGTAGGGGGCAAACATTCCCTACGCTAAAGAAATTTTTTGAGCGCCTAAGTATCTGGGTGTGAGGTGGTGGCGGCGGGGGCCGAGGCGTCGGACAATGAGCCCCGTATGAACCACCGTCCGGAGCCCCCCGCTCCCACCCTCAGCGAACTCGGCGCCCGCCTGGAGCGCACCAATGAGCTCCTCCAGCGGATGCTGGCCGAGGTCGCCAAGACGCCCTCGACGCACGCCATCTTCGTCGACGCCGGTTACGTCCATGCTGCGGCCGGGTTGCTTGTCGCGGGCACCGAGGACCGGCGCTCCTTCGACCTGGACGCGGAAGGGCTCATCGAGGCCTTCATCGACACGGCCCGCACGATCTTCGCGGACAGCCGGCTGCTGCGCGTCTACTGGTACGACGGCGCCCGGCGCCGTATCCACACCCCCGAACAGCAGGCCATCGCCGAGCTGCCCGACGTCAAGGTCCGGCTCGGCAACCTCAACGCCAGCAACCAGCAGAAGGGCGTCGACTCCCTCATCCGCACCGACCTGGAGTCGCTGGCTCGCCACCGCGCCATCAGCGACGCGGCGCTCGTCGGCGGCGACGAGGACCTCGTCTCGGCGGTCGAGGCGGCCCAGGGGTACGGGGCCCGCGTCCACCTCTGGGGCATCGAGGCGGCCGACGGCCGCAACCAGGCCGAGCCCCTCCTCTGGGAGGTCGACAGCGCCCGCACCTTCGACCTCGACTTCTGCCGCCCGTACGTCACCCGGCGGCCGGTCACGACGTACGAGAGCGAGGGCGAGCCGCCGCCGTCACGCGACGAGGTGCGCTTCGTGGGCGCCCGGATCGCGGAGACGTGGCTGGCGGAGCGGGGCCAGACCGCGATGGCCGAGCTGCTGCCCGGCCACCCCTACCTGCCCGGACCGGTGGACCAGGACCTGCTCATCGAGGCGGAGCAGTTGCTGAGCCGGTCCCTGCGCGGGCACGCCATGCTTCGGCGGTCGCTGCGGGACGGCTTCTGGCAGCACCTTCAGTCGCGGTTCTGACGGCTCTCGCAGTCGTCCCAGAACCGGACTACGGCCACGGCGGTCTCCACCGGGCGGTCGGTGTTCGGTGAGTGCTCGGCGCCCTCGATACGCGTCCGGTGCGCGCCGAGCCGGTCCGCCATCGCGTCGAGCAGCGGCACCGGCCACGTGTCGTCCCGCACGCCCGAGATCACGTGCACGGGCACCGGCGGGCGCAGCGCGGCCAGCTCGTCGACCCGGTCCGGCTCGACGGTCAGCCGGCGGCCGGTGGCCAGGAGCTGCGCGGGGTTGTGCAGCAGCCAGCGGCGGCGGAGGTCCTCGCGGTTGCTGCCCGCCTCGTCGGCGTCCTCCGGCGGGTCCAGGGCGCGCATCGCCTGCCACACCTGACCCATCGTCATCACCGCGAGCGCGTCGCTCAGCAGCTTGATCTTCTCCTGCTGGGCGGGCGCGACCTGGGCGGGACCGGACGACATCAGCGTGAGCGTGGCGAAGGGCGCCGCGTCGAGCAGGACGGCCGCGCGGGCGATCTGGCCGCCGAGGGAGTGGCCGAGCAGGTGGACCCGGCCGCTGTCGAGCGCCGCCGCCTGGGCCAGCGCGTCGCGCGCCAACTCCTCCTGCTCGTAGGCCTGTTGGTCGTCGGGGCCGGTCGTCTCGTACTGCCCGCGACCGTCAACGGCGACCGCGCGGTAGCCGGCGTCGGCGAGCGGCTGGAGCATGGCGATGAAGTCCTCCTTGGACCCGGTGTACCCGGGCAGCAGGAGGGCCGTCCCCTTCGGTTCCGTACCGGCGGCGGGAGCCGCGTCCAGCACGGCGAAGTCACCACGGGACGTGCGGAGGGTGCGGGCACGGGCGCAGGGGGGCGGGGTGAACGTGGGCGGGCGGCTCATAGGACGAGGCTATCGGGACCCGGCCGCCGGACGCGGATACGGCGACGGCCCCGCCCCCGGGAAGGGGTGGGGCCGTCGCTCGTGTGCCTGGTGTGGCTCGGGTGTGGCGCTCGTCCGGTCAGCTCTCCGGCTGGGCGGCCGCCACGGCCTTCGTCGTCCGGCGCCGACGGGGCTTGGCCTCCGCCTCCGCGCCCGCTTCCGGGGCGGCCACGGCCTTGCGGGTGCGGCGGCGCGGCTTGGCCTCGGGCTCCGGCTCGGCGGCCGGGGCGTCGGCGACGGGGGCCTCGGTGGCCTCCGCGACGGGCTCGGCGGCCTTACGGGTACGGCGGCGCGGCTTGGCCTCCGCCTCGGCGGTCGCTTCCACGGCCGCTTCCGGGGCGGCCACGGCCTTGCGGGTGCGGCGGCGCGGCTTGGCTTCCGGCTCGGCCTCGGCGACCGGGGCCTCGATGACCGGGGCCTCGGCGACCGGCTCCGCGGCCTTGCGGGTGCGGCGACGGGGCCTGGCCTCGGGCTCCGGCTCGGTGGCCGGGGCGTCGGTGACAGGGGCCTCGATGGCCGGGGCGGTGGCCACGGCCTCCGCCGCGGGGGCGCCCGCGCGGGTACGGGTGCGGCGGCGGCGCGGCGTGCGGGGCGCCGGGGCCTCGTCCTCCGCCGGGGCCACCGGCTCGGCGGTCGTCACCGCGGCGTCGGCGGCCACGGGGGCGCCGCTCCGCGTGCGGCGGCGCTGGCGCGGCGTACGCGTACGCTCCGGGCGCTCCTCCGAGCGCTCCGTACGGTCCGAACGCTCCGGGCGCCGGCCACGCGACCCACGGCCGCCCGTCTCGCCGAGGTCCTCGACCTCTTCCGCGTCCAGACCGGCACGGGTCCGCTCGGCACGCGGCAGGACGCCCTTCGTGCCCTCGGGGATGTCCATGTCCGCGTACAGGTGCGGGGACGTCGAGTACGTCTCCACCGGGTCGTTGAAGTCCAGGCCCAGCGCCTTGTTGATGAGCTGCCAGCGCGGGATGTCGTCCCAGTCGACCAGCGTGACGGCGATGCCCTTCTTGCCCGCGCGGCCCGTACGGCCCACGCGGTGGAGGAAGGTCTTCTCGTCCTCGGGCGACTGGTAGTTGATCACGTGCGTGACGCCGTCCACGTCGATGCCGCGCGCGGCGACATCGGTGCAGACCAGGACGTCGACCTTGCCGTTGCGGAAGGCGCGCAGCGCCTGCTCGCGGGCGCCCTGGCCGAGGTCGCCGTGGACCGCGCCGGAGGCGAAGCCGCGCCGTTCGAGCTGCTCGGCGATGTCGGCCGCCGTCCGCTTCGTACGGCAGAAGATCATCGCGAGCCCGCGGCCGTTGGCCTGGAGGATGCGCGAGACCATCTCGGGCTTGTCCATGGAGTGCGCGCGGTACACGTACTGCGCGATGTTCGCGACGGTCGCGCCCTCGTCGTCCGGCGCGGTGGCGCGGATGTGCGTGGGCTGCGACATGTAGCGGCGGGCCAGGCCGATGACGGCGCCCGGCATGGTCGCCGAGAACAGCATGGTCTGGCGCTTCGCCGGAAGCATGTTGATGATCTTCTCGACGTCGGGCAGGAAGCCCAGGTCGAGCATCTCGTCGGCCTCGTCGAGGACGAGCGCCTTGACCTTGGACAGGTCGAGCTTGCGCTGGCCGGCGAGGTCGAGGAGGCGGCCCGGGGTGCCGACGATCACGTCGACGCCCTTCTTCAGGGCCTCGACCTGGGGCTCGTACGCGCGGCCGCCGTAGATCGCGAGAACGCGGACGTTACGGACCTTGCCGGCGGTGAGCAGGTCGTTGGTGACCTGGGTGCACAGCTCGCGGGTGGGGACCACCACGAGCGCCTGCGGGGCGTCCGTGAGCTGCTCGGGCTTAGCCCGGCCCGCCTCGACGTCGGCGGGGACGGTGACGCGCTCCAGCAGCGGCAGGCCGAACCCGAGGGTCTTGCCGGTGCCGGTCTTGGCCTGGCCGATGACGTCGGTGCCGGAGAGCGCGACCGGAAGGGTCATCTCCTGGATGGGAAAGGGGGACGTGATGCCGACGGCTTCGAGGGCCTCGGCGGTCTCGGGAAGGATCCCGAGCTCTCGGAAAGTCGTAGTCAGGGTGCTGCCTCTTCTGTGAGACGCGGCATGAGGCGAACGCTGGGGGTCGTACCGTGCCGGTTACGGCCGGCCGCTGGTCGTCAAGACCGCTGCCGGGTGGCGCGGGACCACTGCCGTCGCTCGAGCGTCATACCGCTGAGGGGCCCCTCATGTGCGGCTCATGCGCACGGAGGGCTGTCGGGTCGGAGCCGATCGGGCCACCGACCGGGCATCCTCATTCATGAGATGGCCCGCCGAGTACATACGAACATGACTGAATACTCAGCAGGCGCATTACCACTGTACCCCGGATCCGCGCAGGTGTGTCGGGACGATTCATAAGGAGGGGGAGGTCACAGTGGATGACCAGGGCCTTCGGCGGCGCGCCGAGCGGGCTATTGTGCGCTTCATGGAGACGCCTGACAACGCCGCCGCTTCCGCTGCTTCCGCCGCCGCCGCCGAAGAACCGACCGGGATCGCCGCCCTCGACTGGGCCGGTGCCTCCGCCGAGCCCCAGTACCGCGCCGCGGTCGTGGACCTGCTCGGCGCGCTCGCGTACGGGGAGCTGGCGGCCTTCGAGCGGCTGGCCGAGGACGCGAAGCTGGCGCCGACGCTCGCCGACAAGGCGGAGCTGGCGAAGATGGCGTCGGCCGAGTTCCACCACTTCGAGCGGCTTCGGGACCGGCTGACGGCGATCGACGCGGAGCCGACGGCCGCGATGGAACCGTTCGCCAAGGCGCTGGACGACTTCCACCGCCAGACCGCGCCGTCCGACTGGCTGGAGGGCCTGGTCAAGGCGTACGTCGGCGACTCGATCGCCAGCGACTTCTATCGGGAGGTCGCCGTCCGGCTGGACTCCGACACCCGGGCGCTGGTGCTGGCGGTGCTGGACGACACCGGGCACGGCAACTTCGCCGTCGAGAAGGTGCGCGCCGCGATCGAGGCCGACCCCCGGGTGGGTGGCCGCCTCGCGCTGTGGGCACGCCGCCTGATGGGCGAGGCCCTGTCCCAGGCCCAGCGGGTGGTGGCGGAGCGCGACGCGCTCTCCACGATGCTCGTCGGCGGCGTGGCGGACGGCTTCGACCTGGCGGCGGTGGGCGAGATGTTCTCCCGCATCACCAAGGCCCACACCAAGCGCATGGCCGCCCTGGGCCTGGCCGCCTGACGCGGCGGCCTCCTCGCCGGGCGGTCCCCCGCGCGTCTACGTCGCCGCCGAGCGGCGTAGGCGGCGGGTGGGGCGGAGCAGGAGCGAGAGCACGACGGCCGTGACCGCGACCGCGCCCAGCAGGGTGCCCAGCGCATGGCCGGGGCCGAGCGCCGCGTGGGTGATCAGCGCGCCGAACAGCGCGCCCAGCACGCCCGCGCCGAGCACCACGCGGCGTGACGGGAGCCGGTCGGTCAGCCGGTGGGCGGCCGCCCAGGACAGTGCGAGTCCGAGCACGACGGAGCCGAAAGCTTCCCAGAACACTGGATCACCTCGCGGACGGCGGGGCGGGCAAAACGGTCACAGCCCGTACTACCCGATGCGCACGAAACGCAATCCTGCTCCTGGGACGTCCTGGGACCTCCAGGGACGCGCGAAGGCCCGGCGGGACCAACCCCGCCGGGCCTTCGCGTCGTACAACCCGTACTGCTAGAGCGCCCCGAAACCCACGCGGGGCTTCGCCGGCTCGCCGATCTCCACGTAGGCGATCCGGTCCGTCGGCACCAGGACCTTGCGGCCCTTGTCGTCCGTCAGACTGAGCAACTGCGTCTTGCCGGCCAGTGCCTCGGTCACCGCGCGCTCCACCTCCTCGGCGGACTGCCCGCTCTCCAGAGCGATCTCCCGGGGCGCGTGCTGCACGCCGATCTTGACCTCCACGGCTATGTCCCTCCGAACGGTCAGCGATGCGCGGTCAGCCGCGCCGTACGCTGCACACATTAGCCCGGAGAGACGACACCGATCATCAGTGGGAATCAGAGCCGTGCAGCGGGAAGCCCGCGATGCCCCGCCACGCCAGGGACGTCAGCAACTGGACCGCCTTGTCGCGGGGGATCGACGACTCGCTGGACAGCCAGTACCGCGCGACCACCTGCGAGACGCCGCCCAGGCCCACGGCCAGCAGCATCGACTCGTCCTTGGACAGCCCCGTGTCCTCGGCGATGACTTCGGAGATCGCCTCCGCGCACTGGAGCGAGACCCGCTCGACGCGCTCGCGCACCGCCGGCTCGTTGGTCAGGTCCGACTCGAACACGAGGCGGAAGGCGCCGCCCTCGTCCTCCACGTACGCGAAGTAGGCGTCCATGGTGGCCGCCACGCGCAGCTTGTTCTCCGTGGTGGAGGCGAGCGCGGTGCGCACGGCCTGGAGCAGCGACTCGCAGTGCTGGTCCAGCAGGGCCAGGTACAGCTCCAGCTTCCCGGGGAAGTGCTGGTAGAGGACGGGCTTGCTGACGCCCGCGCGCTCCGCGATGTCGTCCATCGCGGCCGAGTGGTACCCCTGTGCGACAAACACTTCCTGGGCCGCGCCCAGGAGCTGGTTGCGTCGGGCTCGGCGCGGCAGGCGCGTGCCTCGCGGGCGCGCCGCCTCTGTCTGCTCGATGGCTGTCACGCCGCCTCCCAAAATCGATCCTTGCGCGCTGTGCGCCGCGCCCGCCATCGTACTTTTGGGTAACCCGGCTGTGCGCGGTGCGAGCGCAGAATTTCACGTACCGGACGCCTCTGGTAGCCGGAGATTCAACGTTAAACGGATCAAATCAGCGGTAGTCGTCCTCGTCGAGCTCCACCACGCGGGCCTGTTCGGCGGCGTCGGCGGGGTTCGCCACGGCCGGATCGATACGGGTCAGCGGTTCGTCCGCGTGCGGTCGCACCTCCGTGTGCTGCTCGGCGGCGTCCGCCTCGGGCGTCTCCTCGTCGAGCGCGGCGGTCGTCGTGCCGTTGTCGTTGCCTTCGAAGGTCTCCGGGTCGGTCGGGTCGACGGTCATGGGCTCCCTTTCACATGGGCGGGCGGGGGCCTGGGCGAACTGCCCTCATGTATGAGCCTAGGAGGTACCCCCTTCCGGCGCTATGCGATCTGTGACGGCGAACACATCGGTGCCTGCGTGATCGTCTCGTAACATTGCCGCATGTCTTCGACCGAGCTGCCGGAATCCGTCGCCGCCACCGCGGCGGGGCCGCGCGTGAGCGCCGTACGGGTCGCGGCGGGGGAGCGGCTGCGCTCCGTGACGCTGCCCGGGCTGACGCTGAACGTGCGCTACCGGCCGTCGGAGCGGACCGGGCTGCCCCCCGCTCTGTACGTGCACGGGCTCGGCGGCTCCTCCCAGAACTGGTCGGCCCTGATGCCGCTGCTCGAGGACATCGTGGACGGCGAGGCGCTCGACCTCCCCGGCTTCGGCGACTCCCCGCCGCCCGACGACGGCAACTACTCCCTGACCGCGCACGCCCGCACGGTCATCCGGCTGCTGGACGCCGGGGCCCGCGGGCCCGTCCATCTGATCGGGAACTCGCTGGGCGGCGCCGTCGCCACCCGGGTCGCGGCCGTCCGCCCCGATCTCGTCCGCACGCTGACGCTGATCTCGCCCGCGCTGCCCGAGCTGCGCGCCCAGCGCGGCGCGTGGCCCACGGCGCTGCTCGCGCTGCCCGGCGTCGCCTCCCTGTTCACCCGGCTCACCCGGGACTGGACGGCGGAGCAGCGGGTGCGCGGCGTGCTCGCCCTCTGTTACGGGGACCCCGGGCGGGTCACCGACGAGGGCTTCCGCAACGCCGTGGAGGAGATGGAACGGCGCCTGAGGCTGCCGTACTTCTGGGACGCGATGGCCCGCTCGTCGCGCGGCATCGTGGACGCGTACACGCTGGGCGGCCAGCACGGGCTGTGGCGGCAGGCGGAGCGGGTGCTCGCGCCGACGCTGCTGGTGTACGGCGGGCGTGACCAGCTCGTCTCGTTCCGGATGGCGCGGAAGGCTGCGGCGGCGTTCCGCGACTCGCGGCTGCTGGCGCTTCCGGACGCGGGGCACGTCGCGATGATGGAGTACCCGGAGACGGTCGCCCGGGCCGTACGGGAACTGATCGACGACACCGACCACGAAGACGGGAGCTGATCCGGGGCCGTGGGACGACATAGCCGCAAAGGCCCCGTACCTAAGGGCTCCGAACAGGGCACGGGCGCGGTGCGCGAGGGGGCGCGTCCCGGTACCGGACGCCGGCGCAAATCCGCGGCGGCGCCCCCTGAACCGCACCACCAGCAGCCCCCGCATCAGCCGCAGAGCGCCCAGCAGTACGAGCACCCTCAGCAGCACCAGCAGCACCCCCAGCACCAGAGCACCCAGCAGCACGTACGGGGCGGCCACCCCGAGCAGCACGAGCCCGGCGGCGGCTGGGGCGAGCCCGGCCGGTACGGCGACTGGCGCGGCGTACCCGCCTCGCGGCCGGCCCCGCCCGGAGCCCCCGCGACCGGAGTGGGCGCCGGCGCCCGGATACCCGGACCACGGCGCGAATTCGTCGAGGCCTTCGACCGCACCCCGCCCGGGACGCCGGCCGGCGAGCCCGATGAGCCCCGGTCCGGAGAGGACCGGGAAGAGGTCCGGAAGGCGCGCGGCGCCGGCCTGGGGCGCACGTTCACCGGCATCGCGGCCGCCGCCGTCACGACCGTCCTCGCCGTCGTCGTGGCCGGTCAGGTCACCGGCGCCGGACCGGACGGCTCCGCCTCCCGCCCGCCGGGCGAAGCCGCGGGGCGCGTGCCCGAGCCCGGCAGCGGGTCCCGCTCGGACCGTTCCGACGAGCGCGGCGCCCCGCCGGAGGCCGCCCCGCCGGCCGCCCCGGCGACGTACGCGCAGCTCATGGCCAAGCGCTTCCCGCTGGACCCGAAGCTGAAGGGGTCCGGCGAGTTCGAGGTGGTACCCGGGACCGACCCGGCACCCGGCAAGGGGGACAAGGTGCGCTACCGCATCGACGTCGAGAAGGGTCTCGGGCTCGACGCCGAGCTGTTCGCACGGGCCGTCCAGGAGACCCTGAACGACGACCGGAGCTGGGCGCACGGCGGTGCCATGACGTTCGAGCGGATCTCCAGCGGCGAACCGCAGTTCGTGATCACCCTGGCGAGCCCCGGGACCACCGGCGTCTGGTGCGCCAAGTCCGGGCTCGACACGACCGTCGACAACGTCTCGTGCGACTCCGCCGCCACCGACCGCGTGATGATCAACGCCTACCGGTGGGCGCAGGGCTCGGAGACCTACGGCGTCAACGCGATGCTGCCGTACCGGCAGATGCTGATCAACCACGAGGTCGGCCACCGGCTGGGGCACAACCACGTGAACTGCCGTACCCCGGGCGCGCTCGCGCCGGTGATGCAGCAGCAGACCAAGTCGCTGGAGGTCGAGGGCATCAAGTGCCGCCCCAACCCCTGGGTGTACCCCGGCGGTTGATCGGGCGAATTCACCTGTAGTGGCCTGTAGCCGCCTCTAGCGCGTCGAAACGCTACGGGTGCAGGAAAGTTACGAGCATTCACCCCTTCCGGTGGCGCAACGGACAACCGTCCATCGCGCCACCGGCATATCCGCTTACGTTCTTCCCGCTGTGAGTCGCCGGACCAACGGTGGCCGCACACAAGGGAGATCGGGGGTGTACTCGTGCGGATCGGACTGCTCACCGACGGTGGATACCCGTATGTCACGGGTGAGTCCAGGCTCTGGTGCGACCGGCTCGTGCGCGGGCTCGCGCAGCACGAATTCGACGTCTACGCGCTGAGCCGGAGCGCCCGCCAGGAGGACGCCGGCTGGGTCCCGCTCCCGCCCCAGGTGCGGCGCGTCCGCACGGCTCCGCTGTGGGCCCCCGGGGACGAGGGGCGCGGCGGGCGCGCGTACGGCAGGCGTGAGCGCCGGCGCTTCACCGCCTGCTTCACGCAGCTCGCCGCCGCCCTGTGCGGGCCGCGCGACGCCGCCGCCGAGAGCTTCGCGGAAGGGCTGTACGGGCTGGCCGAGCTCGGCCGGGAGTACGGCGGCCTCCACGCCGCCCTCCGGTCGGAGGCCGCCGTCCGCGTCCTGGAGTCCGCCTGCCGCACGCGCGGCGTACGCCGGAGCGTGCACGGCGCCACCGTCCTCGACCACCTCGCTCTCGCCGACCGCCTGGAGCGCGCCCTGCGCCCCCTGTCTCCCGACTGGTACGGCGAGGACGGGCTGGGCGCGGTCGACCTCTGCCATGCGGCGTCCGGCGGGACGGCGGCCCTGCCCGGACTGGTGGCCAAACGCTTCTTCGGCGTTCCGCTGCTGGTCACGGAGTACGGCGTACACCTGCGCGCGCACTACCTCGGGGCTTCCGACGCGCGGCTGAGCACTCCCGTGCGCGCCCTGCTCGCCGCCTTCCACAACTGCCTGGCCGCCGAGGTGTACCGGCAGGCCTCCGTCATCACGCCGGGCAACACCCACGCCCGCCGCTGGCAGGAGAGGTGCGGGGCCGATCGGGCCAGGCTGCGGACCGTCTACCCGGGCATGGAGGCCGAGCGGTTCGCCGCGGTGGGCGAGAGCGGCGACGGCGGCGATCCGTACACGCTGGTCCGGGTCGGGCGGATCGAGCCCGCGAAGGACCTCGTCGGCCTGCTGCACGCCTTCGCCGAGGTACGGAGGCAGGTGCCGGCGGCCCGGCTCAGGATCGTTTCCGTGCCCGGCCGCGACGCCGAGTCCGCCACGTACCGCGCGCACTGCGAGGCGCTGGCCGCCCAGCTCTTCCCCGACGAGGCCACCGACGCGCACGCCGTGGGCGACAACCCCGTCTCCTTCGAGGACCTCGGCGGCCCCTGCGCCCCCTCCCTCACCGAGGTGTACGCCGGGGCCGGCGTGGCCGTCCTGTCCAGCGTGGTCGAGGGCTTCCCGGTCAGCCTCGTCGAAGCCATGCTCTGCGGACGCGCCACCGTCTCGACGGACGTGGGCGCGGTCGTGGAGGTCATCGGCGGTACGGGACTGGTCGTGCCCCCGCGCAATCCGCGGGCGCTCGCCGACGCGTGCCTCGCGCTGTTGCGCGACCCGGCGCGGCGCGAACGGCTGGGCGCCGCCGCACGCGCCCGCGCACTCGAACTGTTCACGGTGGAGCAGAACATCGCGGCATTTCACGGCATTTACCTGGAGCTCATCTCCCACACGCCCGTGCACCGCGACGCGGACGCCATCGGTGCGGACGGCGCGCTCCTCCCGTTCGCGCACCCGGCCGAGGCGCATGTGCCGGGCCACTGGACCGGACGCCGCTCGGGCGGCGCGACGACCCCGGCCTGGGCCGCCGCACCGCGGCCGGCGGGCGGAAGTACGGGCGGGGGTGGGGGCGCTCGTGCGGGCGTGGGCGCTTATGCGGGCGCCGTCGCGGGTGCGGGGAGGGCGGACGGCCATGTCTGAGGGAGGCACACCCATGCCGGGCGGCCGCCCCCACGGCGGGAGGCCCGCCCTCGGCGAGGCCGTCTGGGCCAGCCGCGCGGAGGCCGTCCTGTCGGAGCCCGCGCTCGGAGGGTCCGCTCCTGGGCGGGGCACTCCCGGGCGGTCCGCTGCCGAGCAGCCCGCTCCCGGGCCGGGCGGTGACCACGCGGGCGGTGACCACGCGGGCGGTGGCCTTGCGGGTGGCCGTCCCGGAGGCGTCCGGCGGGGGCAGGGCGATCCGGTGAAGGCGCTGCTGCACCGCCACCGGGAGCTGTGCGAGCGGGCGGTCGACCCGCTGGAGATCGCCGCCGGGCTGGAGGCCCACGGGATCACCGACCGGACCGCCGCCCGGTTCCGGCACCGGGACGTGTTCTCGCTCGCCGAGGAGCTGTACGCACGCGTGCCGCGCGGTGACGACAACGCGCCGCACCGCACCGCCGCCGTACCCGACCCGGACTCCGCGTGGAGCGGCCGGGCCGCCCTGCCGTACCTGCTGCCCGGAGCCGTCGGTGCCCTCACCGTCGTCGCCCTCGCCCTGACCGGCGGGCCGCTGCGGGCGGCCGTCGGCGCGGCCGGCGCGGCAGGGCTGGCCGTGGCGCTCACCGTCTGCCTCCGCCGCGGCCCCCTGCGCGTCGCCGGGCGCACGGTACCGGGCACGCGCGCGTGGACCGGCTTTCTGCTCGCGTACGCCGTGGGCGGCGACGGCCTGCTGGACGAGCTCATCGCCGGCGGCCCGGACGGGCCCTGGCCCACGGACCCCGCGCCGCTGCTCGGCCTCGCCCTCACGGTCGCCCCCGCGGCCTGGTGCGCGCACCTCTTCGCCGTGCGGGCCCGGTGCGGCCTCGCGGGCAGCCGGGGCCTGGCCGAGTTCGCCTCCGGCACCCGCCCGCTGCTCCTCGGGGTCGTCGCGCTCTACACGGCCGCCCTGACCGGACTGCTCGCGCTCGTGGGTGCCGCCCTCGACGACGGCTCCCTCAGCGGCGGCGCCCTCGCCCTCGGCACCCTGCTGTTCCTCGCCCGGCTGCTCACCGTCCACGGCTTCCCCGGCGCCGCCGCCGCCGGGCTCCTCGGCGCGGCCGCCGCCGAGGCCCTCGCCCTGGCGTCGGTCCTCGCGGGCCGCCTGCCGGGGTGCGACCGGCTCGCCCGCCCCGTCGAGGCGGCCGTCGACACCTGGGGTCCCGCGGCCGTGCCGACGCTCGTGTGCGGCGCGGCCACCCTCGCCCTGCTGGCGCACGCCACCGCCGTACTGGCCCGCGCCTCCGCCCATGCCGGCGGTACCGCCACCGCCACCTGAACCGGCCACCTGAAAGCCGGTCCGTACCCGCGTACACCCTTCACCAGCTCATCAGCTCAAGGAGACAACCGACATGACCCCCCAAACCCCCGCAACGGCCACTCGGCGCGAAGGGGGCGCGCGATGAGGGTGCTGCTGCTCGGTGCCAACGGATTCCTCGGCCGGTTCGTCGCCGACCGGCTCCTCGCCGACCCGGCGGTCCACCTGACCGCGCTCGGGCGCGGCGACGACGCCGACGTACGGTTCGACCTCGCCGGCGGAAGCCCCGGCGCGCTGACCCGGTTCCTGGACGCCGTCCACCCCGGTGTCGTGATCAACTGCGCGGGAACCACCCGTGGCGGCGCCCGCGAGCTGACCCGGCACAACACCGTCGCCGTCGCCACCGTCTGCGAGGCGCTGCGCCGCAGCGGCTGCGGGGCGCGCATGGTCCAGGTCGGCTGCGCCTCCGAGTACGGGCCCTCGCAGCCCGGCTCGTCCACCGCCGAGGACGCGGTGCCGCGCCCCGGCGGCCCGTATGGCGTGTCCAAACTGGCCGCCACCGAGCTGGTCCTCGGCTCCGGCCTGGACGCGGTCGTCCTGCGCGTCTTCTCGCCGGTCGGGCCCGGCACCCCCGCCGGGTCGCCGCTCGGCCGGCTCGCGGAGGCCATGCGGCGCGCCATGCAGACCGGCGACGGCGAGCTCAAGCTCGGCAGCCTCGGCGTGCAGCGCGACTTCGTGGACGTGCGCGACGTGGCGCGCGCCGTGCACGCCGCCTCGCTCTCGGCGGCGCAGGGGATCGTCAACATCGGCACGGGCCGTGCGGTGCGGCTCCGCGACGCGGCCGCCGTCCTGGCGAGGGTCGCCGGGTACACGGGCGCCCTGCACGAGCTGGACGGGCCGCCGGCCAGGCCGTCCCTGTCGGCGATGGGCTCCATGGCGTCCATCGGCGCCCAGCGCGGCGACAGCGCCCCGGACCACCTGTCCGCCACGCCCTACCCGTACCCCGACGGCTGCGGCAGTTGGCAGCAGGCCGACGTGCGCACCGCGCGCGACCGGCTCGGCTGGCGGCCCCGCATCAACCTGGAGGAGTCGCTGGCCGACATCTGGATGGAGGCCGCATGCCGCATCTGATCAGCACGGACACGGGGCTCTCCGCGACCGGTGCCGAACGGCTCGGGTTCGGTGTCCCCGGCTACGCCCACCCCCTGCTCGCCCCCGTGGAGTGGGCGGAGCTGACCCGCCCGGGTACGCCCCTGCACTGGGCCGTCCTCAATGTCGCGGACGGCCCCGGGGCCCGGCCCGACCCGCACTGCCTGGAGGCGGCCGGAAAGCTGCGCAACGCGGGCGTCCGGGTGCTGGGCCACCTCGACCTGCGCCACGGCTCGCGCCCGTTCGGCGAGATCGTCTCCGACGCGCACCGCTACCTCGACTGGTACCTGGTGGACGGCTACCTGCTGGACCGCTGTCCCACGGACCGGGCGGACCTGGCCGCCGTGCGGCGTACGACGGCCACGCTGGAGGTGGTCCTGGAGGGCGGCGACGGCGGGCACCTGGTGCTGGGGCACGGCTCCCATCCGTATCCCGGGTACGCGGAGATCGCCGACCAGCTCGTGACGTTCTGCGGGCCGTGGGCGGAGTACCGCTGGTCACAGGCGCCGGAGTGGACCGCCGACCACCCGCCGGAACGGTTCGCGCACCTCGTCCACGGGGTGCCGCGCACCCATCTCGACGAGGCGATGCGGATCGCCCGCTGGCAGGGCGCCGGGACGATCTTCTTCACCGACCGGACCGCCGACCGCACCGGACAAAATGATCCATTCGCGGCTCTGCCCGGCTACTGGGACGAAATCGTCTCGCAGATCGGACCGGGTGTCTCGGAATGAGGAGGGCCGTGGCAGTGTTACGGAAGAACAACCGTACTGACTACCGACCAACGGAGTCCCCGTGTCGCTGCCACCCCTGGTCGAGCCGGCTGCCGAGCTCACCGTAGACGAGGTCCGCAGGTACTCCCGCCACCTGATCATCCCCGATGTCGGGATGGACGGGCAGAAGCGGCTCAAGAACGCCAAGGTGCTCTGTGTGGGCGCCGGTGGCCTGGGCTCGCCCGCCCTGATGTACCTGGCCGCGGCCGGCGTGGGCACGCTCGGCATCGTGGAGTTCGACGAGGTCGACGAGTCGAACCTCCAGCGGCAGATCATCCACAGCCAGTCCGACATCGGCCGCTCCAAGGCCGAGTCGGCGCGCGACAGCGTGCTCGGCATCAACCCGTACGTGAACGTGATCCTTCACGAGGAGCGGCTCGAGGCCGACAACGTGATGGACATCTTCAGCCAGTACGACCTGATCGTCGACGGCACGGACAACTTCGCCACGCGCTACCTGGTCAACGACGCGTGCGTGCTGCTGAACAAGCCGTACGTGTGGGGCTCGATCTACCGCTTCGACGGCCAGGCCTCGGTCTTCTGGTCCGAGTACGGCCCCTGCTACCGCTGCCTGTACCCGGAGCCCCCGCCGCCGGGCATGGTCCCCTCCTGCGCCGAGGGCGGCGTGCTGGGCGTGCTGTGCGCGTCCATCGGCTCCATCCAGGTCACCGAGGCGATCAAGGTCCTGGCCGGCGTGGGCGACCCGCTGGTCGGCCGCCTGATGATCTATGACGCCCTGGAGATGCAGTACCGCCAGGTCAAGGTCCGCAAGGACCCGAACTGCGCGGTCTGCGGCGAGAACCCGACCGTCACCGAGCTCATCGACTACGAGGCCTTCTGCGGCGTCGTGTCGGAGGAGGCCCAGGAGGCGGCGGCCGGCTCGACGATCACTCCCAAGCAGCTCAAGGAGTGGATCGACGAGGGCGAGAACATCGACATCATCGACGTTCGCGAGAAGAACGAGTACGAGATCGTCTCGATCCCCGGCGCCCGTCTGATCCCGAAGAACGAGTTCCTGATGGGCACCGCCCTCCAGGACCTCCCGCAGGACAAGAAGATCGTCCTGCATTGCAAGACGGGTGTCCGCAGTGCGGAAGTCCTCGCCGTGCTGAAGTCCGCGGGCTTCGCGGACGCCGTGCACGTCGGCGGCGGCGTCATCGGCTGGGTCAACCAGATCGAGCCGGAGAAGCCGGTCTACTAGACCGCGCCGTTCACGGCAGGGGGCCGGACCTGTGGCGGGTCCGGCCCCCTGTTGCCGTATGGCGCTCAGGAGCAGGTCTTGCCGCTCGCCGGGACCTTGCCGTCCAGCAGGTAGTCGTTCACCGTGCCCTGCACGCACGCGTTGCCGCTGCTGTACGCGCCGTGTCCCTCACCCTTGTAGGTGAGGAGGACGCCGACGCCCGGACCCAGCTCGTCCGCCATCTTCTTGGCGCCCTCGTAGGGCGTCGCCGAGTCGCCCGTCGTGCCCACGACCAGGATCGGAGCCGAACCCGGGGCGCTCGCCTCCGGTGTGGCGCTCTCGCCCTTCACGGGCCAGTCGGCGCACCAGCCGGCCGTGTCCCAGGCCATGAACTCGGCGAAGACCGGCGATATCTTCCGGAACTCCGGGAGCAGCGCCTTGGCTTCGGCCACCGTTGGCCGGCTGCTGCTGTCGGCGCACGAGATGGCGCGCTGCGAATGCGCCTGTGTGCCATAGGTGCCGTCCGGCGCCCGGTCGTTGTACATGTCGGCGAGCTGGAGCAAGGGGTCGCCGTTGCCCGCCTCGGCCTCCTTGAGGCCCTCGGTGAGGTAGGGCCACATCTGCTCCGAGTACAGGGTCTGGGCGATGCCGGTGAGCGCGAGGCTCTGTGTGAGGTCGCGGCCGTCGACGGTGGACAGCGGCTCGCGGTCGAGCTTCTTGAGCAGCGTCGCCACGCGCGCGGTGCCCGCCTCGGCGCCCTCGCCGGTGGACGTGAAGTAGTTGTTCAGCGCCCGCTGGAAGCCGATGGCCTGGTTCCGCGCGTGGCCCGCGCTGTCCGCCGTCGGGTCGACGACCGCGTCCAGGACGGTCCGGCCGACATTGCGCGGGAACAAGTGGGCGTAGGTGCCGCCCAGTTGCGTGCCGTAGGAGAAGCCCATGTAGTTGAGCTTCCGGTCACCGAGCACATGCCGGACGAGGTCCAGGTCCCGTGCGGTGTTGCTCGTGGTGACGTGGGCGATGACCTTGCCGGACCGCTCGGCGCAGCCGGCGCCGAAGTCGGCGCCTTCCTTCATGAAGGCGGCCTCTTCCTCGGGCGTGTCCGGAGTGAGGTCGACCCGCGCCAGGGCGGCCGCCTGCTCCTTGCTGTCGCGGCACACCACCCCGGAACTCCGGGCGACCCCGCGCGGGTCGAACCCGACCAGGTCGTAACGGGCGCCCAGTCGCTCGAACTCCTTGGCCGCGTGCGGCATGGCGGTCACGCCGGAGGCGCCCGGGCCGCCGAAGTTGAACAGCAGGGAGCCGATGCGGCGGTCCCGGTCGCGGGCCTCCTTGCGGATCAGCGCGATGGAGATCGTCTCGCCGTCCGGCTTCCCGTAGTCGAGGGGCACCTTCACGCTCGCGCAGCGCCACTGCGGACCGGGCTTCTCACCGCCCTCGGGCGCCTCGCAGCCGCGCCAGTCGAGCTTCTGGCCGGTGAGAGCGGCGGGCAGGGAGGCCATCGCGTCGCTCCTCGCGGTGCCGCTCCGGCCGCTGCCGGTGTCCGTGTCGCCGCCGCTGTCGCAGCCGGTGACCAGCCCGGCCACCAGGGCCGCGGCGGCCGCCAGGCCTCCGGCCCGTACCCGCATGGACATGTGTCCCCCAAACTCCTGTGCCGAACAGTCATCCTAGGCCGGGTCACCGACAGCCCTACGGGCACACCGTCCCGGACTTCGGGACCCTGCCGTCCAGCAGGTAGGCGTCCACCGTGCGCTTCACGCACGCGTCGCCGATGCTGTACGCGCCGTGCCCCTCGCCCTCGTACGTCAGCTCCACGCCGACGCCCTTGCCCAGTGCGGCCGCCATCGCCCTGGCGCCCGCGTACGGTGTGGCCGGGTCGCCGGTGTTGCCGATGACCAGGATGGGCGCCGAGCCGGGGGCGCTGACGTCCGGGTGCTCCCACGTACCGGGGACGGGCCACTGCGAGCAACTGATCAGGCCCCACCCGAGCCAGGGGCCGAAGATGGGGGACGCCTCGCGGAATTCGGGGAGTTTCGCCTTCGCCTGCTCCACGGAGAACCGCGCCTTGTCGTCGACGCAGTTGATGGCGGCGTTGGCCGCCTGGAGGTTGCTGTAGTCGCCGTTCTGGTCGCGGCCGTTCATGGAGTCCGACAGGGCGAGGAGGAGCCCCCCGTCGCCGCCGTCCGCCTCGTCGAGGCCCTGTTCGAGGTAGGGCCAGTACTGCTTGGAGTACAGGGCCTGGGCGATGCCGTTGGTGGCCTGGGTCTGGGTGAGCTTCCGGTCGCCGAGGCCCTGGATGGGCTTCTTGTCGAGCCTGGCGAGCAGGTCGGTGATGAAGTCCTCGATCTCCTTGGCGCTGCTGCCCGGCAGCTTGCAGGCCGCGCCGCGCTTGACGCAGTCCTCGGCGAAGTTGTTCAGCGCGAGCTGGAAACCCCTCGCCTGCCCGAGTGCGCCCTGCTCGCCGCTGCCGGTGGGGTCGACGACGGCGTCGAAGACGGCCCGGCCGACGTTCTTGGGGAAGAGGTGGGCGTAGACGCCGCCGAGTTCGGTGCCGTAGGAGATGCCGAAGTAGTGCAGCTTGGCGTCGCCGAGGACCTGGCGCATCAGGTCCATGTCGCGGGCGGCGTTGGCGGTGCCGACGTGCGGGAGCGTGTCGCCGGAGTTCTCCTCGCAGGCGTCGGCGAACCGCTTCAGGCCCTCCTGGTAGACCTCCTCCTCACGCGCGTCGTCGGGCGTGGAGTCGAGCGCGAAGAAGGCGTCCAGCTCGGGGTCGTCCTGGCACTCCACTCCCTCGCTGCGGCCTACCCCGCGCGGGTCGAAGCTGACCAGGTCGTAGCGGCTGCGCAGGGATTCGAAGGACTTGGCGAAGGAGGGCAGGCCGGTGATGCCGGAGCCGCCGGGACCGCCGAAGTTGAAGATGAGGGAGCCGATACGTTTCGCCGGGTCGGTCGCCCTGGCCCGGATGAGCGCCAGTTCGATCGTCTCCCCGCCGGGGTCCGCGTAGTCGAGCGGGGCCTGCATGAAGGAGCACTCCCACTTGGTGCCGCCCGGCAGCGGGGACGGGGCGGTGCCCGTGCCCTCCTGGAGGGACGGGGCCGGGCACGCGTCCCAGGTCAGCTTCTGGGTGGCCAGCTCCGTGGGCCGCTCCGGGTCCCGGCCGCCCCGGTCGCCGTTGTCCGAGCAGCCGGCGGCCATCAGTACGGTGGCGGTCGCGGCGGCGAGCACGGCGGCGGAGCGCGTGGCCGCCCTGGTGGCGGGCCCGGTGGCGCGCGCGGCGGCACGCCGTCGAGTGCGGGTGGCGGCGGGCCGGGCGGCGCGGGTGGTCATGGACCCATGGTGCGCCGGGGTCCTGTCCGGCGCCCCTGACGAGGTCCATGCGGGTGGCCGGAGGGCCGCTGTGACCGGTCGCCGGGCGGCCGCTAGAGGGCGCCCTTCCGTGTCAGGAAGTTGAACGCGAACCACCCCGGCAGCACCGGCAGCCACAGTGTCATCAGGCGGTAGAGCAGCACGGCCGGCGCCGCCACCTCCGTGGCCAGACCGCCCACGGCCACGAGGAAGAAGGTCAACGTGGTCTCCACCGCTCCGACACCGCCCGGTGTGGGCGCGGCCGACCCCAGGGCGTTGCCCGCGAGGAACACCACGGCGAGGCTCGCGTAACTCAGCGGCTGCGCACCGCCGGAGAAGGCCCGGATCGACGCGTCCAGGCAGAGGACGAACGCGCCGGTCAGCAGCAGCATCCCGCCGATACCGGTGAGCAGCTTCGTGGGGCGCTGCAACACGTCGAGCATGCGCGGCACCACGCCCGCGAACAGCGTGCGCAGCCGGGTCACGACGAACTTGCGGAGGCCCGGGATGGCCGTGACGACCAGCATCAGTACGGCCACCGTCAGCAGGCCCGCGATCACGGTCCTGGACGGCGTGAAGTCCTGGGTCTTCTCCGTTCCCGTCAGGTAACCGAAGGCCAGCAGCAGCAGGATGTGCGCCCCGAGGCCGAACAACTGCGAGGCGCCCACACTGGCCACCGCGAGCCCCGGCCGGACCCCAGAACGCTGGAGGAACCGCGTGTTGAGCGCCACACCGCCCACCGCCGCCGGGGCGACGATCTTCACGAACGACCCCGCGACCTGGGCGATCACCGTCCGCCCGAACGACACCCGCTCGGGCACGAAGCCCAGCAGGCTCATCGAGGCCGCCACGTAACTGAGCGCGGAGAACAGCAGCGCCACCGCGACCCACGCCCAGTCCGCCTCGGCGAACGTGGAGAAGGACAGCGACGCCTTCGAGATCTGGGAGATCAGGAAGTACACGGCGATGGCGCCCGCGATGATGCTGATGAGCGTGCGGGGCCTGATGCGCTCCAGCCGGGCCGGTTCCACCGGGGCCTGGGGGCGGATGAGCAGGACCTGCTGCCGGATCTGCACCAGCAGGTCCTCCTCGCGGGCCTCTTCCAGAGCCTCCTCCAGGGCGCGCTTCTCGGCCTGCTTCTCGGCGCGTACCGCCTTGCGGTCGGCCCGCTTCTCCTCCTCGCTCTTGTCGGCGTGGCCCTCCATGCGGGCGTGCTTGGCCGCCTCCGAAGCGGCCAGCACCGCCTCCCGCTCCCGCTGGGCCCGCTCCTTGCCCAGCTTGCGCAGGGTGGCGCGGGTGGAGCGGCTCAGGGCGATCGGCTGGAGCAGCGGCAGGCAGTCCGCGACCCGGTCCGGGCCGAGGGCGTCCACGGCGGCGGCGACCGCCCGCTCGGCGCCGACGCGCAGCCCCAGGGTGGTGAGGAGCTGGGCGATGTCCATCCGCAGCACCAGGTCACCGGCCGCGATCTCGCCGCCCCGCAAATCAGTGATGATCACTTTGCCGGAACGATCCACCAGAAGGGCGTCGCCGGTCAGCCTGCGGTGTGCGATACGCCGCGACTGGAGTGCCTTCACCTGCTGCCAGGCGCCCCGCACGACCTCGTCGGTGATCTCCTTGTCGTCCAGGGCGTCCAGCGAACGGCCACCGAGGTGCTCGTACACCAGCATCACGGCGTCCGGGCCCAGCTCGGAGGTGGCGATCAGCTTGGGCGCGTTGGCGCCGGCGGCGATCGCCGCGTACGCCAGCAGCGCCTCCTGCTCCAGCGCCTGGCGCAGGGACTGGATCGAGCGGCGGGTGGTGATGCCCCGCAGCGTCAGCCGGCGCCATGCCCGGTAGAAGAAGCCCTGGGCCTGCTGCTCCCGGTCGACGACGGTGACGTCGAGCGGGGGGCCCTCCTCCAGCGTGACCAGGTAGCGCCGGCCCCGGTCGCCCTGTTCGGCCAGGTCGGTGAGGTCCTCGGCGCGCATCGCCGTGACCGGGCGGAAGCCGACGTGGCGCAGTCCGGCGAGGAGGGTCTGGCCGGTGGGCCGGACATTGGGGGAGCCGACCGCGTAGAGCGTGCCGTAGGCGACGGTCCAGCCGATCAGGATGGTCAGGATGATCGAGAAGGGCGTGGTGTAGTCGGCGACCAGCATCGCGAACGCGTCGAGCAGGATCACCACCCACAGCGACACCCGCCAGCGCGGCCTGCGGGCCATCCCCACGGCCGTCATATAGGCGATGACGGGGGCGAGGTATCCATGGACCGGGTCGGAAAGGCCGCCCCCCGGCTGCGGCTGTGTCAGCGCCTCCTGGATCGTGCTGGGCGCGGCCCTGGCGACCCACAGGTCGATGGCGAGGGTGACGCCGTGCGCCAGTACGGCGGCGAGGACGCCGTCCGCGATGCGCAGCCCGTCACGTTTGATCAGCCGCTCGATCGCGAAGGCGACCGGCACGAGCAGGACGGCGATGCTGGAGACGAGACCGGCGACCTTGACGAAGACGTCGGGGGCCTGGCCGGTGCCCTTGCTGATGTCCTCTTCCAGGCCCGTGGTGGTGGCGTGGGCGAAGGCGGCGATGGCGATGACGACGCCGATCGCGAGGATGCCGATGAGCAGGCGCAGCAGGTCGGACGGCCGGTGGACGCGTGCGGCGAGAAGCGGCTCGTCACCGGAGACGCGGTCGATGCGGCTCTCCGCGTTCACGCACACCGTCTCCTTCGTCTGATTCTTCTCCATCGTCTCAGGAGGCCCCGAAGTGGTCGCCACTTCGGGAGGCCGCACATCCTGCCCCTTCGCCGCGTCTGTGTCTTGTTGATCTCGTATCACCGGTCACCGCCCGGAAGATGGTGGCATGACCGGGCCGTGCGGGGGGCCATCAGGGTGCATTGCCCGCGTTGTCGGTGGTGTGGTGCAGGATGGACCGGGTGAGTGCCGAGGAGCTTCCGGAGTACGCGGAAAGGGTGCTGGACGTCGCCGAGCTGATTCCGCCCGGCCGGGTGATGACGTACGGGGACGTCGCCGAATGGCTCGCCCAGGAGGAGGAGCGCGAAGCGCTCTCGGGCAAGGGTGGTGGTGGGCGACGGGTGGGCGGTCCGCGCCAGGTCGGGCGCGTCATGGCGCTCTACGGGGGCGCGGTGCCGTGGTGGCGGGTGGTGCGGGCCGACGGGCGGCTCCTGCCGGGCCACGAGCTGCGCGCCCTCGGCCACTACCGGGAGGAGGGCACGCCGTTGCGCGAGGCGACGGGGCACGCCGAGGACCATCTGCCGCGGCTCGACATGCGCCGGGCGCGCTGGGACGGCGCGGGTCCCTCCGGCGGCGGCGCGAGTGCGACGGCTCACAGGTGACCGCTTCGGCCATCCGGCGGCGCGGCGGGCATGGTGGGAACGGCCGTCACGACCGTGGGGAGTACGCGTAGCGTCGTTCCGCGTAGCGTGCTCACCGCACCCACCCAGCATCCTCAGCACCAGCACACCCACCAGGACCGGCGATCCACGTGAGCTCCTCCTCGATTACCACCGGGCGTACGCCGTCTCGCGGGCGGACCCCGGGCGCGTACCGACTGGTGCGTACCCCGCCGGCCCCCGTGAACCCCCCTCTCCTGGACGCATCACAGCGTGCTGTGGTTGACCATCCCGGCGGCCCGATGCTGGTTCTGGCCGGGCCGGGCACCGGCAAGACGACGACGCTGGTGGAGGCGGTCGCCGCCCGGATCGCCCGGGGCACCGACCCGGAGCGGATCCTGGTCCTCACCTTCAGCCGCAAGGCCGCCGTTGAACTGCGCGACCGGATGGCGGCGCGGATCGGCGGGACGCGCGCCCCCCAGGCCACCACGTTCCACTCCTTCTGTTACGCACTGATCCGCGCCCACCAGGACGCGGATCTCTTCTCGGAGCCGCTGCGACTGCTCTCCGGCCCCGAACAGGACCTGGCCGTCCGTGAACTGCTGGCGGGCCAGCTCGACCTGGAGCGCGAGGGCCTGGCCCGTATCCACTGGCCCGACGAGCTGCGGGCCTGCCTGACCACGCGCGGCTTCGCCGACGAGGTACGGGCCGTGCTCGCCCGCTCGCGCGAGCTGGGCCTGGGCCCGCGCGCCCTGGCGGACTTCGCGGCGCGCACCGGGCGGCGGGACTGGTCGGCGGCGGCCGAGTTCCTCGCCGAGTACCTGGACGTGCTCGACATGCAGGGCGTGCTCGACTACGCGGAGCTGGTCCACCGGGCGGTGCTGCTGGCCGGTTCGGCGGCCCTGCCCGGCTACGACGCGGTGTTCGTCGACGAGTACCAGGACACCGACCCGGCGCAGGTCCGGCTGCTGCGGGCGCTGGCGGGCGGCGGGCGGACGCTGTACGCGTTCGGCGACCCGGACCAGTCGATCTACGCGTTCCGGGGCGCGGACGTCAACGGGATCCTGGACTTCCCCGGCACGTTCCGCCGCGCGGACGGCACGCCCGCGCCGGTCGCCGTCCTGACCACCTCGCGCCGCTCGGGCGCCGCCCTGCTGTCCGCCACCCGCCTGCTGACCACCCGGATGCCGCTGCCGCGCCTTCCCGCCGACAAGGCGAGGGCGCACCGGGACCTGGCGGCGGTGCGGGACGGCGGCCGCGTCGAGGCGTACACCTTCCCGACCCCCTCCACGGAACTCGACAACATCGCGGACATCCTCAGGCGCGCCCACCTGGAGGACGGCGTGCCCTGGAACGACATGGCGGTCCTGGTCCGCGCGGGCGGCCGCACCATCCCGACCCTGCGCCGCGCCCTGACCTCGGCGGGCGTGCCGGTCGAGGTCGACGGCAACGACGTGCCGCTGCGTCACGAACCGGCGGTGGCCCCGCTGCTGACCGCGTTGCGCGCGGCGGCGACGCCGTCCGGCGGCGACGGCACGGCGGCCACGGCCGGCGGTGCGGCTCCGGTCGAGGATGCGGCTACGGCCGGCGATGCGGCCACGGCCGGCGGTGCGGCTCCGGTCGAGGATGCGGCTACGGCCGGCGCTCCGGAAGGGCCGGATGCGGAGCCGGGCGGGCCGGGAGCGGGGGAGGCGGCTGCCGAGGGCCGTACCGTCGTCGCGTCCGACGGCGCGACCCCTTCCGACGGTGCCGGTACCGAAGACGCCGGGTCCGGCTTCGCCGAGCCGCCGCACGCGGCGGCGGACGCGCCGGATGTGCCGCCGGGGGGCTCCGGCCCTGCCGACGAGAACGCCGGGACAGCGGCCGCCCCGTCCCGCGTCGCCGACCCGGAGGAGCGGGCCGACACCCCGGGGGAGCGCGACGACGCCCCGGCGGAGACCCTGCCCTGGCTCGACACCGAGACCGCGATCAGCCTGCTCACCTCGCCGCTCGGCGGCATGGACGCCGCCGATCTGCGCCGCCTCGGGCGGGCCCTGCGGGACGAGGAGCGGGCGGGGGGCAACAAGGTGCCGCCGCCGTCCGACGTCCTGCTCGCCCGGGCCCTCGCCGAGCCCGAGCGGCTCGTCACGCACGACCCCTCCTACGCCCGTGGCGCCCAGCGGCTGGGGGCGCTGCTCCGGGACACGCGCGAGCTGCTCGCGGGCGGCGGCACCGCCGAGGAGGCCCTCTGGCTCCTGTGGAACGGCACGCCCTGGCCCGCCCGCCTCCAGCGGGCCGCGCTCCGGGGCGGCGCGGCCGGCCGCAACGCCGACCGCGACCTCGACGCCGTGTGCGCCCTGTTCGACACGGCCGCCCGCGCCGAGGAGCGCACCGGTGGTCGCGGCGCCCTGAACTTCCTGGAGGAGCTCGACGCCCACGACATCGCCGCCGACACCCTCTCCAAGCGGCCCGTACGCCCCGACGCCGTACGCCTCATGACCGCCCACCGCTCCAAGGGCCTCGAATGGAGCCTGGTCGTCGTGGCCGGCGTACAGGAGGGCCTCTGGCCCGACCTGCGCCGCCGCGGCTCCCTCCTGGAGGCCGACCGCATCGGGCGCGACGGCCTCGCCGAGCCGCTCACCCCCGGCGCCCTGCTCGCCGAGGAGCGCCGCCTCTTCTACGTGGCCGCCACCCGCGCCCGCGACCGGCTCGTCGTCACCGCCGTCAAGGCGCCCGCCGACGACGGCGACCAGCCCTCCCGGTTCCTCACCGAGCTCGGCGTCGAGCCGAAGGACGTCACCGGCCGCCCCCGCCGCCCGCTCGCCGTGGCCGCGCTCGTCGCCGAGCTGCGCGCCACCACCGTCGACCCCGACGCCCCCCCGGCGCTGCGGGACGCCGCCGCCCGGCGTCTGGCCCGGCTCGCCGCGCTCACCGACGACGAGGGCCAGCCGCTCGTACCCGCCGCCCACCCCTACCGCTGGTGGGGCCTGTACGAGCCGACCCACTCGACCGTCCCGCTCCGCGACCGCGACCGCCCCGTCGCGCTCTCCGGCAGCGCCCTGGACCAGCTCGCCAACACCTGCTCCCTCCAGTGGTTCCTGGGCCGCGAGGTCAAGGCGGACGCGCCCGCGACCGCCGCCCAGGGCTTCGGCAACGTCGTACACGTCCTCGCCGACGAGGTGGCCTCCGGCCGCACCCCCGCCGACCTGGCCGTCCTCATGGAGCGCCTGGACTCCGTCTGGGACGCGCTCGCCTTCGACGCCCCCTGGAAGTCGGCCCAGGAGAAGGAGCACGCACGCGTGGCGCTGGAAAGGTTCCTGCGCTGGCACGTGATGGACCGTGGCGGCCGCACCCCCGCCGCCACCGAGCACGACTTCGACGTCACCCTCGAAGCGGGGGAGTACGAGGTACGGATCCGGGGCTCCATGGACCGCGTCGAGGCCGACGAACACGGCCGCGCGTACGTGGTCGACTTCAAGACCGGCAAGTCCGCCCCGACCAGGGACGAGGTCGCCCGCCACCCCCAGCTCGCCGTCTACCAGCTCGCCGTGCGCGAGGGCGCCGTCGACGAGGTCTTCGACGGCCGCCGCCCCGAGCCCGGCGGCGCCGAACTCGTCCAGCTCCGTCAGGCCGCGCCCAAGAAGGAGGGCGGCGAACAGCTCCCCAAGGTGCAGGCGCAGGAGCCGCTCAGCGGCGAGTGGGTCGGCGACCTGCTCGCCACCGCCGCCGGCCGCGTCCTGGACGAACGGTTCACCCCCACCACCGGCCAGCACTGCACCCACTGCGCGTTCCAGGCCGCGTGCAGCGCCCGGCCCGAGGGCCGCCACATCGTGGAGTGATCACTGCCAGTGGGGGCTGTCAGTGGGGGCGGTTAGCCTCATTGACCGTGACCACTCGCCTCACCGACCCCGAGCAGCTCAAGGAGCTCCTCGGCATCCCGTTCACCCCGGAGCAGACGGCCTGCATCACCGCGCCGCCCGCCCCGCAGGTCATCGTGGCCGGAGCCGGTTCCGGCAAGACGACGGTGATGGCCGCCCGGGTGGTCTGGCTGGTCGGCACCGGGCAGGTCGCACCCGAGCAGGTCCTGGGCCTGACGTTCACCAACAAGGCGGCCGGTGAGCTCGCCGAGCGCGTCCGCAAGGCGCTCGTCCGGGCCGGGGTGACCGACCCCGACGTCATCGACCCCGACAACCCGCCGGGCGAGCCGCGCATCTCCACGTACCACGCCTTCGCCGGGCAGCTCCTCACCGACCACGGCCTGCGCATCGGCCTGGAGCCCACCGCCCGCCTCCTCGCCGACGCCACCCGCTACCAGCTCGCCGCGCGCGTGCTGCGCGAGGCGCCGGGCCCGTACCCCGCCCTCACCAAGTCCTTCCCCACCCTCGTCAGCGACCTGCTCGCCCTCGACGCGGAGCTCGCCGAGCACCTCGTACGCCCCACGGACCTCCTCCGCCACGACACCGAGCTCCTCGCCGCCCTCGACGGCGCCCGCCTCACCAACGCCGACCTCCGCAAGGTCCCCGAGGCGGCCGTCGCCCGCCGCGAGCTCACCGACCTCGTCATCCGCTACCGCACGGCCAAGCGGGAGCGGGACCTGCTGGACTTCGGCGACCAGATCGCCCTCTCCGCCGAACTGGCCCTCACCCGCCCCGAGGTGGGCGAGATCCTGCGCGACGAATTCCGGGTCGTGCTCCTGGACGAGTACCAGGACACCTCCGTCGCCCAGCGGCTCCTGCTGTCCGGCCTGTTCGGCGGCGGCACCGGGCACCCGGTCACGGCGGTGGGCGACCCCTGCCAGGCGATCTACGGCTGGCGCGGCGCGTCCGTCGCGAACCTGGACGACTTCCCCGAGCACTTCCCGTACGAGGACGGCACCCCCGCCACCCGCTTCTCGCTCAGCGAGAACCGCCGCAGCGGCGGCCGCCTCCTGGACCTCGCCAACGGCCTCGCCGAGCCGTTGCGCGCCATGCACGCGGGCGTGGAGGCGCTGCGCCCGGCGCCCGGCGCCGAGCGCGACGGCACCGTCCGGATCGCCCTGCTGCCCACCCAGGCGGAGGAGATCGCCTGGCTGGCCGACTCCATCGCCCACCTCGTGCGCACGGGCAAGGAGCCCGGCGACATCGCGGTCCTGTGCCGTACCGCGACCGACTTCCCCGAGATCCAGGCCGCCCTGGTCGCGCGGGACATCCCCGTCGAGGTGGTGGGCCTGTCCGGGCTGCTGCACCTCCCGGAGGTCGCCGACCTGGTCGCGGTCTGCGAGGTTCTCCAGGACCCGGGCGCCAACGCCTCCCTCGTCCGGCTGCTCACCGGTCCCCGCTGGCGGATCGGCGCCCGCGACCTGGCGCTGCTGGGGCGCCGCGCCCGCCTCCTCGTCCACCGCTCCCGGGACGACGGCGACACGGACCCCGACGAGCGTCTGGCGGCGGCGGTCGAGGGCGTCGACCCCTCCGAGGTGATCTCGCTCGCCGACGCCCTGGACACCTTCCTGGAGCCGGCCGGTGAGGACGACGGCCTGCCGTTCTCCGCCGAGGCACGGGTACGGTTCGCCCGCCTCGCCACCGAGCTGCGCGACCTGCGCCGCTCCCTGGCCGACCCCCTGATGGACGTCCTGCACCGCATCCTGGCCACCACGGGCCTGGAGGTCGAGCTGTCCGCCTCCCCGCACGCCCTGGCCGCCCGCCGCCGCGAGACGCTCTCCAACTTCCTCGACATAGCGGCCGGTTTCGCCTCCCTGGACGGCGAGGCGACGCTCCTCGCCTTCCTGGGCTTCCTGCGCACGGCCGCCCAGTACGAGAAGGGCCTGGACAACGCCCTGCCGGGCGGCGAGAACACCGTCAAGGTCCTCACCGCCCACAAGTCCAAGGGCCTGGAGTGGGACGTCGTCGCCGTCCCGGGCCTGGTGACCTCGCAGTTCCCCAGCACCAGGTCGCGTGAGTCCTGGACCGCCCAGCCCCAGGTCCTGCCGCACGCGCTGCGCGGTGACGCCCCGACCCTCCCGGCGATCGAGGACTGGGACGCCAGGTCCCTGAAGTCCTTCAAGGACGCCATGAAGGACCACCAGCACACCGAGGAGCTCCGTCTCGGGTACGTGACCTTCACCCGCCCCCGCACCCTCCTCCTCGGCTCGGCCCACTGGTGGGGGCCCTCCCAGAAGCGCCCCCGGGGCCCGTCCCCGTTCCTGCACGCGCTCTACGACCACTGCGCGGCGGGCTTCGGCGAGATCGAGGCCTGGGCGGACGAACCGGCCGACGACGCCGAGAACCCCATGCTCCAGGAGTCCACGGCCGACCACGCCTGGCCGCTCCCCCTGGACCCCACCTCCCTGTCCCACCGCCGCGCAGCCGCCGACAAGGTCATGGAGTACCTGGAGCTCCGCACCGGCCCCGGCCCCGACCCGGCCGACCCCGACGATCCCGTGGACGCGGGCGAGCCGTGGCCGGCCGATGACCTCGCGGAGTGGGACGACTGGGCAACCGAGCAGCCCGGAGCGGCCGTGCCGGCCCCCCGGCGCGGCGACGGGGCCACGGCTCAGCGCCTCACCCCCGAGGAGGCCCGCACCATCGCCTCCTGGGACCGGGACCTCGACGCCCTCACCGGCGAGCTGCTCCGCGCCCGCGCCACCACCCGTGACGTGCTCCTCCCGTCGTCCCTGTCCGCCTCCCAACTGCTGCGGCTGGCCGCCGACCCCGACGGCTTCGCGCAGGAGCTGGCCCGGCCGATGCCGCGCCCACCGCAGCCCGCCGCGCGGCGCGGGACGCGGTTCCACGCGTGGGTGGAGGCCCGGTTCGAGGAGCTGCCGCTGCCGATGCTGGGCCCGGACGAACTCCCGGGCGGGGAGGTGTACGGCGACGAGCCGGAGATCGCCGACGAGCGGGACCTGGCCGCGCTGAAGGAGGCGTTCGAGAGGACCGCGTACGCCCACCGCACCCCGCACCGGGTCGAGGCGCCCTTCCAGCTCGCCCTCGCCGGGCGGGTGATCCGTGGCCGCATCGACGCCGTCTACCACGACCGCGAGAGCGGTACGTACGAGATCGTCGACTGGAAGACCAACCGCTCGCACACCGCCGACCCCCTCCAGCTCGCGGTCTACCGGCTCGCCTGGGCCGAGCAGCACGGGCTGCCGCTCGACGCGGTCACGGCCGCCTTCGTCTACGTACGCACGGGTGAGGTCGTACGCCCGGACGACCTCCCCGGACGTGAGGGGATCGAGCGCATCCTGCTCCTTGGGACGGCGGACGGGACGACCGCCGACGCCGGATAGGCTCAAGGGCATGAGCGACACCCCGGACAGCGCCGTCCAGACCGTACGTACGTACATAGCGCAGCACCGCGCGGCCTTCCTCGACGACCTGACCGAGTGGCTGCGCATCCCGTCCGTGTCGGCGCAGCCCGTCCACGCCCCGGACGTGCGGCGCAGTGCCGAGTGGCTCGCGGCGAAGCTCGAGGAGACCGGCTTCCCGGTCGCCGAGGTGTGGGAGACCGACGGGGCCCCGGCGGTATTCGCCGAGTGGCCCTCCGGCGAGGAGGACGCGCCGACGGTCCTGGTCTACGGCCACCACGACGTCCAGCCCGCCGCCCTGGAGGACGGGTGGGACACCGACCCCTTCGAGCCGGTGATCCGCGGAAACCGGCTCCACGCGCGCGGTGCCGCCGACGACAAGGGCCAGGTGTTCTTCCACACCCTGGGCGTGCGCGCGCACCTGGCGCTGACCGGCCGCACCGCCCCCGCCGTCAACCTCAAGCTCCTCGTCGAGGGTGAAGAGGAATCCGGCTCCCCGCACTTCCGTGCCCTCGTCGAGCGGCACCGCGCCCGTCTCGCCGCCGACGCGGTGGTCGTCTCGGACACGGGCATGTGGTCGGAGACGAGGCCCACGGTGTGCACCGGCATGCGGGGCGTGGCCGACTGCGAGATCGACCTGTACGGGCCCGACCAGGACATCCACTCCGGCTCCTTCGGCGGCGCCGTCCCGAACCCGGCCACCGTCGCCGCCCGCCTGGTGGCCGCGCTGCACGACGAGAACGAGCGGGTGACGATCCCCGGCTTCTATGACGGCGTCGCGGAGCTGACCGACGCCGAGCGGGAGCTGATCGCCGAGCTGCCGTTCGACGAGGCGTCCTGGCTGGCCACCGCCACCTCGTACGGGACGCTCGGCGAGGCCGGCTACTCCACCCTGGAGCGGGTCTGGGCCCGTCCGACCGCCGAGGTCAACGGCATCGGCGGCGGCTACCAGGGCCCCGGAGGCAAGACGATCATTCCGTCCTCGGCCCACGTGAAGCTGTCGTTCCGCCTGGTCGCGGGTCAGGACCCGCACACCATCGAGGTGGCCGTACGCGACTGGGTCGCCGACCGCGTACCCGCCGGCATCCGCCACAAGATCACCTTCGGTGCGCCGACCCGCCCCTGCCTGACGCCGCTCGACCACCCGGCGCTCCAGTCCGTCGTACGGTCGATGAGCCGGGCCTTCGACGGCGCGAAGATCCGCTTCACACGCGAGGGCGGTTCGGGGCCGGCCGCCGACCTCCAGGACGTACTGGCCGCGCCGGTGCTGTTCCTGGGCGTCTCCGTACCGTCCGACGGCTGGCACGCACCGAACGAGAAGGTCGAACTGGACCTGCTGCTCAAGGGCGTGGAAGCGACCGCCCACCTGTGGGGCGACCTGTCCACCGCGCTCCGCCGGGCCGCACCCCGCTGAAGCCCATTCCGCTGAAGCCGCACCTGCTGAAGCCGCACCGCTGAAGCCGCACTCCGCTGAACAGACACCCAGGCGAACCCATCCACCGGGGGAGTTGGAAGCACCAGTGAGCACCATCAGTAACGAGGCCGGGCACCGTCCGATCGGGCTCACCGCCCCGAGCGGCATCGACCGCGCGGCCCACCACCGTCTCGACGAGGCGTGGCTGGCCGCGGCATGGAGCCACCCGACGACGCGGGTGTTCGTGGTGTCCGGCGGGCAGGTCCTGATCGACGACACCCCCGACGGCCGCACCGAGCTGGTGATGACCCCCGCCTTCGAGGCGCCGCTCACCGAGACCCACCGCTACTTCCTGGGGACGGACGCGGACGGCGTCAGCTACTTCGCGCTGCAGAAGGACTCCCTGCCGGGCCGCATGGACCAGTCCGCCCGGCCGGCCGGGCTGCGGGAGGCCGGTCTGCTGCTGTCACCGCGCGACGCGGGCCTGATGGTGCACGCGGTGGCCCTGGAGAACTGGCAGCGGCTGCACCGCTTCTGCTCGCGCTGCGGCGAGCGCACGGTGATCGCGGCCGCCGGCCACATCCGCCGCTGCCCCGCCTGCGGCGCGGAGCACTACCCGCGCACCGACCCGGCGGTGATCATGCTGGTGACGGACGAGGAGGACCGCGCGCTGCTGGGCCGGCAGGTCCACTGGCCGGAGGGGCGCTTCTCGACGCTGGCCGGGTTCGTGGAGCCGGGCGAGTCGATCGAGCAGTCGGTGGCCAGGGAGGTCTTCGAGGAGGCCGGGGTGACGGTCGGCGAGGTGGAGTACGTCGCCAGCCAGCCGTGGCCGTTCCCGTCGAGCCTGATGCTGGGCTTCATGGCGCGCGCCACGTCCTCGGAGATCAACGTGGACGGCGACGAGATCGAGGAGGCCCGCTGGTTCTCCCGGGAAGAGCTGCGGGCCGCGTTCGAGTCCGGCGAGGTCCTTCCCCCGTACGGAATCTCGATCGCGGCCCGGCTGATCGAGCTCTGGTACGGCAAGCCGCTGCCAAAGCCCGGGAACATCGCCTGAGGGCGCTTCGGTCGGGCGCCGTCAGACGCCGATCTTCTGCTTCACCTGGGCCAGCGAGGGGTTCGTCAGGGTCGTCCCGTCCGCGAAGAGCACGGTCGGGACGGTCTGGTTGCCCCCGTTGGCCTTCTCCACGAACGCGGCCGACTCCGGGTCCTGCTCGATGTTGATCTCGGTGTACGCGATGCCCTCACGGTCCATCTGGCTCTTCAGCCGCCGGCAGTAGCCGCACCACGTCGTGCTGTACATCGTCAGGCTGCCCTGCATCGTCTGCGCTCCTCGGGGTCGCTTCGGGGGTGAGTGCCGGAAGGGGCACCAGGAGGCAGAACGTACGCGTCCCCGCCACCATTCCCGGATTGGTACGACTCCGCGGGGCCGGCCCCATGAGTACGACCGCAGGTCCGGCATTAGTACGACCGCGGGTCCGGCCCTGTGGACAACCGTCCCGTCCGCCTCGGGCGACCTGGCAGCATGGCAGGGTGACAGCAGCAACGCACTCCACTCTCTTCCCGCAGGCCCCGGGCCCGAGCCAGTTCCTGGCCGCGCCCCCGGACGCCGACGCGGTGCTCGACGGGCTGGACCCCGAGCAGCGTGAGGTGGCGACCGCCCTGCACGGTCCGGTGTGCGTGCTGGCGGGCGCCGGCACGGGCAAGACGCGCGCGATCACCCACCGCATCGCGTACGGCGTCCGCGCGGGCATACTCCAGCCCAGCAGTGTGCTGGCCGTCACCTTCACCAACCGCGCCGCCGGCGAGATGCGCGGCCGGCTGCGGCAGCTCGGCGCGGGCGGTGTCCAGGCGCGTACGTTCCACTCGGCCGCCCTCCGCCAGCTCCAGTACTTCTGGCCGAAAGCCGTCGGTGGCGAGCTGCCCCGGCTGCTGGAGCGCAAGGTGCAGCTCGTCGCCGAGGCGGCCGCCCGCTGCCGCGTCCGGCTCGACCGCAATGAGCTGCGTGACGTCACGGGCGAGATCGAGTGGGCCAAGGTCACCCAGACCGTCCCCGCCGACTATCCGGCCGCCGTCGCCAAGGCCTGCCGCGAGGCCCCGCGCGACCCCGCCGAAATTGGCCAGATCTATTCCATGTACGAGCAGCTCAAGCGGGACCGCGGAACCATCGATTTCGAGGACGTCCTCCTGCTGACCGTCGGCATCCTCCAGGACCGGCACGACATCGCCGACCAGATCCGCCGCCAGTACCAGCACTTCGTGGTGGACGAGTACCAGGACGTCTCGCCGCTCCAGCAGCGCCTCCTCGACCTGTGGCTCGGCGACCGCGACAGCCTCTGCGTCGTGGGCGACGCCAGCCAGACGATCTACTCCTTCACCGGTGCCACCCCCGACCACCTGCTGAACTTCCGCACCCGGCACCCGAACGCCACCGTGGTCAAACTGGTCCGCGACTACCGCTCGACACCCCAGGTCGTCCACCTGGCCAACGGGCTGCTCGCCCAGGCCCGCGGCCGCGCCGCCGAGCACCGCCTGGAGCTGATCTCCCAGCGGGACCCGGGCCCCGAGCCTGTCTACACCGAGTACGCCGACGAGCCCGCCGAGGCCGAGGGCACCGCCCGCCGCATCCGTGACCTGATCGCCGCGGGCGTCCCGGCCGGCGAGATCGCCGTGCTGTACCGGATCAACGCCCAGTCGGAGGTCTACGAGCAGGCACTCGCCGACGCGGGCGTTCCCTACCAGTTGCGCGGCGCCGAGCGCTTCTTCGAGCGCGCCGAGGTACGGGAGGCGGGCGTCGCCCTGCGTGGCGCGGCCCGCGCCGGGGGCAACGACTCCCTGCTGGACGACGCCGAGGACCTGCCCTCGCAGGTGCGGGCCGTGCTGTCCACCAAGGGCTGGACCACCGAGCCGCCGGCCGGTTCCGGAGCGGTCCGGGACCGCTGGGAGTCGCTGGCCGCGCTGGTCCGGCTCGCCGAGGACTTCGCCCGCGCGCGGCCCGGGGCCACCCTGGGCGACCTGGTCGCGGAGCTCGACGAGCGGGCCGCCGCGCAGCACGCCCCGACGGTCCAGGGCGTCACGCTCGCCTCACTGCACTCGGCGAAGGGCCTGGAGTGGGACGCGGTGTTCCTGGTGGGCCTCACCGAGGGCATGATGCCGATCACCTACGCCAAGACCGACGAGCAGGTCGAGGAGGAGCGCCGCCTGCTGTACGTGGGCGTCACCCGTGCCCGGCTTCACCTCTCGCTGTCCTGGGCGCTCGCCCGCTCCCCGGGCGGCCGCGCCTCGCGCCGGGCCACCCGGTTCCTGGCCGGGCTGCGCCCCGGCTCCGCCGCGCCGGGTGCCCGCACCGCGGGCGGCGGCGGGGGCGTCGAGCGGGGCGGCGCCGCGGCGGGCGGCGCGCGGCGCGGGCGGCGCGGACCTGCGCGGTGCCGGGTGTGCGGGGCGACGCTCACCGACGCGGGCGACGTGAAGCTCATGCGCTGCGAGGACTGCCCCTCCGACATGGACGAGGCGCTGTACGAGCGGCTGCGCGAGTGGCGCTCCGACCAGGCGAAGCGGCTCGGCCAGCCCCCGTACTGCGTCTTCACCGACAAGACGCTGATGGCGATCGCAGAGGCCGTCCCCGCCACGGACGGCGAGCTGGCTCGGATCTCCGGCGTAGGTGTACGGAAGCTCGACCGCTTCGGCGCCGATGTCCTGGCCATTTGTGCAGGTCAGGGCCCTGGGGAGGGTGACGAGGAGGATTGATCGGAACTCGTCGAAAAAATAGTTTGCGCCCGCCCCGTCAAGCCCCATAGGTTCTTAACCACGGAAACGGCGGCTTCTCCGAAGCCCCGTCTTCGTGCTGTACTTATCCGAATATCCGCGGGACCGGTTCCGACCGATCCCCCCGAGACGCCGAGAGGAGGCGATTCCAGTGATCACCATCACCACCAGCTCCGCCAGCTTTGTCAGCACCACCGCCAAAATGACCGATCGCTCGGTCGTCTCCACCTGCTCGCTCGGCCTCTCCGGCTCGGCGTTCATTGGCACCGGTATGCCCGGCTTCGCGGCCGTGCGTCCCGCCATGCTCCTGGCGGCTCTTCCCGTCCGGCAGCTCAATGAGCGACCGACCAAGGCACTGGAAGCAGGAGTAGCAGCAGGCGAGGCCCAGGCCTATGCCATTGCGGCGACCGGTGCCGAAACCAAGACGCAGACGCAGCAGCACCACACGAAGTGGGCCTTCCGTGGGCTCGAACCCTGGAGTGATCCAGCCTGATCCAGGATCAGGCCGGCGCCTTCAGGGCCGCGGAACCCCACCCGGGATCCGCGGCCCTTCTGTTTTGCCCGAACGGGCGGAACGGAGCGAAGGGGCCTCGGGACGACGCAGAACCCGGTACCAGCCCACCGGCCAACAGGCCGGACCGACCAGACGAGGAAAACGAAACCGTGCAACTCGAAGCGCACGCCCCGTCCGTACCGCCTTCCGAAACGATCCCCCCGCCCGGTCTCACGGAGGACCCCACCTTGACCCCCCTCACCGCGCTCACCGCGCTCGACGACGCCATCGAGAACCTCGGCGTACCCGTTCCGTGCCGTTCGTACGACCCGGAGGTCTTCTTCGCCGAGTCGCCGGCCGACGTCGAGTACGCCAAGTCGCTCTGCCGCACCTGCCCGCTCATGGAGGCCTGCCTCGCGGGCGCCAAGGAGCGGCGCGAGCCGTGGGGCGTCTGGGGCGGTGAGCTCTTCGTCCAGGGCGTGGTCGTCGCCCGCAAGCGGCCCCGTGGCCGCCCGCGCAAGAACCCGGTCACGGCATGAACGTCCGAGCCGGAACCATCGACCGCCCCCTCACGCACGATCCCCAGAAGCAGGCCCCGATGACCTCTTCCGCCAGCGAGCCGTCCGGCTCCGCGACCCCAGCCGTCAGCACCATCGGCGCGAACGCCTCGCGTCAGAACAGGAACCGTGAGATGCAACTCATCCAAGAAGCCCTGGCCCGTGCCCATATGCACGAGCGCATGCGGGAAGCCGACGCGGAACGCCAGGCCCTGCGCCTGGTCGCCGCCCGGCGTATGCAGCGGCGCGCCGAGCGCGTGTCCCTGCGCGCCCGCCGTGCGCTGGCCATGGCCGTCATGCACTAGTGCCCGTCCGGCACTGATCCATTTCCACTCGCGGGGACCGGTCCGTCACGACCGGTCCCCGCGGTGCGTTGCGCCCGCCCCGAGCTGCCCGGCGGAGTTATCGTCTCGTAGTGAACGAGCGGACTTCTCCCCCCGCGCAGCCGGGAGCGCAGAGTGTGGTGTGCTCCCGCTGCGGCGCGACCGCCGAAAGCCTCCCGGTGACCTGGACCTGCTCTGTGGAGAACGGCAGCCGCCTCTACTTCTGCGACGACTGTGCCCGGGCCCACCTCAGAGCCATCGAGAGCAGACTCGACTCCGCCTGGTGGTGAACCCGGCGGCGATCAGACCCCTGCGGCGGTCAGACGTGAGCCTCCGCCGGGGCCGGGTCCGCGTCGCCCTCGGGCAGGAAGCCGGGCAGCCACCACTCGAGTTCCTCCCGCAGCCGTACCGTCGCGTTGAGCTGGCACAGCACCCCGATCGTGCTCAACGTCACCCGGTGGATCAGCAGGTACGAGGGCGGAAGGTTGAGCTGCTTGCCCAACTGGTGCGCGGGGGAACGGATATCGGCGATCCGGGCGGCCTGGCTGCGTATCCAGCCCCGGGTGAAGGTGAACTCGTCCGCCTCCGCCGGCTCGATGATCGGCAGCAGGTACTCCAGCACCGCGTCGGGGTCGAGGTCGATGGTCTCCTTGACGAACCCCTCCTCACGGAGCAGCTCGTACACCGTCTCGGCATCGCCCTCCAGGGTCATCCGCAGACAGGCCCCGATGGTCTCCGGCAGCCCGCCCGGCAGCCGGTCCACGGTGCCGAAGTCCAGGACACCGAGCCGCCAGTCCGCCACGTCGTCCCCGTCGTCACCGGCCGGCAGCAACCGGAAGTTCCCGGGGTGCGGGTCCGCGTGCAGCAGCCCCGTCCGGGCCGGCCCCGAGAAGAGGAACCGCGCCAGCAACTGCCCCGCCCGGTCACGCTGCTCCGGCGTGCCGTCCGCGATGATCTCGGCCAGGGGTATCCCGTCGATCCACTCGGTCACCAGCACCTGGTCGGACTGGTGCACCACACCCGGCACCACCACATCCGGATCGTCCGCGAACTCCTCGGCGTGCTCCTGCTGCGCCTGCGCCTCCAGGGTGTAGTCCAGCTCCTCCGACACCCGGTCCCGAAGCTCGGTGATCAACGGCTTGATGTCCATGCCGGGGATCAGCGGCCCCAGCAGCCGGGCGAACCGGCCCAACTGCGCCAGGTCCGACAACAGCGCCTCACCCGCCCCCGGGTACTGCACCTTCACGGCGACCTCACGCCCGTCATGCCACACGGCCCGGTGCACCTGGCCGATCGACGCCGCCGCCGACGGCTTGTCCTCGAACTCCAGGAACAGCTCCCGCCATTCGTCACCCAGCCGCTCCTCCAGCACCGAGTGGACCGTACGGGTCGGCATCGGCGGAGCCGCCTCCTGGAGCTTGGTCAGCGCCGCCCGGTAGGGCCCCGCCACCTCCTCCGGAAGGGCCGACTCGAAGACGGACAACGCCTGCCCGAACTTCATCGCACCGCCCTTGAGCTCGCCCAGCACACGGAACAATTGCTCCGCCGTGCGCTGTTGCAGCTCCCGCGCCACGATCTCCGCGGACTTGCCCCCGATCCGCTTGCCCAGCCCCCATGTGGCCCGGCCGGCGAAGCCCAGAGGCAACGCGGCCAACTTGGCGGTACGGGTTACCGCCTTCCGGGGAAGATCAGACATGCGCCCCTCCAAATCCCAGCCTGCCGTGCCGTGTTCGCCATCGGCGTCGCTCCGTCGACCGCGGTTACCCAGCCATTGTGTCCTGCCCGCCCGTGGCCGCCGAGGCGCGCACCCCCGCAGCGCGCCCGGCGGCCCCGCAGGGGCACCCCGTATGGGGCGACATCCGCTCCGAGCGCCACTCCAGCAACGGCAGCGAAGCCTCCCACCGGGCACCCGTGCTCGCGGGCAGCTCCCCGTCCAGGAAGGACAGCGCATGGGCTGCCGCCAGACCCGCCACCGCGGCGGCCAGACCCGCATCGCACGCGGGCACCCTGCTCTGCCGTCCCGAACGCCACTGCGCCAGCATCCGCGGCCACGCGGGGTCACGGTCGGACCGCCCCAGCTCCACGCACCCCGCGCACGCCGTGCCCCCGGGCAGCACCAGCGGGCCCACCACCCCCGTCGCCTCGATCACGCCCGCGTACAGATGAGGGGTGCCCGTGGCCACCCAGTCGTCGGCCGGCACCGGATCCGGGGCGTACGCCGCCAGGCCGTCCCGCGGAGCGACCACCACCAGCGACAGCCCCGGCTCCGAGCCCGCCTCCCTCCCCGACCGCACCGCCCGTGGCGCCCGCCCACCCGGTGCCGACCGCCCCACCAGCCGCCGGGCCGCCGTGTCGCGCCGCTTCCCGACCGCCTCCGCCGGCAGCCCGCCGGGTGTCACGTCCCACGGCTCCACCCGCTCACCGTCCAGCACCTCCACCCGGCCCACGCCCGAGGCGGACAGCAGCGCCGCGATACCCGCGCCCACCCGCCCCGCGCCCCTCACCTGCACCCGCATCCCCCGCCGCGCCGCCAACCGCCGGGCCGCCCCGCCCGGTTCGCGGTGGACCACGGAGAGCGACGCCAGGTCGGCGCGAAGCCGGTCGAGTGCGCCGTCCTCCTTCCGCAACGCATCGGTCGCCGGGGCGCCGGCCGTCGCGTCGTCCAGCAGCCCTGCCTCCGCCAGCCGGTCCAGCAGTGCCTCCAGCCGCCCGTCCGGCAGCCCCAGCGCCCGCGCCTCCTCACGCAGCAGCCCCAGCCCCCGCGTCCCGTCGAACAGCGCGAGCAGACTGCCCGTCGTCGTGTCCACCGGACCGACCACGACCGCGTGCGCCGGCGCCGCTCCGAACTGCACGAACTGTAGATTCCGCCAGGCGCGCCGCAGCGCGGGCTTCACCATTGGATGCATATCCGCCGCCCCCGTGTTCCGATCCCCGTGTCGATCTCCGTGTCGATCTCCCGGCGTCAGAATGCCCGGCACCGGGGGCGGTCGCGGAAAGTTGTCCACAGGCCGGGTGCATTAGTCGTTCAAATGGTGCAGGCTGTGGATGGATCACACGCCAACGGTTCCGGAGGCGGGACTTCCCCCGCTGACAGCGGGTAACGTCGGGGCGTGCCCGCCGACCCACAGCGCCGTCCGACAAGCGACCCGTCCCGTGGCCCGGGGACGAGTGCGGTCGAGGTCCGCAGGAGCTCCCGGCGCAACAGAACCGTCTCCGCCTACCGCGAGGGCGACCGCACCGTCGTGCTCATCCCCGCCCGGATGTCCGAGGCGGAGGAGCGGCGCTGGGTGAACGTGATGCTCGACAAGCTCGCCGCCCAGGAGAGCAAACGCATCCTCGGCGACACCGAACTGGCCGAGCGGGCGGAGCGCCTGTCCACCCAGTATTTCGACGGCAAGGCCCGGCCCACGTCCGTGCGGTGGGTGACCAACCAGAACACCCGATGGGGCTCCTGCACCCCGGTGGAGGGCAGCATCCGCCTGTCGCACCGCTTGCAGGGCATGCCGGAGTACGTCGTGGACTACGTACTCGTCCACGAGCTGGCCCATCTGCTGGTGCCCGGTCACGGGCCGCGCTTCTGGCGGCTGCTGGAGGCGTACCCCCGCACCGAGCGGGCCCGCGGCTACCTCGAAGGAGTCGTCGCGGCGGGCCGGTTGCCGCACCTGCCGGCCGCTCGCTGAGAGTGACATTCGCCGATCCTGTACCGAAACAGTCCCGACTTGGCTCATTGTCGCCGCCAGCCGTTAGCCTGGCGCGACGCAGTCAGAAATCGGGATGGGGGACGGTCGTTACGCATGGCCAGGGAATTCCAACGGGGCCACAAGGCCAAGATCAGCGATCTCACGCCCGGAACCGATCTGTACGTGGGAGTGCAGATCGCGGCTCCAGGCCTGACCTTCGACATCAGTTGCTTCGGCCTGGACGCCAATGAGCAGCTCTCGGACGACCGGTATTTCGTCTTCTTCAACCAGCCGAAGTCGCCCGAGGAGTCCATCCAGCTCCTGGGCGCGCAGGCCGGCGACACGGAGTCCTTCCGCGTCACGCTCGACCGCGTCCCGCCGCACATCCACAAGCTGTCCTTCACCGCGACGATCGACGGTGCCGGACAGATGTCCCAGGTGGGCCCCGGGTACATCCGGATCGTCGCCGGCGGCGAGGAGGTCGCCCGGTACGCGTTCGACGGCTCGGAGTTCAGCACCGAGCGCGCGGTGATGCTGGGGGACTTCTACCTCAAGGACGTGTGGCGGTTCGCCGCCGTGGGGCAGGGCTTCGACGGCGGACTGGAGGCACTGCTCAAGAACTTCGGCGGCGAGGTCGCCGAGGAGGAGCCGGCCGCCCCGCAGCACCCGCAGGCCGCGGCGCCGTCCTTCGCCCCGCCTCCGTTCGCCGCCCCGGCCGCCCCGGCCACACCGGCCGCGCCGCAGCCACAGCAACCCGCCCCGTCGTTCGGCGCCCCAGCGGCCCCCGCGCCCGCACCCGCACCCGCGCCGACGCCCGCACAGGCTCCGCAGGCTCCGGCTCCGCAGCCCGTGCACACCGCGCCGACGCTGGCCGCGCCGATGGCACCGGCCGCGCCTGTCCCGCCGGCCCCGCCGTCCCCGTACGGCCAGCCGCCTCAGCAGCCGCAGCCGCCCCAGCAGCCGCAGTACGGCCAGGTCCCGGGCCAGACGCCACCGCCCGGTGCCCCGGCCCCGTACGGCCAGCCGCCCCAGCAGCAGGCCCCCTACGGCCAGCAGCAGTACGCCCAGTCCTACGGTCAGCAGCCGCCCGTCGGCATGCCCCCCGGCGGGATGCCGCCAGGGGCTCCGCAGGGTGTGCCCCAGGGCGTGCCCCAGGCCGGTGCCGGACTGGAGGCCGCGCTCCAGAAGTACCGCGAGACCGCCACCGGGCAGCGCTGGACGCCGCAGAACCAGCAGCTCATGCGGGTCGACCTGGCCATGGGCGGCACGCCGGTGCTCGCCCGGCAGGGCAGCATGGTCATGTACCAGGGCAAGGTCGAGTTCGGTTACAAGGGCGCCGGTTTCTCCGGCCGTATCGTCGGCAACGCCACGGGCCAGGAGATGCAACTCATGCGCTGCACCGGCCGCGGCCAGGTGTTCCTCGCCGAGAACGGGGCCCATCTGCACCCCATCGAGCTCCAGGGCGACGGCATCTGCGTCTCCGCCGAGAACGTCCTCGCCTTCGACGAGTCGCTCCAGTACGAGGTCCGCCGCATCGAGGGCCACGGCATCCCCGGCGGGGCACTGTTCACCATGCAGTTCACCGGCACCGGCACGGTCGTCGTCAAGACGCACGGCGTCCCGGTCGTCCTGCCCGTCACGCCGACCACCTTCGCCGACTGCAACGCCGTCGTCGCCTGGTCGTCCGCCTCCCAGGTGATCCTTTCCAGCCAGGTCAGGCTGCGCCGGAACGCCTACCCGGGCCACAGCGGAGAGACCGTCAACCTCCAGTTCCGGGGCGCCCCCGGCAACTTCATCGTCGTCCAGCCCTACGAGGTCTGAGGGAGCCCGAACAATGAACCAGCAACTGGCGGGCTACGCCCCGACCCCCGTCGCGGCCCGTATGGAGAACCACGGCCGCGCCATGCTCAAGGTCGCCATGGCCTCGGGCCAGGACCTGTACGCACGCACCGGATCGGTCGTCGCCTACGAGGGCTTCGTCCAGTACGAGCCGAACCCGCCCGCCGTCCGCCAGATCGCCTCCCAGTGGGTGACCGGCGAGGGCGCGCCCATCATGAAGTGCTCCGGTGACGGGCTGCTCTACCTCGCCGACTACGGCGCCGACGTGGTCGTCATCAACCTCAACAACGACGCCCTGTCCGTCAACGGCACCAATGTGCTGGCCTTCGACGCGCACCTCCAGTGGGGTGCCGAGAGGGTCAAGGGCATGGCCAAGTTCGCCGGACAGGGCCTGTGGAACGTCCAGTTCGCCGGCACCGGCTGGGTCGCCCTCACCTCGCGCGGCACCCCGATCGTCGTCGACTGCGGCCGTGGCGAGGACGAGACGTACGTCGACCCCGACGCGCTCGTCGCCTGGACGCCCTCCCTCAAGGTCAAGGGCAAGCGCAGCTTCAAGGCCTCCTCCCTGATCGGGCGGGGCAGCGGAGAGGCGTACCAGATGGCCTTCTCCGGGCAGGGCATCGTCGTCGTACAGCCGAGCGAGGACAGCACCGACCGCCTGCGGATCCGGGGCTGAGGGGGAGCGAGAACACACCATGCAGAGCCCGCTTTTCAGCTACACCGAACAGCAGAGCCAGGAGCGGTACGTCGTCCAGAACCCGCAGCTCCTGCGCGTCGCCCTCACCGGGCACGACGACGTCCTCGCCCGCAAGGGCGCCATGGTCGCGTACCAGGGGCTGATCGACTTCGACGGCGAGTACCAGAACAACAGCCAGCGCCGCGCCCGCGCCAACACCGGTGAGGGCCTGGACCTGATGCGCTGCTCCGGGCAGGGCACCGTCTACTTCGCCAACCTGGCCCAGTACATCCACGTCGTGGACGTCGACCAGGAGGGCATGACCGTGGACAGCGCCTATGTGCTGGCGCTGGACTCCACGCTGCACACCGAAGTGATCGCCGTGGACAGCCAGTACGGCATCTCCGGCTCCGGCAAGTACCAGCTCAACATCTCCGGCCGCGGCAAGGTCGCCCTGATGACCTCCGGCCAGCCGCTGATGATGCATGTCACCCCGGACAAGTACGTCAACGTCGACGCCGACGCGATCGTCGCCTGGTCGTCGGCGCTGCGCGTACAGATGCAGGCGCAGACCCACTCGTCCAACGTGCGCCGCAGGCGCGGCAACACCGGCGAGGGCTGGGAACTGAGCTTCCTGGGCCAGGGCTTCGCGCTCGTCCAGCCCAGTGAGGTCATGCCGCCGCAGAACGCCCAGGTCGGGCAGGGGCTGGGGGCGCAGTTCGGCGTGGGCCAGCAGGGCGCGCACGCCCAGAACCAGAACAACGCCTGGAACTGAGCACCGAGCTCTGAGCTTGTAAGGGGCGGCCGCAATGGCGACCGCCCCTTACCGCTACAGCGAGGCCCGGGCCGCCTCCACCAGCCGTACGACCGAGGTGTCGGCCACGCCCGCCACCTCGTCGTAGCCGAACCAGCGCAGGTCCAGCGACTCGTCGCTGATCGCCTCCACCGCGTCCGGCGGCGCGACCGCCACGTACTGGACGTCCAGGTGCCAGTGACAGGGCGCCGGGATCGGATGCCGGTCCAGGCGCGCCGGGCCGCCCGGCAGCAGCGTCAGTCCGGGAATCCCGGACTCCTCCGTGGCTTCCCGCAGCGCCGCCCCGGCGACCGTCCCGTCGCCGGGCTCGCAGTGGCCGCCCATCTGCAACCACATGCCCAGCTTCTTGTGCAGGGTCAGCAGGACCCGGCCGCGCTCCGGGGCCACCACCAGCGCGCTGGCCGTCACGTGCCCGGCTTCGCACGCCTTCCACATCCCGTCCGGGTGGGCCGCCAGGTGATCCAGATAGACCTGGCGCAGCTCCGCCTGGTCCCCGGACCCTTCGTACGCCTTCAGTACGAGGACGGCGTCATCGTGCAGGCTCACTTGTCGGAGTCGTCCTCACCCTGGTCGCGGTCGTCCTTGGCGCGCTCGTCCCGCCCGGCGGCCTCGCCGAGCATCCTGTCGAGCTCAGAGAAGTCCAGGTGCTCGCGGTGGACGAAGCCGTCCGGGTCGTCCAGGTCGGACGCCGTCGGCAGCATGTCCGGGTGCTCCCACAGACCGTCGCGGCCGTCGACACCGCGCGCGTCCGTGAGCGAGGCCCACAGCCGCGAGGCGTCCCGCAGCCGCCGAGGCCGCAGCTCCAGACCGATCAGCGTGGCGAACGTCTGCTCGGCGGGGCCGCCCGAGGCGCGACGGCGGCGCAGCGTCTCACGCAGGGCGTCGGCGGACGTGAGACGGGTCTTGGCGGCCTCGTGCACCACCGCGTCCACCCAGCCCTCGACCAGGGCCAGCGCCGTCTCCAGCCGGGCCAGCGCGGCCTTCTGCTCGGGGGTGTCCTCCGGCTGGAACATGCCCTGCTGAAGGGCCTCCTGCAACTGCTCCGGGTTGGACGGGTCGAGCCCGCCGACCGCGTCCTCCAGCTTGCCGGTGTCGACCTTGATCCCGCGCGCGTACCCCTCGACCGCGCCGAACAGGTGCGAGCGCAGCCACGGCACGTGGGCGAAGAGCCGCTGATGGGCGGCCTCGCGCAGCGCCAGGTACAGCCGGACCTCGTCCTGCGGCACGCTCAGGTCCTTGCCGAACGCCGCCACGTTCAGCGGCAGCAGCGCGGCCTTGCCGGCCGGGCCCAGCGGCAGCCCCACATCGGTCGAGCCGACCACCTCGCCGGCCAGGACGCCCACGGCCTGGCCGATCTGCTGGCCGAACATGGCGCCGCCCATGGAGCGCATCATGCCGATCAGCGGGCCCGCCATGGCCTGCATCTCCTCGGGCAGGACGTCACCCATGGCCGCGCCGACCCGCTCGGCGACCGGGTCCACGAGCTGCTGCCAGGCCGGCAGCGTCGCCTCGACCCACTCGGCGCGGCTCCACGCGACGGCGGTGCTCGCCCCCGACGGCAGGGACGTCACGCCGTCCAGCCACAGGTCGGCGAGGCGCACGGCCTCCTCGACCGCCGCCCGCTCGCCCGGGCCCACACTGGCGTCCTTGGTGCCGTCGGGCGTGCCCTGCGAAACCGTCTGGCGGGCGATCTGCTTGGCCATGTCCCAGTTGACCGGACCGCCCTCATAGCTCAGCATCTGTCCGAGCTGCTGGAAGGCCGCGCCCAGGTCCGTGGGGTTCAGGGAACCGAACATCGCGGCGAACGGGTTGTCCCCGCCGCCCGGCATGCCGCCGAACCCCAAGGGGTTCCCACCGGCACCCTTGCCACCTTCGGCGGGTCCCTTCTTCTTGCCTTCGTCGCCGTCCTCCGGCTCCTCCGGCGGAAGGCCGAATCCGAATGGGGTGTCACTCACGGGGTTCCTCGGCTCGTAGGGCCGCCGGCTTCCTGCCGGCGGCGGCTGCCCGACAACACCACCAGCGTAGACATCCGAGCCGGATGTGGGCTCGGTGCTCCACCGGCTCATGGCCTGCGGCAGGATGGACGCCACCTGGTACGTACGCGTCATACACGTACGTACTGAAGACAACCGCTGGAGACGCCCGGTGAGTTCCCCAGATCCGCAGGTTCGCGCAGCGCGAAACCACTCAACCCAGTCCGCCGGCCGCGGCCCCGTCGTCGCGGTCACCGGCGCCGCGTCCGGCGTCGGAGACCTGCTCACCCGGCGCCTCGCCGCCTCCGGGGAGGTCAAGCAGGTCATCGCCATCGACGAGCGCCGCGGCGAGGTCTCCGAGGCGCAGTGGCACATCCTCGACGTGCGGGACCCGGCCATCGCCGAGAAGCTGCGCGGCGCCGACGTCGTGGTGCACCTGGCGCTCGACCTCGACCTGGAGACCGACGCGGCCGCCCGTACGGCGTACAACGTGCGCGGCACGCAGACCGTGCTGACCGCCGCGGCCGCCGCGGGCGTCCACCGGGTCGTGCTGTGCACGTCCGCCATGGTGTACGGCGCGCTGCCCGACAACGACATCCCGCTCTCCGAGGACGCCGAGCTGCGGGCGACCGCCGAGGCCACCGGCGTGGGCGACCTGCTGGAGATCGAGCGGCTGGCCCGCCGGGCGCCCCGCGCGCACCCCGGCCTGAACGTCACCGTCGTGCGCCCCGCCGTCCTGGTGGGCGGCACGGACACGGCGCTGACCCGGTACTTCGAGTCGCCCCGGCTGCTGGTGGTCGCCGGGTCGCGGCCGGCCTGGCAGTTCTGTCACGTCGAGGACCTGGTCAGCGCGCTGGAGTACGCGGCGCTGGAGAAGGTGGAGGGCGAGTTCGCGGTGGGCTGCGACGGCTGGCTGGAGCAGGAGGAGGTCGAGGAGCTGAGCGGTATCCGGCGCATGGAGCTGCCCTCCGCGGTGGCCCTCGGGGCGGCGGCCCGGCTGCACCGGATCGGGCTCACTCCGTCACCGGCCGGTGACCTGGCGTACACGATGCATCCATGGGTGGTCAGCGTCGGGCGGCTGCACGACGCGGGCTGGCGGCCGCAGTGGACCAACGAGGAGGTCCTCGCCGCGCTCCTGGAGGAGGTCGAGGGCCGCCACACGGTCGCCGGCCGCCGCCTCGGCCGCAAGGACGCCACGGCCGCCGGAGCCGCGGGCGCCACGGTCGCCCTGCTGGGCACGGCCGCCCTGGTACGCCGGGCCCGCAAGCGCCGCGGTCTGTAGCCGCCCGGTGAAGAGGGCGCGGGCCCTGTAGGAGGCTCCAACGCGCGCGTGGCCGGGCAGGTCGAAAACGCTATTCCGCGATGTCAGTCCCGTGCGGCACGATGGCTGCATGGCACCCACGTACGACCACCCCGGCGAGCGCGCGGCGGCGGACCCGATCCGGCTGCTGGCGATCCGTGACACCCCGCTCTCCCTCGACGAGGTCTTCCGGGCCGTCGGCGACGACGCGGCCGGTGGTACCGCCCTCTTCGTGGGCACCGTGCGCAACCACGACGGTGGCGCCGACGTCGACGCCCTCGGCTACTCCAGCCACCCCAGCGCCGAGGCGGAGCTGCGCCGTGTCGCGGAGAAGGTCGTCGCGGACTATCCCGTGCGTGCCCTCGCGGCCGTTCACCGGGTGGGCGACCTGACGGTCGGCGACCTGGCCGTGGTCGTCGCCGTGTCGTGCCCGCACCGCGCGGAGGCCTTCGACGCGTGCCGCAAGCTGATCGACGACCTCAAGCACGAGGTGCCGATCTGGAAGCACCAGCGGTTCTCCGACGGTACCGAGGAGTGGGTCGGGGCCTGCTGAGTCTCAGGCACCGGTTTGGGGTCCCCCCGGACGAAGTCCGGGGGAGGGTCGGAGCCTGCTGACCGGATCCGGACGGTGGCCAAGCGTCCGATTTGCGTAACCCGACCCCTGGCGTGAGCGTTGAACCGGCGGATGGTTAATCTGCTGATCATTCGGTGCGTTGTGCTCATGGGGACGGGAGGTCGCGATGGCAGTTCTCGCCTGGTTGCTGATTCCGCTGTTCGCTGCCATCGGCGCTGCGATATGGGGAAGCTGGGCCTCACGGGACCGGACCACCGGTGACGTGGCCGAGCTGGCGGGCTATGCGCGCTTCCGTGAAGTCATGGAGAAGTCGCACTCCGGCAGCGGCACGGCCTGACCGCCTTCCCGGTCCCCCCGTACGGACCGGCCCCGGGGGTGCACAGACAGACGCGTCCCGTACTGTCGTTCCATGCCCCGCCGCACTGCGACGATGCTCGCCTCCACCCTCGTCCTCATCGCGCTGCTCTGCGCAGGCGTGTTCTTCCGGGTGCCCTACGCGGAGATGAGCCCGGGACCGACGGTCAACACGCTGGGCGAGGCCGACGGGGAGCCGGTGCTCCAGATCTCCGGCCACAAGACCTACCCCACGACCGGGCATCTCAATATGACGACGGTCAGGGTCACCGGTGCGGACTACAGGATGAACCTGGTCGAGGCGGTGTTCGGGTGGATCGCCCACGACAGCGTCGTGGTGCCGCACGAGACGCTCTACCCGAACGGCAAGACCGAGGAGGAGTCGACCCAGGAGAACGCCGAGGAGTTCAGCCAGTCCCAGGAGAGCGCCAAGGTCGCCGCCCTCGGACAGTTGGGCATCCCCGTCGCGTCCCGCGTGGTCGTCTCCTCCGTGCAGAAGGACAGCCCCGCCGAGGGCACGCTGCACGCGGGCGACGTGATCAAGGCCGTGGACGGTACGCCGGTCAAGGAGCCGCAGGACGTGGCGAAGCTCGTCACCAAGCACAAGCCGAAGGAGGACGTGGTCTTCACCATCGTCCCGGCGAAGGACGCGGCGGCCGCGGAGAAGGCGGGCCGCGAGCCCACTACGACCGAGCGGGTCACCGTCACCACCAAGACGTCCGACGAGGGCGACCGGGCGATCGTCGGCATCCAGGCCGGGACCGACCACACGTTCCCGTTCAATGTCGACATCAAGCTCGCCGATGTGGGCGGCCCGAGCGCCGGCCTGATGTTCTCCCTCGGAATCGTCGACAAGCTGACCCCGGGCGACCTCACGGGCGGCAAGTTCGTCGCGGGCACCGGCACGATCGACGACACCGGCAAGGTCGGGCCCATCGGCGGCATCGAGATGAAGCTGGTCGGCGCGCGGAACGCGGGCGCCAGGTACTTCCTGACGCCCGCCGACAACTGCGCGGCGGCGGCGTCGGACACGCCTGACGGGCTCACCCTGATCAAGGTGAACACGATCAAGGACGCGGTCCAGTCCCTGGACAAGGTCCGCAAGGGCGCCACCACCGGCCTGCCGAGCTGCTCGGCAAGCTGACGAGGGACCGCCCCCGGCACCGGCCCCCGCCGGGCCCCCGGCGCGGAGCCGGCCTTGCGGGCCGGTGGCCCGCTCCGCCCGTCAGGACTCGAATGTGGCCGCCAGCGCTTCGGCGAGGCCGGGGACGAGGTCGGCGCCGGTGAGGACCTCGGTGGGGGAGTCCTTCTCGCGCAGCCGGAGCGCCGACTCGCGGGCGCCGTCGCGGAGGACCGCGACCGTCATGCGGACCTCCTGGCGGTCGGGGTGGGCGGCGACCCACTTGGCCAGGCCCGCCTCGTCGAGGCCGTCCGGGACGGAGGCCTCGGCGGACGGCGGGAGCATCAGCCGCTCCACCGTCATCGCGCAGCCCGCCACGGCGTCGGGCCAGGCGATGGTGGCGAGGAACTCGTCGAGCGGCCGGTCGGCGGGGATCTCGTCCTGCTCGATCGGGGTGAGGGGGGCGGCGGCCTCGTCGGTGTCGAGGCCGAGCTGGGACGCCAGGGCCGGCTCCTGGGAGCGCAGCCGCGCGGTGTCGACGAGGGCGAAGAGCCGGGCCGGCTGGTCCCAGCCGAGGCCGGACGCGTACTCGTCGATTTCGAGCACGGCACGGGTCAGCGGGCTGGCGGCCATCGGGGGACCTGAGGGAGAAACGTTGGACATGGTCAATATCCTGCCTCCTTTCGACCCGGAGACGGGAACTAGGTAAAGCTTCAGTAAGTTGCATGAGTGGGCTCTACGATCGCTGGGCCTGCTTCACCACACGACCGCGAACTCGAGGGGCGCACGTTGGCTTTCCAGATGCCGGACCGCGGCGGAGGCCCGACCGGGCCACGGATCAGAGTCGGCCGGCCGTCCCGGCGGGCCCGTACCCTGCTCATGACACTGGGCGTACTGGCCGTGCTGGCCATGCTCTTCGTCATGTTCGCCGGGTTCTGGACGGACTGGCTGTGGTACAGGTCCGTCAATTACTCGTCCGTCTTCACCACCACCCTGTGGACCAAGATCGGCCTCTTCGCCGTCTTCGGTCTGCTGATGGCCCTGGCGGTCGGACTGAACATCTGGCTCGCGCACCGGCTGCGCCCGCCGCTGAGCGCCATGTCGCTGGAGCAGCAGAGCCTGGACCGGTACCGGATGGGGCTGGCCCCGTACAAGAAGTGGGTGCTCCTGGCGATCACCGCCCTGGTCGGGCTGATCGCGGGTGCCTCCGCGTCCGGTCAGTGGCGGACCTGGCTGATGTGGGTCAACGGCGTGCCCTTCGGCCAGAAGGACCCGCAGTTCCGCATGGACGTGGCGTTCTACGCCTTCGACCTGCCCTGGTACCGGTTCCTGCTGGGCTTCGGCTTCGCCGCGACCGTGCTGTCGCTGATCGCCGCGGCCCTGACGCACTACCTGTACGGCGGGCTGCGCGTCACCAGCCCGGGCGCGCGCGCGACCGCCGCCGCGACCGGTCACCTCTCCGTCCTGCTGGGCGTCTTCGTCTCGCTGAAGGCGGTCGCGTACTGGCTCGACCGGTACGGCCTGGCGGTGAAGTCCAGCGACTTCAAGGCGACGGGCAACTGGACGGGCCTGAGGTACGTCGACGCCAACGCCTACCTGCCGGCGAAGACCATCCTCTTCTGCATCGCCGTCATCTGCGCCGTGCTGTTCTTCGCGACGCTCTGGCGCCGCACCTGGCAGCTCCCGGTGATCGGCTTCGGGCTCATGGTCCTGTCGGCGATCCTCATCGGCGGGCTCTACCCGGCGATCGTGCAGAAGTTCCAGGTCCAGCCGAACGAGCAGGCCAAGGAAGCGCCGTACATCGAGAAGAACATCGACGCGACGCGCAAGGCGTACGACATCGACCGGGCGAAGCCGGAGAACTACTCCGGCAAGTCCACGGTCAAGGCCAAGGACAAGCTGCGGGCCGATGCCGACCTGGCCGCCAGCTACCGGCTGGTCGACCCGAACATCGTGTCGCCGACCTTCCAGCAGCTCGAGCAGCGGCGGAAGTACTACCAGTTCCCGACCACGCTCGACGTCGACCGGTACCAGGGCAAGGACACGGTCATCGGTCTGCGTGAGCTGAACATCAGGGGCATCCCGAAGCGGAACTGGATCAACGACCACTTCACGTACACCCACGGCTATGGCGCGATCCTGGCCACGGGCACGGCGACGGACGCCAACGGCTCCCCGATCTTCACCGAGGCCGGCCTGCCGACCAAGGGCGAGCTGCCCACGTACGAGCAGCGGATCTACTACGGCGAGAAGACCGAGCAGTACTCGATCGTCGGCGGTCCGCAGAAGGAGCTCGACTACGAGGAGAACGGCGAGAAGACCACCAGCTTCAAGGGCAAGAGCGGGGTCAACCTCTCCAACGCCTTCAACCGGGCCGCCTACGCCGTGGCCTTCAGCGAGCCGCAGATCCTGTACTCGGGAGCCATCGGCGACGGCTCGCGGATCCTCTACAACCGCACGCCCAAGCAGCGCGTGGAGGCGGTCGCCCCCTGGCTGACCATCGACGGCGACGCGTACCCGGCGGTCATCGACGGCCGGATCCAGTGGATCGTCGACGCCTACACGACGACGAACGGCTACCCGTACGCGTCGCGCACGACGCTGGGGGACACCACCACGGACTCCCTCACCGCGGGCAACCAGACGCGCGCGGTCGTCGCCCAGCAGAACCAGGTCAACTACATCCGCAACTCGGTGAAGGCCACCGTCGACGCCTACGACGGCACGGTGAAGCTGTACCAGTGGGACACCCAGGACCCGGTCCTCAAGACCTGGATGAAGGCGTTCCCCGGCACGGTGCAGCCCAAGAGCGCCATCAAGGACAGCCTGCGGGAGCACCTGCGCTACCCGCAGGACATGTTCAAGGTCCAGCGCGAGCTGCTGACCCGCTACCACGTCCAGGACGCCGCCCAGTTCTACAGCGGCAGTGACGCCTGGCAGGTGCCGGACGACCCGACCAACAGGGACGGCAACGCGGTTCCGCCGTACTACCTGAGCCTGAAGATGCCCGGGGACACGGCGCAGCGGTTCTCGCTGACGACGACGTTCACGCCGAACGGCCGGCCCAACCTGGGCGGCTTCATGGCGGTCGACGCCGACGCCAACAGCAAGGACTACGGCCGGATAAGGCTGCTCAGGGTCACCCAGGACGTGCCAGGCCCCGCGCAGGTGCAGAACAAGCTCAACAGCCTGCCCTCCGTGGCCCAGTTCGTCCGTGACCTCAAGGGCGCCGACTCCGACATCCAGTACGGCAACCTGCTGACGGTGCCCCTCGACGGCGGCTTCCTGTACGTGGAGCCGATCTACGCACAGGGCCGCAACGCCGCGTATCCGCTGATGCGGAAGGTGGCGGTGTCGTACGTCGACGCGGACCAGCCGGAAGGCGACACGACCAAGGACACCACGGTGTTCGAGGACGACCTCGCCAAGGCGCTGAACGCGGTCTTCGGGGTGGACGGTGAGACGCCCACCACACCGCCGCCGCCGAGCGACCCGACCAAGCCGCCGGCCACCGGTGAGGCCGCGCTCCAGCAGGCGATCGCGGACGCGCAGAAGGCGTTCGCGGACGGCGAGGCGGCCATGAAGAAGGGTGACTGGACCGCGTACGGCAAGGCGCAGGAGGCGCTGGCGGAGGCGCTCCAGCGAGCCGCCGCCGCCGACGCCCAGCGCAAGGCGGACGCCGGCAAGAACGCCGACGGCAAGCCGGCGGCCGGGGCGGCCAAGCCCCAGCCGGGTGCCGGTACGGCCGGTGCCGGCAAGCCCGCGTCCAGCGGCTGAACCATGGCGGTGCCCCTGCCCGTCCTCCGGGCGGGCGGGGGCACTCCCGGGTCGTGATACGGTAGTGACACAACGACGCGGGGTGGAGCAGCTCGGTAGCTCGCTGGGCTCATAACCCAGAGGTCGCAGGTTCAAATCCTGTCCCCGCTACTGAAAGCAAGGGCCCGGATCCTTCCAGGATCCGGGCCCTTGCTGTGTCCGTGGGGAGCGGGGCTGGTGTGAAGAACGGCCCTGACGGGGGCAGTTGGGGTGAGACGTGTTTGACTTGTCTCCCTGTGGGCATGTCGACAAAACGCTGAAGTGACCTCACTGGCTGCGGTATACCAGGTGTACGCGGGTAGCAGGTGGTGCGACGATGGGAATTATGGGGGACAGGGCAACTCTGTTGGAGACAGGGCGGTTTGTGCAGCGGCACGCCGAAAGCGCCGCGGACGTGATGAGTGACGCTGCCATGGAGACCACCGCCATGGACAGCACCGAGACCAGCGACGCCGTCGAGACCGAGGAGCGTCACCGCCGCGCCGCCGAGAACGGCGACACCGCCGCCATGAGCGTCCTCGGTGCCCTGCTGCTGCGCCGCGGCGACCTCGACGGCGCCGAGCCCTACCTCCGCGCCGCCACCGCCGACGGCGACCGCGCCGCCGCCAACAACCTGGGCGTCCTCCTCCACCAGCGTGGATACGCCGACGAGGCCGCCGGCTGGTGGCGTATCGCCGCCGTGGCCGGTTCCGCGGCCGCCGCCCACGCCCTGGGCCGCCACTACCGCGAGCGCGGCGACGAGCCGGCGGCCGAGTACTGGCTGCGCCAGTCCGCCGAGCAGGGCCACGCCCTCGGCGCGTACGCCCTCGCCGACCTGCTGGAGCACCGCAGCGACGTCGGCGCCGAGCGGTGGCTGCGCGCCGCCGCCGAGCAGGGGCACCGCGAAGCCGCCTACCGCCTCGCCCGCGCCCTGGAGCGGAAGGCGGACGCCAAGACCGCCGACGACACCGCCGCCACCACCGGCGGCGAAACCGCCGAGCAGTGGTACCGGCAGGCGGCCGCCCGTGGCCACCGCCGCGCCGCCCTGCACCTCGGGGCCATCCTCGAACGGCGCGGCGAGCTCAAGGAGGCCGGCCGCTGGTACCTGACGTCCGCCAAGGACGGCGAGTCCCGCGCCGCGTGCGCGCTCGGGTTCCTGCTCCGTGACGCCGGCGACGAGGAGAGCGCCGCCGTCTGGTGGCTGCGCGCCGCCCAGGACGGCGACGGCAACGCCGCCAACGCGCTGGGCGCCCTGCACGCCGCCCGTGGCGAGCACCAGACGGCCGAGCGCTGGTACCGCGCGGCCACCGACGCGGGCGATGTGAACGGCGCGTACAACCTCGGGCTCCTGTTCGCCGCCCAGAACCGCGTCTCCCAGGCCGAGCAGTGGTACCGGCGCGCCGCCTACGCGGGTCACCGCGAGGCCGCGAACGCCCTGGCCATCCTGCTCCTCCAGAGCGGCGACCCGAACGGCGCCGAGCCGTGGTTCTCCAAGGCCGCCGAGGCGGGCAGCGTCGACGCCGCCTTCAACCTGGGCATCCTCTACGCGGGTCGCGACGACGACGAGACGGCGCTGCGCTGGTACGAGCGGGCCGCCGCGGCCGGCCACACCGAGGCCGCGCTCCAGGTCGGCATCGCCCGCCTCCGGGACGGCGACGAGCAGGAGGCCGAGCGCCACCTGCGGTGCGCGGCCGGCGGCGGCAGCGCCGAGGCCGCGTTCCGCCTCGCCACCGTGCTGGACGCCCGCCAGGCGCCCACCGGGCCGCCCGCGCTCGGTGAGCCGCAGGCGCCGAAGAGCGAGTGCGAGGAGTGGTACGAGCGGGCGGCCGAGCAGGGCCACCGCCGCGCCCAGGTACGGGTCGGCATGCTGGCCGCCGCCCGGGGGGACACCGCCGAGGCGGCCCGCTGGTACCGGGAGGCCGCCGAGGCGGGCAGCCGCAACGGCGCCTTCAACCTGGGCCTGCTGCTCGCCCGGGACGGCAACGAACGCGAGGCGTCGCTCTGGTGGACCCGCGCCGCCCGGGCGGGACACGGGCGGGCCGCCCTGCGCCTGGCGCTGCTCGCCGCCCGCCGGGGCGAGCTGACCGAGGGCCGCCGCTGGTGCGCCCGCGCGGTCGAGCTGGGCCCCGCCGAGGTCGCCGAGCGGGCCGCCCGGCTCAGCGAGGCACTGCACCAGGAGCTCACGGCGTAGGCACGTGGCCGCCCGCAGCCCAAGGCTCGCTTATGGATTTGCGCTGGTCCACACGGTCCCGTAAGGTTGTGTTCACCGACGCGGGGTGGAGCAGCTCGGTAGCTCGCTGGGCTCATAACCCAGAGGTCGCAGGTTCAAATCCTGTCCCCGCTACTGAAACCGAAGGCCCGGATCCATCAGGATCCGGGCCTTCGGTGTTCCCGGCGCGAGCCGGCCCGTACGAGGAAGCCCCCGGCGCTGATGCGTCCGGGGGCTTCGTCGACGAGCTGCGTCAGGCGGACGCGCAGTCCGGGCAGACGCCGCGGTAGGTGACTTCCACGTCGGAGATCGTGAAGCCGAAGCGCTCGGTGGCCGGCAGGTCGGCCAGCGGGTTGCCCGTCGGGTGGACGTCGCGGATCGCGCCGCAGCGGGCGCACACCAGGTGGTGGTGCGGGCGGTGGGCGTTCGGGTCGTACCGCTTGGCGCGGCGGTCCGTGGACACCTCCAGGACCTCACCCAGCGTCACCAGCTCACCCAGCGTGTTGTACACCGTCGCGCGGGAGATCTCGGGAAGCCGCTCCACCGCGCGGGCGTGCACCTCATCGGCGGTCAGATGAACGTGGTCCCCATCGAGGACCTCGGCCACGACACGTCGCTGGGCGGTCATCCGCCAGCCGCGTCCACGCAGTCGTTCCAACAGGTCACTCATGAAAACCAGCCTAACAGCAGGGGACCTAAGTCCCGAATCGGTGTGGCTTTGGAAGCAGGCTTGACTTAGACAATGTCCATTGTAGGATCGGGGACGGCATTAGCCAAGGGACAGGACTTGCAGGACAACGCAGGACTCACGCAGGAGGCGCACGTGACGCAGGGACCGCTCACCACGGAGGCCGGCGCGCCGGTCGCCGACAACCAGAACAGCGAGACCGCGGGCGTCGGTGGTCCGGTTCTCGTCCAGGACCAACTGCTGCTGGAGAAGCTCGCGCACTTCAACCGCGAGCGCATCCCGGAGCGCGTCGTTCACGCGCGCGGTGCCGGTGCGTACGGCACCTTCACGGTGACCGCCGACGTCACGAAGTACACCCGGGCGAAGTTCCTCTCCGAGGTCGGCAAGCAGACGGAGACGTTCCTCCGCTTCTCGACCGTGGCGGGCAACCTCGGTGCGGCCGACGCGGTCCGTGACCCGCGCGGCTTCGCGCTGAAGTTCTACACCGAAGAGGGCAACTACGACCTCGTCGGCAACAACACCCCGGTGTTCTTCATCAAGGACGCCATCAAGTTCCCCGACTTCATCCACACCCAGAAGCGCGACCCGTACACCGGCTCGCAGGAGGCGGACAACGTCTGGGACTTCTGGGGGCTGTCGCCCGAGTCGACGCACCAGGTGACCTGGCTGTTCGGTGACCGCGGCATCCCGGCGAGCTACCGCCACATGGACGGCTTCGGTTCCCACACCTTCCAGTGGAACAACGAGGCCGGCGAGGTCTTCTGGGTCAAGTACCACTTCAAGACCGACCAGGGCATCAAGTGCCTCACGCAGGAAGAGGCCAACAAGCTCGCGGGTGAGGACCCGGACTCCCACCAGCGCGACCTGCGCGAGGCGATCGAGCGCGGCGACTACCCGTCCTGGACCGTCGGTGTGCAGATCATGCCCGCCGCCGAGGCGGCGACGTACCGCTTCAACCCGTTCGACCTCACCAAGGTGTGGCCGCACGCGGACTACCCGGTCATCGAGATCGGCAAGCTGGAGCTCAACCGCAACCCGCAGAACATCTTCGCCGAGGTCGAGCAGTCGATCTTCTCCCCGGCGCACTTCGTGCCCGGTATCGGCCCCTCGCCCGACAAGATGCTCCAGGGCCGGCTCTTCGCCTACGGCGACGCCCACCGCTACCGCGTCGGCATCAACGCCGACCACCTGCCGGTGAACCGTCCGCACGCCACCGAGGCGCGGACGAACAGCCGAGACGGCTTCCTGTACGACGGCCGCCACGCCGGCGCCAAGAACTACGAGCCCAACAGCTTCGGCGGCCCGAACCAGACCGGCCGTCCGCTGTGGCAGCCGGTTCCGGTGACGGGTGTGACCGGCGACCACGAGGCGCCCGTCCACGCCGAGGACAACGACTTCGTGCAGGCGGGGAACCTCTACCGCCTGATGTCGGAGGACGAGAAGGCCCGTCTGATCGACAACCTGGCGGGCTTCATCGCCAAGGTGTCGCGCGACGACATCGCCGAGCGCGCGATCAACAACTTCCGCCAGGCGGACGAGGACTACGGCAAGCGGCTGGAGGCCGCGGTCCAGGCCCTGCGCGGCTGACAGCACTGGATCGCTTGTCGTAAGCAGAGGGCCGGCTCCCGTCGCGGGGGCCGGCCCTCTCGCTCGTCCGCTAGCCCGCGGTCAGTGTGGCCGCGCGCAGCCGTACGGGCGCCCAGCAGCGGATGATGTCGCGTACGGAGACGATGCCGACCGGCCCGTTGCCGTCCAGCACGATCAGGTGCCGGAAGCCGCCATGTGCCATGGCCTGTGCGGCTTCCTCCAGGGTCCAGCCGGGTGCGGCGAAGACGACGTCGGTGGTGGTGTGCGCGCCGGCCGTCTCCAGGTCGGGGTTCTGGCCGGCTCCCACGGAGACGAGGATGTCGCGCTCGGTGAGAATGCCGAGGCCGCTGGTGTCCTGGTCCAGGACGACGGCAGCGCCGACGCGGCGCGCCGCCATCAGCGCGGCTGCCTGGCGCAGGGTGTGTGCGGGGCCGATGGTGAGGACGACCGTGCTCATGGCGTCACGTACGAGCATGTGCGGAGCCACCTCCTTGGTGAATCCCCATGAGAAAGGATTCACAAGTTCACAAGCGGGGGGACTCTTACAGTGGCAGCCCGCCGGGGCCTCAACAAGAGGGCGTGCACCACCTGGCACCCGGACGCCACAACGGACGGTGGGCGCCGGGAGCCTGACTCCGGCTCAGTACCGCTGGTTCAGGTAACCCAGCAACTCCTCGTGCAGCAGCCCGTTCGACGCCGCCGCGTTGCCGCCGTGCGGGCCGGGCTTCCCGTCGAGGTCGGTGTACGAACCACCCGCCTCCTGGACCACGATCGCGGGCGCCGCCATGTCCCAGAGGGACAGCTCCGGCTCCGCGCAGATGTCCACCGAGCCCTCCGCGACCATCATGTACGGCCAGAAGTCGCCGTAGCCGCGCGTCCGCCAGCACGCGCGCGTGAGGTCCAGGAAACCGTCCAGCCGCCCCTGCTCCTCCCAGCCGCTGAGCGAGGAGTACGCGAACGAGGCGTCCGAAAGCTCCGCCACCTTGGACACCTGGACGCGCGTGGCCGACGTCAGGCTGCGTCCGGTGTACGCGCCCAGCCCCTTCGCCGCCCACCAGCGGCGGCCCAGCGCGGGCGCCGACACCACGCCCACCACCGGCTGGAAGCCGCCCGGCCCGGCCTCCATCAGCGCGATCAGCGTCGCCCACACGGGCACCCCGCGCACGTAGTTCTTGGTGCCGTCGATCGGGTCGATCACCCAGCGGCGCGGGCCGGTGCCCTCCACGCCGTACTCCTCGCCCAGGATCGCGTCACGCGGCCGGGCGCGCTGCAAATGGCCCCGGATCAGCTCCTCGGCCGCCTTGTCCGCCTCGCTCACCGGCGTCATGTCGGGCTTGGTCTCGACCTTCAGGTCCAGGGCCCGGAACCGGTCCATGGTGGCGGCGTCGGCGGCATCCGCGAGGACGTGGGCGAGACGCAGATCATCGTGGTAATCGGCCATGGGGCGACTCTATCCCGGGGGATCGGCTGCTTCAGCAGGGCCTATTGACAGTGCGTGGCCGCCCGTCAACTCTGAGCGCAGAGCCGAGGCGACGGCCCGGGAGGCGACGGCCTGGGAGGCGACGATGCCCACCGCCCGAGAAGCACTGCTCAACGCCGCCATGGCGGCCCTCGGGGGACTGCCCTGGTCGGCGGTCCGGATGGTCGACGTGGCGTCCGCGGCGGGCGTCTCCCGGCAGACCCTCTACAACGAGTTCGGCAGCAAGGAGGGGCTCGCCCGCGCCCTGGTGCGGCGCGAGGCGGACGCCTATCTGTACGGGGTCGAAGGCGTCCTCCAGGAGCGGACGGACGCCGTCGAGCGGCTCGTATCGGTCGCCGAGTGGACCGTCGGCGAGGCGGCCGCGCGGCCGCTGCTGCGCGCCCTGCTCACCGGCTGCTGGGGCGACCGGCTGCCCGCGCCGCGCTCCGCGCCCGCCCGCTTCCGGGCGCCGGCCGGGCCCCCGGCGCAGCGCCGCGCCGACGCCGGGGCGCCGGGCCCCGGCGAGCTGGTGGCGGCCGTACGGGAGCGGTCGCGGGCCGCGCTGGAGCAGGGCCACCCCGGCGGCGGGCACACGGACCGGGCGGCATCCGAGGCGGCATCCGCGGCGGCGGACGGGGGCGCGTACGGCGACGCGTACGGCGACGTGCGTGAGGAGGGTCGTGTGGACGCCCGTGAGGCGGCGTGCGAACTGGCGGTGCGGCTGGCGCTCTCGTACGTGATCGCACCGGGGCCCGGGGACGTGGGCTCCCTGCTGCGCCGGGCGCTCAGTGCGGTGACGAGCCCGACAACTGCAGACCGATGACCCCGACGATCACCAGCGAGATCGAGATGATCTTCAGCGTGGACACCAGGTCACCCAGGAAGATCATCCCGTAGACCGCCGTGCCCGCCGCGCCGATGCCCGTCCACACCGCGTACGCCGGGCCGACGTCCAGCTTCCGCAGCGACAGCGTCAGCAGACCGAAGCTGCCCATCGCGAAGCAGGCGAACGCGACGGTCGGCCACAGCCGGGTGAACCCGTGGGACAGCTTGAGGCAGACCGCGAAGCCCGTCTCCAGAAAACCGGCGATAATCACCAGCAGCCACGCCATCGTCAGTGCCTCCCGCGTCGGTGACCTCGGTGAGTGATGTCGGTGACTGCTTCGTGTCACTTGGTGCGATTATGCACTTACCGGTCCGAGCTATCCGCAAACGTGCGCGGCTCAGTCGCCTTCGCGTCGCTCACGCGTGGCGAGGAGCCGCCGGAGCGAGTACAGCCGCGCCGGATCGGCGTGGCCCTCCGCGACCCACGCGTCCAGGGCGCAGTCCGGCTCGTCGTGGCTGCACGCGCGCGGGCAGCTCTCCGTACCCGGTACGAGATCCGGGAAGGCGTTGATGACCCGGGACGGGTCCACGTGGTTCAGCCCGAAGGACCGCACGCCCGGGGTGTCGATCACCCAACCCTCGGCGCGGTCCAGCGGCAGGGCCAGCGCCGAGGTGGTGGTGTGCCGGCCGCGGCCGGTCACCGCGTTGACGTCGCCGGTCAGCCGCCGGCGGTCCTCCGGCACCAGCGCGTTCACCAGGGTCGTCTTGCCGACGCCCGAGTGGCCGACGAACGCGGTGGTGCGTCCCGCGAGGTACTCACGGACCCGGTCGGCGGCGGTGTGGCCGTCATACAGCTCGTCCTGGCTCGTCACGACGTACGGGATGTCGAGCGCGCCGTACAGCTCCAGGAGCTTCTCGGGCGGGGCCAGGTCCGACTTGGTGAGCACCAGCAGCGGCTCCAGGCCGCCGTCGTACGCCGCGACCAGGCACCGGTCGATCAGCCGGGGGCGCGGCTCGGGGTCGGCCAGGGCCGTGACGATGGCGAGCTGGTCGGCGTTGGCGACGACGACCCGCTCGTAGGGATCGTCGTCGTCGGCCGTACGGCGCAGGACGGAGCCGCGTGGCTCGATGCGGACGATCCGCGCGAGGGTGTCCTTCTTGCCGGACAGGTCGCCGACCAGGGAGACCCGGTCGCCGACGACGGCGGCCTTGCGGCCCAGCTCGCGGGCCTTCATCGCCATGACGACCCGGTCCTCGACGAGGCACGTCAGCCGGCCGCGGTCCACGGTGAGGACCATGCCCTCGGCGGCGTCCTCGTGCTTGGGGCGGATGTTGGTCCGGGGCCGGTTGCCCTTGGGGTTGGGACGGGAGCGGATGTCGTCCTCGTCGGGGTTCTTGCCGTAGCGGCGCATGTCGTATCAGGCCTCGAGCATTCCGAGCATTCCGGTCCACATCTGCGGGAAGTCCGGCAGGGTCTTCGCGGTCGTCGCGACGTTCTCGATCTCCACGCCGTCGACGGCGAGGCCGATGACCGTTCCGGCCGTCGCCATCCGGTGGTCGTCGTACGTGTGGAACACGCCGCCGTGCAGCGGGCGCGGGCGGATGTGCAGTCCGTCCGCCGTCTCGGTGACGTCACCGCCCAGCTCGTTGATCTCCTTGGTGAGCGCGGCCAGCCGGTCCGTCTCGTGCAGCCGCAAGTGGGCGACGCCGCGCAGCGTGGAGGGCGAGTCGGCGAGGGCCGCGACCGCCGCGATGCCGGGCGTCAGCTCGCCGACCTCGCCCAGGTCCACGTCGATGCCGTGGATGGTACCCGTGCCGGTGAAGGTCAGGCCCTGCTCGGTCAGCTCGCAGGAGCCACCCATCTCGGTGAAGATCTCCCGCAGCGCGTCACCGGGCTGGGTGGTGCGCTCGGGCCAGTCGGGGATGGTGACCCGCCCGCCGGTGACCAGCGCGGCGGCCAGGAACGGCTGGGCGTTGGACAGGTCCGGCTCGACGGTCAGGTCGCGGCCGAGGAGCGCGGAGGGGGAGACCCGCCACACGTTCGGCTCGCCGCCCGTCTCGGGCTCGTCGACCTGGGCGCCGACCGCCCGCAGCATGTCGACGGTCATCCGGATGTGCGGCATCGAGGGGAGCCTGGCGCCGGTGTGGCGTACCTCCACGCCCTGGTTGAAGCGCGGCGCGGACAGCAGCAGGGCGCTGACGAACTGGGACGACGACGAGGCGTCGATCTCCACCGGGCCGCCCTCCAGCGCCCCCGCCCCGTGCACGGTCATCGGCAGCGAGCCGCGCCCGTCGTCGTCGATCCGGGCGCCCAGGACGCGCAGGGCGTCGATCACCCCGTGCAGCGGCCGCTCGTAGGAGCGCGGGTCGCCGTCGAAGCGGACCGGGCCGGTGGCGAGCGCCGCCACGGGCGGGAGGAAGCGCATGACCGTTCCGGCATTGCCGACGTCGATCGTGGCCGGGCCGTGCAGGCCCGCCGGGATGACCCGCCACCGCTCGCCCGTGCCGTCGGGGCCCACGCCCTCCTCGATGCCGACGCCCATGGTGCGCAGGGCCTCCGCCATCAGCAGGGTGTCGCGCGAGCGCAGCGGGTGCCGCAGCCAGCCGGGCTCGGAGGCGAGGGCGGCGAGCACCAGGGCCCGGTTGGTGACCGACTTGGACCCGGGCACGGTGACGGTCGCGTCCACGGCTCCGCTTGCGTACGGGGCCGGCCAGAGATCGAGCTGCGCGGGGGTTTCGGTCATGCCCCTCACTTTAGACGGGGCAAGTGGTCACGGCCGATCACGGACCGAGCAGCCAGGGCCCCTATCGGTCCCTATCGGTTCACACGGGCGTGCGGCGGGGGCACGTACGGGCGCTCGGCGCCGCCCCCTGGTGTCACAGGCCGAGCAGCCAGCGACCGCCGCCGATCAGGGAGCAGAGCGAGACGGCGTGGAAGAGGAACAGCCACAGCGCCGCCGGGACGTGCGTGAGCCGCGAGAGCTGGTCGGCGTCCGAATCCGGGGCACCGCCGTGCCGCCGCTTGGCCTGGAGCTCGAAGACCGGCCGTACCCCGCCCAGGAGCAGGAACCACACGGCGCTGTACGCGAACGCCGACTGGACGTCCGGTTCCGTCAGCCACGACACCAGCAGGAACGCGGCCCCCGTCACGACGACGGTGAGCGCCCCGTAGGCGTTGCGGATCATCACCAGCATGGCCAGCAGCAGCGCCGTGGCGATCCACAGCAGCAGGGTGATCCGGTGCGCGGCGAGCAGCCAGGCGCCGCCCAGGCCGAGCAGGGACGGCGCGGTGTAACCGGCGGCCGCGGTCAGGATCATGCCGAGGCCGGTGGGTTTGCCACGGCTGACGGTGAGGCCGCTGGTGTCCGAGTGGAGCCGGATGCCGTCGAGGCGGCGGCCGGTGAGCAGGGCGATCAGCCCGTGGCCGCCCTCGTGGGCGATGGTGATGGCGTTGCGTGAGACCCGCCACACCCCGTGCGGGGTGGTCACGGCGAGGGCCGCCACGGCGGTGACGACGACGAGCCACAGGTCCGGGGCGGGCTGGGTACCGAGGATGTCGGTGCTGGCCATTTCTCGGACGGCTCCTCATGGTGTCAGTGGCACGTGGCAGTGTTGGCGAGTATGTGCGGACGTTATTCGGCGAGTCGTAAGCCCGAGGATCTGACCGGACTCTTCCAGATAGAGAAATGGGAGCCGGAGGAGGCCCTGGCCCCCGACTGGAACGTGGCCCCGACCAAAGAGGTGTACGCGGTCCTCGAACGCCCCCTCAAGGAAAAGGACGCGGATCACCGCCGTCCGGTTCGGCAGCTCCGCGTCCTGAAGTGGGGCCTCGTGCCGTCCTGGTCGAAGTCTCCGGAGGGCGCCGCCCGGATGATCAACGCCCGCGCGGAGACCGTCCACGAGAAGCCCTCCTTCCGGCAGGCGTTCGCCACGCGCCGGTGCATCCTGCCCGCCGACGGCTATTACGAGTGGGTCACCGGGGCCGACGAGCGGCAGTTGGAAGAGCAGGGCAAGAAGAAGCGCCCCCGCAAGCAGCCCTATTTCGTCACGCCCGCCGACGGATCGGTCTTCGCGATGGCGGGGCTGTACGAGTTCTGGCGCGACCCCACCCTGGCGCCCGACCACCCGCGGGCCTGGTGGGCCACCTGCTCGGTGATCACCACCGAGGCCGACACCGACCCCCTGGGCGTGGCCCCGGCGGAGGGCCCGCGCTCGCTGGCCGACATCCACCCGCGCATGCCGCTGATGCTGACCCCCGACCGGTGGGACGCCTGGCTGGACCCGGCCCGCACGGACCCGGACGAGCTGCGCTCCCTGCTCACCCCGCCGCCCGCGGGCCTGATGCGGGCCCACCCCGTCACGACCGCCGTCAGCAACGTCCGCAACAACGGCCCCGAGCTGCCGGTGGAAATCGCCGCCCCCGAGGAGGCAACCCTGTTCTGAGCCCGGCACACGGCAGGATGGCCGGGTGACCACCACCGAAACCGTTCCGACCGGCGTCGGGGACGCCCGTATCAGTTGGTACGAGGCCGAGGGCGCCGCCCGTCTCGTCGTGGCCCTGGGCCACGGCGCCGGAGGGGGCATCGAGGCCCGCGACCTCCAGGCGCTCGCGGCGAGCCTGCCCGCCGCCGGGGTGACCGTCGCGCTCGTCGAGCAGCCCTGGCGGGTCGCCGGCAAGAAGTTGGCACCCGCGCCCAAGCGGCTCGACGAGGGCTGGCGCGACCTGTGGCCGGCGCTGCGCGCACCCGGCGTGCCCGTGGTGGCCGGCGGGCGCAGCGCCGGCGCCCGCGTGGCCTGCCGTACCGCGCGCGAGCTGGGCGCCCACGCCGTGCTCGCGCTGTCGTTCCCGCTCCACCCGCCCGGCAAGCCGGAGAGCTCCCGGGCGGACGAGCTGCTCGGCGCCGGGGTGCCCACGCTCGTCGTCCAGGGCGGCAACGACCCGTTCGGCAGGCCGGAGGAGTTCCCGGCCGGGGACCACGAGCTGGTCGAGGTGCCCTACGGCGATCATGGGTTCGCCGTGCCCAAGCGGGCGCCCCTCACCCAGGACGAGGCCCTGAAGGTGATCACGGACGCGGTCGGGAAATGGGTGCGTGCCGTGCGGGAATGACGGAGGCCCCACCCGGTGTTGTGACGAGCGTCGGTGAGAGAGAAGAGCCAGGAGAGGGAGTCCGTCGCATGGGTTCGACCATCTGCCCGAGCCGGTCGCAGGCCGCCACCGAGCTGGACTGGACCGTGCTGCCGGCGGCCACGACCGCCCCTGGTCTGACGGGCCGCACACCGGGTGGGAAGAATCGGAAGGACCTGTCCCCGGAAGGTCGACTATTCTCCGATTCGAGCGGGTCCGCACTCGGTCTCGCCGCCGCAGCGCTGGAGGAGGTGGGTCCGGTCACTGGGACCGACACAGGGACCGACGACGGCCACGAGGAGACCACGGCCGAGCGTAACGCGCGCTTCGAGCGGGACGCCCTGGAGTACCTCGACCAGATGTACTCGGCGGCGCTGCGCATGACGCGCAACCCCGCCGACGCCGAGGACCTGGTGCAGGAGACGTACGCGAAGGCGTACGGGTCCTTCCACCAGTTCCGGGAGGGCACCAACCTCAAGGCGTGGCTGTACCGGATCCTCACGAACACCTTCATCAACTCGTACCGCAAGAAGCAGCGCGAGCCCCAGCGCAGCGCCGCCGAGGAGATCGAGGACTGGCAGCTCGCCCGCGCGGAGTCGCACATGTCCACCGGTCTGCGGTCGGCCGAGTCCCAGGCGCTGGACCACCTGCCCGACTCCGACGTGAAGGAAGCCCTCCAGGCGATCCCCGAGGAGTTCCGCATCGCCGTCTATCTGGCCGATGTCGAGGGCTTTGCGTACAAGGAGATCGCGGACATCATGGGTACACCCATCGGTACGGTGATGTCCCGACTGCACCGTGGGCGCCGCCAACTGCGCGGCATGCTCGAGGACTACGCCCGCGAACGCGGGCTGGTCCCCGCGGGCGCCGGAGAGTCGTCGAACAACGGGAAAGGCTCGGGCTCATGAGCTGCGGAGAGCCGCACGAGACGGACTGCTCGGAGGTCCTGGACCACCTCTACGAGTTCCTCGACCGCGAGATGCCCGACAGTGACTGCACCAAGTTCGAGGTGCACTTCGAGGAGTGCTCCCCGTGCCTGGAGAAGTACGGGCTGGAACAGGCCGTGAAGAAGCTGGTCAAGCGGTGCTGCGGACACGACGACGTTCCGGCGGACCTGCGGGCCAAGGTCATGGGCCGGATCGAGCTGATCCGGTCGGGTGAGACCGTGCCGGACCACGATGTGACGGCAGCCACCCAGGAGTAGCAGATCCCGGACAGAGGGGTGTGCCGCGTTCGTTCGCGGCGCACCCCTTCTCCGTTTTCCGCGCCGTATGCCTCCCATCACCCGAAGGTGCTAATCGGCTTTGTCCAGCCGCCACGCCGCGGCCAACTGGTTAGCCTGACGGTCCACTTGGCCGACAAGAGACCAAGCCGACAAAGAGACCGACGGGACGGCGGGGAGACGGTGGTGGCGATTCCGGCAGCGGCGCGCGCGTACATCGCCGGAGCCGTGTCGTGCGCCGTGGTGTGCGCGCTCCCGGCGCTCGCCCCGGACGCTTCGACCCCCTGGCGCGCACTGCTCCTCCTCGCCGCGCTCTACGCCCTGTGCGAGTGGCCCGCCCGCTGCCCGCTCCTGGGCAGGCTGCTCGGCGCCGAGTCCGTTCCGGTGGGTGCCGGATCGTTCTTTCCCGTGCTGCTCGCGGCCGCCCTGCTGCTGCCGCCCGCCGCGGCCGCCCTCGCCGCCGTGCCGGGCGCGCTGGTCTCCCACGTCGAGCAGCGGCCAGCCCTGCCGCGCCGGGTCTGGCGTTCCGCGCAGCTCGCCCTCGCCACGTGGGCGGCCGCGCACACGGCGGTGCTCCTCGGCGGGCCCGCCGATGTCGCCGCCTCCGACTTCCCGCACGTCCTGCTGCCCGCCGGCGCCGCCGCGCTCGCCTTCTGCCTGGTGGTCACCGCCCTCGACGGCGGCATCCTGGCCACCGCCGAACGCGTCCCGCTGCCCGCCGCCTGGCGCGGCCTGCTGCCCCGCTCACTCGCCCCGCACGCCCTGCACGGGCTCGCCGGGCTGATGATGGCGGTGCTGTGGCGCAGCCCGTACGGCTGGCCGGCCGCGCTGTTCGTCATGCTGCCCATGTACATCTCCTGCTGGATGTACGCCCAGTACCACCGGGAGCGCGCCGCCCACCAGGCCACGATCCGGGCGCTGGTGCAGGCCGTCGACATCAAGGACGCCTACACCCGGGGACACAGCGAACGGGTCGGGCACGCCTCGGTGCTCATCGCCCGCGAACTGGGCATGGACGAGGCGCGGCTCGATGTGATCCGGTTCGCCGGCATCCTGCACGACGTCGGCAAGCTCGGTGTCCCCACGCGCGTGCTGCGCAAGGACGGGCCGCTGACCCCGGAGGAGCGGCGGGTGATCGAGCTGCACCCGGAGTACGGGCACGAGATCGTGCGCGGCATCGGGTTCCTGGGCGAGGCGCGCGCCGCGATCCTCCACCACCACGAGCGGATGGACGGCAGCGGTTACCCCTACGGCCTGAGCGGCGACCGGATTCCGGAGGCGGCGCGCGTGGTCGCCGTCGCGGACGCGTTCGACGCGATGACGTCGACCCGCTCGTACCGGAGGGCCAGGCCCGTGGCGACGGCGGTGGCCGAGCTGGAGCGGTGCGCGGGGCGGCAGTTCGACCCCCGGATGGTCCGGGCGCTCGTGCGGGCGCTGGACCGGCACGGCTGGGGTACGCCGGTCACGGCGGACGAAACGCCCACCCCGGTCGCGCGCCCCGAACCCGCTCCCGGTGCCGCACCGGTCGCGGGCGCCGCGCCGGGCACCGCCCCATCCCGTTGTGCCACTGCGGAACGGCTGCCCACAACGGGGCAACCCGCCCGGGACGGGGCCCCGTGAAGGCGCGAGCACCCGCGGCCCCCGGCACGCCACGTGTCGTGGCCGTGCTGCTCCGGACCGCCGCCGTCACCGTCGCGGCGGCCGGGCTGGGGTGGACCCTGTGGCACGGGATCGCCGAGCCGGGCACCGCGCTGGCCTTCGGGGTGCTGATCACCGTCGGTGAACTCGCCCGCTGGGGCGCCCGGCCCAGGGTGGGGGCACCACCCGTGCTCGAAGAGCCACGGGGGAGGGAGCCCGCGCCCCTCGCGGCGGCCGGAGCCCTCGCGTACGCCCTGCTCGGCGAGTCCGCCGGGCGGCCCACCACCCACGGCATCGCCCAGATCGTCGCCGTCGTCGTCGCGGGCGCCCTGGTCGGCGCCGTGCCGCAAATCGCCCGGGGGCAGGGGCCGGCCTTCGACCACGTGGCCCGCCGGGTGCTCACGGTCGCCTTCGCCGCCGTCTGCTTCCAGCCCCTGTACAACTCGGGCGAGCTATTGCGGGCCGTTGGACGGGGGCACCATTACGCGCTGTTCCTGCTGGTCCTCCTCGTCCTGACCGCCCTGTGCGACGCGGTGCTCGCCGCCCTGCTGCTGCGCGCCCGCACCGGCCACCCCTACGGCCCGCTCCTCCGCGACGAGCTGCGCGCCCTGCTCGGCATCGGCTCGGCCGTGTGCGCCACCGGAGCCGTGATCGCCCTGGCCGTGGCCGTCGCGGGCCTGTGGGCGCTGCCCGTCTTCTGCGTACCGCTGCTGCTCACCCAGTTGTCCTTCCGCCGGTACGCCGCCGTCCGTGACACGTACCGCCAGACCATCGCCTCCCTCGCGCGTGCCACCGAGATCGCCGGGTACACGTCGCCCGGACACGCCCACCGGGTGGCGGCGCTCAGCCGCGCCGTCGGGCGCGAGCTGGGACTGTCGGGGCCCGATCTGACCGTTCTGGAGTACGCCGCACTGATGCACGACATCGGACAGCTCTCCCTGGTCGATCCCGTACCGGGAGGCGCCACTGCCCGCCTCCCGGAGGCCGAACAGCGCCGTATCGCGCTGCTCGGGGGCGCCGTGGTGCGCCAGACCGGCGTCGCGGCGGCCGTCGCGGTCGTCGTGGAACGGCAGGCCGACCCGTACCGCGAGCAGCCGCTGCCGGCGCGGATCGTCCGTGCGGTGAACGCGTACGACGAGCTGTCCCGGGAAAGCGGGGAGCACGCGGACGGGGCGCTGTGCGCGCTGGAGCGGCTTCGGCTGGGCACCGCGCGGGACTATCACCCGAAAGTGGTGGAGTCACTCGCCAGAGTCCTCGCCCGCGGCGGCGTCACGGGCCCGGCCCCTGGGTAACCCATGGGTAATGAGCGGGTGTGCGACCCGGCATGGTTGGATGCGAACAAGAGGGTGTCCGGGGGCAGAGACCTTCAGCGACCGGCAGACCGGCAGGCGGGAATCGTGAGGATCTTCGGGAAGGTACGGCATCGGCCCTCCGCCTCGTGGCGGCAGGCCACCGACCGCGCGTTCACGCTGATCGGGGACGGGCGGTACGAGGACGCGGGCGCGCTGCTGACGCGTGCGGCGGACCTGGAGCCCTGGCTCTCGGAGTCCTGGTTCAACCTGGCGCTGCTGCACAAGTTCCGGCACGACTGGGAGCAGGCGCGCACCGCGGGGCTGCGGGCCGTGGCCCTGCTCGACAAGGAGACCGGGGCGCCCGACTGGTGGAACGTCGGGATCGCCGCCACCGCGCTCCAGGACTGGCCGCTGGCCCGCCGCGCCTGGCAGGCGTACGGGCTGAAGGTGCCCGGAGCCGCCGCGGCCGGCGGGGAGCCGACCGGGATGGAGCTGGGCAGCGCCGCCGTGCGGCTGTCGCCGGAGGGCGAGGCCGAGGTGGTGTGGGGCCGCCGGCTCGACCCGGCCCGGATGGAGGTGCTCTCCATCCCGCTGCCGTCCTCGGGGCGGCGCTGGGGCGAGGTCGTGCTGCACGACGGGGTCCCCAACGGCGAGCGGACCACGTCGGCCGGGCACAGCTTCCCGGTGTTCGACGAGATCGAACTGTGGGCGCCGTCACCGGTGCCGACCTGGGTGGTGCTCCTGGAGGCGGCCACCGAGGACGACCGGGACGCCCTGGAGCGGCTGGCGGCCGACGCCGGGTTCGCCGCCGAGGACTGGTCGTCGTCGGTACGGCTGCTGTGCCGGGCCTGCTCCGAGTCGCGGATGCCCAGCGCCGAGGGCGAGGGCGAGCACCTGGACCCGCACGACCACAGCGAGCCGGGGCACCCGGGGCCGCTGGGCCACCGGTCGCCGGGCGAGCTGTGGGTGCCGGAGCGCGAGTGCGGCATCGCGGCGCCCGCCGGGCTGGTGCGGGGGCTGCTGGACGGCTGGGTCGCGGACAGCCCGGACAGCCGTGAGTGGCGGGATCTCGAAGAGGTCTGCTGACCCCTGTCACCGGCGGCCCGTAGGCTGTACGGGCACAACGCGGCGTGCTGCACGGGCACGGCACGGCATCGGGTACTCAGGAAGGCGCAGAAGCGGACATGGCGCAGCAGGAGACGGCTCAGCAGGTCGACGACGAGGGCTTCATCGTCGACACGGAGGACTGCGAGGAGCGCGAGCGCGCGTACCGCGAGCGCGGTACGTCCCGCCCGATCACGGTGGTCGGCAACCCGGTGCTGCACAAGGAGTGCAAGGACGTCACCGAGTTCGACGACGAGCTGGCGCGGCTCGTGGACGACATGTTCGCCAGCCAGCGGACGGCGGAGGGCGTGGGCCTGGCCGCCAACCAGATCGGTGTCGACCTGAAGGTCTTCGTCTACGACTGCATGGACGACGAGGGCGTCCGGCACGTGGGCGTGGTCTGCAACCCGGTGCTGGAGGAGCTGCCGGTGGAGGGCCGCGTCCTGGACGACTCCAACGAGGGGTGCCTGTCGGTGCCGGGCGCGTACGCCTCGCTGGCGCGGCCGGACTACGCGGTGGTGCGCGGCCAGGACGTGCACGGCAACCCCATCAAGGTGCGCGGGACGGGATACTTCGCCCGCTGCCTCCAGCACGAGACGGACCACCTGTACGGGTACCTGTACATCGACCGGCTCTCGAAGCGGGACCGCAAGGACGCGCTGAAGCAGATGGCCGAGGGCACCCCTCGCTACCCGGTCGTCCCCAACGACTGATCCGCTGTTCCGGAAGGCCCCGTTCCGGTGACCGGGACGGGGCTTTGGCGTTGCCGCCAATGGGCCGACAAATGACGGGTGTTCCGGCCCCGTTGACGCGCGTCGACCCGCCGGTCAGTCTCGTGGGCGGCGTTCCTTTCGGACATGGAGGCTCGATGCTCGGACGAACCGCACGACTCCTGCTGTCGGTTGTCATGCTCATGGCTGCAACGGTGACCGGGGTGGTCGCCACCGCCGGCACCGCCCACGCCGACGGCTGCTACACCTGGTCGCGCACCCTCTCCCAGGGCGCGTCCGGCGCCGACGTCACCCAGCTCCAGATCCGGGTCGCCGGATACCCCGGCTACGGCGGCGTCCTCGCCATCGACGGCGACTACGGCCCGGCGACCACGGCGGCGGTCAAGCGCTTCCAGGCCGCGTACGGCCTGACTGCCGACGGCATCGCCGGGTCCGCCACCTTCAGCAAGCTCTACGCCCTCCAGGACGACGACTGCACGCCCGTCCACTTCAGCTACAGCGAGCTGAACGACTGCAACACCACCTGGGCGGGCGGAGCGGTGGACGCCGCCACCGCCAAGGCCAACGCTCTGCGCACCATGTGGAAGCTGGAGGCCATGCGCCACGCGCTCGGTGACCAGCCCATCACCGTGACCAGCGGATTCCGGTCGTACGCCTGCAACGACGCCGTCGGCGGGGCGTCCGGCAGCCGCCATCTGTACGGGGACGCCGCCGACCTGGGGGCGGGCCCGCACTCCCTGTGCAAACTGGCCCAGCAGGCCCGCAACCACGGCTTCAACGGCATCCTCGGCCCCGGCTACCCCGGACACGGCGACCACACCCACGTCGACCACCGCGCGAGCCGCTACTGGTCCGCCTCCCAGTGCGGCATCTGACCGGTCACGCCGCCCGGCGGGCGAGCACCGCCCACCCGGCGCCCGCGCCGACCGCGTACCAGAGCAGGTCCGGGGCGTGGAACGACGTGCCGAGGACCAGCGGCGCGAGCCTGCTGTGAGCGGCCAGCGCGGCCGGGACGCCCGTCAACTGGAACAGCTCCACCGCGCACGAGAAACCTAAGCCGACCCCGGCCGCCACCACCGGCCGCAGCCGGGGCGCGGCCGCCACCACCAGCGCCACGACCAGCACCGTGTACAGCGCGTCCCCGGCGTACTTCGCCCACGCGCCCGTCGCCGCGGACCTGACACCCAGGCCCGCGGCGACGGTCAGCGCGGCGGCGGCACAGGCCGCGAGCCGCGCCCGCACCACGTCAGAAGTCCTCGTCCAGGTCGACGGAGCCCTCCACCGCCACCTGGTAGGCGGACACGCGGCGCTCGAAGAAGTTCGTCAGCTCCTGCACGCCCTGGAGCTCCATGAACGAGAACGGGTTCTCCGAGCCGTACACCGGGGCGAAGCCCAGGCGCGTCAGGCGCTGGTCGGCGACGCACTCCAGGTACTGGCGCATCGACTCGGTGTTCATGCCCGGCAGGCCGTCACCGCACAGGTCGCGCCCGAACTGGAGCTCCGCCTCCACGGCCTCCTTCAGCATGTCGGTGACCTGCTGCTGAAGCTCGTCGTCGAAGAGGTCCGGCTCCTCCTTGCGGACGGTGTCGACCACCTCGAACGCGAAGTTCATGTGCATCGTCTCGTCCCGGAACACCCAGTTGGTGCCGGTGGCAAGGCCGTGCAGCAGACCGCGCGAGCGGAACCAGTACACGTACGCGAAGGCGCCGTAGAAGAACAGGCCCTCGATGCAGGCGGCGAAGCAGATCAGGTTCAGCAGGAAGCGGCGGCGGTCGGCCTTCGTCTCCAGCCGGTCGATCTTCTCCACCGAGTCCATCCACCGGAAGCAGAACTGCGCCTTCTCACGGATGGAGGGGATGTTCTCGACGGCGGCGAACGCGGCCGCGCGGTCCTCCGGATCGGGGAGGTAGGTGTCGAGCAGCGTCAGATAGAACTGGACGTGCACGGCCTCCTCGAACAACTGACGCGACAGGTACAGCCGCGCCTCCGGGGAGTTGATGTGCTTGTAGAGCGTCAGCACCAGGTTGTTCGCCACGATCGAGTCGCCCGTGGCGAAGAACGCCACCAGCCGGCCGATCAGGTGCTGCTCGCCGGGCGTCAGCTTGGCGAGGTCGGTGACGTCGGAGTGGAGGTCGACCTCCTCCACGGTCCAGGTGTTCTTGATGGCGTCCCGGTAGCGCTCGTAGAAGTCCGGGTAGCGCATCGGGCGCAGGGTCAGCTCGAAGCCCGGGTCGAGAAGGTTCTTGAAAACAGGGGTGTCGGCACGCAGTGCCGTCGTTGAGGGGCGGTGGTCGGGAGACGGGTGGGCGGAGCTCATTACTGGCAGGCCTCGCAGGACTCGGGGTTTTCCAGGGAGCAGGCGACGGCCTCGGGGTCGGCGGCCTGCTGAACGGGGATGGACGCCTGGGCGGCACGCGCGATCCGGGTCGCCGGGCGCGAGCGCAGGTAGTACGTCGTCTTCAGGCCCTGCTTCCAGGCGTACGCGTACATCGACGACAGCTTGCCGATCGTCGGCGTCTCCATGAACAGGTTCAGCGACTGCGACTGGTCCAGGAACGGCGTACGGGCCGCCGCCATGTCGATCAGACCGCGCTGCGGGATCTCCCAGGCCGTCCGGTACAGCTCGCGCACCTCGGCCGGGATCCAGGTGAAGCCCTGCACCGAGCCGCTCGACTCGCGCAGCGCCTCACGGGTCTGGGCGTCCCACACGCCGAGCCGCTTCAGCTCCTCCACCAGGTAGGAGTTGACCTGGAGGAACTCGCCCGACAGCGTCTCGCGCTTGAAGAGGTTGGAGACCTGCGGCTCGACGCACTCGTACACGCCCGCGATCGAGGCGATCGTGGCGGTCGGAGCGATGGCGAGGAGCAGCGAGTTGCGCATGCCGACGGCGGCGATCCGCTCGCGCAGGGCCGCCCAGCGCTCCGGCCAGGTCAGCTCCACGTCGTAGTGGTCGGGGTGCAGCACCCCGCGCGCCGTCCGGGTCTTCTCCCAGGCGGGCAGCGGGCCGTTGCGCTCGGCGAGGTCGGCCGACGCCTCGTACGCGGCGAGCATGATCCGCTCGGCGATGCGCGTCGACAGGGCACGCGCCTCGGGGGAGTCGAACGGCAGTTGCAGCTTGAAGAAGACGTCCTGGAGGCCCATGGCGCCGAGGCCCACCGGCCGCCACTTGGCGTTGGACCGCCCGGCCTGCTCGGTCGGGTAGAAGTTGATGTCGACGACCCGGTCCAGGAACGTGACGGCCGTACGGACGGTCTCGTCAAGCCGCTCCCAGTCGATGTCCCCGCCGCTGACGAACGCGCCCAGGTTGACCGAGCCCAGGTTGCACACGGCCGTCTCGCCGTCGTCCGTGACCTCGAGGATCTCGGTGCACAGGTTGGAGGAGTGGACCGTGTGGCCCGGCTCGGCGGTCTGGTTGGCCGTACGGTTCGAGGCGTCCTTGAACGTCATCCAGCCGTTGCCGGTCTGCGCCAGGGTGCGCATCATCCGGCCGTACAGGTCACGGGCCGGCATGGTCTTCCGGGCCAGCCCCCTGGCCTCGGCGGCGCGGTAGGCGGCGTCGAACTCGTCGCCCCACAGGTCGACCAGCTCCGGCACGTCGACGGGCGAGAACAGCGACCACTCGGCGTCGGCGTTGACCCGGCGCATGAACTCGTCCGGAATCCAGTGCGCCAGGTTCAGGTTGTGCGTACGCCGGGCGTCCTCACCGGTGTTGTCGCGCAGCTCCAGGAACTCCTCGATGTCCGCGTGCCACGTCTCCAGGTACACGGCCGCCGCGCCCTTGCGCCGCCCGCCCTGGTTCACGGCCGCGACGGAGGCGTCCAGCGTCTTCAGGAACGGCACGATGCCGTTGGAGTGCCCGTTGGTGCCGCGGATCAGCGAACCGCGCGCCCGGATGCGGGAGTACGACAGGCCGATGCCGCCCGCGTGCTTCGACAGCCGCGCCACCTGGTGGTAGCGGTCGTAGATGGAGTCCAGCTCGTCCAGCGGCGAGTCCAGCAGGTAGCACGAGGACATCTGCGGGTGGCGCGTACCGGAGTTGAACAGCGTGGGGGAGGAGGGCAGGTAGTCGAGCCGGCTCATCAGCCCGTACAGGGACGCCACCTCGTCCAGGGCGCGCACCGAGTCGTCCTCGGCCAGCCCGGCCGCCACCCGCAGCATGAAGTGCTGCGGCGTCTCGATCACCTTGCGCGTGATCGGGTGCCGGAGCAGGTAGCGCGAGTACAGCGTCCGCAGCCCGAAGTATCCGAACCGGTCGTCGGCGGCCGAGTCGATCAGCGCGTCCATCCGGTCGGCGTGGGCCGTCACGAACGCGGCCGTACGGTCCGCGATCAGACCCTCCCGGTGCCCCACAGCCACCGACGCCGAGAACGACACCGCGCCCTGCCCGGCCGCCTCCTCCGTGATCGTCCGGGTCAGCAGCCGCGCCGCGAGCCGGGAGTACGCGGGGTCCTCGGAGATCAGCCCGGCGGCCGCCTCGGTGGCGAGCTCGCGCAGCTCCGCCTCGTCCGAACCGGCGTGGCGGCCCCGCAGCGCGGCGGCGGCGACCCGGCCCGGGTCGGTGTCGGGCAGGTCGGCGGTGAGGTCGGTCAGGGTCCGCAGCAGTACGGTCCCGGGTCCGTCCGTCTCCGTCGTGTCCGTGACTGCGACTGCTGAAACCGGATCGGCTGGCGCGATGGTCACGTGGGGGCTCTCCCTCGCTCGGCTCGGGGCCACCGCGGACGCGGGCAGGGGAGCGGGCGCACCCGGGCACAGGGTGCGGGGCACCGCGTCCACCGGCCCATTCCGCGAGGCCCGGACGTCTGGGCACCCGGGCCGGACGGTCCGGGCGCGCTGTCGGCAGGTCTTCGGACTCGTACGTACACAAAGGCACACCAACACACCGTTGCGGGACAGTTCCGGATTTCCACCGGATTCCCCTGCGGCGACAGCGAGGACGAGCATACATGTGGGGGGCGCGAGTTGAGGCACCCCCCACATGTTGTGTCGGTCGCAGCCTCAGAGGGCCAGCGCGTACGTGGGGAGGGTCACGCCCGGGACGGGCCGCACGTCCCTCTCCGGGGTGCGGACGAACCCCAGCCGCTCGTAGATCCGGTGCGCCGCCCGCATGGACGCCTGCGTGGACAGCACCAGCCGCGCGCACCCCTCCACCGCCCGCGCCCGCTCCACGCACGCCCGTACGAGCGCCTCGCCCGCGCCCCGCCGCCGTGCCTCCCGGGCCACCGCGAGCATCCGCAGCTCGGCCTCCCCGTCGCGGGCCAGGTCCGCCCACGGATCGCCGCCCCGCGCGACGAACGTCACCCCGCCCAGCACCCGTTCGTCCCGCTCCACGGCCACGAGCACCTCCGCCCCGGCGGCCCGCCGGGCCACGTCCCGCAGCTCGATCAGGTACTCGTCGCTCTCCCCGAAGGCCAGGAGCCCGTCCCCGAGGTACGCCTGGGCCGTGATGTCGGCGAGCGTCCCGTGTTCCTCGGGCCGTACCGCCCTGATGGTGATGTCCATGGTCCGAGTGTGGAGGGGTACGGCGACGGGCCGCCGCATTTCCGTCCCCGGAAACACGGCGGCCCGTCGTGCGGTCACCCGCTCAGCAGTACGTCAGCAGCACCTCAGCAGCAGCGGAACCCGTCGCGCGGGTCGGCCTCCCGCGCGTCGGTGCGCCTGCGCTCGAACTCGCGCCGGGTCATCACCTCGGCGCCCGGGTCGCAGCGCCGGGCGTGGGCGACGTACGCGTCGTACGCGCCCTCGCCGGACACCTCGCGGACGTACCAGCGCACCCACCTGACGGCGCGTCGCAGGCGGCCGTCCGGCCGTGCGGTCACGGGGGGCCTCACCGCGGTCCTCACCGGGAGCCGGTCCCGGCCGGCACCTCGTCACCGCTGCCACCGTCCTTGCGGATGCCGCCCTCGGGGCCGAGCCCGGCGGCCACCAGCTCGGCCTTCTCCTCCGCCGTGGGGAAGAGCCCGGCGGGCGCGACGAGCCTGGACGGGGTGTACGGGACCTCGGAGAGCTTCACACCGGCCGGGTTGGTGATGGCCTTGTAGCAGACCCGTCCGGCGTCGGCGATCACCACGACGATGAGGAGGGCGAACAGGGCGGAGAGGACGCCGTCGACCGTGGAGTTGGTGACGACGGTGTGCATGTCGTCCATCGACTTCGCGGGCGGCAGCACCTGCCCGGAGTCGATGCCCGCCTGGTACTTGTCCCGCTGGGCGAAGAAGCCCACCCGCGGGTCCGCCGAGAAGATCTTCTGCCAGCTCGCGGTGAGCGTGACCGCCACGTCCCAGGCGAGCGGCACGGCGGTGACCCAGGCCCACTTCAGGCGGCCCGACTTGACGAGCAGGGTCGTGCAGACGGCCAGCGCCACGGCGGCCAGGAGCTGGTTGGCGATGCCGAACAGCGGGAAGAGCTGGTTGATGCCGCCCAGCGGGTCGTGCACGCCCACCCAGAGGAAGTAGCCCCAGCCGCCGACGACGGCCGCGCTGGCGAACCAGACGCCCGGCTTCCAGCTCACCTGCTTGAAGGGCTTGTAGAGGTTGCCGAGCGTGTCCTGGAGCATGAAGCGGCCCACACGGGTGCCGGCGTCCAGCGTCGTCAGGATGAACAGCGCCTCGAACATGATGGCGAAGTGGTACCAGAACGCCTTCATGGTGGCGCCGCCGAACACCGCGGAGAAGATCTCCGACATGCCGAGCGCGAAGGTCGGCGCGCCTCCGGTCCGGGACAGCAGTGACGCCTCCTCGACGTCCGCCGCGGCCTTCGCGAGCTGGTCGGGGGAGATGGTGAAGCCGAAGTTGGACACGGCTTCGGCGGCGGACTGCACCGTGGTGCCGACCACGCCCGCCGGGGAGTTGACGGCGAAGAAGAGACCGGGGTCGATGATGCAGGCCGCGATCATCGCCATGACGGCGACGAAGGACTCGGTGAGCATGGACCCGTACCCGATCATCCGGATCTGGGTCTCCTTCTGGACCATCTTCGGGGTGGTGCCCGAGGAGACCAGGGAGTGGAAGCCGGACAGAGCGCCGCACGCGATGGTGATGAAGACGAACGGGAACATCGAGCCCGCGAAGACCGGACCGTCGCCACGGCTCGCGAAGTCGGTGACGGCCGGCATCTTCAGGGTCGGCATGGCGAGGAAGACGCCGGCGGCGAGGAGCGCGATCGTGCCGACCTTCATGAAGGTCGAGAGGTAGTCGCGCGGGGCGAGCAGCAGCCACACCGGCAGGACGGAGGCGAGGAAGCCGTATATCACCATCCAGATGACCAGGGTGCCCGGCTCCAGGGTGAAGGTGTCGGCGAGGGACGACTCGGCGACCCAGCCGCCCGCGACGATGGCCAGGAGCAGCAGCGCGACGCCGATGACGGAGACCTCGGTGACCCGGCCGGGCCGCAGCACCCGCAGGTAGACGCCCATGAACAGGGCGATCGGGATGGTCATGCCGATGGAGAAGACACCCCACGGCGAGTGCGCCAGGGCGTTGACGATGACCAGCGCCAGCACGGCCAGCAGGATGATCATGATGGCGAAGACCGCGATCAGCGCGGCCGCTCCGCCGAAGGGGCCGATCTCGTCACGGGCCATCTGGCCGAGCGAACGGCCATCGCGGCGGGTGGAGAAGAACAGCGTCACCATGTCCTGGACGGCGCCGGCGAAGATCACGCCGACGATGATCCAGATGGTGCCCGGCAGGTAGCCCATCTGCGCGGCGAGGACCGGGCCCACCAGCGGGCCCGCGCCGGCGACCGCCGCGAAGTGGTGGCCGAAGAGGACCCGGCGGTCGGTGGGGTGGAAGTCGACACCGTTGTCGAGCCGCTCGGCGGGCGTGGCGCGGGTCTTGTCGACCTTGAGCACCCGGTTCGCGATGAAGCGGGAGTAGAAGCGGTAGGCGATGGCATACGAGCCGAGCGCGGCCGCCAGCATCCAGGCGGCCGAGATCTCCTCACCGCGGGAGAGCGCGAGCATGGCCCACCCGGCCGCTCCCGCGAGGGCCACGAGCGACCAGATGACGATCGACCGCGGAGTGAGGCCCGTCCCTGAAGAGTTGGGTGGTGCCGACGGCTCTGGCATGGTGCACGTCCCCTCGCTGATCACCTGTAATGCGCAGGAAATCTAGGGGAGGGTTTCGCGCAGCGTCACCCCCCGTCCGCATATCGGTACGGCAACGCTTTACGGCCCGGCCGCCCGCCGGCACCCGGGGGACTCAGCCGTTCGGCCGCTTGAGCCTCGCCACGAACTTGTACCGGTCGCCCCGGTACACCGAGCGCACCCACTCCACCGGTTCGCCGTTCTCGTCCAGCGAGTGGCGGGAGAGCATCAGCATCGGCAGGCCCACGTCCGTGCCGAGCAGGCCCGCCTCCCTGGGGGTGGCCAGCGAGGTCTCGATCGTCTCCTCGGCCTCGGCGAGGTGGACGTCGTACACCTCCGCCAACGCCGTGTAGAGCGAGGTGTACTTCACCAGCGAACGCCGCAGCGCCGGGAAGCGCTTGGCGGACAGGTGCGTCGTCTCGATGGCCATCGGCTCACCGCTCGCCAGCCGCAGCCGCTCGATGCGCAGCACTCGTCCGCCGGGCGAGATGTCGAGCAGCCCGGCGAGGGTGTCGTCGGCCGTCACGTACCCGATGTCGAGGAGCTGCGAGGTGGGCTCCAGGCCCTGCGCGCGCATGTCCTCGGTGTACGAGGTGAGCTGGAGCGCCTGGGAGACCTTCGGCTTCGCGACGAACGTGCCCTTGCCCTGGATGCGCTCCAGGCGCCCCTCGACGACCAGTTCCTGCAGCGCCTGGCGCACGGTCGTGCGGGACGTGTCGAACTCGGCGGCGAGCGTGCGCTCCGGCGGTACCGGCGTACCCGGGGGCATGGTCTCCGTCATGTCCAGCAGGTGCCGCTTGAGCCGGTAGTACTTGGGCACGCGCGCGGTGCGGGTGGCTGCCCCGCCCTCGGTCTCGGTGCCGCCCCCATCCGTGGCCATGACCCGCCTTCCCGACTCCTGTGCTGTTGCCGTCACCGGCTCCTCCGTCTATTGCGGCTCACATGGTGGCACGGACCGGTCACGGGTCGTCGCCCTCCCTCAGGTGTCGGTCCGGTAACGGACCCGACTGCCCTTCTTATACACCCTTGACACCCCTAAAGGTCTAGGCCAAGCTCCGGGTTACTGGTCTAAACCATTAAAGATCAGGTCCCAGTCCCACGGGCAGCACGGGCAGTACACCGGTATGGCTTCGCGGTGGGGGCAGGGTTTGCAGGCATCCCTGAGGAGGGTGGCGTGAAGCGCAAGCTCATCGCGGCGATAGGCGTCGCGGGCATGATGGTCGGCATTGCCGCGTGTGGCTCGGACGACGGCAAGGGGGGCGGCGCCGGCGCGGACGGCAACAAGACCCTCACCGTCTGGGTGATGGACGGCTCGGCTCCGGACGCCTGGATCAAGAACGTCAACAAGGAGTTCGAGGCCAAGCACAAGGGCGTCAAGGTCAAGGTCGAGATCCAGCAGTGGAACGGCATCCAGGAGAAGGTCACCACGGCCCTCTCCGAGGACACCCCGCCGGACGTCATCGAGCTGGGTAACACCCAGACCGCGGGCTACGCGGCCACGGGCGGCCTCGCCGACCTGACCGAGGACAAGGCCAAGCTCGGCGCCGACGGCTGGAACAAGGGCATGCTCGCCTCCAACGAGCTGGACGGGAAGCTCTACTCCGCCCCCTGGTACGCCGCCAACCGCGTCGTCGTCTACGACAAGGCCGCCTTCAAGAAGGCCGGTGTGACCCCGCCGAAGACCCGCGCCGAGTGGATCGACGGCCTGAAGAAGCTCAAGGCGACCGACCCCAAGACGCAGCCCATCTACCTGCCCGGCCAGAGCTGGTACGTCTACGCCGGCTTCGTGTGGGACGAGGGCGGCGACCTCGCCGTCAAGGACGGCGACAAGTGGAAGGGCAACCTGTCCTCCCCCGAGGCCGTGGCCGCCATGAACTTCTACAAGGAGCTCCAGTCGTACTCGACCGCTCCCAAGGACAAGGACGAGGCGACCCCGCAGCAGTCGACCGACATCGTCCCCAAGGGCGGCGTCGCGTCCTGGATCGGCCTCGGCTGGGAGGCCGGCGGCGCGATCGACGCGATGAAGAAGGCCGGCAAGACCGCCGACTTCGGCTACTTCCCGATCCCGGGCAAGACCGCCGACAAGCCCGGCTCCGTCTTCTTCGGCGGCTCGAACCTCGCGGTGTCCGAGCGCTCGCAGAACAAGGACCTGGCCAAGGAGTGGCTGGCCCTGGCCGCCGGCAAGGAGCACATGGCCAAGTACGCCGAGGCCACCCAGGGCGCGCTGCTGCCGAACAACGACGCGGCGCAGTTCAAGCCCGCCGCCGGTTCGTTCGCCGAGGCGATGGCCAAGGCCGCGCCCGTCGGCAAGATCACCCCGGTCACCCCGGGCTGGGCGAACGTCGAGACCGCCCCGAACCCGATCAAGGACTACATGACCAAGGTGCTCAAGGGTGAGGACGCCAAGAAGGCCGGCGAGGCGGCCGACAAGGTGATCACCGAGCGCGTCAACCAGCAGTAGTCGTACCGGCCGCGGGGCGCCCCAGGGGTGCGACCCGCGGCCGGTCGCCACAGCCGCCCGGTGGTGCGACCGGTATCCCCACGCCGGTCGCACCACCGGGTCATGACCCGGTCAGCCCAGAACCGCGAGGAAGAAGACCATGACCGTGGACTCCCAGGGAGCGGTGAGCGCCGCTCCTCAGGCCGCGCCTCCTCAGGACGCGCCCGGGAGGGCGGCAGGGACGTCGAAGACCCCGCCACCCCCGTCCGGCCCGAACCAAGTCCTCCAGCCTCCTCGCGGCAGACGCTCCCTGCCCCGCGGGGTACTGCCCTACCTGCTGATAGCCCCTGCCGTCCTCTCCATGGCGGTGCTGCTGCTCTACCCGCTGGTCCGCAATGTGATCCTCTCCTTCCAGCAGGTGGGCCGGAGGGAACTGATCACCCGTAAGCCCGAGTGGATCGGCGCCGAGAACTACACACAGCTCCTGGGCGACTCGGAGTTCTGGACCGTCGTGGTCCGCAGCGTCGTCTTCACGGCCGCCAACGTCGTCCTGATCATGACCGCGGGCACCCTGATCGGTCTGCTGCTCAACCGGCTCGGCAAGAGGATGCGGCTGCTGCTGTCGCTGTCGCTGATGCTCGCCTGGGCCATGCCGATCGTCGCCTCCGTCACCGTCTTCCGGTGGCTGTTCGACGAGCAGTTCGGCGTCGTCAACTGGCTGTTGCGCACGCTCGGTTTCGCCGGCTACGAGCAGCACAACTGGTTCGAGACCGGCTTCTCCACCCTCGTCATCGTCACGCTCCTGGTGGTCTGGGGCTCCATCCCGTTCGTCGCGCTCAACATGTACGCCGGTCTGACCACCGTCGGCGGCGAGCTGTACGAGGCCGCCAAGATGGACGGCGCGAACGGCTGGCGGACCTTCTGGTCCGTGGTCTTCCCGAACCTCAAGCCCTTCTTCCTGATCACCACGTTCCTGGAGATCATCTGGGTCTTCAAGGCGTTCGCGCAGGTCTACGCGATGAACCTGGGCGGCCCCGACCGGGCCTCCGAGACCCTCCCCGTCTTCGCCTACATCGAGGGCCAGGGTCAGTTCCACTACGGCGTCGCCGCCGCCATCTCGGTACTGACCATCGTGATGCTGATCGCGGCCATGTCCTTCTACTTCCGCCTGATCCTGAAGCAGGAGGAGGAGCAGTGAGCACCACCACCACACCCGCCCGGGCCCCGCAGGTCCTGCGCCGCAGGAAGCCGCTGCGGCCCGGGACCGTCGCCAAGAACCTCGCCGCGCTCGTCCTCGCCGTGCTGTTCGTCTTCCCGGTCTACTGGATGCTCAGCTCGTCGCTGAAGCCGCAGTCCGAGATCCTCAGCAAGGACCCGGTGTTCCTCTTCGCCCCCACGTTCGAGAACTACCCGACCGCCACCGGCGTCGACCTGTTCTGGACGTACGTGGGCAACAGCCTCACCGTCACGATCGGCGCCGTGCTCCTCGCCCTGGTCGTCGCCCTGGCCGCGAGCTTCGCCATCGCCCGGATGAAGTTCCGCGGGCGCAAGGGCCTGGTGCTGGGCGTGATGATGGCCCAGATGGCCCCCTGGGAGGTCATGGTCATCGTGATGTACATGATCGCCCGCGACGGCGACATGCTGAACAGCATCCCGCTGCTGACCGCCGTCTACTTCGTCATGGTGCTCCCCTTCACCATCTGGACCCTGCGCGGCTTCATCGCCGCCGTCCCGGTGGAGCTGGAGGAGGCCGCCCAGATCGACGGCTGCACCCGGGGCCAGGCCTTCCGCAAGGTGATCTTCCCGCTCCTCGCGCCCGGCCTGATGTCCACCTCGCTGTTCGGGTTCATCACCGCCTGGAACGAGTTCGCGATGGTCCTGATCCTCAACAAGGACAAGGCCGCGCAGACGCTGCCCCTGTGGCTGACCCAGTTCCAGACGGCCTTCGGCAACGACTGGGGGGCCACCATGGCCGCCTCCTCGCTCTTCGCGCTCCCCGTCCTCATCGTCTTCCTCTTCCTCCAGCGCCGGGCCGTCGGCGGCATGACCGCCGGCGCAGTGAAGGGATAACGCCCCTCATGACGACTCTCGTACCGGGCAGCCCCACGCTGACGCGGGACGCCCTCGCCGTCCTCCAGCCCGGCTTCACCGGCACCACCGCCCCCGACTGGCTGCTGCGCCGCATCGGCGAAGGGCTCATGTCGGTGGGCCTGTTCGGGCGCAACATCGCCACGCCCGGGCAACTGACCGCGCTGACCGCCCGGCTGCGCGCCGAGCGGGACGACGTCCTGGTCGCGATCGACGAGGAGGGCGGCGACGTCACCCGCCTGGAGGTGCGCACCGGATCGTCCTTCCCCGGCAGCCTCGCGCTCGGCTCGGTCGACGACACCGGCCTGACCCGGGCCGTGGCCGCCGAACTCGGCCGCCGGCTCGCCGCCTGCGGAGTCGACTTCAACTGGGCGCCCTCCGCCGACGTCAACTCCGACCCGGGCAACCCGGTCATCGGCGTACGGTCCTTCGGCGCCGACCCCCAGCTCGTCGCGCGGCACACCGTGGCGTACGTCGAGGGCCTCCAGGGCGCCGGAGTCGCCGCGTGCACCAAGCACTTCCCCGGCCACGGCGACACCAACGTCGACTCCCACCACGCGATGCCCCGCATCGATGTGGACCTCGACACACTCCACGCGCGTGAGCTGGTACCTTTCCGCGCCGCGATCGCCGCGGGTTCCAAATCGGTGATGAGCGCGCATATCCTGCTTCCCGCGCTCGACCCGGACCGCCCGGCGACCCTGAGCCCGCGGATCCTCACCGGTCTGCTCCGCCAGGAGCTGGGCTTCGAGGGCCTGATCGTCACCGACGGCATGGAGATGCAGGCCATCGCCTCGGCGTACGGCATCGAGCGCGGCTCCGTCCTCGCGATCGCCGCGGGTGCCGACGCCCTGTGCGTCGGCGGCGGCCTGGCCGACGAGGAGACCGTACTGCGCCTGCGCGACGCGCTGGTCGACGCGGTACGGACCGGCGAACTGTCCGAGGAGCGGCTGGCCGACGCGGCGGCGCGGGTGCGCGCGCTGGCGTCGTGGACCCAGGCGCACCGGGCCAGGGGGGACCGGACGGAGCCGGGCGCGGCTTCAGAGGAGGGGACCGCGCCCGGCACCGACATCGGCCTGGTGGCCGCGCGGCGCGCGCTGAGCATCACCGGCTCGCGCGAGCCGTTCACGGCCCCCGCCCATGTCGCCGCCTTCACCCCGGTCGCCAACATCGCCGTCGGCGACGAGACCCCCTGGGGCGTCGGCCCCGAGCTGGCGCGGCTCCTGCCGGGGACGACGACGGGGGCGTACGCCTCCGACGCGGCCGTGGAGCGGGTGCTGCGGGACGCGGGGGAGCGGCGGATCGTCGCGGTCGTCCGGGACGTCCACCGCCACCCGTGGATGGCGGGTGCGCTGGACGCGCTGCTGGCGGCCCGCCCGGACACGGTGGTCGTCGAGATGGGCGTGAACCAGGCACCGCCGCGTGGGGCGCTGCACATCGCGACGCACGGGGCGGCGCGGGTGTGCGGGATCGCGGCGGCGGAGGTCATCGCGGGGGCGTGAGCACATATGCGCGAAGGGCCGGTACCCCGATGCGGGGTACCGGCCCTTTCGCGCGCGTGGCGCAGCGCTCAGATGCCCTGCCAGGAGGGCTTGTTGGCGTACGTGTGGCGGAAGTAGTCGGCGAGCTTCAGCTTGGAGGCGGCCGCCTCGTCGACGACGACCGTCGCGTGCGGGTGGAGCTGGAGCGCGGAGGCGGGTACGAGGGCGGCGACCGGGCCCTCCACGGTCTGGGCCACGGCCTCGGCCTTGCCCTCGCCGGTGGCGAGGAGGACGAGGTGGCGGGCCTCCAGGATGGTGCCGATGCCCTGGGTGATGACGTGGTGGGGCACCTGGTCGATGTCACCGTCGAAGAAGCGCGCGTTGTCGACGCGGGTCTGCTCGGTCAGCGTCTTGATGCGGGTGCGGGAGGCGAGCGAGGAGCACGGCTCGTTGAAGCCGATGTGCCCGTCGGTGCCGATGCCGAGTATCTGGAGGTCCACGCCGCCCGCCTCGGCCAGCGCCCTGTCGTACGCCTCGCACGCCGCCTGGACGTCCTCGGCGGAGCCGTCGGGGCCCATGAAGGCGTCGGGGCTCAGCCCGAGCGGCTCGACGACCTGGCGCAGCACGGTGGAGCGGTACGACTCGGGGTGCCCGGCCGGCAGCCCGACGTACTCGTCCAACTGGGCGACCCGGGCGCGCGAGACGTCCACGGCGCCCGCCCGGACCTTCGCGGTGAGCGCCTCGTAGATCGGCAGCGGGGTGGAGCCCGTGGCCACGCCGAGCAGCGCGTCGGGCTTGCGGCGCAGAAGGCCGGCGATGCCCTCGGCGATGAGCTCGCCGCCTGCCTTGGCGTCCTGGACGATGACAACTTCCACGCTGGGCCTGCCCATCTCGGAGTGACGTATGTGGTATAGACCAATCTAGCAGAATGGCCCTCCCGACTGGCGGCTTCTCGGGCGCCCGTGCTCGACTGTGCGCATGAGCGACCAGCCGGGCCGGATCATGTCCGGGGAGATGGCCGAGCAGCCCGCCGTGCTGCGCCGGATCCTGGAGCAGGGCGCGCCGGCCATCCGTACCGTCGCGGAGGCCGTCAAGGCGCGCGGACCCCGCTTCGTCCTGCTCACGGCACGCGGTACGTCGGACAACGCCGCCCTGTACGCCAAGTACCTGCTGGAGATCCGCCTCGGCCTGCCCTGCGGGCTGACGTCGATGTCGACGACCACCGCCTACGGCGCGAAGCCCGACCTCACCGACGTCCTCGTCATCACGGTCAGCCAGTCCGGCGGCTCACCGGACCTGGTCGCCTCCACCCAGGCGGCCCGGGAGGCGGGCGCGGTCACGCTCGCCGTCACCAACAACCCGGACTCGCCGCTCGCGGCGGTCTCCGAGCACCACATCGACATCCTGGCCGGCCCGGAGAAGGCGCTGCCCGCCACCAAGACCTACACCGCCTCGCTGCTCGCCCTCTACCTCTTCGTCGAGGGCCTGCGCGGCGACGGCGGGGCCGCCACCGCCCGCGCCGTCCCCGGTCTGGCGGCCCAGGTCCTGGACCGCCGCCCCGAGGTCCGCGCCCTGGCCGGCCGCTACCGGTTCGCCGAGCGCATGGTGATCACCTCTCGCGGATACGGCTACCCCACGGCCAAGGAAGCCGCGCTGAAGCTGATGGAGACCAGCTACATCCCCGCCCTCGCCTACTCGGGCGCCGACCTGCTGCACGGCCCGCTCGCCATGGTCGACAACATCTCGCCGGTCATCGCGGTCGTCCCCGACGGCAAGGGCGGCGCCGCGCTCCAGCCGGTACTCGACCGCCTCCGCGGCCGCGGCGCGGACCTCGTCGTCATCGGGCCCCGCCCGCAGGTCGCGGCCGCCTCGGCCGGTTTCGTGCTGCCCACGGAGGGGCTCCCCGAGGAGCTCCAGCCGATCCTGGAGATCCTGCCGCTCCAGCTCCTCGCCTACGAGGTCACCATCGCCCGTGGCCAGGACCCCGACGCCCCCCGCGCCCTCGCCAAGGTCACCGAGACGCACTGACGCCGGCGCGCACCCCGGAGAAAAGCGCCCGTGAAACACCCACGGGCCGCGGCGCCAGGACGGGACCCTCAACCCGTCCGGCACCGCAGCCCGGAGTTGCGCCGGCCGTCGGGTGTGCGGTCCCGCGGCCGTGTGGAGGACTCGGCGCAGTCAGGGCAGAGAGCGCCGGGTACCTCGATCCACCCTCCTGTGCGGGGAGGGCGGAAGCCTTACATGGTTACATGTTCACATCGTCATTGTGGACTAGACCAATCCGGTCTGTCCATGGAACTGAGCATGCGATCGATAATCCATCGCCCATACTCCCTCACCCACCGGCAGAACACCAGGCTCCCGTGCCCGGGTACGCTCGCACATGTGCCCTCCATGAACGACCTCGTACGCCAGCACACCGCTCTGAGTGAGTCCGACCTCGAGTGGCTCCACCTGCTGGTGTCGGAGTGGCAACTGCTCTCCGACCTCTCCTTCGCCGACCTCGTCCTGTGGGTCCCCACCCTGGACGGCACCCGGTACGTCTCCGTCGCCCAGATGCGGCCCAACACCGGCCCCACCTCCTACCAGGACGACATGGTCGGCCACCTCGTTCCGCGCGGCCGCCGCCCCCTGCTCGACGCCGCGCTCGACGAGGGCCGGATCGTGCGCGAGGGCGACCCGGAGTGGCGCGAGGAGGTCCCGGTACGGGTCGAGTCCATCCCCGTACGCCGCGAAGGCCGCGTCCTCGGAGTGATCGCCCGCAACACCAACCTGCTCACCGTCCGCACCCCCAGCCGGCTGGAGCTGACCTACCTCCAGTCGGCCTCGGACCTGGCGCAGATGATCGCCGCCGGCACCTTCCCCTTCCCGGGGCAACAAGTCGACATGGACGCCTCCCCGCGCGCCGGTGACGGACTGATCCGCCTCGACGCCGACGGCGTCGTCCAGTACGCCTCGCCCAACGCCCTCTCCGCGTACCACCGCCTCGGCCTCGCCGCCGACCTGGTCGGCCAGCACCTCGGCCAGATCACCGCCGAACTGGCCCCCTCCCGGGGCCCGGTCGACGAGGCCCTGGTCAAGCTGGCCAGCGGCTACGCCCCGCGCGAGACGGAGGTGGAGGGGAACGGCGGGGTGATCCAGCTCCGGGCGATCCCCCTCAAGCCCAAGGGCACGCGCATCGGTTCGCTCGTGCTGCTGCGCGACGTCACCGAACTGCGGCGGCGCGAGCGCGAGTTGATCACCAAGGACGCCACCATCCGGGAGATCCACCACCGGGTGAAGAACAACCTCCAGACCGTCGCCGCCCTGCTGCGGCTCCAGGCCCGCCGGATGGACTCCGACCGGGGCCGCGAGGCGCTCAACGAGGCGGTGCGGCGCGTCGGCTCCATCGCCATCGTGCACGAGACGCTGTCGCAGAACCTGGACGAGCGCGTCGAGTTCGACGAGATCGCCGACCGGGTCATCTCGATGGTCGCCGAGATCTCTCCCGGCAAGGTCACCTGCCGCCGCAACGGCCGTTTCGGCATCCTCGACGCCGAAGTCGCCACCCCGCTCTCGATGGTCCTCACCGAGATCCTCCAGAACGCCCTGGAGCACGCCTTCGCCCCGGCCGAACACGGCACGGTCGAGGTCTCGGCGGTACGCGGCGACACGCGCGCCCGTGACGCCCGTCTGCTGATCACCATTCAGGACGACGGCGGCGGCCTGCCCGAGGGCTTCGACCCGCAGCGCGCCGGCAACCTCGGCCTCCAGATCGTACGGACGCTGGTGGAGGGGGAGTTGGGCGGTACGTTCGACATGCAGCCCGCCCCCGGGCGCGGTACGCGGGTCGTGCTCGACATCCCGGTGACGCCCCAGAAATAGCAGCGAGCCCCGGACCGTGGGAGACGGTCCGGGGCTCGAACGCTTTGGGTTACTGCTGCGCGCTGCGGCTCGGGAGGCGGGTCAGTGCGTACACGCTGTACGCGCCGCCTGGCTTCAGGCTCGTAGCGGTGGCGTCGCTCAGGCGCTGGCGTTACGCGCCCGGTTCCGGGCGGCGCGGCGCTTCATCGCGCGGCGCTCGTCCTCGCTGAGGCCACCCCAGACGCCGGAGTCCTGGCCGGACTCGAGCGCCCACTGCAGGCACTGCTCCATGACGGGGCAGCGACGGCAGACAGCCTTGGCTTCCTCGATCTGCAGCAGCGCAGGACCGGTGTTGCCGATGGGGAAGAACAGCTCGGGGTCTTCCTCACGACAAACGGCGTTGTGACGCCAGTCCATGGCTGCTACCTCTCCTTGGTGTTGCATGCAGGTTGCTTGTGAATGTGAACGCTTTCACGAATCCCTCAACAAGTGAAGGGCCGACCGCCAGATGAACTGGTGTGGTCCTGGATTTGAGGAGGGGTTCTGGCTTTCACTGGAGGCCGGTGCTGCGGGCCGTCCCGATCGCCATGTAGAGATTCGCAAACCTCGGCGGCGGATACAACCCCTTCCGGAAAGTTTTTTTTGATTCCTCGGTGTCGGCTAGGTCACAGCCGTACTTCTATGGGGTGGACCCTGGCCCATACGTTCGAGATAAAGGACCAAGGGCCCTTCCACTCACACAATCACACGCAGTGCACGACGAACGCCTGTGAACGTCACGCTGCTGCGTAGCCCCAGGTGGTCTCCGTCCATCTGGAAGGGCAGCGGAACCTTCGAATGCAAGGCGAAGTCGGTCAGATCGTGCAGGGAGAGGGCGTGCTTGCCGTGCGGCCCGCGCTCCGGGCTGGACGTCAGGAGCTGGGTCGCGTACCGGGCCACGGAGGCGGTCGACAGCCGGCTCAGCGCGAGCACGTCGAGCGCGGTGTCGAAGGACGCCCGGGGTGACGCGTACACCGGACGATTGCCCAGGTAGGTCCAGGGCGCGGTGTTGCAGACTATCGACAGCGAAAGATCGTGGACCGGGTCGTGGCCGGGGCGCTCCAGCGTGATCACGCCGTTCCTGCGGTGCGGCTCGTCCAGGAACTGACGCATGGCCTGCCGGATGTAGAGCGCGTGCGTCGACCGCTTGCCGCGCTCGCGCTGCTGTTCGACCCGGCCGATCACGCCCGCGTCGAACCCGAAACCGGCACAGAACGTGAACCAGCGGGCGGGAACCGCCTCGTCCTCCGTGCCGGGCGTGCCCGCCGCGAGGCCGAGGCCGACCGTGCGGTCGCGCCGCTCACGCAGCGCGTCCAGCAGGGCGCCGGTCGCCTCGACGGCGTCGTTGGGCAGGCCGAGCGCGCGGGCGAAGACATTGGTGGACCCGCCGGGCACCACCGCGAGGTGCGGCAGCCGGTCGGGGTCGGGGCCGTGGTGCAGCAGACCGTTGACGACCTCGTTGACGGTGCCGTCACCCCCGAGGGCGACGACCAGCTCGACGTCCCGGGACTCGGCCGCCCGGCGGGCGAGGTCACGGGCATGGCCCCGGTACTCGGTCGTGACGGCCTCCAGCTTCATCTCGCTGGCCAGCGCGTGGATCAGCACGTCACGGGTGCGGGCACTGGTGGTGGTGGCTGCCGGATTGACCACGAGGAGTGCGCGCATGCCCGCCAGGTTACCTACCGCGCGGTACCGGAGCCCAGCCCCGGCCCGGTCCGTGGACGGGGCCGGCGGCTACCCTGCGAGGGTGAGCAGTACGCAGCAGACACCCGCCGAGCACCCCTCTTCCGCCTCGCGTCCCGTCCGGGTCACCGCCGCAGCGGCCGTGGCCGGTCTGGAGGCGCTCGCCCTGTTCGCCGGGGGCGCGTACCTGCTCGTGACGAGTCTCACGGGCCGGCCCGACGACCTCACGCAGGCCCTGACGGGCGGTGCCACGCTCGTGGCGCTCGGCCTCATCCCGCTGATCGCCGCGCGGGGACTGCTGCTGTGCCGTAGCTGGAGCCGCGGCCCGGCGATCATCACCCAGCTCATGGCCCTGCCCGTCGCCTGGACGCTCCTCCAGGCGGACAGCGCCGCGATCCCGGGCGGGATCGCCCTGGCGGCCGCCGCCGTGACGGCGCTCGTGCTGCTGGTGCACCCCGCGACGACGAGGGCCCTGGGGATCCGCGGCCGCGCGTGACGCGGGTTACTCCTCGACCAGGAGCTTCTCGCGGAGCTGCGCCAGCGTGCGGGCCAGCAGGCGCGAGACGTGCATCTGCGAGATGCCGACCTCCTGGGCGATCTGCGACTGGGTCATGTTGCCGAAGAAGCGCAGCAGCAGGATGCGCTTCTCGCGCGGCGGCAGGTCCTCCAGCAAGGGCTTGAGGGACTCGCGGTACTCGACGCCCTCCAGCGCCTCGTCCTCCGCGCCGAGGGTGTCCGCGACCGCCGGGGACTCGTCGTCCGTGTCCGGCACGTCCAGGGAGAGCGTCGAGTACGCGTTCGCGGACTCCAGGCCCTCCAGGACCTCCTCCTCCGAGATGCCGAGCCGCTCGGCCAGCTCGTGCACGGTCGGGGAGCGGCCGTGCATCTGGGAGAGCTCGGCGGTGGCCGTGGTCAGGGACAGGCGCAGCTCCTGGAGGCGGCGGGGGACCCGTACCGCCCAGCCCTTGTCGCGGAAGTGGCGCTTGATCTCGCCGACGACCGTGGGTGTCGCATAGGTCGAGAATTCGACGCCCCGGTCGGGGTCGAACCGGTCGACGGACTTGATCAGGCCGATGGTGGCGACCTGCGTCAGGTCGTCCAGCGGCTCCCCGCGGTTGCGGAACCGGCGCGCGAGATGCTCGACCAGCGGCAGGTGCATCCGCACGAGCCGGTTGCGCAGCTCGGCCCGCTCGGGCGAGCCGTCCGGCAGCCCGCGCAACTCGATGAACAGCGCCTTCGCGCCGCTGCGGTCGTGCGGATCGTGCTGGGTGTGCTGCTGCTCGTTCATCCGGTCCGCCCGCTCATCCAAAAGACCGTCCACCGGGTGCGGCCGCGCCTGCTGTTCCGGGATCGAGCTCAACGCCCGCGGGCCGCGCTCCTCGTCTCGCACCGGACCGTCCCCGTTCCTCACGCCGGCCCGGGTCCCGCGCCGCGCTGTTTGTACAGGCTGATGGAGACCGTCCGGTCGTCGGCGACGGACGAGTCGACCTTGCCGGCCAGTGCCGAGAGCACCGTCCAGGCGAACGTGTCGCGCTCCGGCGCCCTGCCGTCCGTCGTCGGCGCCGAGACCGTGACGTCCAGGGAGTCGTCGATGAGCCGGAACACGCAGCTCAGGACCGATCCCGGCACGGCTTGCTGGAGCAGGATCGCGCACGCCTCGTCGACCGCGATGCGCAGGTCCTCGATCTCGTCGAGGGTGAAGTCCAAACGCGCCGCCAGGCCGGCCGTGGCCGTACGCAGCACGGACAGGTAGGCACCCGCAGCGGGCAGCCGGACTTCCACGAAGTCCTGGGTCCCGGGCTCGCCTGCGATCTGGGACACCCTCACCTCCAAGGTGGCACAAGCTCTTTCGGGGGTCGGGAGGGGAAGATCCTCCCCCGAACCGGTGCGGTACGCAGGTATGCGTAGTCCGCGGTGACGCTATCGCGATCCATGGTGCCGTGTCGCCGTCGGCCCCCGGTCCGGCGGCTGTCACTCATGGTAGGCACATGAGTACGCACAGTGGCTAGAGGTCTGCGGGGCCCAATCGCGAGAAACCGGCGGAGGGTTGACGTACCCAGGCCTCACACGATCGAACCGTCGACAAAGCACCAACGCCACTTCTCACCGGGTTCGTAGGTCCGCATCACCGCGTGACCAGTGTCCTTGAAGTGCTGGGTGGCGTGCTGCCCCGCAGAGGAGTCGCAGCAGCCGACGTGCCCGCACAGCAGGCACAGCCGGAGCTGCACCGGGTGCGTACCGTCGGCGGCGCACTCCGGACAGGTCTCGGTCAGGGGGGTGGGCTCGGGCCGTGGCAGTTCGGCCACGTGCGGGCACTCGCGCATGATGGCCAGCGTACTGAGGCGCCGCCCTCGTGGCGCACCGAGGCAGGGGCCTCGGTGGTCGCCGGCCGTGGGTGGCAGGGGGCGGAACGCCTTGCATCCGACCGACCCGGAGTGGGGAGACGATGGACGCACTGCCGTTGGTGGCGCTGGTCGCGGTGAGCGCCGCGATCGCGGGCGCGGCGCGGAGGACGCCGGTGCCGGCACCGCTGCTGCTGGTGGCGGCCGGACTGGCGGCCTCCTACGTGCCGGGGGTGCCCGACTACACCCTGGACCCGCACATCGTGCTGCCGCTGGTCCTGCCGCCCCTGCTGCACACGGCCGCCCTGGACTCCTCGTACCTGGACCTGCGGGCCAATCTGCGGCCGGTCGCCCTGCTGTCGGTCGGGTACGTGCTCTTCGCGACGCTCGCGGTGGGGTACCTCGCGCACCTGATGGTGCCCGGCCTGCCGCTGACCGCCGCCCTGGTGCTGGGCGCGGTGATCGCGCCGCCGGACGCGGTGGCGGCCACCGCGATCGCCCGGCGGCTCGGGCTGCCCGGCCGGATCACCACGATCCTCCAGGGCGAGTCCCTGGTGAACGACGCCACCGCGATCACCGCCTACAAGGTGGCGCTCGCGGCGGCGGTCGGGGAGGGCGTGAGCTGGGCCGGCGGGATCGGCGAGTTCGCCCTCGCGGCGCTCGGGGGCATCGGCGTGGGCCTGGTGCTGATGGTGCCGATCCACTGGCTGCGCCGGTCCCTGCGCGAGCCGCTGCTCCAGAACACCCTCTCGCTGCTGATCCCGTTCGTCGCGTACGCGGCCGCCGAGCGCGTCCACGCCTCCGGTGTCCTCGCGGTCGTCGTGGTGGCCCTGTACCTGGGGCACCGCTCCTGGCAAGTCGACTTCGCCACCCGCCTCCAGGAGGAGGCCGTGTGGAAGATGGTCGCCTTCCTCCTGGAGACGTCCGTCTTCGCACTGATCGGGCTCCAGTTGCCGCACGTGGTGCGCGAGCTCGGTACGTACGGGATGGGGGAGGCCGCGCTGTACGCGGCGGGCGTCTTCCTCGCGGTCGTCGTCGTCCGGTTCGTGTGGGTCTTCCCGGCCACGTATCTGCCCCGCGCCCTGTCCCGCCGCGTGCGGGAGCGGGAGCCGGGCGTGGGGTGGACCTCGCCGGTGATCGTCGGCTGGGCGGGGATGCGGGGCGTGGTGTCGCTGGCGATCGCCTTCTCCATCCCGGTGACCACGGCGGGGGAGGCGTTCCCCGCGCGGAACCTGGTCCTGTTCCTGACGTTCACCACGGTGATCGGCACCCTGGTGGTGCAGGGCCTCACCCTGCCGCCGCTGATCCGGGCGCTGAAGCTGCCGGGGCGGGACGCGCAGGCCGAGACGCTGGCCGAGGCACAGGCGCAGAGCGAGGCCTCGCGCGCCGCCGAGCAGCGCCTGGAGGGGCTCCTCGCCGATGAGCGCAACGCGCTGCCGCAGCCTCTCGCCGACCGGCTGCGCACGGTCCTGGAACGGCGGCGCAACGCCGTCTGGGAGCGGCTGGGCGCGGCCAACCCGGTCACGGGCGAGTCGGCGGACGACACCTACCGGCGGCTCGCCCGGGAGATGATCGAAGCGGAACGCGAGGTGTTCGTCCGGCTCCGGGACGAGCGGCGCATCGACGACGAGATGATGCGGACCCTGCTGCGCCGGCTGGACCTGGAGGAGGCGGCCGCCTACCGGGAGGCCCCCGAGGGCTGACCGGGGTCCGGGTGGCCGGGGGCGTCGGGGCGGCCGGTGATCACCGCCGCGAGGGTGGTTCCGGGCGGGAAGGCGCCCTCCTCGGCGAGGGTGAGGAGCCCGTACAGCATTTTGGCGACATATATGCGCTCGATGGCGAGTCCGTGCCGTGCCTCGAAGTCGGTGGCGAACGCCTCCAGGGCCGGGGTGGTACGGGCGTAGCCGCCGAAGTGGAACCGCTCGTCGAGGCTCCAGTCGCCCCTCGGGCCGCCGAACGCCGCCTCCTGGAGGGTCCGTATCTCCGCGCCCAGGAACCCGCCCCTGAGGACCGGCACACCGATCGCGCGGCGGCCGGCGCCCAGCCCGGCCGCCAGCCCGGCGAGCGTGCCGCCCGTCCCGCACGCGACCGCCGCCACGTCCACGCCGCCGGCGCCGAGCTCCCGCCCCAGCTCCGTACAGCCGCGCACCGCGAGCGCGTTGCTGCCGCCCTCGGGGACGACGCGACTGCCGGGCGGAGCCTCCCGGAGGACGCGCGCCAGCACCTCCGGGTCGCCCTTCGCGCGGTACGTGGCGCGGTCCACGAACACCAGCCGCATCCCGTCCGCCGCGCACCGCGCGAGCGACGGGTTCAGCGGCCGGCCGGCGAGTTCCTCACCGCGTACGACCCCGGTGGTGGGGAAGCCCAGCAGACGGCCGGCGGCGGCCGTGGCCCGCAGGTGGTTGGAGTAGGCGCCGCCGAAGGTGAGGACCGGGCGCCCGGCGGCGGCGAGGAGGTTCGGGGCGAGTTTGCGCCACTTGTTGCCCGGCAGGCCGGGGTGGATCAGGTCGTCGCGCTTGAGCAGCAGCCGCACGCCGTGCCGGGTGAAGCGCTCGTCCTCGACCGGCTCCAGGGGGGAGGGGAGCAGCGGGCCGAGTGAGGACAGGTCGAGCGCGTTCACCCGGCCATTGTCACTTCAGCCTCTCCGCGATGCGTGCCCGCATCGTCTTCATGGAGAAGCCGCGCGGGTCGACCTTGCCCGGCTGCCACTCCAGGTGGCCGATCACCGAACGGGCGGTCCAGCCGTGCCGGCGGCAGATCGCGGCCGCCGCCTTCTCGATCGCCAGCAACTGCGCCTCGGGCCACGGGTCCTTCCCGTCGCCGAGGTTCTCGCACTCGAACCCGTAGAAATGGGTGTTGCCGTCGACGTTCGCCTGGTTGTCGTGCGGCAGCGCCTTCTCCGCGATCACGGCGCGCAGCACGTCGCGGTCGCCCCGGCCGGCGTGGTTGGCGCGGCCGTAGCCGACGAGGTGGACACAGCCGTCCTTGGTGATCACCCCGTGGCAGAGCGGGCCGGGCAGGCCGGGGCGGCCGTCCCGGCAGATGCGGACGGTGTGGTCCCTGCCCTTGGTGACGCTGTGGTGGATCATCACGCCGTGGACCGGCCCCCAAGGGCCCTTGTGGTTGCGGTTGTGGGTGCGCCAGTCGCCGACCTCGACGACGGTGAGGCCTTCGTCGCGCAGCGCGTCGAGAAAGCCGTTCGCGGACATGGGTGGGGCCACGCCGCCTCCTTCGTGTTGTGCCTGCCGAGGTCTTACCCCGGCCACGCGGAGCCGGCGCGGGCGGTCACGGTGTTCGGACGGCGTGCGAGCCGATCCGGACAGCGCCGACTGGGGCTGAGGGGGAGGGGGAAACGCATGTCATGCCCCGTGGGTGACGAAGCAGTCTCGCTCATTTGTGTAATGGCGCCGCCACGGACCGTGCTGAAAGGCTTTTCCTCAGAAGGTCAGTCCATGATCGAGAGGGATGTTCATGTCGGTTGGTCCGGTTGGCCAGGAGACCCGTTCCGAGCAGGCACAGCCGCAGCAGAGCCTCGGCACGGCCGCCGCGCGGAACCTGGCGACCACCACCAAGTCGGTTCCGCAGATGCAGGAGATCACCTCCCGGTGGCTGCTGCGGATGCTTCCGTGGGTGCAGGTGCAGGGCGGTACGTACCGGGTGAACCGGCGGCTCAGCTACTCGGTGGGCGACGGGCGCGTGACGTTCGTGCAGACCGGTGAGCGGGTCGCCGTGATCCCGAACGAGCTGCGGGAGCTGCCGGCACTGCGCACGTACGAGGACGACGCGGCGCTCACGGAGCTGGCGCAGCGGTGCACGCAGCGGGAGTTCGCGCCCGGTGAGGTGATCGTCGAGGCGGGCGCGGAGACCGACCGGGTGTTCCTGCTGGCGCACGGCCGGGTGGAGCAGGTCGGCACCGGGCCGTACGGCGACGAGGCGGTGCTCGGCGTCCTCGCCGACGGCGCGTACTTCGGCGACGGGTGCCTCGCCGACCGGGACGCCACCTGGGAGTGGACGGCCCGGGCCGCGACCGCGTGCACCGTGCTGGAGCTCACCCGCGCCGACGTGACGAACCTGGCGGAGCGCGCCGAGTCGCTGGCGGGCCACCTCCAGGCCCTGGCGTCCCTGCCGCAGCAGCGCACCAACAAGTACGGCGAGAAGGCCATCGACCTGTCGGCCGGCCACGTCGGCGAGGCGGTCGTCCCGCACACGTACGTCGACTACGAGGCCTCCCCGCGCGAGTACGAACTGAGCGTCGCCCAGACCGTGCTGAAGGTCCACAGCCGGGTCGCCGACCTGTACAACCAGCCGATGAACCAGACCGAGCAGCAGTTGCGGCTCACCGTCGAGGCGCTGCGCGAGCGCCAGGAGCACGAGCTCATCAACAACAAGGAGTTCGGCCTGCTGTCCAACTGCGACTACGGGCAGCGGCTCCAGCCGCACGACGGCGTGCCCAGCCCGGACGACATGGACGAGCTGCTCTCCCGCCGCCGCGGCAACAAGATGTTCCTCGCCCACCCGCGCGCCATCGCCGCGTTCGGCCGCGAGTGCAACAAGCGGGGCCTGGTCCCCGGCTCGGTCGAGGTGGCGGGCCACCAGATCCCCGCCTGGCGCGGCGTGCCGATCTTCCCGTGCAGCAAGATCCCGGTCTCCGAGGCCCGCACGACCTCGATCCTCTGCATGCGTACGGGCGAGGACGAGCAGGGCGTCATCGGCCTCCACCAGACCGGCATCCCCGACGAGATCGAGCCGAGCCTGTCGGTCCGGTTCATGGGCATCGACGAGCAGGCGATCATCTCGTACCTGGTCACCGCCTACTACTCGGCGGCGATCCTCGTGCCGGACGCGCTCGGGGTGCTGGAGAACGTGGAGGTCAGCCGCTGGCGGTGACGTCCCCGTGGCGGCGGGGGCGCGGGGCGGACCCGGCCGGCCGTGGACGTGCCCGTCCGGTGATTTCGACCGGGCGGGCACGTTCCCGTGCCCGTGTACGTCGAAAACACTTGCGTAACCACTTCAGTTGAAGCACTATGACTGTCGTGGTCGCGAGCTCCGCTGCCTCACCTGACACAGAGGACATGACGTGCGAAAACTGACCTACTTCGTCGCTTGTTCGATCGACGGCTTCATCGGCGACCCCGGTGGCGACGCCAGCTCCTTCATGCGGTACGTCGACGAGGAATTCCTGGAGTTCCTGAAGAGCGAGTACCCCGAGACCGTCTCGGCCGAGGGGCGCAAGGCCCTGGGGTTCGACGGCCTGGAGAACAAGCGGTTCGACACCGTCGTCCAGGGCCGTGGCAGCTACCAGCTCGGCCTCGACGCCGGCCTCCCCAGCCCGTACGGCCACCTGCGCGAGATCGTCGCCTCCTCCACGATCGAGGAGTCCCCGCACCCCAATGTGGAGATCGTCCGTGAGGGCCTCGTGGAGCGGATCCGGGAGCTGAAGGCCGAGGACGGTGACCTGGGCATCTGGCTGTGCGGCGGCTCTCGGATCGCCGGTGAGCTCGTCGACGAGATCGACGAGCTGGTGATCAAGACCTACCCGCAGGTGTACGGCTCCGGCATGCCGATGTTCGGCAGCGGCTTCGCCGTCGACGACTTCGGCCTGGACGCCGTGCGCGCCTTCGACAACGGGGTCGTGGTCCGCTGGTACAGCAGGAGGAGCTGACCGCCGCCTGTCCGGACCGCCGAAACCGCCATATCCTGGGGCCATGGGCAGCAGCGAAGGACGTGAGACCGTCCACCGCCCGCCGGCAGGGCCTGAGCGTCAGTGCCCGAGCTGCGGACAGCCTGTGGGCACGGTCCTCAAGCGACGCAAGATCCTCGGCGTGTGGGCCCCCGTGTGGGAGCCCGGGCCATGCCACAACCCCGAGTGCGAGCGGTACGCCGAGGCGCCGGAGGACGAGCCGGGCAAGAGCGCCAAGACCGGCTGAAGTCAGGCTCCGGGGGTGACCGGCCGCACGTCGGAGGCGGTCCTACCGCTACAGTCCGCGCCATGTCATCGGAGTCGACGGAAGTCTGGACCGGCTGGTACCGGGACCGCCGCGGTGCGGAAGCGATCACGATCGCGGCGGACGGGCGGCGCATCGCCACCCGCATCAGGGGCGTGGAGTACGCGGGCGCGAGCTTTGACGGGCTGCGCGCGGCGGAGGAGAACGGCGGCCTGCCCTTGGCCGGCTGCGTACTGGAGTGGGACCTGCCGCTGCCGGTTCTCACCGACGGCACCACCCAACACGCCACGCTGAGCTGCCTGTTGGCGCTGGGTGAAGCGCTGTCCGACGGCTCACCCGAGCGAGTGGATCTTCAGTTGACCCTGCACTGCGGGGGAGCGGCGTACGAATCGGGCCTCGCCGGCGGTGACTTCGACCAGGCCCTCGGCCGCATCCTGCGCCAGTTGCCGCCCGGCACCCGGTTCGGCCGCACGTTCCTGGAGGGCGCGGAGGCCGCGGCCTGACGCGTACCGCGCACGAACTGTGGCCTGACGCCCCGTGGGCCCGGTGGGCCGGTCGCGGCTCGCGGCCTGCCCACCGGACAGGTACCGCGCTAGGAGACCCTGGCCAGGGCGGCCGCGAGGCCGTTCTGCCACAGGTAGTCGACGCGGGCGCGCTCCTGGGCGTTCGGCTGGGCGTTCTGGCAGGACGGGCCGGGGCCGCCGCCGGACATCAGCTCACTGCACGGGCCGGAGTAGTGGTCGGGCAGGCCGAGGACGTGACCGGTCTCGTGGGCGGTGACGCGGGTGGAGTTGTAGATCTGGTTCTGCCGGTAGTCGAGGAAGATGTAGCCCCGGCCGTGACCGTCGGTGCTGGCGTACGAGCCACGCGAGTCGTTGCCCTCGTAGTACCGGAAGTCCGGATTGCTGCCCTCCTGGAGCTTCACGTTGCTGACCGAGCTGTTCCAGATCTGGGTGGAGCGGGCTATCTGGGTGCGGAAGCTCGGGGCGTTGGCCGCCGAGTAGACGACGGTGACGGCCTGCGCGCCCGGGTTGGCGGCGCGCTTCTCGGCGACCGACTCCATGACGGCCTCGAAGAACGCCCGGTTGGCCTTGGCGTCCTCGGCGGACCCGGCGTACGCGGCGTACGACGCACCAGTGGTGGGCGCAGGGGCGGCGGTGGCGGTCGCGGCCGGTACGGCGGTCAGGGCGGCGGCGAGGCCGAGGGCAGCGGCCAGCACGGCCTTGGGGTGTCTCATGGGGGGCTCCTCGTGATCCTGAACGGCTGGGTGGGCCGTTCGGTTGGGGAGAGTGTCGGGGAGCCCGCGTGCCGTACGGATGATGTCAACGGGGGATAGCACCGGCGCATCACCCGTCCCTCAACTCGCCTTCCCTCTCTAGTGGTTCGGCCGTCAACCGTCCTACCCTCGGCACATGGAGCTGGAGGTGAGGCACCTGCGGGCGCTGTGCGCCATCGCGGACACGGGCAGCCTGCACAAGGCGGCGCGCCTGCTCGGCGTCAGCCAGCCGTCCCTGACGACCCAGTTGCGGCGCATCGAACACGCCCTGGGCGCGGAGCTGTTCGTGCGCGAGCGCACCGGCTGCCGGCCCACCCCGCTGGGCCACGCCGTCCTCAGCCGTGCCCGCCCCCTCGTGGCCCAGATGGCCGTCCTCGTCACCGAGACCAGGGCGGCCGCCGCACGCGCCGACGGGGCCCGGCTGCGCGTCGGCTCCACCGCCAGCCGGGTGCTGGCGGGCTGGCTGCGGCGGCTGCGCGACCGGCTGCCCGGCACGGACATCACGCTGCACATGGACGTCTCGGCGGGCGCCCTGCTGCGGGCCCTGGCGGCGGGACAGCTCGACGTGGCGTTCGTCCACGAGGTGGAGGGCTGCCCGCTGCGCGTACCGGACGGGCTGGAGCGGCGCGTACTGGTCGAGCGGGAGCCGCAGTTCATTTCCATGGCGCGGGACCACCCGGCGGCCGCCGCGCCCGTCGTGGCCCTCACCGACCTGGCCGGCGACCGCTGGATGGTCGACCCCACCGTGGACGGCGAGTGGGACGGGCTGCGCCGGGTGCTCGCGGCGGCCGGGATCGACCCGCCGGTCCTGCACGGCGACTACCACACGGCCGCCTCGCTCATCGTGGCCGGCGAGGTGGTGGCGCCCTGCCAGCCGACGTCGGGGCCGCGCGACGACATGGCGATACGGCCGTTACGGGGCGACCCGCTGGCGGTGCGCCTGCTGCTCTACAGCCGCCCCGGGGCGGACGCCGGGTCGTCGTACGCGGAGTTGGCGTACGCGGACCTCACGGCCGCCTACCGCGAGGCGGCGCTGCGCACCTCGGCGTACCGGCAGTGGCTGCTGCGCCACGGAAGCCCGCTGGCGCGGGCGGCCTGACCCCCGTACCCCGGAAGGAACCATGGGCCCCCTCACCCTCACCGACGGCCACCTCGTCCTGCGCGAGTGGACCGACGCGGACGTCCCGGCCATGACCGAGCTGTTCGACGAACCCGCCGTCGCCTACCGCACGCCCCTCGCCTCCCCCTTCGACGAGGCGGCGGCGACCGCGTACCTGGCGATGATCCGCCGCACCCGCGCCGACGGCACCCGCCTCCACCTGGCGATCACCCGGGACGGCGGCGCACCCCTCGGCGAGGTCCTGCTGAGCCTCACCCACGGCGCCCTCGGATACGCGATCGGCGCCCCCCACCGCGGCCAGGGCCTCGCCTCCCGCGCCACCCGCCTGCTCACCGCCCACGCCCACGACGTCCTGGGCCTGCCACGCGTGATCCTCCAGATCGAGCCGGACAACACCGCCAGCAAGGCCGTCGCCCGCGCGGCCGGCTTCCGCCTCACCGACGAGCCCCCCGAGACGGCCCAGAGCAACGGCCGCACGTACACCCTGCTGACGTGGGCCCACGACGCCCCGGCGGACCTGACCCGCGGGCGCCGGTCACGATGTACGCCATGACACCTTCCCCTTCCCCGTCCGTCACCGTGCGCCACGCCCGCCCCGCCGACCTGCCCCGCGTCGCCGAACTGGCCGCCGAGCACGCGGCGTACGAGAAGGCCACCCCGCCCGCGCCCGGTCTCGCCGACCGGCTCGCCGCGCTGCTCTTCGCCACCCACGCCCCGCGCCTTCGCTGCCTGGTCGCCGAACGCCCCGGCGACGGCCGCCTCGTGGGCTACGCGACGTGCGCCCCCGAGCTGTCCACCTGGGACGGCCGCGAATACCTGCACCTGGACTGCCTGTTCCTTGAGGTCGGCCAACGGGGCCTCGGGGCGGGCCCGAAGCTGATGGACGCCGTCGTCGCGGAGGCCCGCGCCCTGGGCCTGCCGGAGGTCCAGTGGCAGACGCCCGCCTGGAACGAGGGCGCGATCCGCTTCTACGACCGCCTGGGCGCCCACGCCAAGGAAAAGGTCCGCTACACCCTCCCGGTCACGGACACCCCGTCCGCCCCGGCAGGATGACCGCATGGAGAACCCCGTGGTCACGAGAACCGAACCCGCCCCGCTCGCCGATGAGCGCACCACGCTGACCGGCATCCTTCAGTACCAGCGCGGCACTCTGGTCATGAAGGTCGCCGGCCTCACCGCCGACCAGCTCCGCACCCGGGCGGTCCCGCCGTCGTCCCTCTCCCTCCTCGGCCTCGTCCGGCACCTGGCCGAGGTCGAGCGCGGCTGGTTCGCCAACACGTTCAACGGCGAGAGCCGCCCCGCCCACTGGCCCCGCCGCCCGGACGGCGGCTAGAGGAGTACGCCCGCCACAACGGCCACGCCGACCTCCTCCGCGAGCGCCTGGACGGCACCACCGGCGAGTAGCCCCGGCATCGAGGGACGCACGGCAACGCACGGCGGCCCGGCCATGGCGGGTGCCGCATGGCCGGGCCGTCGTCGCTGCTGTGCTGCGTGGGTGGGCAGCTCAGGCCTTCTTGGTCTCCCAGAAGATCTTGTCGATCTGCGCGATGTAGTCCAGCGCCTTCTGGCCCGTCGCCGGGTCGGTCGACGCCTTGGCGGCCGAGAGGGCCTTCAGGGCGTCGTTGACGAGCTGGTGAAGCTCCGGGTACTTCTCGAAGTGCGGCGGCTTGAAGTAGTCGCTCCACAGCACCGAGACGTGGTGCTTGGCGAGCTCCGCGCGCTCTTCCTTGATGGTGGTCGCGCGGGCCTGGAAGTGCGGGTCGTCGTTCGCCTGCATCTTCTCCTGCGTGGCCTTGACCGACTCGGCCTCGATGCGGGCCTGGGCCGGGTCGTAGACACCGCAGGGGAGGTCGCAGTGCGCGCTGACCTTCACCTTCGGGGCAAACAGGCGGGAGAGCATTGAGCCGTCCTTCCTCGTGATCGTCTTCTCAGGTGGGACATTACTCCGTGACAGACGGGTTTTCGCGAGTGCCCCCATGGGCTTACGACAAAAGTCCAGGGTGACCATGGGACTCGTGGAGGAAGGTCCAGGAGGTGTGCCGGATGACGGAGCAGGAGGGGCGGGGACGCGAGCGGGGGCCGAGGGTGCCGTTCGGGGTCGCGGAGGTGTCGGGGCCGTCGATGGTGCCCACCCTGCACCACGGTGACCAACTGCTGGTGCACTACGGGGCGCCGCTGCGGGCCGGGCACGTGGCCGTGCTGCGGCATCCGTTGCAGCAGGACCTGCTCATCGTGAAGCGGCTGGTCGAGCGGCGGGACGGCGGCTGGTGGGTGCTGGGGGACAACGGGGCCGCCGAGGCCGTGGACAGCCGCGCCTTCGGCCCCGTACCGGAGGATCTGGTGCTCGGGAGGGTGCGGGCGCGGTACCGGGGGATACGGCCCGGGCGTCAGCGGTCGGTCAGGGTGGTGCTCTCCTGGCTGGTGTCGGCGGTGCGGCCGGTGCTCGCCGACCGTTCCGTCTCCAGGCGCTTGCGGGCCCGGTAGGCGGCGACGTTCGCGCGGGTGGCGCAGCGGTCCGAGCAGTAGCGGCGGGACCGGTTGGTGGAGGTGTCCAGGTACGCGTTGCGGCACGGGGCCGCCTGGCACAGGCCGAGCCGGTCGGCACCGAACTCGGTCAGGTGGAAGGCCAGGCCCATCGCGGCGATCGCGGCGTACCCGGCGGTCGCGTTGGAGGGGTGGTCGGCGAGGTGCATGTGCCAGCGCGGCCGGCCCTCGTCGTCGAGGAAATCGTGGCCGGAGATCTGCGGGCTGACCGGGAACTCCAGCAGCAGTGAGTTGAGCAGGTCCACGGCCCGCGTCTGGTCGCCGGCGTCGGCCGCGGTGAAGACCGCCCGCAGCCGCGCCCGTACCGAACGGAACCGGGTGACGTCCGCGTCGGTCGCGCGCCGCGCCATCTGCGAGGCCTCACCGAACAGGTCGCGGACCGCCTCCACCGAGGTGAGGGAGTCCTTGTTGCGCGCCGGCTCCTCGGTGTTCACCAGACGTACGGCGTAGTCCGAGTAATAGGCCAGTTCCACTTGTAGTCCTTACGGTGGTGGTCTACGGTCAGAGCACGGTCTTGTAACAGACAGGTCTGATACGAGGGTATTACGGAGGTCCTGGTGACGGAGACGACTGCGGCAACCGACTGGCGGGCCTGGCAGGAGAGCTGGGACCGCCAGCAGGAGTGGTACATGCCCGACCGCGAGGAGCGGTTCCGGGTCATGCTCGACATGGTCGAGGCCTTCACCGGCCCGGCGCCGAGGGTCCTCGACCTCGCATGCGGTACGGGGAGTATTACGGACCGGCTCCTGAAGAGGTTCCCGGACGCCGTCAGCACGGGCGTCGACCTCGACCCCGCGCTCCTCGCCATCGCCGAGGGGTACTTCGCCGGGGACGAGCGCGTGACCTTCGTACGGGCCGACCTCACGGACCCGGCGTGGGTGAAGGCGCTGCCGTACGACTCGTACGACGCCGTCCTGACCGCCACCGCCCTGCACTGGCTGCGCGTCGAGCCGCTGGCCGCGCTGTACGGGCAGCTCGGCGGGCTCGTCCGCGACGGCGGCGTCTTCATGAACGCCGACCACATGATCGACGAGACCACTCCGCGGATCAACGCCGCCGAGCGCGCCCACCGGCACGCCGCCATGGACCGCGCCAGGGACGCCGGCGCCCTCGACTGGGCCACCTGGTGGGAGGTGGCCGCCAAGGACCCGGTGCTGGCCGAGCCGACCGCCGAGCGGTTCGCGATCTACGGCGAGCACGCCGAGGGCGACACACCCTCCCTGGACTGGCACGCCCGCACCCTTACGGAGGCCGGTTTCGCGGAGGCGCGGGCGGTCTGGTCCTCGCCGTCGGACGCGCTGGTGCTCGCGCTGAAGTAGCGACCGGGCACGAAAGGGGCGGTACGGGACTCCTCCCGTACCGCCCCTTCGTGTGCGGACTACAGCACCTTCGACAGGAACGCCTTCGTGCGCTCGTGCTGCGGCTTGGTCAGGACGTCCTTCGGGTCGCCCGACTCCACCACCACACCGCCGTCCATGAACACCAGCGAGTCGCCGACCTCACGGGCGAAGCCCATCTCGTGCGTCACCACGACCATCGTCATGCCGGACTCGGCGAGGTCGCGCATGACGTCCAGGACGTCACCCACCAGCTCCGGGTCCAGCGCCGACGTCGGCTCGTCGAAGAGCATCAGCTTCGGCTCCATCGCCAGCGCGCGGGCGATCGCCACGCGCTGCTGCTGGCCGCCGGAGAGCTGCGAGGGGTAGTTGCCGGCCTTGTCGGCCAGGCCGACCCGGTCCAGCAGTTTGGCCGCCCGCTCCCGGGCCACGGCCTTCGACTCGCCCTTGACCTGGACCGGCGCCTCCATGACGTTCTCCAGCGCCGTCATGTGCGGGAACAGGTTGAAGCGCTGGAAGACCATGCCGATGTCCCGCCGCTTGAGCGCGACCTCGCTGTCCTTGAGCTCGTACAGCTTGTCGCCCTTCTGGCGGTAGCCGACCAGCTCGCCGTCGACGTACAGCCGGCCGGCGTTGATCTTCTCCAGGTGGTTGATGCACCGCAGGAACGTCGACTTGCCGGAGCCGGACGGGCCGATGAGGCAGAACACCTCGCCCGACTGCACCTCCAGGTCGATGCCCTTGAGGATGTGCGCTGCGCCGTAGGACTTGTGGACGCCTTCGGCCTTCACCATGGCGGTCATGCGGTACCTCCCGTGGCCGGTCGGTTGGACAGGGAGAGCACGTTGGCCTTGATCTTCTGGAACACCGTGGGCGGCAGTTGGCGCGAGGAGCCGCGTGCGTAGTACCTCTCAAGGTAGTACTGGCCCACGCTGAGGATCGAGGTCAGGATCAGGTACCAGGCGGCGGCGAGGAAGAGCATCTCCACCGGGGCGCCGGACGTCTGGCCGATGTCCTGGGCGTTGCGCAGCAGCTCGTAGTACTGCACGGCTGCCACCAGCGAGGTCGTCTTCAGCATGTTGATGACCTCGTTGCCCGTGGGCGGCACGATCACGCGCATCGCCTGCGGGATCACGATCCGGCGCAGGGTCTTGCCGTGGCTCATGCCGAGGGCGTGGGCGGCCTCGGTCTGGCCCTCGTCGACCGCGAGGAGACCCGCGCGGCAGATCTCGGCCATGTACGCGGCCTCGTTCAGGCCCAGGCCCAGCAGCGCCGTCAGGAACGGCGTCATGAAGTCGGCCCACTCGTCCTTGTAGACCGGGCCGAGGTTGATGTACTCGAAGACCAGGCCCAGGTTGAACCAGACGAAGAGCTGGACCAGGACCGGGGTGCCCCGGAAGAACCAGATGTAGAACCAGGCGATCGACGAGGTCACCGGGTTCTTCGACAGCCGCATCACCGCCAGGATGATGCCGCCGACGATGCCGATCGCCATCGACAGGACGGTCAGCAGGAGGGTCTGTCCCATGCCTTCGACGATCCGGTCGTCGAAGAAGTAGTCCGGGACGGCGCCCCAGTTGATCTTGCCCTGCGCGAAGGCGTAGATGATCGCGGCGAAGAGCGCGATGGCGACGACGGCGGTGACGTACCGGCCGTAGTGCCGGACCGGGATCGCCTTGATGGCTTCCGGTCCGGCGGGCGGCGTGGAGTCCTCCGGGCCCGTCTTCTTGATGTCAGTAGTCAAGGTGGTGCCTTTCAGGGGCCTACGTGGCGCTGGTGGCCGGGATTCAGGAACCGCCGTTGATCTTGGCTTCGGTCACCGCACCGGCGGCGACACCCCACTTGTCCAGGATCTTCTTGTAGTCGCCATTGGCGATGACGGCGTCCATCGCGGCCTTGATCGCGTCACGGAGCTGGGTGTTGCCCTTGGCCACGGCGATGCCGTACGGCGCGGCCTCGACCTGCGGGCCGACGATCTGGAAGTCGTTGCCGCCGCCCGAGGTCTTGACCGTGTACGCCGCGACCGGGAAGTCCGAGGAGCCGGCGTCGGCGCCACCGGCGCGCAGCCGGGTCTGGGCCTGCTGGTCGGTGTCGAAGGCCTCGATCGTGATCTTGCCCTTCTTCGCCTTCACGCACCGCGCGGACTCGGCCTTGGCCAGGTCCTCGGAGACGGTGCCGCGCTGCACGACCAGCTTCTTGCCGCACAGGTCGGCCCAGGTCTTGATGCCCTTGTCGGCGCCCTTCTTGGTGTAGATCGACACACCGGCGTTGAAGTAGTCGACGAAGTCGACGCCCTCGCCGACCTTCTTCTTGGTCTCCGAGTCGATGCCCTGCTGGCGGTCCTTGGTGTCCGTCATCGCCGACATCGCGATGTCGTAGCGCTTGGCGCGCAGACCCGTGATCAGGGTGTCGAAGGTGCCGTTCTCGAACACGAACCGCACGCCGAGCTGCTTGCTCATGGCGTCCGCGAGGTCCGGGTCGATACCGACGACCTTGCCGTCCTTGTCCTTGAATTCGACCGGGGCGTACGCGATGTCCGACCCGACCTTGATCTCCCCCTTGTCGCGGATGGCCTGGGGCAGCCGGTCCGCGAGCGGTGCGGGGATCGCGGGCTTGCCGGTGGCCTGGTCCGTCTTGACCGGCTTGTCGGTCTGGTCGCCGCACGCGGTCAGCAGCAGCGAGCCGGCGACCGCGATCGCGGCGACCGCGGCCACCCGGGACGTACCCGACGTCCGGGTCTTCGCGGCGGTCGTACAGCGGGTGGTGCTTGCGGTCATGGTCGGGTTCCTCCGGCGGGTAAGAGGGGGATCCAAAGAGGGGTCGGGCACGCACCTTCGGGTGTCGCGACCTCGTGTGATTCCGCATCTTGCCATTCGGACTGGCCCAAACAGGGGGCCGCGCATGTCAAAATCGGGTAACGGGAGACCCCCGAACCCCAACAGGCCGGTACATCAAGGCCGGACCTTCTACGGGGTTGCCTTCTTCCCGCCGGAAAATCTCCGGTTGATCTCGTCATTTGGACGCGATAGCAGTCGCAAACCAGGTCGCGTACGGATTTGTCCAGAAATCCGGCTATGAGTCATGTCACCGGGTCCCTGCTGTGGCCGGGGTCGAGCCGGACGCGATTTACGGACTCGTCGATGGAGCCGTCTGTCGGGTAAGAAGGACCTTTACACCCCTCATCCGGGGCTCAGGGCGCGTGTGCGGCGCGCCCGACGCGTACGTACCTCCCCCTGCAAGGGCGGGCCAACCGCCTCGCGCAGGCACGGACGCGGTGCCCGCCCACCCCTCCTCAACCAGGAGTGGCCACCCTCGAACGAAATGACTTAAGGGGTCAACAAATGGCAGCGGAGATCGTCAATCCTCGCAGCGACAGTGACAACAGTGCGGAGAGTGCCTCCGACGAGCCCTTCGATCCGGCGTTCGCGCTGCATCGGGGCGGCAAAATGGCCGTCCAGGCCACGGTGCCGGTGCGGGACAAGGACGACCTGTCCCTCGCCTACACGCCCGGCGTCGCCAAGGTGTGCAGCGCCATCGCCGAGCGGCCCGAGCTCGTGCACGACTACACCTGGAAGTCCCAGGTCGTCGCCGTCGTGACGGACGGCACGGCCGTGCTGGGACTCGGTGACATCGGCCCGGAGGCGTCCCTCCCGGTCATGGAGGGGAAGGCGATCCTCTTCAAGCAGTTCGGCGGCGTGGACGCGGTGCCCATCGCGCTCGCCACGACCGACACGGACGAGATCGTGGAGACCGTCGTCCGCCTCGCCCCGTCCTTCGGCGGAGTGAACCTGGAGGACATCTCGGCCCCCCGGTGCTTCGAGATCGAGCGCAAGCTCCAGGAGCGGCTCGACATCCCGGTCTTCCACGACGACCAGCACGGCACCGCCGTGGTCACCCTGGCCGCCCTCCGGAACGCCGCGAAGCTCACCGGCCGCGGCCTCGGCGACCTGCGCGCCGTGATCTCCGGCGCGGGCGCGGCCGGTGTGGCCATCGCCAAGTTCCTCCTGGAGGCCGGGCTCGGTGACGTGGCGGTCGCGGACCGCAAGGGCATCGTCAGCCGGGACCGCGAGGACCTCACGCCGGTCAAGCGCGAGCTCGCCGAGCTCACCAACCGCGCCGGGCTCTCCGGCTCCCTGGAGAGCGCGCTGGCGGGCGCCGACGTCTTCATCGGCGTCTCCGGCGGTACGGTGCCGGAGCCGGCGATCGCGTCGATGGCGCCGAACGCCTTCGTCTTCGCGATGGCCAACCCGAACCCGGAGGTCCACCCCGACGTCGCGCACAAGTACGCCTCCGTCGTGGCCACCGGCCGGTCCGACTACCCGAACCAGATCAACAACGTGCTCGCCTTCCCCGGCATCTTCGCGGGCGCGCTCCAGGTGCGGGCGTCCCGGATCACCGAGGGCATGAAGATCGCCGCCGCCAACGCGCTGGCCGACGTGGTCGGTGACCAGCTCGCCGCCGACTACGTGATCCCGTCGCCGTTCGACGAGCGGGTCGCCCCGGCCGTGACGGCCGCCGTGGCCGCCGCCGCGCGCGAGGAGGGCGTCGCCCGCCGCTGACGCGCCGGTCGGTCCGTCCGAAGGGCCCTGATCCGTCTTCCCAGGGGAGGCGGAACAGGGCCCTTCCGCGTACCCGGATCTTGGACTTTCCGCACAGGTCCTTGGACCGCCCGCGCAATGTTCGCCGCCGCTCTTCCGGAGGTTCACGTACGGCTGCTGTGATGCAGCGCGCCAAGCCACCCCACGGAACAACAGCACACAGGAGGCGCGAGTGAATCTGGTCGTCAACGGAGACGCCGAGAGCGGTCCCGGAGGTACCGCCGAGCCCGTCGGGACCGTCACCGGCTGGCAGGTCGTGCAGGGCGCGCCCGCCCTCATCGCGTACACCCTCGGCGGGGGCTACCCCACCGCCTCCGACCCCGGCCCGGCCCAGCGCGGGAGCCGGTTCTTCTCCGGCGGGAACTCGCCGCGCACCGCCCTCGTGCAGGACATCGCCCTGCCCGCGACCGGGCCCACCGGACACGCCGCCATCGACGCCGGGCAGGTGCGGTACGCCGTGGGCGCCTGGCTCGGCGGATACGCGTCGCAGGAGGACGGCGCCCGGCTGTCGGTGGAGTTCCGCGACGCCAAGGGCACGCCGGTCGCCCTGAGCGTGCTGGGTCCCGTGACGTCCGGGGAGCGCAAGGGGCGCACGGGACTGCTGGAGCGCAAGGCCGGGTCCCTCGTCCCGCCCGGCGCCCGCACCGCGCGCGTGCTGCTCGTTTTCACCCGGACCGGGGGCGGCACGTCGAACGACGGTTACGCGGACGGGATCACGCTCACGCTCACGGGGGTACAGAAATGACGCTCGACCGACGCAGCCTGCTCAAGGCCGCCGGCGCCGCCGGGGCCCTCAACGTCGTGTGGCCGCTCAGCGCCGGCCTCTCGCCCGCCCAGGCGCGCGAAGCCGCAGAGGCGCTCGGCGCCGACTACGACCCGGCGCCCTTCACCCTCGGCGTCGCCTCCGGTGACCCGCAGCCCACGAGCGTCGTGCTGTGGACGCGCCTCGCGCCCGAGCCGCTCGCCGCCGAGCAGAACCTCCCGGACGTCGTCGAGGTCGAGTGGGTGGTGGCCGAGGACCAGGCGCTCAGCCGGATCGTCGCCCGGGGCACCGCGCCCGCCTCCGCGACGCTCGGCCACAGCGTCCACGTACCCGTGGGCGGGCTGGGCGCGGGCCGCCACTACTGGTACGCGTTCAAGGCGCTGGGGAAGGCCAGCCGGGTGGGCCGGACGAAGACCGCGCCGGTCGGCAGCGTCTCGCGGGTACGGTTCGCCACCGCCAACTGCCAGGCGTTCCACGACGGCTACTACGCCGCCCACCGGGGCATCGCCCGCGAGAACGTCGACTTCGTCGTCCACCTGGGCGACTACATCTACGAGCACGGGCCGGTGGGCGGCGACCACGTGCGGGACCACGAGGGGCCCGCGGTGTTCACGCTCGCCGACTACCGGCGCCGCCACGCCCTCTACAAGGGCGACGCCTCCCTGCGCGAGGCCCACGCCGCGCACCCCTGGTTCCTGACCTGGGACGACCACGAGGTCGCCAACGACTACAGCGGTACGGGCGGTGGGGCGCCGTTCATGCAGCGGCGGGCGGCCGCGTACCAGGCCTGGTACGAGAACATGCCGCACCGGGACGGCGGGGAGTCCGCGCTGCCCGACCCGGTGATCCACCGAGCCCGCCGCTGGGGCGACCTGCTGGAGCTGACCGTCCTGGACCTGCGCTCCTACCGCTCCGCCCAGAACCTGGCCAACGGCACCATCCTGGGCGCCGGCCAGAAGTCCTGGCTCAAGACCGGCATCGACCGGGCGCCCGACTCCTGGCACGTGTGGGCCAACTCGATCATGCTGAGCCAACTGCGGGGCCGGCCGGGCGGCTCGTACATGTTCACCGACCAGTGGGACGGCTTCCTCGCCGAGCGCAAGGAGGTGCTGAACCATGTCCACTCCAGCGGCCTCGAAGACCTCGTCGTCGTCACCGGCGACTGGCACTCGGCGTTCGTCGACGACATCCGGGTGGACTTCGACGACACCTCCTCGCCGCTCGTCGGTACGGAGTTCACGGCCCACTCGGTGACCTCGGGCGCGTACTCCGCCGACTGGAACGCGACCAACGGCCCACTGATGGGCCAGGCCAACCCGCACCTGAAGTACTTCGAGGGCAACCGGTACGGCTACGACGTCTACGACGTGACGCCGCAGCGGCTCAGCGCCCACATGCGGGTGATCGCCGACCGCCGCGACCCGCTCTCCCCGGTCACCACGCTCACCACCTTCCACGTGGACCGGGGCAAGACGGGCTCGTACGAGGACCCGGCGACGAAGGGCTCGCCGGCCCAGTGGCGCCGGGACTGACGCACGTCACACCGGTGCGCGGTTCCGCCGCGCACCGGTGCCGCCCTAATCTCAACGTCATGTTCGCTGCCTACGCCGCCCGAATCGACCGCGACCAGCCGCTGAACGGCCTTGAGCTGGGCGAACGCCCGGCCCCCGAGGTACGCCCCGGCTGGACCACCGTCACCGTCAAGGCCGCCTCCCTCAACCACCACGACCTGTGGTCGCTGCGGGGCGTCGGGCTCGGCGAGGACAAGCTCCCGATGATCCTCGGCTGCGACGCCGCCGGCCTCGACGAGGACGGCAACGAGGTCGTCGTCCACTCCGTCATCGGGCAGACCGGCCACGGCGTCGGGCCCAACGAGCCGCGCTCCATCCTGACCGAGCGGTACCAGGGCACGTTCGCCGAGAAGGTCGCCGTCCCGGCCTGGAACGTACTGCCCAAGCCGAAGGAGCTGTCCTTCGAGGAGGCCGCCTGCCTGCCGACCGCGTGGCTCACCGCGTACCGCATGCTCTTCACCAACGCGGGCGTACGCCCCGGTGACTCGGTCCTCGTGCAGGGCGCGGGCGGCGGGGTCGCCACGGCCGCGATCGTCCTCGGCAAGGCCGCCGGGCTGCGGGTCTTCGCCACCAGCCGCGACGAGGCCAAGCGCAAGCGCGCGATCGAGCTGGGCGCGGTGGAGGCGTACGAGCCGGGCGCGCGGCTGCCGCAGCGGGTGGACGCGGTCATCGAGACCGTCGGCGCCGCCACCTGGTCGCACTCGGTCAAGTCGCTGCGGCCGGGCGGCACGCTGGTCATCTCGGGCGCGACGAGCGGCGACCGGCCCTCGCACGCCGAGCTGACCCGCATCTTCTTCCTGGAGCTGAAGGTCGTGGGCTCGACCATGGGCTCCAAGGACGAGCTGGAGGACCTGCTCGCGTTCTGCGCGGCGACGGGCGTGCGGCCGGTCATCGACGAGGTGCTGCCGCTGGACCGGGCGCGGGAGGGCTTCGAGAAGATGGCGGCCGGGGACCTCTTCGGAAAGATTGTCCTCAACCCCTCTTGATGGTCCGTCAGCTCCGCTGATGGGATCTCCGGCACTGTCCACCGTGCCGGAGGTCCCGTCATGCGCACCCTCGCCCTCGCACTCTCCGCCGCCCTGCTGGCCCTCGCCCCGCCCGCCCCGGCGGCCGCCGCCGAGCCCGGCATACCCCGCCTCACCGACGACCGGGGCCGCGTCCTCACGCTGCGCGGCTGGAACGTCGAGGACAAGAGGAACCGCGGCGAGGCGGCGCTGTCCGCCATCACCGAGAAGCACTTCCGCGACATGCGCGCGCGGGGCTTCAACTTCGCCCGGCTGCTGGTCTTCTGGGACGACCTGGAGCCCAGGCGCGGCCAGTACAGCGAGGCGTACCTCCGCAAGATCGAGCGGATCCTGGACTGGGCGGAGAAGCACGACGTCCACGTCCTGATCGACGCCCACCAGGACGTCTTCGGCCCCGCCTTCGGCCACCGGGGCATCCCGGAGTGGGCCACCCGCACCGACGGCCTGCCGTTCACCCCGCACCCGGACGACTGGTTCGCCGAGTACTTCGAACCGGCCGTGCAGCGGGCCTTCACGCACCTGTACGAGGACGAGGACCTCCGTCGCGCCCAGGCACGGATGTGGCGGGTACTCGCCGACCGCTTCGAGCACCACCCGGCGGTGCTCGGCTACGACCTCATCAACGAGCCGATGGGCGAACTGCGCGAGGGCGAGGACCTGCCGGCGGCCGCCCGCCGGATCGAGCACGACCACCTCACACCCATGTACAACCGGCTGGCGGACGCGGTCCGCTCGGTCGACGACGACAACTGGGTCTTCGTCGAGCCGACGCCGATCGTGGGCGAGGGCGTCCCCACGGGCCTGGGGAAGATCAAGGACCCGAAGGTCGTCTACGCCCCGCACTTCTACAACACCGCGATGGAGGCGGGCGCGGACTACGACCCCTCGGCCGGCTGGATCGAGGCGTACGAGGCGGCGGTGACGCGGTACCCGAAGGAGTACGGCGTGCCGATCATCGTGGGGGAGTGGGGCCCGCTGAACAACTCCCTGCCGAACATGGGCCGCTTCTACCGCGAGGCGCTGGCCTCCCTGAACCGCTACAGCTCCGGCTGGGCGGGCTACGTCTGGTGCTACGGCGGCGGGTACTGCGCGGTGGACGGCTCGGGTGCCTGGCGCACCAACAAGGAGCAGACGGCGGCGCCGTACGCGGAGGCGGTGGCGGGCCGGGTGGTCGAGCAGAGCCCGTCCCGGCTGGTGTACGTCGCGGGGCGCGGCGGCGCCACGGTCCTCTCGCTGCCGAGCCCGAGCGGCTGGCGGGTGACGGTGGAGGGGCGGGCGCGCGTGGTCCCGGGCCCGGCCGGGCGGGTGGTGGTACGGGCGGTACCGGGCGCGACGGTCACGGTGACTGTCAACCAGGGTTGACGTCCGGTCATTGTCAACGTAAGTTGACACCATGACCGAAGCGACCGATCTCGCCGCACGCGCGGGCGACCGTGACCCCCGGGTCGGCCTGCGAGCCGTGGCCGCGCTGCGGCGGCTGCTGGAGCAGTTGGAAGCCGTACAGGTCCGCAGCGCCCGGGCCCAGGGCTGGTCGTGGCAGGAGATCGCGGCCGAGCTGGGCGTCAGCCGGCAGGCCGTACACAAGAAGTACGGGAGGCATTGATGTTCGAGCGATTCACCGAGGCTGCCCGGGCCGTCGTCAAGGGCGCCGTCGCCCACGCGGAACGCCAGGACGCCGACTCCGTCACCGACGAGCACCTGCTCCTCGCCCTGCTCGACCTGGAGGGCACCCCGTCGGCCGCCGCCTTCGCCGCGCTCGGCATCTCAAGCCGGCGCGCCTCCATGGAGTCCGCCCTCGCCGAGGCCCGGCGGCGCGGCGGCCTGACCCGGGCGGACACGGACGCCCTGGCGGGCATCGGGATCGACGTGACCGAGATCGTCTCGAAGATCGAGGCGGCCCACGGGACGGGCGCCCTGGCGGGCGACCGCCCGGCGAAGCGCCGCCGGTCGGGCCACCGGCCCTTCACCCGCCCGGCCAAGGACGCGCTGGAGAAGTCCCTCCGCGTCGCCCTCGGCCGCGGCGACCGCCACATCGGCGACGAACACCTCCTGCTGGCCCTGGCGGCCCGCCCGGGCGTCGTCGCCGACGTCCTCGCCGAACACGGCGCGACGCACGGGGCGCTGGAGCGGGCGATGTCCGCGCCGGACGGCGACGCCAGGGCGAGCTGACCGGACGTGGGAGTTGGCGCCCCCACACCCCGGGCGCGGCAGTTGCGCGCCGCGTGGGCGCCCCGGCGGGCCCGCCCAGCCGGGACCGCAAACCGAGGCCTAGGGTCTTTCGTTTGGATCAGGCTGGATCAGCGAGTGGCGTCTGGCGCCGTGCATCGCAAGGCGGAGGAGGGAGCCACTGCGGTGGGGGCACCTCCCGTGCCCGAAGGGCTACGGGGGACATTGGCGACCGACGACCACGCCGCGAGGTGCGGTGTCCAGGCGTCACGAGCCCAGCAAGATCCGAACGAGAGGCCCTAGTCCCGCGCCCCCCGCAGCAGCGCGACGATGTGGGCCGCCGTCGTGGAGAGGTGGCGGCGGGCCTCGGTGAGCTGGGTGGGGGTGACGCCGTGGTCGCGGGCCGCGTCGCGGATGTCGTCGCGGAAGCGGTCCAGCAGGCGTTCCAGGTCGCGGGCCGGGTCGGCGGACGGGCCGGTGTCCTGTGCCCACTCCGGGGTGTCGGCCGGGGCGGGCTTGGTGTGCTGCGGTGCGCCGCCGAGCAGGCCGCCCAGCCTGCCGGCCAGGTCGGCGAGGCCCTGGGCGCCCTCGCCCCGCAGCACCTGGTCCTGGACCTGCTGGACGATCCGCTGCATCTGCTGGCGCGCCGCCTGGGCGTCCTCGCGGGCGCGGCGTGACTCGTCCTTGGCCCGCCGGGCCTGGTCCTTCCACTCCTGCTTGGCCCGGCGCCAGGCCGCCCAGTCGTCGTCAGGGGGCGGTGTGGTGCGCCGGGTCTCGCCCGCCGCCGCCCGCATCTCGCGCCGCAGGGTGCCCGCCGCGCCGCGCACGTCGTCGCGGATCTCGGCGGCGAGCTCGGAGACCGAGTCGCGGATCTCCAGCTCCAGGTCGGCCAGTTCGGCGCTGCGTCCGGCCAGTTCCTCGCGCCCGGCGTCGGTGATCGAGTACACCTTGCGGCCGCCCTCGGTGGCGTGCGTGACCAGGCCCTCGGCCTCCAGCTTGGCCAGGCGCGGGTACACGGTGCCGGCGGAGGGCGCGTACAGGCCGTGGAAGCGCTCCTCCAGCAGCCGGATCACCTCGTAGCCGTGGCGCGGCGCCTCGTCGAGGAGCTTGAGCAGGTAGAGGCGGAGCCGGCCGTGGGCGAAGACGGGGGGCATGTCAGAGCGCCTTTCCGGTGGGGGCTTCCTCGGGCCGGCGGAGCAGTGCGATCGAGCCGGAGACCGTGGTGGCCTTCAGCGTGCCCCTGCCTTCGCCGAGCGTGCCGGTGATCTTCTTGGCGCCCCATTGTCCGCTGACCCGCAGGTCGTCGAACGCGCTGGAGACGGCACCTCCCGTGGTGTGGGCCTCGACCTTCGCGTTCGCGGGGTGGGGCAGCCGGATGGCGACCTCGCCGGAGACGGTGGTGAGCCGGATGTCGGTGGGCTCCTCGGCGGGGTCGAGGTCGATGACCATGTCGCCGCTCACCGAATCCGCCCGTACGGAGGTGCCGGCGCCCTCGATGATCGTGAGGTCGCCCGACACGGAGTTGAAGCGGAGGTCGCCGGTGACCGCCTGGGACTCCACGTTGCCGGAGACGGTGTCGGCGCGGACCGGGCCCGAGAGGCCCACGAGCGTGGTGTCCCCCGTGACGCCGCGTACCTCCGTACGCCCCCGGACGCCCGACACCACGGCCTCGGCGCCGACCACGCCGACCTCGACGTCGGCGCCGGCCGGGACGGCGAGGGAGACGACGGCGCTGCGGTGCCACCCCTTGCGGTCGAGCCACTTGAGGAAGCCCTTCCAGGGCAGGTCCTCATAGGCGATGGTCACGGTGGAGCCCTGCTGCGTGATGATCAGCGGTGGGCCCTCGACCTCGGAGATCTCCACTCGCGTCGAGCGCTCGTCGGTGCCCACGACGTTGACCGTCCCATTGACGACGCGCACGTTGAGCGCCGTCACGGGCTCGTCGAGGGTCAGTTTCGTCGGCTCGTTGACGGACCACTCCGGCATGGGGCCTCCCCGGTACGTGACGCAACATATCGCGTCTCCTGTCGATACACGATATATCGCGGTGCGGTGAAGTCAAGTGCGCCGAAACCGGGCAAATTGGCCTAGCGTAAGGCCCATGAACGCGACTTCCCCGGGCGTGCTGCTGTTCTGCCGGGCCGACACGGCGTCCGTACGGCCCCCGGCCCTGCTGCTGCGCGAGCGGCTGCTCCTCGCCCCGGCCGGCCCCGACTGGAGCGTGCTGGTCCCCGAGGGAAAGCCCTGGCGGGACGGCGCCGAACCGGTCGACCGGGTCGCCGCGGGCTGGGCCGGCGCCCTGACCGTCGGCGTGACGTGGCCCGTGGTCGCCCTGTGGTGGGACGCCGACCGCGCGGGCTGCGTCCTGGCGACCGGCTTCCGCCGCCCCGTCGGCTACACCTGGCTCGCGGACGGCACCCCCGCCGGCGAGGACGAGGCCATGCACACCTTCGCCGCCCGCCTCGGGCTCGACCCCGTCCTGGACATCCGGGACCTCGAACCCCTCACCCGCCCCGACAAGCACGCCGACGCCCCGGCCCGCCTGCTGGGCCTGGCGGCCGTCCTGTCCCGGCACGGCCTCACCCTCCCGCCGGGGCTCACCCCCGGCGAACCCGCCGCGCGCCTGTGGGCCGCCGCCGAGGGACAGGGTGCGGAGGCCGTCGAATGGCACGGCTGGCTCGACGCCGTACGCACCGAACTGGACGCCGTCGAGGAGGGCCCGCTCGGCCCCTGGATCTGCGGCCCGCGCGCCCGCGCCCTCGGCACCGCCCAACTGGCGGCGGGCGTACCCCTGCTCGCCTGGGCGCTCATCCGCCGCAGCCCCGGCTGGGCGGCGGCCGGCGCGCTCCTGATCGCCCAGGGCGCGCTGGGCCTCGCCTACGACCGCCTGCGCGGCCCCCGCCCGCCGACCACCGCTGACTACCGCTGACTACTCGTCGTCGTCCTCGTCGTCCAGCCGCGCCAGCCAGGTGGCCAGACGCTCGACGGGGACCTCGAAGTCGGGGTTGAGGTCGACGAACGTACGCAACTGCTCGGCGAGCCACTCGAAGGTGACCTCCTCCTCGCCGCGCCGCTTCTCCAGCTCCTCGATGCCACGGTCGGTGAAGTACAAGACGTGCTCCCGGGTTCCTGCTCGGTGTTCCCCCTCAGGGTATGGCGTCCCCCGGAGCTCCCCCGCCCCCGGACCTGTCCGGATTTCGGCGCTCCGTGCTCTCGCCCGCGCCTGCCCCCGGCCAGTAGCCTCGATCTTCGGATCGTTTCGGCCCGGGACGGGGCCGACAGGGCCAGACACGGGGGGAGCCGGCGATGGACGGACAGATCCGCAGAATCGAGCTGGACAACGGCGAGGTCGTGTACGCCCGGGTCAGTGCCGCCGCCGGAGGTTACGGCGCGGCCGACCGCGACGTCGGCGTCGGCGACCGGGCGGCGGCGAAGCTGGAGGAGCTGACCGAGCTGATCCAGCGGGTCGGCGGCACCGTGCTGGACGCCGCGTCCGCCGTGAAGCCGCACGAGGCGTCGATCTCGTTCGGCGTGGAGCTGACCGTCAAGTCGGGCAAGGCGATCGCGGTCCTCGCGGAGGGTGAGGCCAAGGCGTCCCTCCAGGTCACGCTCACCTGGCAGCTCGGCGACGGCGACGGTGCCGCGCCCGCCGCCGCGCCCGCGCCCACGAATGGCTGACGCCCACACCGACCTCGACGCACTCGTCCGGGAAGCCACCGTCCGCTTCCTGCCCGCGGACCCGGCCGACCCGCGCATGTGGGGCAGCGGCTTCCTGGTGGCGCCCGGGTGGGTGCTGACCTGCGCCCACGTCCTGCTGCCGTACCTGCGGGACGACCCCGGCCAGGAGTTCCGGGTCGCGGGCTCACCGGCGTACTACGGCATCGACCCCGTACCGGCCAAGCTGGAGCGCTGGCTGGTCAAGGACCCGTGGAGCGAGACGGTACCGGCGGCCCAGGACCTGGCGCTTGTCCGGCTGTCGTCCGGCGACGGCGTCGAGCACCGGTGCGTCTGGCTCAGCGACCAGGCCGTACTGCCCGTCGGCGAGCGCCGGGTGTACGGCTTCCGGCCCGCGGACGACCCGGAGCAGCCCTACGAGATGTGGACCGGGCACATCGCCGACAACGTGTCCGACGGCCGCTGCTCGATCCGGTTCACGCCCATGGCCGAGTTCCCGCCCGGCGTCTCCGGCGGACCCGTCCTCGACCCCGTCTCCGGCGCGGTCGTCGCCGTCACCAAGTTCGGCCGGTACGGCAAGGACGGCGGCGGGGCCGTCCCCGTCGCCGCGCTGCGCGCCTTCGGGACGCTGTACCGGGACGTCATGGCGGAACACGACCTCTGGCACGCCCGCCACGCGGACAGTTTCGGGAGCTGGCTCCACCACCAGGAACTCCTCCTCGGCCAGGAACCCGGCAACGCCGACCTGTGGTCACCGGGCGACCAGGTCACCTCGCTGCGGCTGCTGGCCGGGCTGGCCGACCCGCCCCCGCAGGGTGCCGTCGAGCGGCTCGCGCAGCGCGTGCGCAACGACCGGGCGCCGCTCGCCTACCCGCCGCCCACCGCCTGGCGCGACGGCCACGGCCTGCTGTACGGGCCGCACGGCCGGCCGTTCCCCGCCATCGCGTTCCTGCACTATCTGCGCCTGGTGTCGCTGCTGGTCAAGGACATGGGGGGCAAGGACGCCGCCACCGGGGCCGTGGAGGAGCTGGACGCCTGGATCGTCACGCGCACCCGGCGCGTGACGCCGTTCCAGCACCATCTGGTGACGGAGGCCAGGCTGCCCGACCTGGCGCCGAGCCCGCGCACCGGGCAAGCCGCCGTGGGCGCCGCCCAGATGCCGGACCGGGTCGTCATCCCGTACCCCGCCTCCGGCGACCGGGCCAGCGTGGTGGTGGTCGAGATCGAGCCCTTGCCGTACCGGAACCTGCACTGGCAGATCCGCATCGACGACGGCAGTGGCGACGGCGAGATCTTCGACTCGGAGAAGGACCCGGACGGGGTCGAACAGGCCAGGCTGCTGGAGCGGCTGCGGCGGCCCCTCGACGAGGCGTTCCAGATCGCCGACGCGGCCAACGGCCACCCGGCCGCGTGCGAAGTGGTCCTGCCGGCCGCCGACTTCGACACCCCGGTGCACCGCTGGCAGCTCGCGGAGATGGCCCGGCTCGGCGACGAGGCGCACCTGCCGATGGGCGTGCGCCGCCGCGTCGTCCTCCGTGACCTGGGCCGCCGGGGCCGCACGGACGAGGCGTGGACGCGGCGCTGGGAGGCGGTGGTGTCCGCCGGGCGGCTGTCCGCCGTTCGTACGCCGCCGGGCGGACAGTCGCCGAGGCGGCGGCACTTCACGGACATGGCGGCGTGCGACATCCCGGTGCTGTGCCGCCCGGCGGGCCGGGGCGCCGGGCGCAGAGCCATGGAGATGGCGCTCGAAACCGGCCACGGGATCGTCCTGTGGCACATCGAGGGGCACGCCAGGTCCACCGCGTGCGCCGGCGACTGCGACACCTTCCACCAGCGCGCCGCCGAGCTGCTCGGCGAGACGGCCGCCGCCCATGAACTCCCCGACCGGCTGCGCCGTATCAGAGAAGAGATACACGAAGGCCACGACCAGGAGCACTGGGCCGAAGGGGTCGCGGTCCTCTACGACGACCCCGGCCGGCCGGTGCCCGCGGGACCCCTGGGACTGTGGAGCTCACCGGCATGAAACAGACAGGTAGTTGGCCGGAAATCGGCCATGAGTGGCCGCTCGGCGGGTACGTTTTCAGGGGCCCGCTGTGGGCGCGCCTCGCCCCCGTCGGCCGGAACGCGGGTACCCACCGAACGCCGACGAGGAGCAGGTCATGGACGACTGGCTGATTTACCGGGGGCAGGGTCAGCCGGACCCGGAGCGCATCGGCCGGCTCCCCGACCCGCCGCGCTGGCGCCGCTTCAGCGGCGAACCGCTGCCGCACGAGGCGCCCCCCATCGACCACAGCAGCACCCGGCGGCTGGGCACCCGCGCCCCGCTGCCGATCCAGGACGAGGAAGCCCTCCAGCTCATCAACGCCGCCCTCTACCTGCGGCGCCCGCTGCTGGTGACCGGCGAACCCGGCTCCGGCAAGAGCACCCTCGCCCACGCCGTCGCCCACGAACTGGGCCTCGGCCGCGTCCTCCAGTGGCCGATCGTCTCCCGCAGCGAACTGCGCGACGGGCTGTACGCGTACGACGCCATCGGCCGCCTCCACGACGCCCAGCTCTCCCGGGAACGGGACGACGACGGCCCGGAGGACGACGGCGGCATCGGGCGCTACATCAGGCTCGGGCCCCTCGGCACCGCCCTGCTGCCCGGCCGCCGGCCACGCGTGCTCCTCATCGACGAGCTGGACAAGAGCGACATCGACCTGCCCAACGACCTCCTCAACGTGCTGGAGGAGGGCGAGTTCCGCATCCCCGAACTGGAGCGCATCGCCGACCGCCCCGGGCAGCGCACCGTCCACGTCCTCGACGAGGACGGCAGCCGCGTCCCGGTCACCGAGGGCCGGGTGACGTGCCACGCCTTCCCGTTCGTCGTGATGACCAGCAACGGCGAGCGCGACTTCCCCGCCCCGCTGCTGCGGCGCTGCATCCACCTCAAGCTGGAGCCGCCGCGCAACGAACGCCTCGCCGCCCTCGTCCAGGCCCACTTCGGGGAGGGCGCGGAGGAGGACCACCGCGATCTTCTGGAGAGCTTCGCCGAAGGCGACCACAACGGCGAACTGCGCCTGACCGACCAGCTCCTCAACGCGATCTTCCTCACCCAGTTCGCGGCCCGCGAGGACCACGTCCGGCGCGAGGAGATCGCCGACCTGCTGATGCGCCCCCTCGACCAGCGCCCCCGGCGGTGACCCCGCCGTGCCCGCCGCTCCCTCCCCCGCACCCGGCTCGGCGAGCGGCCTGCTCACCGAGCTGGTCGCGCGGCTGAGGGAGGCCGACCTCGGCCCCACCTGCGAAGAGGTCGCCGACGCGCTCTGGCTCGCCCAGTGGGTCACCCCCACCGGCCGCTCCGGCTCCACCGGCGCCGGCACGGAGCCCGCCCCCCACCCCCCGCCGCCCGGCCCGTCCGGCGACGCCCACCCCCGCCCCGCGCCCCTCCCGCCCGCGCAGCCGCACGAGGAGGCCCCCGGCGGCGCACCGCGCGAGGGCCGCGCCGGGCTGTCCGCCCCGGGCGGCTCGGCCACTCCCGGCGACAGCGGCGACGGCGCCGACGGCGGCGCCCGGGTGTGGGTGCCCACCGCCGCCACCCTGCCCGACCCGATCGCCCTCCAGCGCGCGTTACGCCCCCTGCAACGGTTCCAGGCGCCCCGCGCGCCCGTCCGCCGCGTACTCGACGAACGCGCCACCGCCGACCGGGCCGCCGACACCGGGCTCACCGTCCCGGTGCTGCGCCGCGAACGCCGCCGCGAGGCGCGCGTCCAACTGCTCATGGACGTCTCGTCGTCCACCGTCGTCTGGCAGCAGACCCTGGAGGAGCTGCGCACCGTCTGCGAACGCGCCGGGGCCTTCCGCGACGTCAGCCTCCTGTACCTGCACGCCCACGCCGACGGCACCCCCGGCGTCGCCACCACACCCACCAGGCCCGCCACCCCGCTGCGCTCGCCCGCCCAGCTCGCCGACCCCACAGGACGCAAGCTGACCCTGCTGCTCAGCGACTGCGCCGGGCCCATGTGGCGCACCGGCGAACTGCACCGGCTGCTGCACCGGTGGGCGGCGACCGCACCCGTCGCGGTCGTGCAGCCGCTGCCCCAGCGGATGTGGCGCAACGCGCAACTGCCCGCCTGGCCCGGCGTCCTCCGCCGCCCCGAAGGGGCCGGCGGGCGGCTGACCTTCACCACCCGCGCCGCCCGGCCGCCCGGGGCCGTCCCCGTGCCCGTCCTGGCACCCAACCGGATCGCCCTGGAGACCTGGGCCCGGCTGGTCTCGGCCACCGGACAGCTCTCGCTGCCGGGCGCCGCCGGATGGGTCGGCGCCGGCCCGCCGCCCGCCCCGCCCGGCCCGGCCGCGCGCCCGCACGTGACCCCCGCCGAGCGGGTGCGGGCCTTCCGCTGCCACGCCTCGCCGTCGGCGGTACGGCTCGCCGAGTACCTCTCCCTGGTCCCGCTGGTGCTGCCGGTCATGCAGCTCGTCCAGCGGGCCATGCTGGTCGGCAGCGGACCCGACGTCCTCGCGGAGGTGCTGCTCGGCGGGCTGCTCAGGCGCAGCGACGAGGACCACGAGGGCGACGACGCGACGGAGCCCGCGTACGAGTTCCTCCCCGGCGTACGGGAGGAGCTGATGGCGCGCCAGGAGGCCGGGGACGCCCACCTCGTACTGAAGAAGTGCTCCCAGTACCTGGAACAGCGCTTCGGCACCGGCGTGCGCAACTTCCCCGCCATGGCCGCCGCCTACCTCGCGGGCACCGTGGAGTCGCAGGGCGGGGCCGACGACCCGAGGCTGCGCCGGTTCGCGGTGGTCTCCACCCAGGTGCTGCGCCACTTCCTGGTGCCGCCCCCGGTGTCCACCGCCGCGTCCGGCCCCGCCGACCTGGCCGCCCGCGCCCGCGAGAGCCTGGCCCGGTTCCGCCGCCAGAACACCGCCCGGGACCTCGACGCCGCCGTCCAGCTCCTGTCCGCCGCCGCACGGGCCACCACCGGCCGCGCCGAACAGGCGCCGCTGTACGCGGAGCTGGCCGAGGCCCTGCTGGAGCGCTGGCGGGCCCGCGCCCTCGGCGAGGACCTCCGGGACGCGCTGGCGGCGGCGGAGCGGGCCGTGCCGGAGGCGCCGGGGGCGTACGGGACCCTGGCCCGGGTGCTGCGGCACATGGAGCAGGAGGTGGACGCGGCCGGCGCGGACACGGACGCGGTGCCCGACCGGTTCCGGGAGGAAGCGGGCCGCGCTTCCCAGGGCCGCGCTTCCGGGGGCGGTGCCTCCGGGGACCGCGCTTCCGAGGGCGGCGAGGCGGAGGGCGGCGCGGCCGAGCCCGAGGCGGTGCGCTTCCTGCTGCTGACGTACGCCGAGGAGTGCCTGCGCGAGGCGTACGCCACGGCTCCCGGGAGGGCCGGGAGGACGGCGCTCGCCCATGTCCGGCTCCTCCAGCGGCTGGCCGTCGAGTTCGCCGAGCAGGCCGTCCGGCTGCTCGACCCCGCCCCGGAGGGGCCGGACCAGTGGGCCGCCGGCCTGATCAGCCGGGCCCTCGACGTACTGGACGCGGCCGATCCGCTGCGCCCCCCGGAGGCCGTGCGGTACTTCCGCGGGCTGCTGTTCCTCCACCTGGCCCGCCGGCGCGGGGCCGTCCGCCCCGAAGCCGTCCCCGACCTGGCGCGCACCGCGGCCGACGAACTGAACCACGCGCTCACCGCCCTGGAGCACACGCTCGCGCACCAGGGGGCGGAGAACGGAGAACCGGACTGGACGCCACAGCCCGTGGACCTGTTCACGGGCTGGATGGCGGTCGCCTCCGCCGAGGAGCTCACCGCTTCCGGCGCCACGGTCCTCATGCGGGTGCGGCGCGCCCTGGAACGGGCGCGGGCGGTCGCCGAGCGGTACCCGGCCTGGGAGGGCCGGGACGAGCAGTTGGCGGACTGCCTCCAGCAGACGGTACGGGTCTGGCTCCAGCTCTACGGGCCGGACGACGGGCACGAGCCCGTGGACGAGACGATCGCCATCCTGGAGGAGGCGCTGCGGCTCGCCCCCTCCGGCACCCCGCTGCACCGGGAGGTACTGATCAAGTACGGCAGTACGCTCCTCGTCCGCAAGCCGGCCGAGCTGGAGGAGGTGGAGGCGGTCGTCCGCATCTTCCGCGAGGCGGTCGACTTCGCCTCCGAGGCGTCGGAGGAGCTGGCCACGTACCGCGTCCAGCTCGGCCACGCCCTCTACCAGCGCTTCCGGCTGCGCGGTGCGCTCACCGACCTGCACGAGGCCGACTGGATACTCGGCGCCGGGGCGCGGGGCACCGACGACCCCGGGATCTCCGGCCTCGCCTGGATGCTCCGCGGGGACGTCGCCGTCGAGCTCCAGCGCACGACCGGCGCCACCGTACGGCTGACGGAGGCGGCCGGCCACTTCCACCGAGCGGCCGAGGACGCGCTGGCGACGGGCAACGCCGCCCTGGCCGCGGCCGCGCTGCGCAAGCGGGCCACCTGCCTGGAGGACACGGCGGGGCCGGCACGCGCCCTCGCCGAGTACCGCAAGGCCCTCCGGCTGCTGGAGGGCACCCCCGACGCGGAGGTCCTCACCTCGGCGCTCCAGCACGACATCGCGCGGCTCCGGGCCGGTGAGGCGGAGGAATGAGCGCAGCCCGCGTACCGGGTGACGCACCGCTGCCCGAATTCCCCGCGCTCGCCGCGATGACCGGTGACGACGGACCGGTGACCGGCCACCCGGTACTGGACGCGGTCCTGGCCGTCGTACGGGAGCGGGCCGGTCAGTCCGTCGTCGCCTACTACGACGACGCACCCGACGCCGCGCCATGACCGCCCCCGTACCGGCCGCCACCGAGCCGCTCTGGCCGCACCGGGCGCTGGACACCTCCCGCCTCCGCCCCGTGCCGCTGCGGCAGTTCGTGCTGAAGGTCCACAGCCGCTGCAACCTCGCCTGCACCTACTGCTACATCTACCGCGGCCCCGACACGAGCTGGCGCGAGCGCCCGGCCCGGGTGGACGCCCGGACCATGCGGCAGACCGCCCGGCGCATCGCCGAGCACGCCGCCGCCCACCGACTGGACCGCATCCGGGTCGACCTGCACGGCGGCGAGCCGCTCCTCGGCGGGCCCGGCACGGTCCTCGCCTACGCCCGAGCCGTCCGCGACGCGCTGCCCGGCCACTGCGCGGCGAGCGTCTGCGTACAGACCAACGGCACGCTGCTGACCGAACGGACCCTGGACCGGCTGGCCGCCGACGGCATCCGCGTCGGGCTCAGCCTCGACGGCGGGACCCGGGCCCACAACAGGCGCCGCGTCGACCACGCCGGCCGCCCCTCCTGGCCCGCCGCCGCCCGCGCCGCCCGCCTCCTGGCCCGCCGGGGCGACAGCTACGCCGGGGTGCTGTGCACGGTCGACGTCACGGCCCCGCCCGCCGAGGTGTACGCGTCCCTCGTCGCGCTCGGCGCGCCCCGCGTCGACTTCCTCCTGCCGCACGCCAACTGGGCCTCACCGCCGCCCGCCGTGCCGCCCGCCCGGCCCGGCAGACGGCCCCGCCCGACGCCGTACGGCGACTGGCTGGCCGAGGTGTTCGACCTGTGGTGGCACGGAGGCCGGATGGTCACCCAGGTCAGGGTCTTCGGCGAGATCCTGGCCCTGCTGCTGGGCGCCCCCAGTGCCACCGAATCCGTCGGCCTGTCGCCGATGACCGCCGTCGTCGTCGACACGGACGGCTCCATCGAGCAGGCCGACTCGCTCAAGTCGGCCTACCCCGGCGCCCCCGTCACCGGCCTCGACGTCTTCCGCCACGGTTTCGACCGGGCGCTGCGCCACCCCGGCATCGCCGCCCGGCAGCTCGGCGCGGCCGGGCTCGCCGCCGAGTGCCGGGCCTGCCCGGTGGTGCGGGTGTGCGGCGGCGGCAACTACGCCCACCGGTACGCCCCGCGCACCGGATTCCTGCACCCCAGCGTCTACTGCGCCGACCTCGAACGCCTCGTACGTCATGTGGCGGACCGGCTGTGTGAGCTGGAAGACACCCGTCACTGTTCGCGAACCGGCCCTCACTGACCGGAAACTGACGCACAATCGAATGACTCCAATCAAGACTCGCGCACGAGGCTGACTCATTGAGGGAGACCTCCGCATGACCGAAGACTCCCAGCACATCACGGTGGTCTTCGCCGGACAGAGCGAACGCTGGGCCGCCTGGGTCGACGAGGAACTCCTGACCGCGGGCTTCCGCACCGAACTGGTCCGCTGGGACCCGCTGCGCCGCCCGCCGGAAGGCTCCGCGCTCACCGGGCTGCTCGCCGCGCCGGGCCGCGTCCTGCTCATGCTGGACGACTGGTACCTCCGCTTCGACTCCGGCCGCTACCGCGCCTGGGCCGACGTCCTGCGCGACGTCGTCCCCGCCCACCGCGACCGGTTCGCCGCGCTCAGCGTCACCGCCCGCCCGCTGCCCGAGGCCGCCCGGGCACTCGACCCGGTGGAGCTGCGCGGCGTGGGCCGCGACGAGGCCAGGCGCCGGCTGCTCGGCCTGTTCGGCGTCACCGTGCCCCGCACCACCGGAGTCGCCCTCGAACGCCGGCGCCGCTTCCCCGACGACCTGCCGCCCGTGTGGAACGTCCCCCGCCGCAACCGCGGCTTCACCGGCCGCCGGGAGACCCTGGAGCGGCTCCGCGCCCTGCTCACCGAGGGCCGGGGCGGCGGCACGTCGATCGTCGCCGTGCACGGGCCGGGCGGCGTCGGCAAAACGCAGATCGCCATGGAGTACGCGCACCGGTACGCGGGCGAGTACGACATCGTCTGGTGGGTCCGCGCCGCCTCCAGCACCACCGCCCGGGAGAACCTCGCCGCCCTCGCCGGCGAACTCGGCATCCGGGACGGCGGCGAACTCGGGCCCCTCATCGACGCCGTGCACCGCGCCCTGCGCGCCACCGACCAGCGCTGGCTGCTCGTCCTCGACGCGGCCGAGGACCCCGACCGGCTGGCCGGCCTGCTCCCCGAGGGCGACGGCCACGTCCTCATCACCAGCCACCGGCAGTCCTGGTCGTCCCACGGGGCCGAGCTGATCGAGGTCCCCCGCTTCGAGCGGGTCGAGAGCGTCGCCTACGCCTGCCGGCGCGCCACCCGGCTGACCGAGCAGGAGGCCGACCGGCTCGCCGACGCCCTGGAGGACCTGCCGCTGCTCATCGACCAGATGGCCGCCTGGCTGGACGCCCACCCGACGACCCCGGTGAGCCGGTACGTGGCGGAGATCCGCGACGGCAGCCCCAGCGTCTTCGGTGTCGTGGCGGGCGGCGACGAACCACGGCCCTTCCAGGCCGTGTGGGCCATGGCCGTCAACACCCTCCACGAGGACGCCCCCGAGGCCCACGAGCTGCTGAAGCTGCTCGCCTACTTCTCCGCCGACGTCGTCCCCGTACGCCTCCTCCAGTCCGCGCGCTCCGCCGACCTGCCGCCGCACCTGGCCCGCATGGCGTCCGAGCCCAGTAGCTGGAACTCCGCCCTGCGCACCCTGTCCGAGTCCACCGCCATGTGGCTGGAGTACGAGACCGGCCCGCAGGCCGACACGCTCACCGTCGGCACGCTGCGCATGCACCGCCTCTTCCACCGCTTCGTCCGCGACAGTCTGCCGCCCGAGGACCGCAAGTACGCCTCCCAGACCGCCTGCCGCGTCCTGGTGGCCGCCGACCCGCGCGAGCCCACCCAGCCCCAGCACTGGACCCGGTACGCCGAGCTCATCCCGCACCTGGAGCCCTCCGGCGCGCTGGAGTCCGACGACGAGGACGTCCGCACGCTGGTCCTCAACTGCGTGGAGTACCTGCGGATGCGCGGCGAGGCCGAGGAGGGCCTGCGCATCACCGGCAAGGCGCTCGGGCACTGGTCCGCCGCCTCCGGCCCCACCGACGGCAAGGTGCTGGTCATGGCCCTCCAGCACGCCAACATGCTGCGCGTCATGGGCCGTTACGCCGACGCCGAGGACACCGGCCGGGCCATCCTGCGCGACCTCGCCGCCGCCGGGGCCGACGGGCGGGGCGTCGAGACGCTGCGCGCCGTCAACGGCCTGGGCGGCACCCTGATGGCGCTCGGCAAGTACGACGAGGCGAGCGGCCTGTACCAGCGCTCAGCGGACGACGCGGCCGGGCTCCTCGGCGACCGGGTACCCCTCACCCTGCGGCTGCGCACCAACCTGGCCACCGCCCTGGGGCTCCAGGGCCGGTACGAGGAGTCCCTCGCCCTGCACCGCGAGGTCCTCCGGGCCCGGGTCGCCGTGCACGGCGGAAAGAACCAGCTCACCCTGCTCTCCGCCCTGAACACCGCCTGGGTGCTGCGGCTGCTCGGCCGGTACGGTGAGGCGCTCGCCATCCAGGAGCAGAACAGCCGGCTGCACCGCCAGGTGCTCGACCGCGACCACTCCCAGACCCTCCAGGCCGAACACAACCTCGCGCTGTGCATGCGCCGGGAGGGCCACCTGCCCTACGCCCGCGCCATGATGCGCTCGGTGCTGGAGCGGCTGGTCCGCAGGCGGGGCCGGCACCACCCGGAGACGCTGCTGGTCTCCTCCGACTACGCGATGCTGCTGCGGGGCGCGGGCGAGCCGGAGCAGGCCCTCGCCCTGGCGGAGCGGACGGCCAAGCTGTACGCCGCCCAGCTCGGCAAGGGCCACCCGTACGCGATCGGGGCGCGTGACAACCGCGCGCTCGTCCTCCGCGACCTGGGCGAGCACCGGGCGGCGCACGCGCTTGCGGAGGAGACCCTGGCGCGGATGAACCGGGCGCTCGGCCCGGACCACGTGTGGAGCCTCGGCTGCGCGATGAACACCGCCGGGGCGCGCGCCGCCACCGGCGACGTGGCGGGCGCGGTGGCGCTCGGCCGGGACGCCCTGGAACGGGCCCGGGCGCGAGTGGGGGAGGACCACGTCCTGACGGTCAACCTCCAGGCCGGGCTGGCGCTGGACCTCAGGGCGGCCGGCGCCGCGGAGGAGGCCGGCCGGCTGGAGCGGGACGCGCTGCGGCGGCTCACCGCCACCCTCGGCGACGACCACCCGCAGACCCGGTACATGCGCGACGGCCTCCGCCCGTACTGGGACTTCGAGCCGCAGCCGTACTGACGGCGCGTGTACGCCGGAGGGCCCGGCCCGCGTCACAGGGACGCGGGCCGGGCCCTCCGGTTCGTACGACCGCCGGTCAGGCGTCGAAGACCTCGTTGACGAGCTGGACCTGCTCGGCCTGGTGGCGCTTGGCCGAGCCGACCGCCGGGGACGAGCTGTGCGGCCGCGAGATGCGGCGCAGGCGCTCACCGTGCGGGATGTCGGCGCCGACCGCCAGGTCGAGGTGGTCGATCAGGTTGAGCGCGATGAACGGCCAGGCACCCTGGTTCGCCGGCTCCTCCTGGGCCCAGATGTACTTCTCGGCGTTCGGGTACTTGGCGATCTCGGCCTGGAGCTCCGCACCCGGCAGCGGGTACAGGCGCTCCAGGCGGATGATCGCCGTGTCCGTGACACCGCGCTTGACCCGCTCGGCCTCCAGGTCGTAGTACACCTTGCCGGAGCAGAAGACGACCTTGCGGACCGCGTTCGCGTCCACCGAGTCGTCGCCGATCACCGGACGGAAGCCGCCGGTGGTGAACTCCTCCGCCTTCGACGCGGCCGCCTTCAGACGCAGCATCGACTTCGGGGTGAAGACGATCAGCGGCTTGTGGTGCGGGTTGTGCACCTGCCACCGCAGGAGGTGGAAGTAGTTCGACGGCAGGGTCGGCATGACGACCGTCATGTTGTTCTGCGCGCAGAGCTGGAGGAAGCGCTCCGGGCGGGCCGAGGAGTGGTCCGGGCCCTGGCCCTCGTAACCGTGCGGCAGCAGCAGCGTGACGCCGGAGGTCTGGCCCCACTTCTGCTCGGCCGAGGAGATGAACTCGTCCACGACGGTCTGCGCGCCGTTGACGAAGTCACCGAACTGGGCCTCCCACATGACCAGCGACTCGGGCCGCGCGAGGGAGTAGCCGTACTCGAAGCCCATCGCCGCGTACTCGCTGAGCAGCGAGTCGTAGACGTTGTAGCGGGCCTGGTCGTCGGAGAGGTACTGGAGCGGGGTGTAGTCCTCGCCGGTCTCCTGGTCCACCAGCACCGCGTGGCGCTGGCCGAAGGTGCCGCGGCGGGTGTCCTGGCCGGCGAGCCGGACCGGGGTGCCCTCCATCAGCAGCGAGCCGATGGCGAGGGTCTCGCCCATGCCCCAGTCGATCGTGCCGTCGTCGATGGAGGCGGCACGGCGCTGGAGCTGCGGCATCAGGCGCGGGTGCACCTTGATGCGGTCGGGGATGTTGACCTGCGACTCGGCGATCCGCTTCACGACCTCCTGGGAGACCGCGGTGGTGACGGCGACCGGGAACTCGGCCCGGGCGTCCGGCACGTGCGCCGGGCCGGGCTGCGAGGTGGCCTCGCGGACCTCCGCGAACACCTTTTCGAGCTGGCCCTGGAAGTCCTGGAGCGCCTGCTCCGCCTCTTCCAGCGTGATGTCGCCGCGACCGATCAGCGACTCGGTGTAGAGCTTGCGCACCGAGCGCTTCTTGTCGATCAGGTTGTACATCTGCGGGTTGGTGAACTGCGGGTTGTCGCCCTCGTTGTGACCGCGGCGGCGGTAGCAGATGAGGTCGATCACGACGTCCTTGTTGAACGTCTGGCGGAACTCGAAGGCGAGCCGCGCCACGCGGACCACGGCCTCCGGGTCGTCGCCGTTCACGTGGAAGATCGGCGCCTCGATCATGCGGGCCACGTCGGTCGCGTACATCGACGAACGCGACGACTCCGGGGCGGCGGTGAAGCCGACCTGGTTGTTGATGACGATGTGGACCGTGCCGCCGGTGCGGTAGCCGCGGAGCTGCGACATGTTGAGCGTCTCGGCGACGACACCCTGGCCCGCGAAGGCCGCGTCACCGTGCAGGGCGACGGGCAGGACGGTGAAGTCCGTGCCGCCCTTGTTGATGACGTCCTGCTTGGCGCGGACGACACCCTCCAGGACCGGGTCGACCGCCTCCAGGTGGGAGGGGTTGGCGACCAGCGAGACCTTGATCTGCTCGCCGTCCAGGCCGGTGAAGGTGCCCTCGGCGCCCAGGTGGTACTTCACGTCGCCGGAGCCGTGCATCGACTTCGGGTCGAGGTTGCCCTCGAACTCGCGGAAGATCTGCGCGTACGACTTGCCGACGATGTTCGCCAGGACGTTGAGCCGGCCGCGGTGGGCCATGCCGATGACGACCTCGTCCAGGCGCGACTCGGCCGCGGAGTCGATGACCGCGTCCAGCAGCGGGATGACGGACTCGCCGCCCTCCAGCGAGAACCGCTTCTGGCCGACGTACTTGGTCTGGAGGAACGTCTCGAACGCCTCGGCGGCGTTCAGCCTGCGCAGGATGCGGAGCTGCTCCTCGCGCTCCGGCTTGGAGTGCGGACGCTCGACGCGGTCCTGGATCCACTTGCGCTGCTTGGGGTCCTGGATGTGCATGAACTCGATGCCGGTGGTGCGGCAGTACGAGTCGCGCAGCACGCCGAGGATGTCGCGCAGCTTCATCATGGACTTGCCGCCGAAGCCGCCGACCGCGAACTCCCGCTCCAGGTCCCAGAGCGTCAGGCCGTGCTCGGTGATGTCCAGGTCGGGGTGCTTGCGCTGGCGGTACTCCAGCGGGTCGGTGTCGGCCATGACGTGGCCGCGGACCCGGTAGGAGTGGATCAGCTCGAAGACGCGCGCGGCCTTGGTGACGTCGTCGTCGTGGGACGCGTCGATGTCCTTGAGCCAGCGGACCGGCTCGTAGGGGATGCGCAGCGACTCGAAGACGTCGTCGTAGAAGCCGTTCTCACCGAGGAGGAGGTTCGCGACGATACGGAGGAACTCGCCCGACGCGGCACCCTGGATGACCCGGTGGTCGTACGTCGAGGTGAGGGTCATCACCTTGGAGATGCCCAGCTTGTTCAGCGTGTCCTGGGAGGTGCCCTGGAACTCGGCGGGGTAGTCCATCGAGCCGACGCCCATGATGACCGACTGACCGGGCATCAGACGCGGCACGGAGTGGACGGTGCCGAGGCCGCCGGGGTTGGTCAGCGAGACGGTGACGCCGGTGAAGTCGTCCATCGTCAGCTTGTTGTTGCGGGCGCGGCGGACGATGTCCTCGTACGCCTGCCAGAACTCGAAGAAGCCGAGCGTCTCGGCCTTCTTGATGCCCGCGACGACCAACTGGCGCTCGCCGTTCGGCTTCACCAGGTCGATCGCCAGGCCGAAGTTGACGTGCTCCGGCTTGACCAGGACCGGCTTGCCGTCCTTCTCCCCGTAGGAGTAGTTCATCGACGGCATGGCCTTGATGGCCTGCACCATCGCGTACCCGATGAGGTGCGTGAAGGAGATCTTCCCGCCGCGGGCGCGCTTGAGGTGGTTGTTGATGACGATGCGGTTGTCGAACAGCAGCTTCACCGGGACGGCGCGGACGGACGTGGCCGTCGGCAGCTCCAGCGAGGCGTTCATGTTCTTCGCGACCGCGGCGGCCGGGCCGCGCAGCGGCACGTACTCCGGACCGGAGGGGGCCTCCGCGGCAGGCGTTCGCGCGGCGTCAGCCGCTCCGGTGGAGCCGGTGCTTGCACCGGGCTTGGCGGCGGGCTTGGCGGGCGCGGCGGCCGGAGCCGGAGCGGCGGCGGGCGCGGGCTGCGCGGCGGGGGCCTGGGCCGGGGCCTGGGCGGCGGGGGCGGCAGCGGCCTGTGCGGGTGCCGCTGCTGCCGGCTTCGCCGGGGCCGGGGCCTGGGGCGCGGGCTGCGCCGCAGCCCCCGCGGCTACGGCACCCTCGCCCGCGGGCTTGTCCGCCGAGCCGGACGCGGCGCCCGGCTTGTAGTCGGCGAAGAAGTCCCACCAGGCACGGTCGACCGAATTCGGGTCCTGGAGGTACTGCTGGTAGATCTCGTCGACGAGCCACTCATTGGCACCGAACGCGGCGGCGGGGTTCGAAGGCCCCTGCCCGTCTTGGTCGGTCGAGACGCTTGGGTTACTGGGGGACTGAGACGACACGGCGGCAACCGCCCTCTTCCGCTTCACAAGGTGATGGACAGCGGAAATAAAGGCTACGCCTCCCCGGCCGGGACGTGCAGACCGGGCGTGCCATCGTCGCGTAGATCACATCCGGAGACGTGTTTCGGCGCAGGAAATGGCGGGAAACAAGCGTGGTTGCCTTGCGTATGGGTAGGGGGCAGCGCGGCTGCGCCCCTCGATGGTGCACACCCCTTGACCGGCAACACGCAGAACGCGTGCTTCCGGTTCGAACCCTACGTCAACCGCGCGGCTGAGGGATCCCTGGAAGGGTGACCTGAATGCGGCATCCACGTGCGGATTCGGCCACCCCGATGCGCCCGCCGTGCAGATCGACCGCCCAGCGGGCGATCGCCAGCCCCAGTCCCGTACCGCCGTCGCTGTCCGGGCCGTGCGGCGAGGGGACGCTGCCCCGGTTGAACCGCTCGAAGACCTTGTGCCGCTCCGACTCCGGGATGCCCGGCCCCTCGTCCAGCACTTCCAGGTCCAGTGACTCCGGCAGCGGCCCGCGCCGGGCCCGCACCGTCACGCGGCCGTGCGGCGGGGAGTGCTTCACGGCGTTGTCGATCAGGTTCGCCACCACCTGGTGCAGCCGCTCGCTGTCCGCGTGGGCGGTCAGCTCGGGCGGCGATACGTCCAGGTGGAGGTGGACGTCCGTACGGCTGTGGCTGCCCGACCCGGAGCTGAGCCCGCGCTGCGCGGCGGCCAGGTTGGCCTCCTTCAGCACCCCGGACAGGTACGGCCACACCTCGAAGCGCCGCGACCGGAGCGGTACGACACCGTTGTCGAGCCGTGACAGATCCAGCAGCGTCTCGACCAGCCGGCCCAGCCGCTCGGTCTGCTTCAGGGCGGTGCGCATGGTCTCGGGGTCGGCGGCGGAGACGCCGTCCACCACGTTCTCCAGCACCGCGCGCAGCGCCGCGATCGGCGTGCGCAGCTCGTGCGAGACGTTGGCCACCAGCTCCTTGCGGTGCCGGTCCACCGCCTCCAGGTCGTCCGCCATGCGGTTGATCGTGGAAGCCAGGTCGCCCAGCTCGTCGCGGCGGTCGGCGCCACGGACGCGGCGCGTGTAGTCACCGTGCGAGATGGCCTTGGCGACCGTGTTCATCTCATCCAGCGGCGCGGTCAGGCCGTGCGCCACGAACTGGGTGATCAGCAGTGTGGCGATCACCGAGAAGACGGTGATGAAGCGCAGCTCGGTCTCCGTGCGCAGGGCCACCATCAGCAGGCCGGTCGTGATGAAGACCGACACGACGACGAGGGTGCCCAGTTTGGTCTTGATCGAGATCGAGACCGAGCGCAGCCGGGACCGGAGCGATCTCATGGCGCGGGCGTCTCCAGTGCGTAGCCGACGCCGTGCACCGTACGGATCCGCTCGGCGCCGATCTTGCGGCGCAGCGCCTTGATGTGGCTGTCCACGGTCCGGGTGCCCGACGCGTCCGCCCAGTCCCACACCTCGGCGAGGAGCTGCTCGCGGGAGAGGACCGCGCGGGGCGTGTTCGCCAGGCAGACCAGCAGGTCGAACTCCGTCGGCGTGAGGTGGACGTCGTCGCCCTTGACGCGTACGCGCCGCTGGGCGTGGTCGATCTCCAGCTCGCCGAGGCGCAGGATCCCGCTGCGGGGCGTGACGGCGGCCAGCGCCGCCCGCTCCACCCGGCGCAGCAGCACGTGCACCCGGGCCGCGAGCTCCCGCATCGAGAACGGCTTGGTCATGTAGTCGTCGGCGCCGACCCCGAGGCCGACCAGCATGTCGGTCTCGTCGTCGCGGGCCGTCAGCATCAGCACCGGCACCGGCCGCTGGGCCTGGACCCGGCGGCACACCTCAAGGCCGTCGAAGCCCGGCAGCATGACGTCGAGCACCATCAGGTCGGGCTGCCACGCCTCGGCGGCGTCCACGGCCGCCGGGCCGTCGGTGGCCGTCTGCACCAGGAAGCCCTCGGCCCGCAACCGGGCGGAGATGGCCTCGACGATGGTGGTGTCGTCCTCGACGACCAGCACTCGGCGCTGTGTACCCGGCGCGACCGCCGTACCGGTGTGGCTGGTGTGTGTCTGCTCCATCGCCCCGCCCCTGTCGCGTCCTGCGCGAGCGTGTAGATCCGTGTGTTCGGTCAGCAGCGTAAAGGCACCGACCGGGTCCCGGCTACGCAGGGCGAACGGCGAGGTGGACCACGTCCGGTACGCCCCGGGCAACCGGGACCTCTTCGGTTCTTACCCCGCTGAACCCGGCATTCCGCAATGACTCTTCGAAATCGGCGGACGGCTGGGCGGACCAGACGGCGAGGACTCCGCCGGGGTTCAGCCGGGCCGCGCAGGCCGCCAGCCCGGCCGGTGAGTAGAGGCTGTCGTTGTCCTCCGTGACGGTCCAGTCGGGGCCGTTGTCGATGTCCAGGCAGAGCGCGTCGAAGGTGTCGGGGGAGCTGCGGACGTACTCGACCAGGTCGCCGTGGACCAGCACCGTGCGCGGATCGGCGAGCGCCTCGCCGGAGATCCGGGCCAGCGGCCCCTCGCGGTGCCAGTCGATGATCGCCTGTTCCCGCTCGACGACCGCGATGCGCCCCCAGGCCGGCTCGGCGGCCGCGTGCGCGAGCGAGAACCCGACCCCGAGCCCGCCGACGAGCACGGCGGGGTGCGGGCGCGCCCCGAGCGCCGAGAGCGCGGCGTCGATCAGCAGCCGCTCGGACCGGCCGTCGGAGGTGTCCATCAGGAAGGTGCCGTTGGCGATGATCTCGAAGTCCTCACCGCGCCGGCGCAGCACCACCTCGCCGTACGGTCCCTCGCGGCGGTCGAGCGTCACGGGCGTTGTCGCGGGCGCGGTCACGGGTGTCGTCACAGCCATGATCCTCAGCCTAGCGAGGAGCGGGCCGGTCGCTGTGACCTATGTCATGGACGTGATCGCACATGATCGCGTTGGGTGGGAGCAGGGTTGATCCGGGGGTGTTGTGCAGGGGGTTTGTCGACAGGGAAGGGCGGCCTCGCGGTGCACCAGCTCCGGACGCGCGGGACGAGTGACGGCGTCGAGCTGCTGAAGGGCATCCCGAGCCAGCGCACGGCCACCGCCTCCGTGGCCCCCGCGGTGTCCGCTCCCGCCCGTACGCCCGCTCCGTGGCGGCGGGCCGCGCGGCTGCTGCCCACGCCCACCGGCACGCCGTTCACTTTCGGTTACGCCCTGGTCCTGGTCGCCACCTCGCTCTTCGCCGAGTACGGCGACCCCGGGACCGTCGCGGAACTGCTGCACGCCTCCAGTACCGACGTCGCCCACCTCTCGCGTACGCCGCTGCTGGTGCTGGTCGCCAGCGCGCTGTGGGTGGCGGGCGGGCTGTTCTCGCCGTACGCGATCGGGTTCGTGTTCGTGCTGACGGCGCTGGAGCGCCGGATCGGGGCGTGGCGGGCGGCCGCCGTGTTCCTGGTGGGACATGTGGTGGCGACGCTCGCGACGGAGATCCCGGTCGCGCTGTCCGTGCTGGCCGGGCACCTGCCGGACACGTCCCTGCACCGGCTCGACTACGGCATCAGTTTCGGGCTGATGGCGTCCGTCGGCGCGCTGGCCGGGCTGCTGAACCCGGTGGCGCGCGGGATCGTGCTGGCGTGGGTGTCGGTGATGCTGCTCCAGGACCTGGTGGCGTTCGAGGACCCGCTCACCAATTGGGGGCACCCGCTGGCGCTGGCGATCGGCGTCGGCTGCTGGCCGCTGCTGCGGCGCACGGGGTGGCCGCGCTCCTGAGCCCGTACGCCTCGTACGCCTCGAACGCCTCGTGCGTCCCGTGCGGTCGGCCCCACCCGCTTGCCTCGCCAAAGTGTGACAAATAGTGCATATGTGGTCACGCGCTGCTTCACTGACGCCGGGTGGCCGGTCGCGGCGCCCTCTTCGCCCGAAGGAGAGAGAACACAGCATGAAGATCACGAGCAGCACCCTGAAGCGGCTGGCCATCCCGGCCGTGGTCGCGGGTCTGGCACTTCCCCTGGTGGTCGCCTCACCGGCGTCCGCGCAGCCGGCCGCCTCCACGGTGGTCCGGAGCTTCGGCACGGTATCGGTCAGCGCGCGCGACGGCGGGAACACGGGGGACGTGGCGAACGACGTCCGCTTCTTCGCGTCGGGAACCTTCCTGCACGTCGAGGACGACAACGGCATCACCGCCGGTCCGGGGTGCAGTCAGCTGAGCCCCACGGTCGCCAGGTGCGGCACGCTCTCAGGTGTGACCCGGCTCAGCGCCACCCTTCGCGACGGTGACGACGAGGTGGACGTGGAGGTCGCCCGCAACGCCACGATCGACGCCGGTTCCGGCAGCGACGACGTGACGACCAGCTCCGGCAGCGACACGATCAACATCAGGGACGGTGGCGGCGGCGACGTGGTCGAGAGCTGCGGCGGCGGGTCGGACACCGTCTTCATGGACTCCGTGGGCGACCAGGCCGCGGCGAACTGCGAGTTCGTGAACGACCAGGACTGAGCCCGCTCCATACTTCCGGCTCGCCGCCCCCGCCCGGGGCGGCGAGCCGGAGGCGTTTCGGGGTCGGGGAAGCTTCGCGCGGCTCGCGGGCCCGCTCCGGGGTGCGAAGAGGTGATCGCTCACAGCGAACAGGGTCGGGGAACACTTCGGCTGTCATAAGCATTGAGTGTGTACAGCTCAACTTGACTGCCGAAGGGGAGATCATGGCTTCGACGTCCACACCGCTCACCCTGCCCGTGCTGCCCCTCGACGACGAGGTCGTGCTGCCCGGGATGGTGGTGCCGCTGGACCTGTCCGACACCGAGGTGCGCGCCGCGGTGGAGGCCGCCCAGGCGGCCGCCCGGTCCTCCGGGACGCAAGGGGGCAAGCCCAAGGTGCTGCTGGTGCCGCGCATCGACGGGACGTACGCGGGCATCGGCGTCCTCGGCACCGTCGAGCAGGTCGGGCGGCTCTCCGACGGCGACCCCGGCGCGCTCATCCGCGGCCGTGGCCGGGTGAAGATCGGCGCCGGAACGACCGGCCCCGGCGCCGCCCTGTGGGTCGAGGGCGCGACGGTCGAGGAGACCGTCCCCGACCCGCTGCCCGGCGCGGTCACCGAACTCGTCAAGGAGTACAAGGCGCTGGCCACGAGCTGGCTCAAGAAGCGCGGCGCCTGGCAGGTCGTGGACCGCGTCCAGCAGATCGACGGCGTCTCCGCCCTCGCCGACAACTCCGGCTACTCGCCCTTCCTGACCGTGGCCCAGAAGGTCGAGCTGCTGGAGACCGAGGACCCCGTCGCCCGGCTGAAGCTCGCCACCGAGCAGTTGCGCGACCACCTCGCCGAGCAGGACGTCGCCGAGTCCATCGCCAAGGACGTCCAGGAAGGCGTCGACAAGCAGCAGCGGGAGTTCCTGCTGCGCCGCCAGCTCGAAGCCGTCCGCAAGGAGCTGCGCGAGCTCAACGGTGAGAAGGAGGGCGAGGAGTCCGACGACTACCGCGCCCGCGTCGAGGCCGCCGACCTCCCCGAGAAGGTGCGCGAAGCCGCCCTCAAGGAAGTCGACAAGCTGGAGCGGTCCAGCGACCAGAACCCCGAGACCGCCTGGATCCGCACCTGGCTCGACACGGTCCTGGAAATGCCGTGGAACGAGCGCACCGAGGACAGTTACGACATCAAGGGCGCCAAGGAGGTCCTGGACGCCGAACACGCGGGCCTGGAGGACGTCAAGGAGCGCATCACCGAGTACCTGGCCGTGCGCAAGCGGCGCGCCGACCGCGGCCTGGGCGTCGTCGGCGGGCGGCGCGGCGGCGCCGTGCTCGCGCTGGTCGGCCCGCCTGGCGTCGGCAAGACGTCGCTGGGCGAGTCGGTCGCGCACGCGATGGGGCGGAAGTTCGTGCGGGTCGCCCTCGGCGGCGTACGCGACGAGGCGGAGATCCGGGGCCACCGGCGTACGTACGTGGGCGCCCTGCCGGGCCGGATCGTGCGGGCGATCAAGGAGGCCGGGTCGATGAACCCGGTGGTCCTGCTCGACGAGATCGACAAGGTCGGCTCCGACTTCCGGGGCGACCCGGCGGCCGCACTCCTCGAGGTCCTCGACCCGGCGCAGAACCACACCTTCCGCGACCACTACCTGGAGGTCGAACTCGACCTGTCCGACGTGGTCTTCCTCGCCACCGCCAACGTCCTGGAAGCCATCCCCGAGGCGCTGGCCGACCGGATGGAGATCGTCCGCCTCGACGGCTACACCGAGGACGAGAAGGTCGTCATCGCCCGCGACCACCTCCTGCCCCGCCAGTTGGAGCGGGCGGGCCTGGAGAGCGGCGAGGTGACGCTGGACGAGCCGGCGCTGCGCAAGCTCGCGGGCGAGTACACCCGTGAGGCGGGCGTGCGGAACCTGGAGCGGTCCATCGCCCGGCTGCTGCGCAAGGTCGCCGCCCAGCACGAACTGGGCGAGCGGGAACTGCCCGCCACCATCGGCGAGGGCGACCTGCGCGGACTGATCGGGCGCCCGCACCACGTGCCCGAGTCCGCCCAGGACCCGGCCGAGCGCCGCACCGCCGTGCCCGGTGTCGCCACCGGACTCGCGGTCACCGGCGCGGGCGGCGACGTCCTGTTCGTCGAGGCGTCGCTGGCCGACCCGGAGACCGGCGCGGCCGGGCTGACGCTGACCGGCCAGCTCGGTGACGTGATGAAGGAGTCCGCGCAGATCGCCCTGAGCTTCCTGCGCTCCCACGGCGCCGAACTGGAGCTGCCCGTCACCGGCCTGAAGGAGCGGGGCGTGCACATCCACTTCCCGGCGGGCGCGGTGCCCAAGGACGGCCCGAGCGCGGGCATTACGATGACGACCGCGCTGGCGTCGCTGCTGTCCGGGCGGCTGGTCCGTACGGACGTGGCGATGACCGGCGAGGTGTCACTGACCGGGCGGGTGCTGCCCATCGGCGGCGTGAAGCAGAAGCTGCTGGCCGCGCACCGGGCGGGCATCACGACCGTGATCATCCCCAAGCGGAACGAGGCGGACCTGGACGACGTCCCGGCCGAGATCCTCGACAAGCTGGAGGTCCACCCGGTCACGGACGTCCGCCAAGTCCTGGAGCTCGCCCTCTCCCCGGCGACGACGGCCGCGTCCGCCGAACCCCTGGCGGCCTGACCCGCCACGCGGCCGTATCGGCCGGCCCGCCGCCCGGAACCCCGCCGCGCCCCGCTCGCACGGCGGGGCTCCGGCGCGCCGCGGTGCCTGGCGCCGCCTGCGCCGGGGGCCCCGCCCACTGAGGCGTTACGCGCCCGAGGCCTTCACCGCGCGGTCGTACAGCGTGCGCGCCGCCGCGTCGAAGAGGACCGCCGTCGACTCCGTGTCCGTGTCGCCGCCGCTGAGGACGCCGATCAGGCGGCCGTCCGCGAGCCAGGGGCTGCCGCTGGTGCCGTCGAAGAAGCCGGCGCACTCCATCACCATCGAGCCGGCCAGGTCAGGGTCCCGCCGGGTGTCCGTGGTGCACGAGATGGGGCCGTCGGCCGGATTGTGGTCCTTGTTCGGGTAGCCGGTCACCGTCACGCGCCGCTCCGGGCCCGACGCCCAGTCGGGGCGCGCCGCGCCCACGACCTGCTGCACCTGGCGGCCACGGGCGTCCGGCTCCAGCGTGAGGAAGGCGTAGTCGTGGGCGTCCGCGTCGTCGCCGGCGGCCTTCCACGCGTCGGCCACCTGCACCGTACCGACCTTCCACGTCCCGTACGGGCGGGCGTCCCCGCGGAACCCGGGCGCGAACGAGAAGTCCGTGCTCGCCGCCCCGTCCGCGTACACACAGTGCGCGGCGGTCGCGACGACATTGCCCTTCGGGCTGTCCACCACGCTGGCGGTGCACCAGTGGCCGTCCTCGTCGAGGAGCACCCCGACCGACGGCAGCCCCGGGGACGGCGCCGCCGAGCGCTGCGGTGCCGCCGACGGGGCCGGCGCGGCCGCGCCGTCGGCCACCGCCTCCGGGCGCGGGGCGGAATGGGACGGCCCCCCGCACGCGGTGGCGGTGGTCACGACGGCGGCGATCCACAGCAACGGTCTCTTGCAGCGCATAGGGCCCATCCTTGCCCACGGGTGCGCCGCTCAGTCATCCAGCCATCCCCGCGACGACGCCTGGGCTCCCGCCTGGAACCGCGTGCGGGCGTTCAGCGACTCCAGCAGCCGGCTGATCCGCCGCCGCGCCGTGTGCACATGGACGCCCAGGCGGCGGGCGATCGCCTCGTCCTTCAAGCCCGCCGCCAGCAGCGCCAGCAGCTCCCGTTGCGGTCCGGGCAACACACCGGGCCCGTCCCTCTCCACGCCCAGCGGCGCGGCCCGTTCCCACACCGCCTCGAACAGCGGCACCAGCGCGCCGCACAGCAGCCCGTCGCCGATCACGAGCGCGGACGCCCGCGGACCGGCGGCGTCCACCGGCGGCAGCAGCGTGACGCGCCGGTCCACCGCGACCAGTTGCGCCGGAACGCCCCCGGCGACCCGTACCCGCAGTCCGCGCTCCACCAGGCCGGTCAGCGCCCGCGTCCGCCCCGGGTCGGTGAGCCCGGCCCGGTCCAACACCGCGCGCACCTCCACGCCACGGGCCAGCAGCGACTCGACGTCCAGCGCGGTGAAGGGCGGCCCCTCCAGGCTCCGGTCCAGGATGAGCACCTCCCGTCCGGCGCCGTCCAGCAGTTGCCCGGCCCGCTCGGTGAGGGCCCGGCGCCCCGTCACCACCTCGACGCGCCCGCGCCCGTCCCCCTGGGCGCCGGCGTCCCCCGCGAGCCGGTCGGCGGCCAGCCGTAACCGTGCCAGCTCGGCCGACTTCAGGTGCAGTTCCGCCTGCCGGCGGTGGATGAGCGTGCGGATCGCGGCGGCCGGCGCCGCCGGGTGCGGCAACGCGCCCTCGTGGGACGGATCGGGCGGCCGGGCGAAACCGTGCTCGACGAGCCGGTCCAGCGCCGCGTCCAGCCGCTCGCGCGGCAGGTCCAGCAGTCGCGCCAACTCGTCCGCCCCGTCCGCCTGTTCCTTCAGCAGCGCCTCGTAGGCGCGCTCCTCGGTCCTGCCCAGGCCGAGAGTGGTCAGTTCTCCCTGGATCATGCGTCGGATTCTCACTCCGTCTTCACAGGCCACACAAGTGTGCGTGTCCACTTCTCAACCCCCCTCATCCGTTGCCGCGTTCGACCCGGCACGGCTTGCATGGCCATGACCACCTGAACGGCTGACCAGCACGTGGGAGGGGTACGGACTGTGCGTAAACCCAGCACGCCCGGCACGACCGGCCGGCATCCGGCGAGATCCGGCATACGGGCGGGGGCCCGGGCGGCGGCACTGCTCGCCGCCGCCGGGCTCCTGATCACCGCGGTTCCGGCCTCGGCGGCGACCCCGCCGGCCGCCGAACCGCCCGCCGACGTCATCCCGGGGGCGCGCACCGCGACCCCCGCGCTCGTCGACGGCATCCGGGAGGCGGCGGACGCCAAGGCGAGCCCGGCCGACGCGGCGCGGAAGCACCTGGCCGCCAAGGAGAGCCGCTACAAGATCGCCGAACCGGGGCGTGATCTCGCCCCCGTACACACGCTGAAGCGCGGCGCGGAGGAGACCGTACGGCTCCAGCAGAAGCACCGGGGCGTGCCCGTGCTCGGCGGGCAGTACGTGGTCCGGATGGAGACCAAGGGCGGCGAACGGGTCGTCACCGGCACCTCCGGCAAGTACTTCACGGGCCTGACGACCGGGGTGCGGCCGACCGTGGCCAAGGACGTGGCGGTACGCCGCGCGGTCGCCGCGACCCTGGAACGGCTCGGCGGCCACCGGCTGGCGCTCAAGGACGCCGAAAAGGCCACGCCGCTGCGCGGCACCGCCGGGGACCTGGTGGTCATCCCGCGCGGCGAGGGCGTGCTCACGTACCACGTGACCGTACGCGGTACCCACCCGGTGACCGGCGCACCGGTGCTCCAGCACGTGTACATGGACGCGCGGGCCGGTTTCCCGGTGCTCCAGTTCAGCGGCATCAAGACGATCGCGCCGCCGAAGGCCGGGACGGGAACGGCCGCGAAACAGGCGGGTGACGCCCCGCACCCCGGGACCGCCGGCAGCGGCACGCTGCTCAACGGCGCCCAGGTGGACCTCAACGTCCGCCAGGCGGCGGCCGACCGGTACGTGCTGGCGGACCACGCCCGGATGGCGGCGGGCAGCAAGAACGCCCTCACCACCTGGGACGCCCGCGACAAGGACGTCTTCGAGGTGGTGGGCGGCTGGCCGGCCGACCTCAAGGAGTTCGGCTCGCCGACCGCGCGGTTCGGCAAGGAGGCCACCGACGCGGGCGCGGTCGACGCGCACTGGGCGGCCGGGCAGGTCTACGACTACTACAAGGAGCGCCACGGCAGGGACGGCCTCGACGGGCGCGGCTCGGCCGTCAACTCGCTGGTGGGCGTGACGGAGATGGGCCTGCCGTACGTCAACGCCTTCTGGGACGGCACCAAGATGGTGTACGGCTCCGGCGACGCGGACTACAAGCCGCTCTCCGCCGACCTCGACGTGGTCGGCCACGAGATGACGCACGGCGTCGTCGAGAACAGCGCCAACCTGGTGTACGCGGGCCAGTCCGGCGCCCTCAACGAGGCCGTCGCCGACTACTTCGGCAACGCCATCGACGTCACGCGGTCCGGCATGGCGATGGACCACCCCGACGCGGGCCTGATCGGCGAGGACCTGTGCCGCGCGACGGCGCCCCGTGCCTGTGCGTTCCGCGACCTCAACGACGGCGCCACGACGTCCAAGAGCTTCCTCGGGGCCACCTTCGGCACCGACAACGGCGGCGTGCACCTCAACTCGACCATCTTCTCCGGCGCCCTGTGGGACATGCGCCAGGACCTGGGCGCAGAGCTGGCCGACAAGATCGTGTACAAGGCGCTGACCGAGTACATGACCCCGCTGGACGGCTTCACCGATGGCCGCAACGCGGTCCTCGCCGCGGCGAAGGACCTGGGCGTCACCGGCCAGCGGATGAACACCGCCAAGCGGTCCTTCAACGCCCACGGCATCGTCGCGGGCTGGGAGGAAGCCCTGGGCGTCGACTCCGACGAGCTGTTCGGCAAGCTGAACATCGCCGGCACCGGTGTGCAGGCGGGCGGCGGCTGGTGGACGGTCTCCAAGTCCAACGACGACGGCACCGAGCCGTACTCCGTCTACGCGGGCCGCGCCGACGGCAAGGGCAGCCCGAGGCTGATGAGCCCCAACGACGGCCGCTACCACGTCTACCCGGCGACGGACGGCAAGACCGTCGTCTGGGCGGCGTACGGCGCGACGAGCGTGGACATCCTGTCCCGGCCGATCGCGGGCGGGCCCATCAAGACGCTGTACTCGTCCACCACCTCCGACGTCGCCGGACTGCGGACCGAGAACGGCGTGACGGTCTTCGAGACGCTCGGGCTGTTCTCCCGCCACGTCGTCCACCTGCGCGCGGGTGACCGCGAGCCCACGTACGTGGACGGTGGCGGCGAGGACGTCCTGACCGGGCTCCCGTCGATCTCGCACGGCAGGATCGCGTACGCCAAGCTCTACCCGGAGGGCGGCGAGTACCGGCTCGGCGTGGAACTCCTGGACCTGAAGACCGGGAAGAAGACCATGACCGAGCGGCTGGACGAGCCGCAGACCCTGGGGCAGACCGCCCTCAACGGCAGCCACGTCTTCTGGCTCACCGACGAGAACATCGCCGACGACGGCCAGATGGGCATCCGCCGCGCGAACGTCGACGGCACCGGCTCGTACGACATCAGCGGCGAGGGCAAGCCGGGCGCCCTGATCGCCAACGAGCTGACGGTCTCCGAGTCGGCGGTCACGGTCAACGCCTCCCTGCCGGACACCGCGTACCGCAATGAGACCCTGCCGAAGAACTGGCAGCTCACCACCGACGGCACCCGCAAGGAACGCGTCTCCTGCAACCGCGGCGAGCAGCTCTCCCCGGCGGCGCTCGAAGGTACCCGGGTCGTCTGGATCGACGGCACGACGGGCTGGACGAACCTCGTGACCCGCTCCCGCCCGGCCGGCCTCTGCGGCTGAGACCACTTCCCCTGGGGAACCCTCCGGCGCCCGTCCGCGCCGGGGGGTTCCCGTACTCGTCGGGCGGTCAGCCGTTGGCGAGGGCCTGGAGGCGGTCGTAGGCGCCGTTGAACTTGTTGTGGTCACCGACGATCGGGCCCGTGGAGGTGTACTGCCACATCGTGTAGTACGTCCAGCCGGCCGGCAGTTCGCCCACCGTCGTGTTGTAGCGGGCCACCCACAGCGGGCTGGAGGCGCCGAAGCCGCTGTAATTGCCCGTGCACTGCTTCCACCAGCTCGTGGCCGTGTAGATCACCGCGTCCCGGCCCGTGCGGTACTTGTAGCGGTTCAGGAAGTCGCGGAGCCAGCTCACCATCGCCGACTGGCTCTTGCCGTAGCAGGCCGCCCCGTACGGGTTCCACTCGATGTCCAGCGCGCCGGGCAGGGTCTTGCCGTCGCGCGACCAGCCGCCGCCGTTGTTGACGAAGAAGTCCGCCTGGGCGGCTCCCGTCGTGGTGTCCGGTGTGGCGAAGTGGTACGCGCCCCGGATCATGCCGATGTTGTAGGAGCCGTTGTACTGCTGGGGGAAGTACGGGTTCTTGTAGTACGTCCCCTCGGTGGCCTTGACGTAGGCCCATTTCACGCCGCTGTTCCACAGGGCGGCCCAGTCGACGTTGCCCTGGTGGCTGGAGACGTCCACGCCTTCGGTCTGGACGGCACGGTTGTCGGGCGGCAGGCCGCCGACGCCGTCGTGGGCGGCGACGCCCATGCCCATGTACGCGGTGCCCCGGGCGGGTGGGGCGGGCGGCTTGCGGGCGGCGGTCGCCGCTCCCGGGAGGGCGAGCGTGAGCAGGAGCGGGAGGAGGGCCAGGGTCGCGAGGAGCGTGACGGATCTGTGCACGGGCATGGCGTGCCTCCGAAGGCCTCGGTGGGGGTGGAGCGCGGGGATGGCGGCATGTGTGGCGTGAACATGCCATGCATGACGCTACGCACGTAGAACCGGCCCGTGGAAGAGGGGCTCCGTGCCGCCGTTGGTCTATGCCTGCGAAATACTGGGCGAGCTGCGGCAATGGCCCGCCGCCGAACACAACTTTCAGAGCCGGGAAAGCGCGCGAGGGGTGCTGACGTGCAGGAAAGCCGTACGGGGAATGACGCCGAAGTCGACGAGGAATTCCTCGCCCTGGAGCGTGAATTGGCGGTCTTCCTGCGCCGCGCCCGCGCCTCGTCCGGCGAAATGGCCCGCGAGGTCCACCCCGAACTCGAACCCGCCGCCTACGGTCTCCTGGTCCGCCTGGAGGAGGCCGGCACCCAGCGCGCCACCGAACTCGCCGCGTACTTCGGCGTCGGCAAGGCCACCATGAGCCGCCAACTGCGCGCCCTGGCGGACCTCGGGCTCGTCGCCCGCGACCCCGACCCCGCCGACGGCCGCGCCTCCCTCGTACGCCTGACCGACGAGGGCCGCGGCCGCTTCCGCCGTGTGCGCGACGCCCGCCGCGCCCGCTACGTACGCAAGCTCGCGGGCTGGGACCGCGCCGAGGTCGCCGAGCTGGCCCGGCTGCTGCACCAGCTCAACACCTCGGCCGAGAGCTGACCACATTTTGCGAAGTCGATAACCGGCCGACGGTGGCCGGAAGCGCACCCTCCCCTTCATCATCGACCGATGATCAAGAACGTTCTCGGCGCCACCCTCGCGGGGGCCGTCCTCCTCACGTCCGCCACAGCCGCCCATGCCCGTGATCACGAGACCGACTGGCAGCGCGTCGGCGACGGCATCACCTCGGGCATCAGCGGGATCGCCGTCGACGGCGTACACCACGGCACGGCGGACCTGCTCGCCGTACGCGACAACAAGAAGCCCGGCGAGAACCGGCTCGTCGCCCTGCGCCACCGCCCGGGCGCCCAGCCGCGGCAGCGGCCCGTCGCCTGGGCCGGGGAGCCGGCGGTGGACCTGGAGGCGATCGACGCCGTACCCGGCCGACCGCACGAGTACGTCGCGCTCGCCAGCCGTGGAACGGCGTACCGCATCCACTGGGAGCAGGGGCAGGACACCGCGCGGGTCCTGGCCGCCTTCGCCGTGCCCGGCGGCTCCCCGGACGACAACTACGAGGGGTTCGCCCTCACCGCCACCCGGGGCGGGGAGATCATCGCCGTATGGGCCGACCGGGGCCAGGACGACCGGCCCGCGACGCTGTCCGCGGCGGAATGGGACCCGCGCGACAACACCTTCGGCGAGCGGACCGCCGCGGAGTTCCGCGTGCCCTACCCCGCCCAGGACGTCCGGCACATATCGGATGTGGAGGTGTCGGCCACCGGCCGCGTGACGGTCTCCTCCGCGTCGGACCCGGGCGACGACGGCCCCTACGACTCGGCCCTCTTCGACGCGGGCCGGGTGACGGCTGGCCACGGTGGCCGCGTCCACCTCGCCGTCCACCGCTCACCGCACCGGCTCGCCACGTTCCCCGGCCACAAGATCGAGGCCCTGGCGTGCCTGCCCGGCTCCCGCGAGGGCGTCGTGGGCACCGACGACGAGAACGACGGCGGTGCGGTCACCACCACGGACATCTGCCGCCCGTGACCGAGTGACCGGGGGGCGGCGCCCTCAGAGCCCTCAGAGCTCGACGTGCACCACCGTCGCGTCGTCGTGCCGCTTCCAGCGGTACGCGTACGAGGGCGACGCCTCCAGCTCCCGCACCCGGGAGATCAGCCCGCGCGGGCCCTCCTCGCTCACCACCGCGAAACAGTCGGCCCAGTCGCCCCTCTTGAACACCTCGGTCCAGCGCGTCGCCCCGTCCGTCATGGCGACCAGCGCCCGCACCTCGGCCGACGGGACGCTGCCGGTGACCGCGCGGGCCGCCACCGACGGATCGGCCGCGGCCGTGAAGAAGCCGCCCTCCCTGTTCCGCACGGTCGCGTCCGTGACCGCGTGCGACGCCAGCGAGCCGGGCGGCAACCGGTCGAGCCGGTCGTCCAGCACCGCTCGCACCGCCCCCTCCGGCGACCGGAGCAGCAGCACCGAGTCGGCCAGCACCAGGTACTCGACGCTTTCCGCGTCCCAGCGCGCCACGACCACCGTCGCCTGAGGCGTACGTACGTGAGAAAGGTCACACGTGTCGCGGTGGGCATCCGCGGTGCGCCGAATTGCCTCCGACAGAATCTCGGCCATCGTCAGGTCGGGCCGGGAACCGGACAGTTCGGTCAAGGCGCCACCGAGCCTCGCCGTGAACCAGGGGACCGAGTGCACACAACCGTCATCGTCGAGCGGGGGTGTCACCCCGTCCAGCACCACCAGAGTGCCGCCCTGGCCGGACGCGGGAACCGCCACGGAAGCCCAGTCCTCGTTGGGGCGTTGCGGTGTGCCCGGCACGGAGGAGATCTCGCTGCGCATGCGCCCCAGTCTGCATGACTCCTTCACGCGGCCCACAAAGGGCCGGAATTGGCCTGTACCAGCAGGCCGGAAGGGGGTAGGAGCCGGAATCCGGCCCTCCGGCAAGGTGCGGGCGCGCATCCTGCCAAAGCCCGCGTGGATCTTTCAACCCGTCCCCCCGCGCGCTCATGAGGCATGCGCCCGGGAGAGTTGTTCGCCAACTCAGGATTGTTGTTCACTCGTTCGGGTGGCGGAGTGGCCGACGTGTGCCTCCTTCAACAACAGCGCTGGAATGGTCGAGGCCGTACCAGGGGTTGGAGGGCTGATCGCATATGTGACCGGTCGTCACCTCTGCTTCATGGGCGGACGAGTTCAAGAATGTGAGCACCGGTGCAGAAGCGCAGTGAGACTCCCGGCGATCCCCAGGCACCGGGCGGCCGCGGCGTACGGGTACGCAGCCGGCTCGTCGTCGGGGTCGCCCTGGTCGGGATCACCGTCCTGGGGGCCGGCGCCCCCGCCGTCCTCACCGCCTCCGGCGACCTCACCGACTCCCAGCGACTGGTGACCCTCGCCGAGCTCAACCGGCAGGCGGTCACCCTCGCGCACTCCCTCGCCGACGAGCGCGACGAGGTCACCGCGTACATCGCCGCCGGACGGGCCGCCGCCAAGGGCGGCGAGGAGGGCGGCGAGGAGGGCGGCAGCGGCAAGGGCGCCCCGCCCGCCGTCGACGCCGCCCACCGCGCCCGCGTCGACCGGCAGATCGACGAGATCCACGCCGAGGCGCCCGCCGACCTCCGCCGCGACCTCGCGGGCCTCCCCGCCATCCGGCGCTCCGCCCTCACCGGCAAGGGCACCGCCATGGAGGCCCACCGGGCGTACACCGACGTCATCGCCAAGCTCCACGCCCTGTCCGCCCAGCTCGCCGACAAGACCCCCGCCCGCGCCGCCGACGCGGGCGCCGGCACCCGCGCCCTCGCCGAGCTCGGCCGGGCCGTCGACCAGGCCTCCGCCACCCGGGGCCTGCTCCTCGGCGCGCTCGCCGTCCCCGGCAAGAAGAACACCGGCCTCGTCTACGACCCCGTCACCGGGCAGTACGTCGAGCCGGAGGACCCCGCCGGCGACGAGGCCGACCGCACGCGCGGCCTGCTGAGCGCCGCCGCCCAGCAGGCCCGGGTCCGCGAACAGGCCGCCCTCGCCGACTTCGACCAGGCCGCCCCGCCCGCCGCCCGCGACTCCCTCGCCGCCACGGTCACCGGCCCCGAGGTCAAGAGCGCCGAAACCTCCCTCGCGCGCCTCACCGACCGGCCCGAGCTGTCCAAGGACGAGCGCAAGACCGACCAGGAGAAGCTGCGCGCCACCCTCACCGCCCGCATCGAGCAGATGCGCGGTGTCGAATCCTCCCTCGCCACCGGCGAGGTGCGGCGCATGGAGCAGCTCCGCGACGACGACGTCACCGCGCTCGAACTGCGCATCGCGCTCCTCGGCGGCTGCCTGCTCATCGCGATCGGCGTCTCCACCGCCGTCGCCCGCACCCTCACCCAGCCGCTCGCCGTCCTCCGCATCGGCGCCGCCCGCCTGGCCGGAGCGCCCGAGACGGAGGAACCGGTCCGGTACACCGGCCGCAACGACGAGTTCGCCCAGGTCGTACGCTCCCTCAACACCCTGCACGGCAAGCTCCTCGACCTCGGCGCCCGCGCCGAGCGGCTCGACGCCGAGCGCACCGACGCCGTCGCCGCCCGCGAGGCCCTCACCGCCGAACTGGCGGGGCAGCGCGCCGAGCTGCGCGAGCGGACCGAAAGGATCAGTGCCGAGCTGGAGGCGCTGCGCGGCAGCGTCCACCACACGTTCGTCAACCTCTCCCTCCGTACGCTCGGACTCGTCGAACGGCAGCTCGCCGTCATCGAGAAGCTGGAGGAGCGCGAGCAGGACCCGGAGCGGCTCGCCACGCTCTTCAAGCTCGACCACATGGCCACGGTCATGCGCCGCCACAGCGAGAACCTCCTCGTCCTCGCCGGCCACGAGCACAACCACGCCCACCAGGGCCCGGTCCCGCTGGTCGACGTGCTGCGCGCCGCCGTCAGCGAGATCGAGCGGTACGAGCGGGTCACCATCCAGTCGCTGCCGCCGCACGCCTACGTGGCCGGGTTCGCCGCCGACGACCTGAGCCACCTGCTCGCCGAGCTGCTGGAGAACGCCACGTCCTTCTCGCCGCCGGACGCCAAGGTGCAGCTCTCCGGCTGGCTGCTGGAGAGCGGCGAGGTGATGCTCTCCGTCGAGGACGAGGGCATAGGGATGACGGAGGGCCGGCTCGCCGAGCTGAACGCCCGCCTGGCCGACCCGGAGGCGGAGTCCGCGTCCGCCGCCGACCGGGACGGCGAGGGCCTCGGCATCCGGGTGGCCGCGCTGCTCGCGTCGCGGCACGGCGTACGCGTCCAACTGCGGGAGCACAAGCAGGGCGGCGTGACGGCGGTCGTGGTCCTCCCGCCCGCGCTGCTCCCGGACGCGCCGCCGACCGCCCTGCCCCCGTCGGTCACCGTCGCGGGCACGGCCCCCACGCTGAACCTCCCCGGCTCGGTCGCCGAGGCCAACTCCAACACCCTCCCCGGCGCCCGCACGGCCCGCGACCCGCTGGTCGCCGCCGCCGAAGCGACGCTCGCCGCGACCACGGACGACGCTCCTACGGACGACGCGCCCGAGGAGCCGGAGCCCGAAGAGCCCGACACCGAGCCCGAGCCGGGGGAGACCGAGCCCGACACCGAGCCCGACACCGAGCCCGAGCCCGAGCCCGAGGCTCACGAGCGCGCGGAGGACCCCGAGGGCGACGAGGCCCAGCCGCGCGCCCGCGAGCCCAAGTGGGAGCGCGTCACCGACAAGGGGCTGCCCAAGCGGACGCCCAAGGTGGTGGAGCCGACCGCGCCGGCCGCCGGGCGCAAGGGCGGGGTGGACGCCGAGGCGCTGCGGCGCCGGCTCGGCGGGTTCCACCAGGGCGCCCAGGCCGGCCGCCGCGACGCCGAGGCCGAGATCGCGGAGAGCACCCAGCAGTTGGAAGCGGTACGTACCGAAGAGACGGGGGACACAGTCGAGGAGGCACGCAGTTGACTGCGAGGACCGGCAGTACCACCGGCACCGCAACGTTCGGACTGAGCAGCGAGGCCAAGAACCTGCACTGGCTGCTCGGCAACCTCGTCGAGGAGGTGCCGGGGGTCCGTTCCGTAGCCGTCGTCTCGTCCGACGGGCTGATGCTGCTCTCCTCCGACCCGGCGGACCGCAAGGCCAAAGCCCCGGCCGACCGCCCCCGGTCCGACGGGCCACGCGGGTCGAGCGCCGACCTCGCCACCATCGTCTCCGGCATCGGCAGCCTCACCATCGGCGCCGCCAAGCTCATGGACGGCGGCGGCGTCAAGCAGACGATGGTCGCGATGGAGGAGGGCAGCGTCTTCGTCATGTCGATCAGCGACGGCTCGCTCCTCGGCGTGCACGCCACCCCCGACTGCGACATGAGCGTCGTCGCGTACCACATGGCGCTCTTCGTCGGCCGCGCCGGACACGTACTCACGCCCGAACTCCGCAGGGAGCTGCGCCAGTCGATGGAGAGTGCCGAATGACCTCCGCATCCGCCGCCGGCCGGCTGCCGGTCCGGGGCGGTGGGCGGCGGCCCGCCCGCGTCCGCCCCTACTCGCTCACCGGCGGCCGCACCCGCTTCGGCCACGTCCTGCTCGTCGAGACGTTCGTCGCCGCGCTGGAGGCGCCCGAGGAGCGCAAGGAGCTGACCAACGGCACGCTCGTCTCCCGGGTCATGCCGGAGATGCGGGCCATCGTCGAGATCTGCCGCCGCATGCGTACGGTGGCCGAGATCTCCGCGCTGCTGAAGATGCCGCTGGGCGTCGTCCGGGTGCTGCTCAGCGACCTGGCCGACCAGGGGAGGATCCGCGTGTACGGCACCGGTCACGGCACCGGCCAGCCCGACCGCGCACTGCTCGAAAGGGTGCTGAGTGGTCTCCGTCGTCTCTGAGGCAACTGTCGAGGAAGGCCGGCCGCAGGAAGACGTCCAGTCCTGGCAGCTCGACCACACCCGCGCCCCCATAGCGACGAAGGTCGTCGTCGCGGGCGGCTTCGGCGTCGGCAAGACGACCTTCGTCGGATCGGTCTCGGAGATCACGCCGCTCCGGACCGAGGCGCTGATGACGCAGGCGAGCGAGGACACCGACGACCTGTCCGCGACGCCCGAGAAGCTCACCACGACCGTCGCCATGGACTTCGGGCGCATCACGCTCGACGACGACCTCGTGCTGTACCTCTTCGGTACGCCGGGGCAGCAGCGGTTCTGGTTCATGTGGGACGACCTGGTGCGCGGTGCGATCGGCGCCATCGTGATGGCCGACACCCGGCGGCTGACGGACTGCTTCCCGGCGCTGGACTACTTCGAGAGCTGCGGCCTGCCGTACATCGTGGCGGTCAACCACTTCGAGGGAACCGAGCTGTTCGAGGCCGAGGACGTGCGCGAGGCGCTCACGGTGCCCAAGGACGTACCGATCGTGATCATGGATGCCCGGAAGCGGATCACGGTGGTCGACTCGCTGCTGGCGCTCGTCGCCCGTGCCCTCGAAACCACCCCTGAGTAAGGAAAAGAGACCTTCGATGCGGAAGATACTCATCGTCGGAGCCGGGCAGTCCGGTCTCCAGCTCGCCCTCGGCCTCCAGTCGCAGGGGTACGAGGTCACCCTGATGTCCAACCGCACGGCGGATGAGATCCGGGCCGGCCGGGTCATGTCCACGCAGTGCATGTTCGACACGGCGCTCCAGCACGAGCGGGACCTCGGCATCAACTTCTGGGAGTCCCAGGCCCCGCGCATCGAGGGCCTCGGCGTCTCCGTCGGCGCGCCCGACGCTTCCCGCCCGGTCGACTGGGTCGCCGAACTGGACGGGTACGCCCAGTCCGTCGACCAGCGCGTGAAGATGGCGGGCTGGATGGAGACCTTCGCACAGCGCGGCGGCCAGCTCGTCATCCATGGCGCGGCGGTCTCCGACCTGGACTACTTCTCGCGCACCTACGACCTGGTGCTCGTCTCGGCGGGCAAGGGCGAGCTGGTGTCGATGTTCGGCCGGGACGCCTCCCGTTCCCCGTACAGCGAGCCGCAGCGCGCGCTGGCCGTCGCGTACGTGCACGGGCTCGGCCCGCGCCCCGAGCACCCGGACATGGAGGCGGTGCGCTGCAACCTGGTGCCGGGGGTCGGCGAGCTGTTCGTGATGCCGACGCTGACCACCAGCGGCCGGGCGGACATCCTGTTCTGGGAGGGCATCCCGGGTGGCCCGCTGGACGTCTTCCAGGGCGTCAAGGACCCCTCCGAGCACCTGGCGCTGACGCTGGAGCTGATGGAGAGGTTCACGCCCTGGGAGTACGCGCGGGCCACCAAGGTCGAGCTGACCGATGCCAACGGCACCCTTTCCGGCCGGTACGCCCCGACCGTCCGCAACCCCATCGGGCGCCTGCCCGGCGGAGGCCTGGTCCTGGGCGTCGCGGACGTGGTCGTCGCCAATGACCCGATCACCGGCCAGGGCTCCAACTCGGCCTCCAAGTGCGCCGCCTCCTACCTCGCGTCGATCACCGAGCACGGCGACAAGCCGTTCGACGAGGCCTGGATGCAGCAGACGTTCGACCGCTACTGGGAGACCGCCCAGCACGTCACCAAGTGGACCAACGCCATGCTGGGCGTCCCGCCGGAGCACGTCCTGAACCTCATCGGAGGCGCCGGCCAGCTCCCGCCCGTGGCGCACCGGATCGCGAACGGCTTCAACGACCCGTCCGACTTCGAGAACTTCTTCTACGACCCGGACAAGGCGGGGGCCTACCTGGCGTCCGTCGCGGGGGCGTGACCGGCGGTCAGCCGGTGAGCCATCCGGCCGTGAGGTGCTCGACGGTGGGCGCCACGGTGCCGAAGAGGTCGGCGATGGTCGTCAGGCTCGCCGTCTTCAGCGCGGCGGCGGGCACGGTGCTGCCGTCGGGTGCGGCCAGCGAGCGGGTGGCCGTCGCCTCGGCCACCACGGTGGGCCGGTAGCCGAGGTTGAAGGCGCCCTGGGCGGTGGAGGCCACGCACATGTGGGTCATGAACCCGGCCAGTACCAGGTCGGGCCCGGCGTCCAGGGCGCGCAGCGTCTCCTCCAGATCCGTCTGGTGGAAGGAGTTGGGGAACCCCTTCACCACGACCGGTTCGCCGTCGACGGGCGCCACTTCGGCGCTGATGGCACCGATCTCGGCGCGGATGTCGTACGGCGTGCCCTCGCCCCCGTCGTGGATGACGTGGACGACCGGTGTGCCGGCCGAGCGGGCGGCGGCGAGCAGGCGCGCCCCGGCGGCCAGCGCGGGCCCGGCGCCGTCGAGGGCCATGACGCCCGTGCGGTAGGTGTTCTGGAAGTCGATCAGTATCAGGGTGGTTTCGCCGAGGCGGGGCAGTGTGTTGTCGAGGCCGGTGACGTCGCGCAGCGTCGGGGAGACATTCATGGGTGAACGGTGCCTTTCGGTCGGTCAGGAAGCGGTACGGAAGCGGCGGCGGTAGGCGGCCGGGGTGGTGCTGATCTGCTTGCGGAAGGCGCGGTGCAGCGTTTCCACCGAGCCCATGCCGGTCGCCGCAGCGATCCGCTCCAGCGGCTCGTCGGTGGTCTCCAGCAGGCGGCGGGCGGTTTCGACCCGGGCGGCCTCCACGTAGGCGGCCGGGCTGGTGCCGGTCTCCTGGCGGAAGACCCGGGCGAAATGGCGCTCACTCAGGCACATGCGCTCGGCCAGCGCGGGCACGGACAGGTCGCCGTCGAGGTGCTCGGTGATGAACACGCGCAGCTCGTCGATGTCCCGGCGGGCGGGCGCGGGCCGGCTGAGCGGCACGCTGAACTGGCTCTGGCCGCCCTGCCGCCTGAGGTACATCACCAACTGCCGGGCCACGGCCAGGGCGGGCTCCTCGCCGTGGTCCTCGGCGACCAGGGCGAGCGCCAGGTCCATGCAGGTGCTGATGCCCGCCCCGGTCCACACCCGGCCGGAGCGGACGAAGATCGGGTCGGCGTCGACCCGCACCCGCGGGTACTCGGCCGCCAGTTGTGCCGCGGTCGACCAGTGCGTGGTCGCCCGCCGCCCGTCCAGGAGCCCGGCGGCCGCGAGCACGTGCGCGCCCACGCACACCGACGCGATCCGCCGCGCGTACGGCGCCGTCGCCCTCACCCACTCCACCACGGTGTCGTCGACCCGGGCCACCGGGCCGTCCGGGGAGGGGTCCACCGCGCCGGGCACCACCAGGGTGTCCACCGCGGCCCCCACCTCGGCGAAGGTCAGGTCCGTCACCAGACGCACGCCGGCCGATGTGACGACCGGCCCGGCCTCGGGGCCCGCCAGGCGCACCTCGTACCCCGCCCGGCCGTCGGTCACCCGGTTGGCCAGGGTGAACACCTCGGCCGGGCCGGTGACATCGAGCAGGTCGACATCCGGGAAGACCGCGATGACGACGCGGTGGGAAGTGGGCATGCGTCCATGGTCACGGCGGCGCCCGATGGCCGCAATGACGGCTCTCTGTCACATTCGGCCACCCGCCGCGCCGGGGCTCAGCCCTGGTCGTAGCCCTCGTCGGAGCCGCCCGCCGCGCCCGGGGGCAGTCGCGGCGGGGTGTAGGCGCGCAGGGAGCGGGCCGTGGGGTCGGGGCGTACCGCGCCGAGGAGGGGGTTGGCGGCGATGGGGGAGACCTTGACGCGGGCGCCGGGGCGGGGCGCCTGGATGACGAGCCCGTCGCCCAGGTAGATGGCGACGTGGGTGGCCTTGGGGAAGTAGACCACCAGGTCGCCGGGGCGCAGGGCGCGCAGGGGCACCTTGGGGAGGGTGCGCCACTGTTCCTGGCTGGTGCGGGGGATGGGGCGGCCCGCCTTGGCCCACGCCTGGGAGGTGAGGCCCGAGCAGTCGAAGGACTCGGGCCCCTCGGCGCCCCACACGTACGGTTTGCCGATCTGTCCGGCGGCGTACTCCAGGGCCTCGTCGCCCAGTTCGGAGGGGGTACGGGTGCCGGTCAGCTTGCCGGTGGCGAGGAGTTCGCGCTGGGCGTCCGCCGTTTCGGCCTCCTCCAGGGCGGCCAGCTCCTCGACCTCGTCGTCCGACAGCGCGGCGAGGGTCTCCTCCACCTCCTTGAGGCGGGCGGTGACCTCGTCGCGGGCCTTCTTCTGCTTCTCGGCCAGCGTCTGTTCCCGGTCCAGCGCCTTGCGGGAGGCCGTGGCCAGCTCGTCCGCCCGCTTCTCGCCCTTCTCCAGCCGGGCCACGGTGGCGGCCCGTTCGCGCGCGGCGCGCCGGAGCAGGCGGTGCTGGTCGAGGGCGTGGTCGGGGTCGCGGGCGAGCAGCAGGCGCAGGGAGGAGGAGAAGTCGGTACGGCCCTGGTACTGGGCGCGGGCCAGCCGTCCGGCGTCGACCCGGGCGCGGGCGAGGGAGTCGCGGGTGCGGCTCAGGTCGCCGGTGAGCTTCTTCGTCTCGGCGGCGAGCGCCTTCAGCTCCTCCTCGGTGGCGTTGTACGTCTCGGTCGCCTCCTCCGCCTGCTGGTACAGGGTGCGGAGCTGGGCGAGCAGCTCCGGCACCGTGGACTCCGGTGACTCGGGCGCGGCGGTCGCGGGGCCGGCGGGCAGCGTCGCCAGCAGCGCGGCCACGCACACGGTCCGCAGCAGCCTTCCTGACATGACATCACCTCCGCCCCCATCGTGAAGCGGTGGATGATACGACTAGCGCATAAAATGCATGACTAGGCGGATCGGCCCAATACGGTCACCCGTCCCGGTCACTCCACCGGCAGCGCGTAGAACGTCCGGTCGCGGCGCACGACGACGCCGGCCGCGCCCGCCGCCAGGGCGGTGTACGGGGCCGACGTCTCCTTGCCGCCCGGGTCCTGGACCCCGGCGTCCTGGAACTTCCACAGCCGCCGCCCGTCGCCCGCCCCGAACGCGGTGACCTGCGAGCCGTCCGCCGCGAGCAGGGTGCGGCCGCTCGCGCTCACGGTCACGCCCGGCACGTCACCGCCCGCCGCCGCCTCCGTCCCGCGCCGCCACCGCGCCCTGCCGGTCGCCGGATCGACCGCGTACACCGCCTGGGAGCGGTCCGCGACGTACAGCGTGCCGCCGCGCACCTCGGCGCGCCCGAAGACACCGCCGCCCGCCAACTGCCACAGCGGCCTTCGGGTACGGGTGTCGAACCCGTGCAGGGCGTTGCCGACCGCCGTGTAGAGCCGCCCCGACTCGTCCCCGGACACCGTGGCGCCCGGCCGCGCCCCGCCGAACGGCCGGAACCACTGGCGTGCCCCGGTGGCCCGGTCGTGCGCGTAGAAGATCGCGAGCCCCTTGGCGGCCTTGACCTGCGCGGCCGTGAGCGACCGCGGGTCCTGGCGCACGACGAGGGCGTCCGGCCGCAGCGCGAGCACCTCGTAGGCGGGGGTGTACGGCGGACGGCCGTTGGGGACCTGGACGCGCCACAGCTCCTTGGAGCGCGCGACGTCGTACGCGAAGAGGTACGTGCGGGCCGCCACCGTGCCGGTGAACCACACGACGTCGCCCGCGTGTCCGGCGACCGCCGACAGGCGCAGGCCGCCGGGGAACGGCGTCCGCCCCTCGACCGTGCCGTCCTTCGGCGAGAGCAGCCGGAACCCGTCGGCGCCGACGACGAGCAGCCGGTCGCCACCGACGGTCAGGGCGCGGTGCCCGGAGGCGGCGTCGGCGCGCTGCCAGAGGCGCCGGCCGGTGGCGAGGTCGACGCCCGTGGTGTGGGCGTCGGAGGTCAGGACGAGGGTGCGGTCCCGCCAGACGGCGGCGTTCAGCGTGGAGCGCTCGGTGGCGGGGTGGACGTACGCCCAGCGCGGCTGGGGCGGCACCCCGGACACGGCGGGGCGGGGGCGGGCCGCGGGCCTGGCGTCGGTACGCGGCTCCTCGCCGTCGCCGGACGTGAACGCCAGCACGCCGCCGCCCCCGAGGACGGCTCCCGCCACACCCGCGGCCAGGCCGGTGAACAGCCCGCGGCGGGAGAGCGCGGGGGACGGGGAGGCGGGCGCGGGCGCCGGGACCCGGACCGGTAGCGGGACCGGCAGGGCGGGCGCCGGGGCCTGTGCCTGGACCGGCGGGGCGGGCGGGAGGAGCACCTGCGGCGGCCGGGCCGCCGGCACGAGTTCGGTCGCCGGCGGCTCCCGCCGCACCTGCCGCCCCACCCGCACGGTCCGCCCGTCGAGGTCGGCACCGGGGGAGCCCGCGCCGGGGGAGTCCGCGCCGGCGGAGGCCGCGTCGCCGACACCTGCGCCGTCGGGCCCCACGCCACCGGCACCCGCGTCCGCGGGCCCCACGCCACCGGAACCCGTGCCATCGGGCCCCGCGTCGCCGACCCCCGCGTCGCCGACCCCCGCGTCCGCGGGGCCCGCATCCCCGTCGGCGGCCGCGTCCGTGAGGGCCGTGTCGTTTCCGGGCGTTCCGTGGAGCGGTGCCTCCAGCGCCGCCACCCGTGCCGCCTGGGCGGCGATGGCCGTGGCCAACCGGTCCGGCAGCCAACTGCCTCGGGCCAGGGCGGCCGCGCCCTCCAGGGCCAGCGTCGCGGCGACGCGGCCGGCCGTGGGGCGGTCGTCCGGGGACTTGGCGAGGCACTGGGCGATCAGCGGCCGCAGGTCCTCCGGCACGGCACCGAGGTCCGGTTCGGCGTCCGCGATGGCCGCAGCGTCCGCCAGCGGAGGGGTGCCGGCCGCGGCGTACGCCAGTAGCAGGCCCAGCACGAAAACGTCCGACGGCGGGCCCGGCTCGTGCCCGGCGAGCTGCTCGGGGGTGAGGTAGCCGAGCCGTACCGACAACTGCCCGCCCGCGCGGGCCTCCGCCGACCCCGCCGCGCCCAGCGCGCCGAACGCGGTCAGCCGTGGCCCGTCGGCCGCCAGCAGCACCGTGCCGGGGGCCAGCCCGTGCAGCACCGCCCCGGTCGCGTGCACCCGCGACAGCGTCTCGGCGAGCCCGGCGCCCAGCACCCGTACCGCCTTCTCGGGCAACGGCCCGGCGAGGGCGACCGCTTCGCCGAGGGGCAGCGCGGGTTCGTAGGGCGTCGCCGTCCACAGCCGTGGCCCGTCGACGTCGGCGGCCAGCGGCCGCGGCACCCACCCGCCGGCCAGCCTCTCCGCCGTACGCGCCTCCGCCGCGAAGCGCCGCCGGAACGCGGGCAGTTCCGCGAGCCGGGCCGGCGCCACGGTGACGACGGCCGTCGTACCGTCGTCGGCCCGCGCGAGGTACCGCACCGCGCTCGCGGACTCGCCGAGGCGGGCCAGCACGGTGTACGGCCCGCAGCGGTGGGGGTCACCGTCCCGCAGAGGCTCGATCGGCTGAAGAGGCGACGACGGTTCCATGCGGAAACTCCCCCTTTGGCGGCACGGCGGCGCGAATGCCCGTGATCCTACGACTTCCGGGACCAGGGCCAGTTCAGCTCGCGCCGCTCGCGCCCCTCGGGGGCGTACTCGTACTTCCAGCCGCGCCGGAGCCCGAGCCGCCTGGTGTAGCCGGAGGGGACGCGGCGGTAGGCGTGGACGGTCGGCGGGCCGCCGTCCTCGGCCGGGACGGGGACCGTGTACCACTTGGGCGGGTGGCCGGTGATGCCGGTGAGGACCGGCAGGACCCGGCCGTCCAGGGGGCCGCCGTAGAAGGGGGTGTTCTCGCTTCGCACGACAGCCAGTGTCACAGGAGGTGCGCGGCCTCGCTCACCACGGGGATCACGCGGCGCGCCAGGGTGCCCACCGGGCCCTCGGCCGTCTCCTGCGCCAGCAGCCCCGCCACCGCGCCGGCCGTCTGCTCGTCCGTCGCGGCGGTCGCCGTCAGCAGGGCGACCAGGTGGTCGACCAGCCAGGCGCGCAGTTCGGCGGCGGGCGGCCGCTTGTCCTCGTCCAGCCAGATGAGCGACGCCGCCTCGACCGCCGCGATCCACGTGCGCACCATCATCCGCAGCCTCGGCCCCGGCTCCGGCACGCCCAGGTGGAGCAGGATCTGCTCGGCGGCGGCGCGCCGCACCTCGTCGACGATCGCGGTCGTACGGGACGTCTCGGCGACGCTGCCGCCCTGGAGCAGGGCGCTGAACCCGGCGTCGTGCTCGTCGACGAAGGCCAGGTACCGGTCGAGGACGCGGGCGAGCCGCTCGGTGGGCGGGCCGACGGCCGGTTCGGCGAAGCACAGTTCCAGCTCGTCGGCGGCCGACCGCAGCGCGGCCTCGTACAACTCCTGCTTGCCGCCCGCGAAGTAGCGGTACACCAGCGGCCGCGACACCCCGGCCGCCTCGGCGACGTCGTCGAGCGAGACGTCCTCCGGTGCCCGGTGCGCGAAGAGCGAGAGGGCGACGCCGAGGAGCTGCGTACGGCGCTCCTCGACGCTGAGCCGTCGGTACGCGGGTGCGGGCGTGGCGGCACTGGTCATGCCCGCAGCGTAACTCCGCCCCATCCTCCGTGGTGGGGGGCTTCAGGCGAGGAGGCCGGAACTCTTCCAGAGCCTGCGCCCCACGCCCCGCAGCACGCCGATGTCGTCGAGGAAGTCCGTCAGCCGCTTGGCGCCGGACTGCATGACCTCGCGGCGGTGGCCGCTGGCCCTGACCTGGGCGACCGCCTCGCGCCGGTCGAGGCCGACGTTCTCGTACACCTGGGGGTTGACGAAGCAGACGGAGAAGACCCGGGCTGCCTCGCCGCAGCTCAGCCGGGTGAACTCCTGCTCCCAGCGCGGCGCGGTGACCATCTGGCGGCGCAACTCCTCGCGCGCGTACCGGACGTGCCGGGCCTCCTCCACCACATGGATGCGGGTCACACCGCGCACCAGGGTCTGGACGCGCTCGTCGGGGAAGGTCAGGCGCTGCATCCAGTCGAGGATCTCCTCACCGAGCAGCGTGGCCGCGAACGAACCGGGGGTCGTCGACACGGTCTTCAGGACGCGCGCCATGTTGTGGTAGACGCGCGGCACCTGGTACGCCGGGGCCTGGCCCTTCTGGATCATCCTCGCGAACATCATCGAGTGGCGGCACTCGTCCGCGATCTCGGTGAGCGCGTACCGGACGTGGTTGCTGGTGACCGACTTGTCGTAGATGTGCCGGACCAGGAGCTGCATCAGGATGATCTCGAACCAGATGCCGAGCGAGGCGAGCGACGCGGCCTCGTGCCGGGCCAGGTCCATCCGCTGCTCCTCGGACATCTTCCGCCACAGCGGGGTGTCGTAGAGGGAGACCAGCTCCGGCGGCCAGAACCACTTGCCGTCCTCGATGGGGGCGTCCCAGTCGAGTTCCTTGTCAGGGTCGAAGGAGTGCTTGGCGGACGATTCGAGCAGGCGCTCGGCGACCTGTTCGCGGTCCCGGAGCGGGCCGAGCGCGTCGCTGAGCAGACGTATGTCGCGTTCGGTCACGGTCGTCATGAGCGGGGCACCTCGCGCAGTTGGTGTTACTGGGGGTCATCCCTTATAAGACTGCGTGTCAGCAAGGCCGTCAATCCCCTGTGCCCGACTTGTTGACCCGGCGTCTACCAACGTGTGAGCCTGCCAACTACCCGTCAGCGCACAGGCGAAGGAGCCGTCCGTGTCGACGCATGACCTCTACAGCAGGGACCCGGGAGACTCGATCTGGCAGGTGCCGGCCACCGGATCGGCCCGCTTCAGTTGGGAGTACGACGACGGCCGCGACCGGTTGCTCGCCCTCTACCAGAAGGGCAAGGACAAGCAGTGGGACGGCGCCAGGCGTATCGACTGGGACCTGGAGGTCGACCCGTACGACCCGCTCGGCACCCCCGACGAGGCCCTGACGCTGTACGGGACGCGCCACTGGGCCAAGCTCACCGACAAGGACAAGGGTGAGCTGCGCAAGCACTACGCCTCCTGGCAGTTCAGCCAGTTCCTCCACGGCGAGCAGGGCGCCATGATCTGCGCGGCCCGGATCGTGGAGTCCGTCCCCGACATGGACGCCAAGTTCTACTCCGCCACCCAGACCATGGACGAGGCCCGCCACGCCGAGATCTACGGGCGCTTCCTGCACGAGAAGATCGGGATGCTCTACCCGATCAACGACAACCTCCAGGGCCTGCTGGGCGACACCCTCCGTGACTCCCGCTGGGACATGCCCTACCTCGGCATGCAGGTCCTCATCGAGGGCCTCGCACTCGCCGCGTTCGGGATGATCCGGGACACGACGGACAAGCCGCTGCCGAAGCAGATACTGGCGTACGTCATGCAGGACGAGGCCCGGCACGTCGCCTTCGGCCGGATGGCGCTGCGCGACTACTACAAGCAGCTCACCGACGCCGAACTGCGCGAACGCGAGGAGTTCGTCATCGAGGGCTGCTACCTGATGCGCGACCGGCTGCGCGGCGTGGAAGTGCTGGAGAACTTCGGCATCTCCAGGAAGGAAGCCGAGGAGTTCTCCGAACAGTCCGAATTCCTCCACCTCTTCCGCAAGCTCCTCTTCAGCCGGATCGTCCCCTGCGTCAAGGACATCGGCCTGTGGGGTGAACGCCTCCAGAAGGCCTATGTCGACATGGGCGTCTTCGAACTGGGCGACTCCAACCTGGACCTGCTCATGACCCAGGACGAGGAGATCGCCGAGCAGCTCGACCGCGAACGCTTCGCGGCCGAGGAGGCCGAGCGGGTCGCGGAGGTCACCGAGGCGATAGCCGAGGGCGGAGCAGGGGCTTCGCACCCGTGACGTAGCCTGGCGGGCATGACCATGCCGCCTCCGCCCCAGCAGCCGCCCGGCCCGTACGCGGGCCCGTACCAGCAGCAGCCAGGCCCCTACCAGCAGCCGCAGCAGCCCGGTTTCCCGCAGCAGTACCCCGGGCCGTACGGGGCACCGATGCCCCCGCAACCGCCGCGGAAGAAGAACACCGGCCTGGTCATCGGCATCGTCGCCGGGTCGCTGGTCCTGCTCGGCTGCCTCGGCTTCGGCGTCAAGATGGTCATCGACGGCGCCGGGGACGACACCCCCTTCCCGGCCGCCACGCACAAGCTCACCGTCCCCAAGACGCTGGTGGACGGCCAGTACACGCTCGCCCAGGACATGTCCGGCACCGAGGGCAAGAAGGTCCTGGACGAGTCGCACGACAGCAGCGTGCGCGCCGGCGGCGCGGCCGTGGCCCAGTACACCGCCCAGTCCGGCGACCAGGTCAAGGCGCTGGTCGTCTCCGGGTACTACGGCCAGATCAAGAACCCCGACCACCAGCGCAGAAGCGTGCTGCACGGTGCCGGCACCGCCCAGAACGCCAAGATCGAGACACCGGCCAAGGACGTCACGCCCGCCGGGTCGGACGTCAAGGTCGAGTGCGAGGTGCTCACCAACACCGAGGGCGGCAACCAGGTCACCTTCCCGATGTGCGCCTGGGGCGACGGCAACACCGCCGCCGGTGTCGGCGTCGTCGACTCGGCGTCCCTCGGCCAGAAGCCCGAGGACATCGACCTGGCCGAGGCCGCGGAGCTGACGCTGAAGGTCCGCGCGGAGATGCGCAAGCCGATCGGCTGACCCCTCACAGCGCCCCGTTTCGCGGACCGAGACGCTCGGCGCTGCGCCGCTCCTCCTCGCGCAGCGCCTCCTCCATCACCGAACGGGCGATCGGCGCCGCGCTGCCGCCGCCGCTGATGTCCTCCCGGTTCGCCGACGCGTCCTCCACGACCACCGCCACCGCGACCGCCGGCCGTCCCGTGTCCGCAGCCTGCGCCCAGCCGATGAACCAGGCGTACGGCGTGCCGATGTTGCCCACGCCGTGCTGCGCCGTGCCGGTCTTGCCGCCGACCTTCGCGCCGGGGATCGCCGCGTTGCTGCCCGAGCCGCCGTCGACGACGCCCACCATCAGTTGCTGGAGCCGCAGCGCGGTCGGCGGCAGCATCGCCTGGCGGTAGGTGCGGCGGACGTGCTGCGCCACGGTGTCGCCGTCGGACGTCGTCGTCCGGTCCACCAGGTGCGGGTGGGCGATCTCGCCGCCGTTGGCGACGGCGGCGGCGACCATCGCCATCTGGAGCGGGGTGGCCCGCGTGTCGTACTGGCCGATGGCGGAGAGCGCGAGCCGGTCCACGGTCATCTCGGTGTCGAAGTTGGACCTGGCCACCGCCGACGGGACGCGCAGCGAGGAGTCGTTGAAGCCGAACCGCGCCACCGCGTCGAGCATCCCGGCGGCCCCCACCTTCACCCCGAGGTGGGCCATCACCGTGTTGCAGGACCAGCGGATCGCGTACGCCAGTGAGGCGTTGCCGCAGCCCTTCGCCTCGTTGGGGAGGACGGTGCGGGTGCCCGGCAGCAGGTACGGATCGGGTGCGTCGGTCGGGGCGTCGACGTCCGTGACGATCCCGGCGTCCATCGCCGCCGCCGCGGTCACGATCTTGAACGTGGAGCCGGGCGGATACGTCTCCAGCAGGGCCCGGTTGAGCATCGGCCGGCCCGGTGCCGCGTTCAGTTCGGCCCACGTGGCGGCCACCTCGCGGCCGGTGCCGGACAGCAGCCCGGGGTCGTACGAGGGGCTGCTCACCAGGGCCAGGATGCGTCCGCTGTACGGCTCGATGGCGGCGACCGCGCCGCGCCGGCCCCGGAGCCCGTCGTACGCGAGGCGTTGGAGCGGCTCGCTGATGGTGGTGACGACGTCGCCGCCCGGCGGGCGGGTGCGGCTGAGGTCGTGCCAGAACGGGAAGGGCGCGAGCATGGGACTGGTCCCGGACAGCAGGGGGTCCTCCGCGTGTTCCAGGAGCGTGGTGCCGTATGTCTGCGAGGCGTACCCGGTCACCGGTGCGTACAGCGGGCCGTCGGTGTACGTGCGCTCGTGGCGCAGCGGCTGGCCGGTGTCCTTGGAGCCGGTGACCGGCGCGCCGTCCACGACGATGTCGCCGCGCGGCTCGGCGTAACGGGCCAGGACCGGGCGCCGGTTGGCGGGGTTCCTGTCCAGCGACGGCGCCTCGAAGACCTGCACGCGGGCGGCGTTGACCAGCAGGGCCGCCAGGAGCAGCAGGCACAGCACGGCGGCGTGCCGGATGCAGGGGATCACCGGACCTCCTCCGCCACCGGGACGATGGCACCGGGCTCCACGCCCTGGGGCTCCGGTGCGCGGGCGGAGTCGCTGACGCGGATCAGCAGGGCGACGATGATCCAGTTGGTGACGACCGACGAACCGCCCTGTGCCAGAAAGGGCATGGCCATGCCGGTCAGCGGGATCAGGCCCATGACTCCCCCGGCGATGACGAAGACCTGAAGCGCCGGGATGGAGGCGAGACCGGTGGCCAGGAGCCTGCCGAACGGATCCCGCAGAGCGAGCCCGGTCCGGAAACCGCGGGCCACCAACAGCGCGTACAGCAGGAAGACGGCCGTCAGCCCGGCCAGGCCCAGCTCCTCGCCGGCCGTGGCCAGGATGAAGTCGGACTTGGCGGCGAAGCCGATCAGGACCGATTCGCCCAGTCCCAGGCCGGTGCCGAGCATCCCGCCCGCCGCGAAGGCGAACAGCGACTGGGCGAGCTGGCCCGGCCCCTGGCCGGCCTCGATGGAGGCGAAGGGGTTCAACCAGTCCTCCACCCGGCTGTTGACGTGCGGTTCGAGGCTGCCGACCACGAACGCCCCGGCCGCCGCCAGCAGCAGCCCCACGGCGACCCAGCCGGTGCGGCCGGTGGCCACGTACAGCAGGATCACGAAGAGCCCGAAGAACAACAGGGAGGTCCCGAGATCCCGCTCCAGCACCAGCACGCCCACACTGACCAGCCAGATCGCCACGACCGGCCCCAGCACCCGCCCCGTCGGGAACTGCACGCGCCACACGCGGCGGCCCGTGTACGCGAGGGCGTTGCGGTTGGCCGCGAGGTACGCGGCGAAGAAGACGGCGAGCAGGATCTTGGCGAACTCGCCCGGCTGGAACGAGAAGCCACCGATCCGGATCCAGATCTTCGCGCCGTTGACGGCCGGGAAGAAGATCGGCACCAGCAGCAACAGCAGGGCGGCGGCGACCGACACGTACGCGTAGCCCTGCAAGGTCCGGTGGTCGCGCAGCAGGACGACCACCGCGATGAACAGCCCCACACCGAGGGTCGACCACACCAACTGGGTGGGCGCGGCGTGGTCGGCGGGGGTCTCCAGGTCGAGGCGGTAGATGAGGACCAGCCCGAGGCCGTTGAGCAGGACCGCGATGGGCAGCAGGAGCGGGTCGGCGTACGGGGCGCGGAACCGCACGGCGAGGTGCGCGAGCAGGGCCAGCAGGCCGAGCCCGGCCCCGTACGCGGCGGCGTCCGGCGGCACGGCACCGCTCCTGGCAAGACCGACGCCGACGTACCCGTACACGGCGATGAGGACGGCCCCGATGAGGAGGGACAGCTCCACTCCCCGGCGCTTGTGCGTCCTCGTTGCGGTCATGCCAGGCAACGTAGCAAGCGATATGTCCGTTATGTCGCCTGACACGGTTCGCACCCGGACGACGGCCGGGGCAGGGCTGTGCGGGGTCGCCCCCCGACCGTTGTGGGCAGTCGTCCCGCTGGGCGGGACGGGTGGGCACAACGGACCGGGGCGGTGCCTGTTCCCGGTGCCCGCGCGGGGCGGTGCGGATGCCGCCGGTGGGTGGGGGCGTGGCCCCCCCGGGCTCACCTCCTCGAGGCCGGCGGCCTTGGGTCACGGGCGAGGGAGCCCGGGCTTCGCTGCCAACCTCTGCGGGGGCGACCCTGCACGGCCCCGCCCCGGCCGGACGCCGGCTGCGGGACGGTGGGGGGTGCGCCCCGGGGGAGGCACCCTCCAATCAGGGCGTCGTGTCCTCGGTGGGCGGGGGGTATTCGCGGAGCGTGAGGCGGGCTTCGGCGCCGCCGTCCGGGGCGTTGCCGAAGTGCAGGTCCGCGCCGATGACCGACGCCTGGCCCGCCGCGATGGTGAGGCCCAGGCCGTGGCCCTTGCTGCCGCTCTCCGTGCGGAACCGCTGCGGCCCGTGCTCCAGGAGGTAGTCCGGGTACCCCGGCCCGTGGTCGCGGACGGTCACCACCGGGCCGTCCACCGTCAGGGCGACCGGCGGGGCGCCGTGCTTGTGGGCGTTGGCCACCAGGTTGCCCAGCACCCGCTCCAGGCGCCGCTTGTCCGTCTCCACGCGCGCGTCCCTGACGATCCGCACCTCCGTGTCCGTGCCCGACGCCCGCACCACCCGTTCGGCCAGCGGGCCCAGCTCATGCACGTCGAGGTCGACCTTCTCGGTGCGCGCGTCCAGCCGGGAGATCTCCAGCAGGTCCTCCGTCAGCGCCCGCATCGCCTTCACCCGGTCCCGCACCAGCTCCGCGGGCCGCCCCGGCGGCAACAGCTCGGCCGCCGCCGACAGCCCCGTCAGCGGCGTACGCAACTCGTGCGCCACGTCCGCCGTGAAGCGCTGCTCGCTCAGCAACTTGCCCTGGAGGCTGGACGCCATCGTGTCCAGCGCCCCCGACACGGTCGCCACCTCGTCCTCGGGATGCGCCGGGTCCTTCGTGCGGGGGTCGTTGACCCGCGCGTCCAGGTCGCCCGCGCTGATCCGCCGCGCCACCTGCGCCGTCAGGTGCAGCCGCCGGGTCACCCGCGTCACCGCGAACGAGCCGACCAGCAGCGTCGCCCCGATGGCCAGCACCGAGGAGCCGACGATCGCCTGGTCGAGGCCGCTGATGGTGCTCGCGCTCAGCGAGTAGTCCACGCGCACCGCCAGCGCCCGGCCGTCGGCGGGCCCGGCCGCCCACATGGTGGGCCGCCCCCCGGCGTCGTCGGCCACCAGCGTGCCCCGATGGCCCCGGACCGCGAGGTCACGGAGCGCGGAGGGGAGGCCGTCCGGGTCGACGCCCGCGTACGGCGGCAACGGCTCGCCCGCCTCGTACGAGCGCGTCACCTCCTCCAGCCGGTCCAGCGCCTTCTCCCGCGCCGTGTCCACCGTCTGCCGGGTCACCGACACATGCACCAGGGCGCCCAGCAGGGCGGCCAGCGCGCAGCACATGACCGTGATGAAGACCCCGGCCTTGAACGTGAGCGTCGCCATCCAGGCGGGCAGCCGCGGGCGCCGCATCACGCACCACCCGACGGCGACGCCGACGGCGACGGGGAAGGAGACGGCGGCGACGGAGAAGGCGGCGGCGCCGGCTTCACCCTGATGATCTCGTCCCGCGTCGGCAGCATCGTCCGCTGCTGGGCGTCCCACGACCACGCCGTGCGGTACTCGTATCCCGGAATGCCCGCCGAGACCACCCGTACGACCAGGTCCTTGCCCGCCAACTGCACACCCACGACCTGATCGACGGTGGACATGATCCTGGTCAGTCCGCCCTTCTCGGGCATGTACACGCGCAGTCCCGTCTGCTGCTCGGGCATCCGGATGCCGACGACCAGCTCGTCCTTGCCGTCCCCGGTGAGGTCGCGGTAGTACGGCGTCATCACCGGGCACTGCCTCGGCTTCGCCTCGCACTCCCGGATCTGCCGGGCCGTCTCCTCGTACATCCCGTCCGGGCCGCTGTACTCGTCGGGGTGCGCCGCCACCTCGGCCTGGACGACGTCCACGGGGTCGACCCGGTGGACGTCACCGCCGGGCACGGCCACGCCCGGGACCTGCGCGGTGTCGCTCTCGCCGTAGTCGTACGGGGGCGCGGTGACGGGCGGCAGGTCCGGCCACAGCCGGACGGGGCCGATGGCCGTCGGCGTGGGGCCCGCGCTCTGGAGCTCGCCCGCGTCGCCGCAGCCCGACAACAGCAGCGCGGCCACCGCGGCGCCGGGCAGCAGCACTGCCGCGTACACGGCGGCCGGGCGGTGCGGGCTCACGGTGCTCCTGACGGCTGGACGTGGTCGGTCTTCCGTAAACCTTATTCGTACGGAAGTCCCTTTTGTCGACCCGGCCCCGCTCCGTACGCCGGGCGCCCGCGGTCACGCTACCCGTGTGCCGCCCGACAGCAGCCGGTCGGCCTGCTCCCGCGTGATCCGCTCCTCCGCGCCGCAGAACGTGCACTGCGTCGCGTACGACGTCGCCACGGGGAACAGCGGCACGAAGAACAGCGTGAACCTGGTGGTCTTCTTCCGCAGCGCGTGCGCGGCGGGATTGCCGCACCGGCCGCAGACCAGCGTCAGCATGGCCAACTGCTGGAGGTACCCCTTCGTACCGAAGATGATCATCCGGCGGTCTCCTCTCCGGAGTGGCCCAGTGCCCGCCGGCACAGCGCCAGGAGCTTCTCGTCCTGGTGGACGTCGTGGTCGCCGGAGGTGCCCTCCGAGACGTTGTGCCGGCGCGGCCGGGCCAGCTCGGCCCGCAGCAGCGATGCCGCCTCCACCGGCACCGGGCCCAGCTCCGCGAGGCACTCGGCGATCTTCACGCGCGTGTGCCGGTTCTCCTTCCAGGCTCCCACCAGTACCGGCAGCGCCTCCCGGACCTCCCCGGTCACCCGGCACAGCGCCACGGCCGCGTCCACCCGCAGCCACACCCCGGGCGCCGCCAGGCACGCCCGCAGCTCCGGCGCCGCCGCCCCGGCCGCGCGTCCCATCGCGCCGACCGCCCACGCGGCCTCCCGCCGGTGCGCCGCGTCCCGTGCCAGCAGCAGGCCGCGCAGCCTCGGCACCACGGCACCGGCGTCGCCCGCCACCGCCCACAGCGCCCGGGCCGCCGACGTCGCCACCGCCACCGAGCAGTCGTCCAGCAGCGCCCGCAGGTCCCCGGCCGCCTCGTCCGCCGCCGGCCCGAACGCGGTCAGCGCCCGCAGCGACGACTCCACCACCCACTCCCGGCGGAACGCGGGCGCCCCGCGCAGCACCCGCAGCACCTCCGGCAGCGCCTCCGCCGCACCCAGGTGCGCCAGTGCCAGCAGCAGCGGGCCCGCCTCCTCGCTGAGCTCGTCGTCCAGCGGAAGCCCGCGCAGCCGGTGCCGCAGCGCGGGCACCAGCGGGGCGCCGGCCTCGCCCAGGTGCGTGATGGCGTAGCCGAGGCGGCTGTCCAGGCCGGGCTGCTCCAGGGCGCGGGCCAGCGCAGGCACCGCCCGCGCGTCACCGGTACGGGTGAGGGCCAGCAGTGCGCTGCCCATCCCGAACCGGCCGCCCGCCCGCTCGCCCACCCGCTCCGGCGCCCAGGGGGCCGGGTCGGCCGCCACCCTGGCCGCCAGCGCGTCCGCCGCCGGGCGGGCCACCTCGAACAGGCCCTCCAGCCACGTCACGGCCGCCTCACGCAGGCGTGGCTCGGGGTCCGCGAGCTGCGCCCCGACGAGCCGCACGACCTCGTCGTACGCCCCGCGCCACGTCCGCACCAGGCCGCCGCACATCCACACCGCGTCCGCCCGCTGGTCCCGGTCCGGGCTGCGCAACTGGGCGGTGACCAGCGCGATCCGGTCCTCGACCCGGTCGTCCAGGGCGCTGTGCAGGGTCCGCAGCAGGTCGTCCGCCCACGCCGTGCCGCGCCCGGCCCGCTGTTCCTCGCGCAGCTCCCGCAACTGGCCCACCAGGGTGGGCGTCGCGGGCCGCGGCTCGGCCTGCTCGTCGCCGAGCCCCGCGAACTCGGCGCGGCCGGGCAGGTCCAGCTCCGGCACGTCGGCCAGGGCACCCGCCGCACCCGCACCCGCCGCCGCACCCGCACCCGCCGCCGCGCTCGCCGAACCCGCCGCCGCACCCGCACCCGTCGCGTACCCGCGCCGCCCGGCCGGCGCCTCACGCAGCTCGTCGAGCAGTCCCGTCACCGTCACCACGACGTCCCGGGGCAGCCGCGCGGGGGCGCACCGCGCGAGCTGGGCGAGGGCCGCGAGCCGCAGGGCCGGGTCCTGGGCGGCGCCCATGAGCCAGCCGAGCCAGTCGGTGATCTCGTCGCGCAGCGACTCGTACCGCAGCGCGATCCGGCCCACGGCCTCCACCAGCGCGAGCCGCACCTCCGTGTCCGTCTCGACGGTCAGCCGCTCCCGCAGCAGGACCAGCACGCGCGCGGGGTCCCCGTGCAGCGAGGCGAGCGCGCCCGGCGCGGCCAGCCGCACCTCCCGGTCCTCGTCGTCGACCAGGCCGAGGAACACGTCCGCACCGGCGGCGACGGCGGCCGCCGCCATCGCGTAGTTCGCCGCGTCCTCGAACTCCTCGTCGTCCGGGTCCAGTTCGTCCAGCTCGTCGTCGCCGTCCAGGTCGATACCGCCGATGCTGGTCAGCAGTTCGATGACGCAGCCGCGGTCCTGGACCTCGGGCGTCGCCACCAGCTCCAGCAGGAAGGGGATGCAGGCGAGCGTCGAGTCGTACACGTCGCCCTGGTGGTGCACCGCGCCGTACATGCCGTCCAGCGCGACCTCCCGCTCCACCGGATCGGGAGACGCGAGCCCGCGCAGCAGCCCGGGCACGTCGTCCGCCGGACCGTAGGCATGACCCAGCGAGGCCCAGTCGACCTCGTCGATCCCCGTGAACATGCCGTCCCTCCCCGCGACCACTGCACTTGGGGGCAATAGTGCACCACACCGCCGGTGCCCATGCCCCGCCAATCGGACACGCCCGACGCCGTCCCTTGCCGTCGCCGGGCGCGGCTGTTCCCATGGGCGTGGGGGTGATGGGGCATGACCGCACTGCGGGTCACACCGGTCGGGCTCAGCGGCCGCCGGCGGCTCCGGGTGAGCCTGCCGGACGGCCGGGACATCGCCTGGTACGACCGGGACAGCGGCCGGATCAGCCTGCTGTCCGAGGCGTACTCCGAGGCGTACGAGGACGAGGTCGTCGCGGCGCTCGCGCCCTACGTCACCGGCGAGGTCACCGTCGGCCCGCCGCCCGTCCCCACCGCCTCCGACCTGGCCCGTCTCACCCTCCACCCGGACGACGACCTCGCCCCCAACCGCCCCGGCGAGGCCCTGTACGCCGCCCTCGACCAAGCCCCCGCGCGCCGCTTCCGCAACGACCCGCGCCCGGTGGAGCTGGCCGCCCAGCGGCGCGTCGGCGATGCCCTCGACGGGCTGGACGCGGCGGGCTGGCGGGCCCTGCACTGCGTGCCCCTGCCGGGCGGTGCCCGCATCGACCACCTGGCGATCGGCCCCGGCGGCGTGTTCGCGGTGCGCACCCTCGCGGCGCGCGGCCGGCGGGCCCGGATCGCCGATCCGTACGTCGCCACCGGCCGCGCGGAGCCGCGGCCGCACCTGCGGTGGGTCCGCCGGGACGCCGAGCGGGCCGCACACGCCCTGGCCACGGCCGTGCGCCCGGTCCTCGCGGTGGCCGACCCGGGCCGGCTGGAGGTGCCGCCCGGCCTGGACGGCGTCAGGGTGCTGCGGGACGGCGAGATCCCGTCCCTGGCGCGGCTCGGCGGTGTCCTGAAACCGGCGGACGTGGACGCCCTGTACACGGCGGCCCGCGACCGCCGCACCTGGCTCCGTACCTGAACGGCCTGAACGGCCCGAACGGCCTAGTGCGGCTCCTTCAGCCGCAGCACCGTCGTCACCGTGTGCCGGGTCGTGCCGGTGGCGACCTCCGCCGTCAGCTCGGGCGGTACGGAGACGTAGGGCACCTCGCCGATGCCGACCGCCATGGCCGTGCCCGCGTCGCCGGGGGTCAGGGCCGCGAGGGCGGCGCCCGCGCGGGCGCGCAGCGCGGGCGGCAGGGGGCTGGAAACGACCGGGGTGTCGTCGTCGGGGAGGACCAGCACCAGGGAGGCGGGCCGCTGCCGGCTGCCGGTGAACCCGACCACCACCGCGTCCCAGGTGTCGGTGTGCCGCAGTTTGCGCCACGCGCGCGTGCCCGCCTTGTACGGCTGGTCCAGCCGTTTGACGACCAGGCCCTCCACACCGATCTCGGGCAGCGTCTCGTACCAGGTCGCGGCCAGCTCCGGGTCGGTCGTCATGGGGACGGGCTGGATGGGCGGGCCCAGGTCCGCGAGCAGCTCCACCAGCCGCTCGCGGCGCGCCGCGTACCGCCGCGGACGGAGGTCGGCGCCGCCCGCCGCGAGCACGTCGAAGGCGGCGTACGAGGCGGGCAGCCGCCGTGCGAGCCCGGGCGCCCGGCCGGGGGTGGCGGCGGCGCGGCCCTGGACGGCGGCGAAGTCGATGCGGCCCTCCCGCCAGACGACCACCTCGCCGTCGAGGACGGTGCCGTCGGGCAACTCCCGGGCGGCCGCCGCCAGATCGGGGAACGCGGCGGTGACGATCCGCCCCGAGCGGGCCTGGAGGAGCACCCCGTCGCCCTCGCGGAAGATCACCATCCGGTGGCCGTCGAACTTGGGTTCGTACGCCAGTCCCGGCTCGCGCGGCAGGGCGCCGACGGTCTGCGCGAGGGCCACCTTCAGTGGCGGCTTCAGGGTCATGGCAGCGGCCCCGCCCGCTCCGGGTCCAGCAGGGGGGCCAGCAGGTCCCCGTAGTCCTGGAGGCGGGGTGCCATGTCGGCCATGAGGAAGGTGAGCTGCGCGGGGTCGCCGCAGGACTCGACCTCCTCCCAGGTCACGGGCGCCGAGACGGCCGGCTCGCGGCGGGCGCGCAGGGTGTAGGGGGCGGCGGTGGTCTTGGCGGCGTTGTTCTGGCTGTGGTCGACGAAGACCTTGCCGGGCCGCAGCGCCTTGGTCATCCGGTGCACGACCAGCGCCGGGAGCTCCTCCTCCGCCTCGACGGCGAGCTGCTTGGCGTACGCCTGGACCCGTTCCGAGGGCGCCGGCTCCAGCGGCACGTACAGGTGCATGCCCTTGGCGCCGGAGGTCTTGGCGTACGCGTCCAGGCCGTCCTCCGCGAGCCGCTCCCGCAGCCAGAGCGCGACCCGGCAGCACTCCACGACGGTGGCGGGCGCGCCGGGGTCGAGGTCGAGGACGAGCCGGTCGGCGACGGCGGGCGCGTCGGCCTGCCACTGCGGGGTGTGGAACTCCACGACCAGGTTCGCCGCCCACATCAGGGACGGCAGGTCCTGGACCATCACCTGGCGGGCGTTCTTGTCCTCCGATCGGGGGACGGAGACGGTTTTCACCCAGGAGGGGGTGCCGGGGGGCGGGTTCTTGGTGAAGAAGAGCTGGCCGTCGGGGCCGTCCGGATAACGGAGGAAGGACAGGGGACGGTTCAGGAGGTGGGGGAGGAGGCAGGGGGCGGCGGTCGCGTAGTAGTGGAGGATCTCGCCCTTGGTGGTCCCGGTGGCGGGGTGGATGACCTTCTCCAGGTTGCTGAGCGCCAGGCGCCGCCCCTCCACCTCCGTGATCGGCGTCATACGATGAGAATCCCACGAATCGGTACGAAAGGGATGAACCGTGCGATCCATTTGGAATGGCGCCATCTCATTCGGCCTGGTCAGCATCCCCATCAAGCTGGTGAACGCGACCGAGAACCGGTCCATCTCCTTCCGGCAGATCCACACCGAGGACGGTGGCCGGATCCGCTACCGCAAGGTGTGCGAGCTGGATGGCGAGGAGGTGTCGACGGACGAGATCGGCAAGGCGTACGAAGAGGCCGACGGCACCATGATCCCGATCACCGACGAGGACCTGGCCTCGCTGCCGCTGCCGACCGCCAAGACGATCGAGATCGTCGCTTTCGTACCGGCGTCGCAGATCGATCCCCTCCAGATCGACACGGCGTACTACCTGTCGGCGAACGGGGTGCCCGCCGCGAAGCCCTACACCCTGCTGCGCGAGGCGCTCAAGCGCAGCGACCGGGTGGCCATCGCCAAGTTCGCGCTGCGCGGGCGCGAGCGGCTGGGGATGCTGCGGGTCGTCGACGACGTCATCGCCATGCACGGGCTGCTGTGGCCGGACGAGATCCGCAGCCCCGAAGGCGTGGCCCCGGACACCTCGGTGACCGTCCGGGACGCCGAACTCGACCTGGCCGACGCCCTGATGGACACCCTCGGCGAGGTCGACATCGAGACGCTGCACGACGACTACCGGGAGGCGGTCGAGCAGTTGATCGCCGCCAAGGCCGAGGGCGCCGAGGTCGCCCCGCCGAAGGAGGAGAAGGCCGGCGGCCAGGTCATCGACCTGATGGCCGCGCTGGAGAGCAGCGTACGCGCGGCCCGCGAGGCGCGCGGCGAGGGCGAGGCGGAGGAGGCCTCGGTCCACGAACTGCCGGGCCGCAAGAAGGCCGCCGCCGCGCCCAAGGAGCGGGGCGCGAAGAAGTCCACCGCCAAGTCGGCCGCGAAGAAGGCCGCCCCGGCCCGCAAGTCCACCTCGAAGACGGCCGCGAGCGGCAAGGCGGCCGAGAAGAAGACGACGGCGAAGAAGTCCACCACCAAGAAGTCCCAGCCCCGCAAACGCGCGTCCTGAGCCGGTGCGTTCACCCGGCCCCGAACCAGGCCCCGAGCCCCGGTGCGGGCCTGCGCCGCGCCCACCGCCCTGCCGGCCGCGCGCCGGGCGCCGCACCCGCCGGGGAACCCCGCCCCGCCACCGGGGCGCCCGTCCGGTGGGGCGCGTTCCGGGGCGGCACGCCCCCGGAGCGCCGCCCCGATTGGCTACCGTCCGCCGGAGGGGGAACCGCGGCGGGGGAACGACCGCCCCGCCGTACCGCCGCCGTGGGGCCTTCCACCGTGCGCCGCGCTCCCGAGCGGGGCGCGGCCGCACCGTCTTTCAGGCCCTCGACGTCAGGAAGTACGCATGAATTCGCCAACGCCCGCCATACGCGTCGATCTGCTCACCAAGGAGTACCCGCCCGAGGTCTACGGCGGCGCCGGCGTCCACGTCGGCGAACTCGCCCGGGAGTTGCGCGCGCTGGTCGACCTGCGGGTGCACTGCTTCGGTGAGCCGCGCACCGCGCCCGGGGTGACCGCCTACCGGGAACCCGCCCTGGCCGGCGGCGCCAACCCGGCGCTGCGCACCCTCGGCGTGAACGTGGAGATGGCCGCCCGCTGCGAGGGCACCGACGTGGTGCACAGCCACACCTGGTACGCCAACGCCGCCGGGCACCTGGCCAAGGTCCTGTACGGCGTACCGCACGTGGTGACCATGCACAGCCTGGAGCCGCTGCGGCCCTGGAAGGCCGAGCAGCTCGGCGGCGGCTACGCCCTGTCGTCGCTGGTGGAGCGCACCGCCGTCGAGGCCGCCGACGCGGTCGTCGCCGTCTCGCGCGGGATGCGCGAGGACATCCTCCGCGTCTACCCGGACGTCGACCCCGCCCGCGTCCACGTCGTGCACAACGGCATCGACACCACCGTCCAGCGCCCCGACCACCGGGTGGCGGCCCTGGAGCGGTACGGCGTCGACCCCACCCGGCCCATCGTGCTGTTCGTCGGCCGGGTGACCCGCCAGAAGGGGCTGCCGCAGCTCCTGCGCGCCGCCTTCGAACTCGACCCGGCCGCCCAGCTCGTGCTGTGCTGCGGCCAGCCGGACACCCCGGAGATCGCCGCCGAGACCGCCGCGCTGGTCGACGAGCTGAGCCGGGTGCGCGGCGGGGTCGTCCGCATCGACGGCATGCTCGACCAGGACTCGCTGCGCCAGTTCCTCACCCACGCCTCGGTGTTCGTCTGCCCCTCGCTGTACGAGCCGATGGGCATCGTCAACCTGGAGGCCATGGCGTGCGGCACGGCCGTCGTCGCCACCGCGACCGGCGGCATCCCCGAGGTCGTCGCGGACGGGGAGACCGGCCTGCTCGTACCGATCGAGCAGGAGCGGGACGGGACGGGCACGCCGCTCGACGAGAAACGATTCGCCTCGGACCTCGCGGCGGCCGTCAACGAGCTGCTCGCCGACCCCGCGCGGGCGGCCGCCATGGGCGCGGCCGGGCGCACCCGCGCCGAGGAGCGGTTCGGCTGGCAGGAGGCGGCGCGCCGGGTGCACGCCGTCTACCAGGCGCTCACCGGCGGCTGAACCCCCGGGGCTCAACCCCCCTGGCGCGACCTCATGTTGTCGCGCCGGAATCTTTGACCCCGCCGTACCGGCCGCCGCTAGCTTCGTCACCATGTCCCACGCGCCGCACACAATCCGCACCGCGCTGGTCACCGGCGGCAACCGGGGTATCGGCCTGGAGGCCTGCCGCCGGCTTGGCCGGGCGGGCCTCGACGTCGTCCTGGCCGCGCGCGACCCCGCGCGCGGCCGCGCGGCGGCCGGCCGGCTCTCCCGGGAGGGCCTGACCGTCCGGTTCGAGCAGCTCGACGTCACGGACGCCGACAGCGTGAAGGCGTGCGCCGCCCGGCTGGCCGACGCCGGTACCGAGGTCGACGCCCTCGTCAACAACGCCGGTGTCTACCCCACCGACCCGTTCTTCGCCGTCAGCGAGGAGACGATGCGGCAGGCCGTCGAGGTGAACCTCATGGGCTCCTTCCGCACCTGCCAGGCGTTCGTCCCCGGCATGGTCCGGCGCGGCCACGGGCGCGTCGTGAACGTCTCCTCCGGCCTCGGCGCGATGACGGACAACGTCCCTTCCCCGGCGGCGTACGGCATCACCAAGGCCGCGCTCAACGCACTCACCCTCGTCGTCTCCGCCGCCGTCCCGTCGTCGGTCAAGGTCAACGCGGTCTGCCCCGGCTGGGTCCGCACCGACATGGGCGGGTCGTGGGCGCCGACCAGCGTCGAGGAGGGCGCGGACACGGTCAGTTGGCTGGCGCTGCTCCCGGACGACGGGCCCAGCGGCGGGTTCTTCCGCGAGCGCCGGCGGATCCCGTGGTGACCAGCCACGCACACACGAAGGGAAGAACGATGAAGCTCTCCTCCGGCCGCCGAGGGCGCCGCACGGTTGGGATCGTGGTCGCCGCCGTGCTGATCTTCGGCGTGGGAGCCGCGTTCAGCAGTGACTACGTGCAGGCCGCGGCCAGCGAGGCCCTGCGCTCCACCCCCGAGGCCCACGAGCCGAAGGCCCTCGCCTCGCTGGACCCCGCCGTCCGCGCCTACGTGGACGCGGTGGACGGCGCCGACGCCGACGCACTGGCCGCCGCGTTCCACGAGGACGGCACGGTGACCGACACCGGGCGGCGGTTCCAGGGACGCGACGCCATCCGCGCGTGGGCGGCGGACGAGGTGATCGGCGGCAAGGTCACGGTGCTCGGCAACACCCCCGGCGACAACGGCTCCACCGTGCTGCTCCGGTTCGACCCCGAGGGCCTGCTCGCCGGGTTCCGGGCCCGCTACGAGTTCACGCTCAAGGACGGGCTGATCCACCGCGTGTCCATGAGCTACGCCTGACCACCGACCCACCCAGGGAGAAATGTCATGAGAAAGCGCCTGATACCCCCGGCCCTGCTCACCGCCGCCCTGCTCCTGGGCGCGACCGCCTGCTCCGACGGCGACAGCGGCAACAGCGGCGGCGGCAGCGGTGAGGACCGGGCCGCCGCCTCGTCCCCCACGCCCGGCGACACCGTCTCGCAGGTCCAGGAGTCCCCCGCTCCCCGGCCGTCCGGCAATGCCGACAACGATGCCGTCGACCCCGCCGCCCAGGCGTACGTCGACGCCGTGGCCGCCAAGGACCTCGACGCGCTGGTCGCCGCCTTCCACCCGGACGCCGAACTCACCGATGTGGGCCGCGAGTTCACCGGTCACGACGAGATCCGCGACTGGGCCCGCAACGAGGTCATCGGCGGCACGCTCACCGTCCTGAAGAACACCCCCAAGTCCAACGGCACCACCCTCCTCGTCCGCTTCGCCCCCGGCGGCACCGGCGGCTTCGAGGCCAACTACGAGTTCGACGTCCGCGACGGGCGCATCGAGAAGCTCAACCTCCAGTACGCCTGACAGCACGCCCGTCCCACCGTCCAAGCAGAAGGGCTCCCGTATGAGCACCGCAACCGCAGCCGGGCCCGGCCCGACCCGTCATAAGCTCGCGCTGGCCGCACTGGGCCTCGGCGCGTTCGTCATCGGGACCGCCGAGCTCGTCATCGTCGGCGTGCTCAGCCTGATCGCGGGCGACCTGGACATCTCCGTCAGCACGGCCGGCCTGCTGGTCACCGCGTACGCGCTCGGTGTCTCCCTCGGCGGGCCGGTCGTCACCGCGGCGACCATCAGGCTGCCCCGGCGCACCCTGCTGTGGGTCGCCCTGGCCGTGTTCATCGCCGGCAACCTGGTCGCCGTCTTCTCCGCCGCCTTCGGCCTGCTGCTGGCCGCCCGCGTCCTGTGCGGCGCCATCCACGGCCTCTACCTCGGCGCCGCGTCCACCGTGGCCACCGGCCTGGTGGCCGCCGAGCACCGCGGGCAGGCCGTCGGCCTGGTCTTCGGCGGCATCTCCGTCTCGACCGTCATCGGTGTGCCGCTCGGCACCCTGATCGGCCAGGGCCTCGGCTGGCAGGCCACCTTCGGCAGCGTCGTCGTGCTCGGCGCGCTCGCGCTCGTCGCCACCCTGGTGCTCGTGCCGCCGGTCGAGCACACCAGCGCCGACGGGCTCGGCGCCCAGGCCCGGCACGCCTTCCACCCCCGAGTGCTGGCGATGCTGGCGGCCACGGTCCTGCTGATGGGCTCCCAGTTCATCGCCTTCACCTACCTCACCCCGTTCCTGGAGGACGTCACCGGCATCTCCGGCGGCGCGGTGGGCGCCTTCCTGCTGATCTTCGGTGTCTTCAGCGCCATCGGTACGTTCGCGGGCGGCCGGTTCGCCGACATCAACGCCTCCGCCACGCTCCTGGCCGGCAACCTCGTGGTGATCGTCGCCATGGCCGCGCTGTGGGCGTTCGGCTCCAACGCCTGGCTGGTGGGCCTGGCCCTGGCCGGCTGGGGCATCGTCGGGTTCGGTGTCACGCCGTCCTTCCAACTGCGGGTCATCTCCCTCGCGGGCGAGGGCGCCGACCTGGCCGCCACGCTCGGCGCTTCGGCCGCCAACGTGGGCGTGGCCGCCGGTGCGGCGGTCGGCGGCTGGGCCCTGGCCGCCTTCGGTACCGGCGAGGTGCCCGTGGTCGCCCTGATCGCCGCCGTCGTGGCGCTGCCCGTGGTGTGGGCGACGCGCTTCCTGAAGGTGCCGCAGACGCCGGCTTCCGGCACGCCCGCGGCCGGGGCGGACAGCGTCACCAACGTACCGGTGACGACCGCCGGCTGACCCACCCGCCACCGCCACCGCCACCGCCACGACCAGGCCGGGGCCCGCCCCTTCGGGGGACGGGCCCCGGCCTCCTTTCGTCAGAACCCGGTCACGTCGGCGATGGTGAACGGGAGCTCGGCCGTACCGCCGGCCATCTTGTCGAACTGCGAACGCACCACGTACAGGTGGCTGTTACGGCGCACGAGCGTCGTCGGCATCTCCAGCGTGGCGTCGACGATCTGGCGCTCCACGGTGAACGAGGTGGCGTCGGAGTTCAGCCTCAGCCGGCTCAGGGTGTCGTTGCCGTAGTGCGCGAGCCACACCTTGCCGGACTCCAGGTGCAGCCCGTCGCCGTACTTGAGGCTGACCGTACCGGTGATCTTGCGCATCGCACCGGATCTCAGGTCGATCCTGTACAGCCCGCCGCCGGCCGAGTCGACGGTGATCAGGTAGCTGCCCGTCGCGTCGGCCTCGATGCCGTTGAGCGTGACGGTCTTCGCCGGCTGCGGCGGTATGACGCCGGTGAGGTTGTACGCGGTGGTCAGCGTCCCGCCGTTGCCCCCGGCGCCGATCGCCGTCTTGAGCTGGGCCGGGGTGACGCGGTAGACCACCGCCAGGTACGAGTCGGTCACGTAGGCCGTACCGTCCGGGGCGATGTCCAGGTCGTTGAGCAGGGACGACTCCGGGGACGACACGGTGAAGTGGGCGACGCGGGTGCGGGTGGCGAGGTCGTAGACCATCACGCCCTTGGGGTCGGTGACCCACAGCCTGCCGGAGGCGTCCACCTTGAGCCCGGCCGCCGTGGTGCGGCCGTCGGCGCCGTCCGGCAGGAACACCTCGGCGGCCTTCTGGCCGGCCGGCGTCCGGTAGATCGCGCCGGTGGCGTACGAACCGACGTAGAAGTCGCCGGTCTTGGCGTCCACGGCGATGCCCTCGGGGAAGGCCCGCGCGCCCGGCAGCGTGAAGGCGGTACCGGCCCTGTACACGGCCTCGGCGCCGTCGTCTTCGGCGACGGCCGTACCCGCCATGCCGGTGAGGGTGAGCAGTCCGGCCAGGGAAAGTCCCACGGCCATCAGGGAACGGAAAGGACGAATGCGGTGCACGTGTTTCTCTCTTCTCTCGAAGGGCGGCTTCGGGCCAACCCGCCCAGGTGCGAGAGACCTTATGTTTCGGACGGCACACCCCGGCCGGGCCGAAATACGTCCCGGTAAGGCGCCGGGGTGGCCGAAAAGCTCAGGTGGGGCAGAAAGTCGGCGCGGAAAATATCCCCCGATTCAGATGTCCGAGGACATGCAGACTTTCTCATGTCAAGTGCGGATTTTGCCGTTCCACCGGCTGCGCCCGGACGTTCGGAAGCCGGACCCCCGACCCGGTATGCGCGCGACTTCATGATGTCCGGACGAACTCTTTGACCCGCCCGCCGGGGTGGCCGTTACCTTCACGACCATGTCCACGGAAGCCATTCCGGAAGGCACCCGGGAAGCCGGCGACGACGCGCCGCTGGATGACAACGCGCGGGTCACGACCCTGGAGCTCTTCTTCGACCTCGCCTTCGTCTTCAACTTCACCCAGCTCGCCCGGGTCTTCAGCGACCGCATGAACCCCGAAGGGGTCCTCCAGATCCTGCTGATCTTCTGGCTGCTGTGGTGGATGTACGGCGGGTACGCCTGGCTCACCAACCACGTGCCCCCGCACGGCAGACACCAGCGGCTGCTGCTGCTCCTCGGCATGGCGTCGTTCCTGGTCATCGGTCTGACCACGCCCAACGCCTTCAACGGCGACGGGGTCGCCTTCGGCGTCGGCTACCTGCTGATCGTCAGCGTCCACGCCGCCCTGTTCGCCTTCAGCGGGCCCAGCGCCGCCCGCAACATGCTGCGCATCGCGCCCTTCCACGTCACCGGGGCGCTGCTGATCATCTGCGCCGGGTTCCTCGACGGGGTGCCGATGTACCTGTGCTGGAGCGGCGCCGTGCTGCTGGAGATCCTCGCGCCGGTCATCACCGGCGTCTCCGGGTTCGACCTGAAACCCGGTCACTTCGTGGAACGCCACGGGCTGCTGATGATCATCGCGCTGGGCGACTCGTTCCTGGCGCTGGGCATCGGCACCGACGGCGCCCCGGCGGGGCTGTCCGTCGTCACCACGGCCGTACTGATCTTCGTCATCCCGGCCTGCCTGTGGTGGGTGTACTTCAACGAGTCCGAAAAGGCCCGGCGCGCCGAAGTCGCCCTGGAACGGCAGGACTCCACCACCCGCTCCCGGATGGCGCTGTCCGCCTTCTTCTACGCGCACGTGCCCATGCTGCTCGGGCTGATCCTGATCGCCGCCGCCGTGAAGAAGACCATCGCGCACCCCTTCGCCGAGCTGCCGCTCGCCCCGTCCCTGGCGCTGGCCGGCGGCGTGGCCCTCTACCTGGCGGGCATCGCCTGGTTCCACGGAATCCTCAAGATCGGCCCGCAGCGGTTCCACTTCGCGGCCGCCGGGCTCGCCTTCCTCACCGTGCCGGCCGGCCACCTCGGTGCCGCCGTCGCCGAGGTGATGTCCCTCGGGGCCCTGATCGTCTGCGCGCTGTTCATCGAGCACCGGTGGACCAAGCAGTCGGGCCACACCTGTTACGCACCCACACAACCCACCGAGAATCTGGAGGTGGTCGGCCGATGAGTACCACGGCGGACCGGCTTGACGTCATCGACACCTGCACCCGCATGGGCTGGTACACCGACCAGCGCGACTGGGACGCCCTGGAGCAGGTGTTCACGGACGAGGTCCGGCTCGACTACACCAGCCTCAACGGCGGCGAGCCGGCCGTCCTCCCGGCCAAGGACCTGGTCGCCGCCTGGTCCGGGCTGCTCGGCAGCTTCGCCGCCACCCAGCACCTGTTCACCAACTTCCTCGTCGATCTGACCGGCGACGAGGCCGTGTGCACGGCCATGTTCCAGGCCACGCACAAGCTGCCCAACGAGCACGGTGGCCCGCTGTGGACCCTGGGCGGCCACTACCGCTTCGCGCTCCGGCGCACGGAGAGCGGCTGGCGCATCCATGACGTCGTGATGACGGCGACATGGGCGGACGGGAACCAGCAACTGTTCACCATCGCCGCCCAGAATTCCTGAAGCTCAGGAAGTCGGCAGCACATTGTTGGCGGGCGGCCGGAAACGGAACCACTATCTTCTGGGAATTCTCCCGTGCTTATCGAGGAGTACACATGAGTGACCTCACAGCAGAGACTCGCAAGGTCGCCCAGCGCTGGTTCGACGCGCTCGCCTCCGGGGATTTCGAGACCTGCCTCGGACTGCTCGCCGACGATGTCGAGTGGATCAACTACACGCCGGTACCCGGCTACAACGACGACATGAAGTGGATCGGCACGATCCGCGGCCGTGACGCGGTCCTGGCCAGCCTCCAGATCTTCACCGGCGAGTGCGAGGTCAAGTTCGAAAAGCTCGTCAATCTTGCGGTCGACGGCGAGAACGCCGCGGGCGTCATCCACGAGCTGTCGGTGGTCCGGAGCACCGGGCTGGAATTCGAGATCGAATTCGTCCAGTGGCTGACCGTCCGCGACGGGAAGATCGTCCGCTGGAAGTCGTACACCGACCCCTCCACGATCATCCGCGCCCTGCGCGGTGACACGTCCGGGCAGGAGGCCGCCTGATGAGCGCCGACCTCATCGCGGCCGTCCGCGACCGCGACACCGCCAACGTGGCCGGGCTGCTCTCCGCCGGCGCCGACCCGTCCACCCGCGAGGCCGGCAGCGGCCTTACCGTCCTGATGATCGCCGCCGGGCAGGCCGACGCGCCGACCGTGCGCGCGCTGATCGCGGCGGGCGCCGACGTCCACACCGCCGACACCCGCGCCGGGGCGACCGCCCTGCACAAGGCGTGCCAGGGCGGCAGCCTCGACGTGGTGCGCGCGCTGGTCGAGGCGGGCGCGTTCGTCGACGCCGTCGCGCCCACCACCGGGCACACCGCCCTGATGGACGCCCTCTGGTACAAGTACCCGGACATCGCCGAGTACCTGCTCGCCAACGGCGCGTCCCTCAAGGTCTACACGCACTACGGCTTCTCGCTGGAACAGCACTTCGAGTACGAGCTCAACGTCAACACCTTCGGCAAGGACAAGCTCCTCAAGGCCGAGCAGCACCTCAACGCCCGGCGCGCGAGCGACGAGGCGGCGGTCGCCCGGCAGGAGCTGATGGCCGCCACCACCGAGGGCGACACCGAGCGCGTCCGCAAGCTCCTGGACGGCGGCGCCGAGGTCGACGAACGGTTCCCCTTCCTGGGCGGGTTCAACGACTGGCACACCCCGCTGCTCGTCGCCTCCCGCGACGGCCACGGCGAGATCGTCGCGCTGCTGCTGGAGGCGGGCGCGGACGTCAACGCGGTGGAGCCGACGTTCGGCGCCGTACCGCTGCACAAGGCCGTCTACAACGGTCACGCCGACATCACCGCCCAGCTCGTCACCCGGCCCGGCATCGACCTGGACTTCCAGGGCGCGACGAACGGCTACACCCCGCTGCACGACGCGCTGTGGCACGGCTACGAGGAGTGCGTCCGCATCCTCGTCGGCGCCGGCGCCCGCCTCGACCTGGTCGGCCACGACGGCAAGACGCCGCTCGACCTGGCGGTCGAGGTCTTCGGCGCCGACCACGCGCTCACCGCACTGATCCGCGACACCGACGGGAAGTGACCCATGCTGTTCTACGTCCAGATGAAGTGGAAGCACGAGGGCCGCATCACGCTCGACGAGCTGTGGGAGCTGGAGCAGGAAGAGGCGATCCACGCCCAGGAGACCGTCGACTCCGGCTTCTGCGTGGGCATCTGGAAGGTCGCCGCCCAGAAGCGGGTCATCGCCATCATCGACTCCCCGGACGCCGAGGAACTCGACCGCACGGCCCTGGGCCGCCTCCCCATGCGCGAATACCTGGAGTTCGAAGAGGTCTGGCCGCTCCGCGACTACCTCGGCTTCGCCGAGGACGTCAAGCAGCGCTACAAGGTCTGACCCGGGGCTGCGCACCCCGGACCCCCCACTCCCGCCGCGCCCCGGCTTCCCCCCCACGCCGGGGCGCGGGTGCCCGGGGGTGCCGTGGCACACATTGTCCGAACGTCGAAACGAAGGAGGGGCTCGCGGATGAGCGGGACCCGGAGCAGTACCTACGCGCTCGCCGCGCTCGGGCTCGGCGCGTTCGTGATCGGCACCGCCGAGCTGGTGATCGTCGGGGTGCTCAGCCTCATCGCGGGCGACCTGGACGTGTCCGTCGGGACGGCGGGCCTGCTGGTCACCGCGTACGCGCTCGGCATCTCGCTCGGCGGCCCCGTGGTGACCGCCGCGACCATCCGACTGCCCCGCCGCACGCTGCTGTGGCTCGCCCTCGCCGTGTTCATCGCGGGCAACCTCGTCGCCGTGGTCGCGTCCGCGTTCGGGCTGCTGCTCGCCGCGCGGGTGGTCACCGGCGCCATCCACGGGCTGTTCATCGGCGTCGCCTCCGCCGTCGCCGCCGGGCTCGTACCGGCCGAGCGCCGCGGGCAGGCCGTCTCCATGGTGTTCGGCGGCATCGCCGTCTCCACCGTGATCGGCGTGCCCCTCGGCACGCTCGTCGGCCAGTCCATCGGCTGGCGCGCCGCGTTCACCGGCATCGTGATCCTCGGCGCCCTCGCGCTCGTCGCCGTCCTCGCGCTCGTACCCGCCGTCGACGGCAGCGGCTCGGGCGGGCTGCGCGCCCAGGCGCGGCACGCCTTCGCGCCCCGGGTGCTCGCCATGCTGGGCATCGGACTGGTCCTCCTGGGCGGGCAGTTCACCGCCTTCACCTACCTCGCGCCCTACCTGGAGGACGTCACCGGCATCTCCGGCGGCGGCGTCAGCGCCTTCCTCCTGATCTTCGGCCTGGCCAGCGCCATCGGCACGTTCGCCGGCGGGAAGTTCGCCGACCGGAACGCCGACCTCACCCTCCTCGTCGGCAACACCGTCCTCGTCCTCGCCCTCGGCGCGCTCCACCTCACCGGCTCCAACCCGGTCCTCGCCGGGCTCGCCCTGGCCGCCTGGGGGCTCGTCGGGTTCGGCATCGTGCCGTCCCTCCAACTGCGGGTCATCTCCCTCGCCGGCCCCGGCGGCGACCTCGCCGCCACCCTCGGCGCCTCGGCCGTCAACGCGGGCATCGCCGCCGGCGCCGCCATCGGCGGCTGGGCGGTCGCCACCTACGACATCTCCCGCGCACCCCTCGTCGCGCTGATCGTCTGCGCCCTCGCCCTCCCCGCCACCTGGGCCGGGCGCAAGCTCACCGTCCCCGCACCGGCCACAGCCGTGCCCAGCCCCGCCAACTAACCCACCCCCGTCAGGAGAATGACCGTGACCGAGGCAACCGGCCACCGGACCGTACGCGACGAAACGCTGGACGTCCTGCGCCGACTGGGTCTGACGACCATCTTCAGCAACCCCAGCCACACCGAGATGAAGCTCTTCGAGGCCTGGCCCGACGACGAGTTCCGGTTCGTCATGGGCCTCCAGGAGGCGTCCGTCGTCGGCATGGCGGACGGCTACGCCCAGGCCACCGGCGAACCCTCGCTCGTCATCATCAACGGCGGCCCCGGCCTCGCCAACGCCATGGGCAGCGTCTACACCGCGGCCTCCGCCAAGACCCCCATGGTCATCCTGGGCGGCCAGCAGGCCCGCAAGATGCTCCTCGGCGAGCCGTTCCTGATCGCCAAGGACTCCACCCAGCTCCCCAAGCCGTACATCAAGTGGGCCGGTGAGCCCGCCCGCCCCCAGGACGTCCCGGCGATGATCGCCCAGGCGTACCGGATCGCCAAGCAGGCCCCCCAGGGCCCGGTGTTCGTGGCCGTCCCCGAGGACGACTTCGTCCGTCCCGCCGACCCCAACCCGGTCCGCATCCCCACCGTCGAGAACGCCACCGTCCCGTCCCCGGCCGCCCTGGACCGCATCGCCGCCGCCCTCAACGGCGCCCGGCGCCCCGGCATCGTGGCCGGCGGCCCGGTCGACGCCCAGGGCGCCCGCGGCGCGCTGATCGAGCTGGCCGAGAAGCTCAACGCCCGCGTCTGGGGCGCGCCCGTGTGGAACCGTGGCGCGTTCCCGGAGGACCACCCGCTGTTCGCCGGTGTCCTGCCGCCCATCCCCGAGCTGATCAACGAGCGGCTGTCGGCGCAGCACGACGTGGTCGTCGTCTTCGGGGGCCCCGCCTTCACGCTGTTCACCGCCTGGGACCTGTTCTCCACCGCGCCCGCCGACCTCGACCGGAGCCCCCGCCCCACGCTCACCGAGGACGTCGAGTTCCTGCACGTCACCGACGACCCGCAGGCCGCGGCCGCCACCCTGGCGAACACGGCGTTCGTCGCCCCGCCCGGCGCCGTCGTCCAGGCGCTGGTCCCGCTGGTCGAGCAGCGCGAGCGCGTCGCCCTCACCCCCGTACGGGAGCCCGTGCCCGTACCGGAGCCGTCCACGCCGCTGACCCAGGCGTACCTGTTCCACCTGCTGTCCAAGGAGCTGCCCGAGACGGCGGTGCTGTTCGAGGAACTGCCCATCGCCCGCGCCGACTTCCACGAGCAGATCCCGCTCGGCGCCGGCAACGGCTACTTCGCCACCGCCAGCGGCGCCCTCGGCTTCCCCTTCGCCGGCGCCGTCGGCTACGCGCTCGCCCGCCCGGACCGCCGCGCGGTCGTGGTCGTCGGCGAGGGCTCGGCCCAGTACACGCTGCACTCGCTGTGGACGGCCGCCCAGCACAACCTGCCGGTCACCTTCGTCATCCCGGACAACGCCGGCTACCTGTCGCTGAAGTACTACCTCCAGGACCAGAAGTCCTGGGAGAAGGGGTACGACCTCAGCGGCGTCGACATGGCGCAGCTCGCCCGCGGCTTCGGCGTGCGCGGTGAGCGCGTCGAGACACCGGAGGGCCTCCAGGCGGCGCTGCGCGAGTCGCTGAACGCCGACGGCCCCGTCCTGCTCGACGTCGTGGTCGCCGACCCCGGCCTGTTCCGCCTCTGACCCCGGAGACCCAGATGACCACCGAGACCGTGGCCCACCCCGAGGGCAAGGTCGTCCACCACCCGGCGGGCACCGGCCCGACGTACTGGTTCGGCGACGCCATCTACACCTTCAAGGCGACCCGCGAGAACACCAACGGCTCCCTCACCTTCGCCGAGGCGTCCGTCCCGCCCGGCGGCGGCCCGCCGCCGCACATCCACCCGCACGCCGACGAGGCGTTCTACATCCTCAACGGCGACATCGAGTTCCTCAACGGCGAGAAGACCTTCACCGCCCACGACGGGGACTTCGTCTTCGTGCCGCGCGGTACCCGCCACCGGTTCCGCAACGTCGGGCTGCACGTCAGCCGCATGCTGTTCATGTTCACCCCGGCGTACCTGGAGAACTTCTTCATGGAGATCGGCCAGGAGGCCCGGGCGGGCGAGGCGCCCATCCCGCTCACCCCGCTCCAGAAGCAGCAGATCGTGGAGTTCGCGCCCCGCCACGACCTGCACCTCGCACCGTGACGCCGCCGGCCGTGATGCGGGCGGCCGTCATCGGCTCCTTCGGCGGGCCGGACGCCCTCCGCGTACGGGAATTGCCCGTGCCGGTCCCCGGTGAGGGCGAGGTGCTGGTCCGCGTCCACGCGGCCGGCGTCAACGCCATCGACTGGGCGACCCGGGCCGGCCAGGGCGTCGGCGTGGAGGGGTTCCCCGCCGTGCTGGGCTGGGACGTCTCGGGCACGGTGGCCGCCACCGGCCCGGGCGTCCGGCGGTTCACCGAGGGCGACGCCGTGTTCGGCATGCCGCGCTTCCCGGCCCTGGCGGGCGGGTACGCCGAGTACGCCGTCGCCCCCGAGACCGAACTCGCCGCCAAGCCCGACGGCGTGGACCACATCGTGGCCGCGGCCCTGCCCATGGTGGGGCTCACCGCCTGGCAGACGCTGTTCGAGCACGGCGGGCTGCGCCCCGGCCACCGGGTCCTGGTGTCCGGCGCCGCCGGGGGAGTCGGGCACATCGCGGTGCAGTTGGCCGTGGACGCGGGCGCCGAGGTCATCGGCACCGCGTCCCCCGTCAACCACGACTTCGTCCGCTCCCTCGGCGCCCACCAGGCGGTCGACTACCGCACCGTTCCCCTCCAGAAGGAGGTCTCGGACGTGGACCTGGCCGTCGACCCCATGGGCGGGGCCGAGTTCTTCCGGCTCCTCGACGTCGTACGCCCCGGCGGGATCGTCGTCACGCTGAAGGGCGAGGGCCCCGACTACCGGCAGACCGCGCAGGCGCACGGCGTGCGCGCCGGTTTCACCTACGTCCACCCCGACGGGCCGGTCCTCGACCGGATCGCGGGCCTGCTCGCCGCCGGCAGCGTCCGCCCCGAGATCCAGCGGGTGTTCCGGCTGGACCAGGTGGGCCAGGCACACGCGCTGGGCGAGGAGGGCCACGTCCGTGGCCGCCTCGTGCTGGACCTGACGTAAGAAGGAGTACGCATGATTCTGGTGACCGGAGCCACCGGCCACGTCGGCGGCGAGCTGACCGCGAGGCTGGCCGGCTCCGGCCGGCCGGTGCGCGCCCTGGTCAGGAAGCCCGCCGGACCGGAGGCCGCCGCACTGCCCGCCGGGGCGGAGGCGGCCGTCGGCGACCTCAACGATCCCGAGTCGCTGCGCCCCGCCCTCAAGGGCGTACAGGCGGTGTTCCTGCTGCCCGGGTACGCGGACATGCCGGGCCTGCTCGCCGAGTTCGCCCGCGCCGGGGTCGAGCACGTGGTGCTGCTGTCCAGCATCGCCGCCCCGGACGGCGACCTGGACAACGCCATCTCCCGGTTCATGATCCGCTCCGAGGAAGCGGTACGGGGCTCCCTCGTGCCCTGGACGATCCTCAGGCCCAGCGGCTTCATGTCCAACACCTTCCAGTGGACCGCGCAGTTGGCGGCCGGGGACGTGGTGCGCGCCCCGTTCCCCGCCGTGCCGGTCGCCATGATCGACCCGTACGACATCGCGGCCGTCGCCGCGCACGTCCTGCTCGACCCGGACCACTACGGCCGCGCGCACGCCATCAGCGGCCCCGAGCCCCTGCTGCCCGCCGACCGGGTGCGCGTCCTCGCCGAGGTCCTCGGGCGTCCCCTGCGCTTCGAGGGCCAGAGCGACGAGGAGGCCCGCGAGGAGATGGCGGACAGCGGCACGCCCCCCGAGTACATCGACGCCTTCTTCCGCTACTACGCGGAGGGCACCCTCGACGACTCCAAGGTCCGGCCCACCGTCGCCGAACTCCTCGGCCGCCCGCCGCGCACCTTCACCCAGTGGGCCCGCGCCCACGCCGACGCCTTCCAGGAGGAACCCTCGTGAGCACCGTAGAGACCGTCAAGTTCAAGCTGATACCCGGCACCGACACCGCCCGCTTCGAGACCCTCGACCGGAAGGTCGAGACCGAGTACATGGCCAAGCGCCCCGGCTTCCTCTCCCGCGAGGTCTCCCGCAGCGAGGACGGCGAGTACCTGGTGATCGTCCACTGGGCCACCCCGGAGGACGCCGACGCCACCATGAAGGGCTTCTTCTCCGCCGCCGAGACGCAGGACTTCCTCGCGGCCGTCGACAAGACCACGGTCCAGTCCGGCCGTTACGCACAGGTCGCCCGCTGATCCTGTCTCCATCGCAAGGGCGCCCGGCCTGCCCGGGCGCCCTTCGCTTTGCGGCCACACCGACCGAAGGGACACTTCCATGCGATCTACTTCGCTCACCACCGGACCCGGCGCGGAACTGCGGGCGGCCGTACGCGGCACCGTCCTCCTACCCGGCGACGCCGCCTACGACAGCGCGCGGCGGATCTGGAACGGCGCCGTCGACCGGCGCCCCGCCGTACTGGTCCGCTGCGCCGACGGCCGGGACGTGGCCACGGCGATACGCGTCGCGCGTGAACACGGCCTGCCGCTCGCGGCACGCGGCGGAGGCCATGACTGGGCCGGGCGGGCCCTGCACGACGGCGGCGTCGTCCTCGACCTGCGCGCGCTCGACGGGGTTACCGTGGACGCCGGCACGGGCACTGCCGAGGTCCAGGGCGGCGTCCGAGCAGGTGACCTCGTCGCCGCCGCCCACCACCACGGCTTCCGCCCCGTCCTCGGCACGGTCAAGGCCGTCGGCGTGGCCGGGCTCACCCTCGGCGGCGGGTACGGGCTCCTCGGCGGCAGTCACGGCCTGGCGGCCGACAACCTGCTCGGGGCCCGCGTCGTCCTGGCCGACGGCACCGAGGTCACCGCCGACACCGACGAGAACCCGGACCTGTACTGGGCGCTGCGCGGAGGCGGCGGCAACTTCGGGGTCGCCACCCGCCTGCGCTTCCGCGTCCACCCCGGCACCACCGTCCGGTCCGGCCTGCTCCTCTTCCCTCTCACCGAGGCCCGGACCGTCCTGCGCGGCTACCGGGAGCTGATCGCCGAAGCACCGGACGAACTGACCGTGATGGCGGGCTTCTTCACCGGCCCCGAAGGCGCCCCTGTGCTGTTCCTGCTGCCTGTGTGGAGCGGCGACCCGGCCCGCGGCGAGGAGGCGACTGCCCCGCTCGCCCGGCTCGGCACACCGGTATTCGGCCAGGTCGCCCCCATGGCGTACCAGGACGTCCTCGGCATGTTCGACGACACCATCGTCGACGGCCGCCACAACGAGATGCGCACGCGCTGGCTGCCCGGACTCACCGACACCACCGCGGACCTGCTCGTCTCGGCGGCCGCCCGCATGACGTCACCGTACTCCGGGATCTTCCTGCACCACTTCCACGGCGCCGCGGCCCGCGTCCCGGTCACCGACACGCCCTTCGCCCTCCGCCGGGACCACCTCCTCGTGGAGATCGCCGGCTCCTGGGTCCCGGAAGGGGCCGCGGCCGTCGACATCGCCCACCGCCAGTGGGCGCGCGAGGTGTCCGCCGAGCTCGCCGGGCACGCCCTGCCCGGCGGCTACCCCAACCTGCTCGGCGCCGACGAGCGCGAGCGTGCCCTGCTGGGCTTCGGCCCCAACGCCGCCCGGCTGCTGGACGTCAAACGCCGCTACGACCCCGACGGCGTCTTCAGCGCCGTACCGGCCCTCGCCCCGGCCCGCCACCCGTGACGGACGGCCGGGGCGAGGGCATGCGCAAAGGCCGCCGCCCCGGCGGTCCACGCCGGGACGACGGCCCTGACGGCCACGTCGCCCTGCCGAGCGGCTACGAGGCCTCAGTCCCGTACCGGCACCGGCTCGGGCTCGGCGCCCGCCACGGGAGCGGACGCCGGCGCGGAGGCGACCCCCCGCCGCTGAGCCCGGCGGCCCGACACCCACATCGCGACCGGCTCGGTGAACCGCGCCGCCACCGGCCCGAACACCACCAGCAGCAGCACGTACGCCGTCGCCAGCGGCCCCAGCGCGGGCTCCACGCCCGCCGCGACCGCCAGCCCCGCGATGACGATGGAGAACTCGCCCCGCGCCACCAGCGCACCGCCGGCCCGCCACCGCCCGCGCTCGCCGATCCCGGCGCGCCTGGCCGCCCAGTACCCCGTACCGATCTTCGTCAGGGCCGTCAGCAGCGCCAGCACCAGCGCGGGCAGCAGCACGGGCGGGATCGTCGCCGGGTCCGTACTGAGCCCGAAGAAGACGAAGAAGACCGCGGCGAACAGGTCCCGCAGCGGCATCAGCAGGTGGTGCGTGTTCTCCGCGACCTCCCCGGACAGCGCGATGCCCACCAGGAACGCCCCCACCGCCGCCGACACCTGGAGCTCCTGGGCGAACCCGGACACCAGCAGCGTCAGGCCCAGGACCACCAGCAGCAGCTTCTCCGGGTCGTCGCTGGAGATGAACCGCGAGATGTGCCGCCCGTACCGCACGGCGACGACCAGCACCACCCCGACCGCGCCCAGCGCGATCGCCAGGGTCACCCCGCCCGCCGCCCAGCCGGCACCGGCGAGCAGCGTCGTCAGGATGGGCAGGTACACGGCCATCGCCAGGTCCTCCAGGACCAGCACGCTCAGGATGGCGGGCGTCTCGCGGTTGCCGATCCGGCCCAGGTCGCCCAGCACCTTGGCGATCACCCCGGACGACGACACCCACGTCACCCCGGCCAGCACCACCGCGGCCACCGGGCCCCAGCCCAGCAGCAGCGCGGCGGCGGCGCCGGGCAGGGCGTTCAGCAGGAAGTCGACGACCCCGGCCGGGGCGTGGGTGCGCAAGTGCCCCACCAGGTCACCGGCCGTGTATTCGAGGCCCAGCATCAGCAGCAGCAGGACGACACCGATCTCGGCACCGATCTCGATGAACTCCTCGCTGCCGCCCAGCGGGACGATCCCGCCGTGCCCGAAGACCAGTCCGGCCAGCAGGTACAGCGGGATGGGGGAGAAGCGCACGCGCGCGGCGAACCGGCCGAGCAGCCCGAGGGCCAGCACGACCGCGCCGAACTCGATCAGGAAGACAGCGGAATGCACGGCATCACTTCCGTTCGAGGATGGCGTGCGCCGCGTCGACGCCTTCGCGCGTACCGATGACGATCACCGTGTCGCCGCCGCGCAGCCGGAACTCCGGCCCGGGCGACGGGATGGGGTGCGCGCGGCGCATGACCGCCACGATCGACGCGCCGGTCGCCGTGCGCATCTTCGTCTCGCCCAACTGCCGCCCGTTCCAGTACGAGTCGCCGGTCACCGTGACCCGTTCCGCCAGCAGCCCGAAGTCGCTGGTGTGCAGCAGGTTCGGGTTGTTGTGGCTGGGCAGCAGCGCCTCGGTGAGGGTGAGCGCCTCCGCGCCGGTGAGCCGCATGGAAAGACCGCACGAGTCGGGGTCGTCGTCGTGGTGGACGTTGAGCGTGCGGGTGCCGTCGCGGTGGGCGACGACGGACAGGGTGTCGTGCCGGCGCGTCGTGAGCTCGTACTGCACGCCGATCCCGGGCAGCGGGGTGGTCCTCAGTCGCGGTGCGGGCATGGCTTCTCCAGTCGTTGTCAGCTCTGCGGGCGGAGCCACACGGCGCCCAGCGGCGGCAGGGTGAGCTCCGCGCTCGCCGGCAGCCCCTGCCAGGGCACGTCCTCGGCGCGTACGGTGCCCGGGTTGGTCACGCCGCTGCCGCCGTACGCCGCCGCGTCGGTGTTGAGCACCTCGGTCCAGTCGCCGGACGACGGCAGGCCGACCCGGAAGGCGCCGCGCGCCGACGGCTGGAAGTTGAAGACGCACACCAGCGGCTCGCCCGGCCCCGCGTACCGCAGGTAGGAGTACACGTTGTCCTGGGCCGCGTCCGCGTCGATCCAGCGGAACCCCTCGGGCCGGGTGTCCAGGCGCCACAGCGCCGGGTCCGCGAGGTAGTGGCGGTTGAGGTCGCGCACCAGGTCGCGCACCCCCGCGTGCGGGGCGTACCGCGCAAGCCGCCAGTCCGGGCCATGGTCGTGGGACCACTCGCTGTCCTGGGCGAACTCCTGTCCCATGAAGAGCAGTTGCTTGCCGGGGAAGGACCACATCCAGGCCAGGTAGGCGCGCAGGTTGGCGAACTGCTGCCAGCGGTCGCCGGGCATCTTGCCGAGCAGCGACCCCTTGCCGTGCACGACCTCGTCGTGGCTGATGGGCAGCAGGTAGTTCTCGGCGTACGCGTACATCATCGCGAAGGTCATCGCGTGGTGGTGGTACTGGCGGTGCACGGGGTCGTTGGCCATGTACGACAGCGAGTCGTGCATCCAGCCCATGTTCCACTTCAGCCCGAAGCCGAGCCCGCCCCGGTCGGTGGAGCGGGTCACACCGTCCCAGGCCGTGGACTCCTCGGCGATGGTGACGACGCCGGGGCAGCGGCGCTGCACGGTGGCGTTCATCTCCTGGAGGAACTCCACCGCGTCGAGGTTCTCCCGCCCGCCGTACGCGTTGGGCAGCCACTCGCCCTCGCGGCGCGAGTAGTCCAGGTACAGCATCGAGGCGACCGCGTCGACCCGCAGGCCGTCGACGTGGAACTCCTCGCACCAGTACACGGCGTTCGCGACCAGGAAGTTGCGGACCTCCGTGCGCCCGTAGTCGAAGACGAGGGTGCCCCAGTCGGGGTGCTCGCCCCGGCGCGGGTCGGGGTGCTCGTACAGCGGCGTGCCGTCGAACCGGGCGAGCGCCCAGTCGTCCTTTGGGAAGTGCGCGGGCACCCAGTCGACGATCACCCCGATGCCGGCCTGGTGGAGCCGGTCCACCAGGTACCGGAAGTCGTCGGGGGAGCCGAGCTTCGCCATGGGCGCGTAGTAGGAGGAGACCTGGTAGCCCCAGGAGCCGCCGAAGGGGTGCTCGGCGGGCGGCAGGAACTCGACGTGCGTGAAGCCCAGCCCCTTGACGTAGGCGGGCAGTTCATGGGCGAGCTCGCGGTAGCCGAGCCCCGGCCGCCAGGACGGCAGGTGCATCTCGTACACGCTCATCGGCGCCTCGGTGGCGTCCCGCTCACCGCGCCGGCGCATCCAGTCGCCGTCGTTCCAGCGGTACGCGGAGGCGTGGACGACCGAGGCGGTGCCGGGCGCCGGCTCGGCCGACGTGGCCAGCGGGTCGGCCTTCTGGATCCAGCGGCCGTCGGGGGTGAGGATCTCGTACTTGTAGCGGCAGCCGGGCTCCGCACCCGGCACGAACAGCTCCCACACGCCGCTCGCGCCGAGCGACCGCATCGGATGGGCGGCGCCGTCCCAGTGGTTGAGGTCGCCGACCAGGCGTACGGCGCGGGCGTCGGGCGCCCACACGGCGAAGGCGGTGCCGCGTACCGGGCCGTGGCCGGACTCGTGGTCGCGGACGTTCGCGCCGAGGACCCGCCACAGCTCCTCGTGGCGGCCCTCCCGTATCAGGTGCAGGTCCAGCTCACCGAGTGTCGGCAGGTAGCGGTAGGGGTCGTCGTACGTGAAGACCTCGTCCCCGTAGCGGGCCGCGACCCGGTAGTCGGGGATGTCCGCCCCCGGGAGGGTGCCCGAGAAGACGCCCCCGCCCTCGTGGGCCAGCTCGGTGATCGGCTCGCCGGACGGGGAGGTGAGCGTCACGCCCCCGGCCAGCGGGCGCAGCACGCGCACCGTCACCCCGGCCGGGCCCGGGTGCGGCCCGAGGAGGGCGTGCGGGTCGCTGACCTCGCCGGTGGTGAGGCGCTTGAGGTCGGTGGCGGCCAGCGCGGATATGGCGCTCAGGTCCCTGGTCACTTCCTGTTCCCGTCCGTGAAGATGTGGGCGACCTGCCGGCGCGGGTCGAGGCGTACGTAGTTGGTGCGGCCCCAGGTGTAGGTGGCGCCGTCGTCGGAGAGCGCGTCGTGGACCGTGAACGTCTCGGTCCGCTCCAGCCCGAGCGCGGGCAGGTCCAGCGAGACGGTCGTCTCACGGACGGTGTGCGGGTCGAGGTTGAGCACCACCAGCACCCAGTCGTCCCCGTGCCGCTTGGAGAAGCAGACCACCGCGTCGTCGTCGGCGCGGTGGAAGCGCAGGTTGCGCAGTTGCCGCAGCGCCGGGTGGGCGCGGCGCAGCTCGTTGAGGGTGCGCAGCAGCGGCGCCAGTGAGGTGCCCGCCGCCTCCTCGGCGGCCCAGTCGCGGGGCCGGTACTGGTACTTCTCCGAGTCCAGGTACTCCTCGCTGCCGGGACCGGCGGCCACGTTCTCGCACAGCTCGAACCCGGCGTAGACGCCCCAGGTGGGGGAGGCCATGGCGGCGAGGACGGCCCGCACGGCGAAGGCCGGGCGGCCGCCGTACTGGAGGTAGGCGTGCAGGATGTCCGGGGTGTTCACGAACAGGTTGGGCCGCAGGTAGGCGGCGGTCTCCTCGCCGCCGAGTCCGGCCAGCTCGGACAGGTAGGACTCCACCTCGTCCTTGGAGTTGCGCCAGGTGAAGTAGGTGTACGACTGGTGGAACCCGACCCGGGCCAGGGCGTGCAGCATGGCGGGGCGGGTGAACGCCTCGGCGAGGAACAGGACGTCGGGGTCGGTGGCGTGGACCGCCTCGATCAGCCGTTCCCAGAACGCCACGGGCTTGGTGTGCGGGTTGTCCACGCGGAAGATCCGCACGCCGTGCGCCATCCAGTGGCGCAGGACGCGCAGGCACTCGTCGTGCAGCCCGTCGGGGTCGGTGTCGAAGTCGATGGGGTAGATGTCCTGGTACTTCTTGGGCGGGTTCTCGGCGTACGCGATCGATCCGTCGATCCGGTGCCTGAACCACTCGGGGTGCTCCTTGACCCACGGGTGGTCGGGGGAGCACTGGAGCGCGAAGTCCAGGGCCACCTCCATGCCCAGTTCGCGGGCGCGGGCGACGAAGGCGTCGAAGTCGTCGAGGGTGCCCAGGTCGGGGTGGATCGCGTCGTGGCCGCCGAAGGCGGAGCCGATCGCCCAGGGCGAGCCCGGGTCGTGGGGGCCGGGCGTGAGCGTGTTGTTGGCGCCCTTGCGGTGGGAGGTGCCGATGGGGTGGACGGGCGGCAGGTACACCACGTCGAAGCCCATCGCGGCGACCGCGTCCAGCCGCCGCGCCGCCGTGCGGAACGTGCCGGAGCGGGGCGGTTCCACCTGCCCGTCCGGGCCCGGCCCGGCGGGGACGACGGCGCCCTCGGAGCGGGGGAAGAACTCGTACCAGGAGCCGTACAGGGCGCGTTCGCGGTCGACCCGAAGCGGCAGCTCGCCCGACGAGGTCACCAGCTCGCGCGGCGGCCGGGCCGCCAGCAGGCGGGTCACCACGGGGGCGAGGGCCGCGGCGTGCCGTTCCGCCACGGGCAGGGCGGTGTCCCGGAGCCGGGCGGCGGCTTCCGTCAGCGGGGCGCCCTCGGCGGCCGGGAACGCCCCGGCGGCCCGCTCCAGGAGCGCGGCGCCCTCCTGGAGGACCAGCTCCACGTCGATCCCCGCCGGGACCTTCACCTCCGCGGTGTTGCGCCAGGTCGCCACCGGATCGGTCCACGCCTCCACGCGGTAGGTCCAGTCGCCCTCCCGGTCCGCCGACACGTGCGCCGCGTACCGGTCGGTGCCGGGGGCGGTCAGCCGCATCGGCGTCCACGGGCCGGGCTCACCGTCCGGGCCGGTCAGCACCACGTTCGCGGCCACCGCGTCGTGCCCCTCCCGGAACACGGTCGCGCTCACCTCGAACACCTCGCCCGGCACGGCCCGCGCGGGCCGCCGCCCCGCGTCCACACAGGGCCGCACGTCCACCACGGGGATGCGCCCGACGGTCGGCGCGAAGCCCCGGGTGGGCGCGGCCGCCTCGCGGCTCGGCGCGTTCCGTCGTTGCGTCCTGCCCTGCATCGTCATGCCTCCTGAAGACTCCTGGAAGGGCGCCGGTTCACCGGCGTATCGCGGTGGTGCCGTTGCTCACGGCGGAGATGATCCGGCGGTAGCCCGCCACCAGAGGGTGGTGCGGGTAGGCCGGGCTGAAGAGCCGTTCCCCGGCGAGGGACGCCATCTCGGGGGCGTACGGCAGGACGGCCGTGATCTCCGTGGCGTACGCGGACTCGACCTCCGCGCGCATCCGGTCGTTCACCACGCCGTCCGGCACCATGCTCAGCGCCACGCTCACCCGTACGCAGCCGAGCCGCCCCGCCAGCGCCATCGTCTCGCCGGCGCCCGCGAGGTCGAGCCGGTCGGCCCGGGTGACGATCACCAGCGCGTCGGAGCTGGCCATCGCCGTCACGGTCTCGTTGTTGAACCCGGCGTGGGTGTCGAGCAGCAGCACGTCGAGGGCGAGCAGGTCCATCAGCCGGTCGAAGCCCTCGCGCAGCAGGCCGACGTCGTAGCCGCGCCCCATGATCTCGTTGATGCCGGCCGCCCCGCTCCTGGCCGGTACCAGGAAGACGCCGTCGTGGCCGACGTCCGCCCGGCAGGGGTAGGCCGCGTCCTCGATCTCGCAGTGGCCGATCAGGTAGTCGGCAAGCGAGCGGCGGACGGCGGGCACGGTGTCACCGAACATCAGGTCCAGGGCGGGTGTCTGGATGTCCGTGTCCACGAGCGCGACCCGGCGCCCCGCGGAGGCCAGGAGCAGCGCGAGGTTCGCGGCCGTGCTGGACTTTCCCGTACCCCCTCGGTAGGAGTGCACGGTGATGATCTGCGACATGGTCCCATCCGGTGAATCGGTCTAGTGATCGTCCTGGCCGTCTTCCGGCAGGCGCCAGTGGACGGCCATCATGGTGATGTCGTCCGACTGCTCGGACGGGCCGACGAACTCGCTCAGCACCCCGTCCATGTGGTCCAGCAGCTCCTCGCCGCGCACCGCCGCCCGCGCCAGCTCCGCCAGCAACCGCTCGTCGCCGAAGAACCGCCCCGACATCGACCGGGCCTCGGTCACCCCGTCCGTGTAGACGAACAGGGTGTCGCCCGGGCCGATCTGGGCGTACCCCAGCGAGAAGGTGCCGTCGGGGATGACCCCGACGGCCGGGCCGGTGGGTTCGAGCAGCACCGGGTCCTTGCCCTCGCCGCTCACCAGGACGGGCGGGTTGTGGCCGCCGTTGATGTAGACGAGGTTGCCGGTGAGCGGGTCCAGGACGCCGAAGAACATGGTGGCGAAGTAGCCCTGCCTGATGTGGTTCCTGGTCAGGTAGTTGTTGGTGCCCACCACGGCGTTGAGCAGCGGGGTCGCGCCGACGACCGGGATGGCCCGGCTCTGCTCCCGCCAGCCGGTCTCCTCGCCCAGCAGGTCGGCCGCGATCAGGCTCTGCAGCCCGCTCTGCTCGGCGGTGTGCCGCAGCAGGCTGCGGATGAGTGCCATGAACAGCGCGGCGCCGACGCCCTTGTCGCAGACGTCGGCCACGACCAGCGCGAGACGGCGGTTGTTGACCAGCTCGAACACGTCGTAGAAGTCGCCGGCGACGGTCCTGGCGGGACGGAAGCGGACATGGATCTCCCAGCCGTCGGGGTTGGGCAGCGACTCGGGCAGGAAACCCATCTGGATCTCCCGTCCGATCTCCAGCTCCCGCTCGTAGCTGAGCAGTTCGGCGCGGGCGGTGACGTCCTCCATGGTCCGGGTGAAGTTGGCCCGCTCGTGGCAGTCGCGCAGCCGGGCCCGTACGAGGTCCGGGTAGAACGGCGGCACCAGGTAGTCGGAGCCGGCGTGGATGTGGCTGCCGAGCAGGTGCAGGTCGTGCTCGGCGAACGCCACCACGGTCGGCCGCTGGCCCTCGTCGTCCAGGCGGCGCGCCACCGCGCGCACGGTGTGCGGTGACAGACCCGCGTACGCCAGCAGGACCTCCGTGGCGGGGAGCTGCCCGTGCTGGACGACCAGCACGTCCGCGGGGGTCCTGATCCGTACCACCGCGCCCACGCTGTCCAGCGCCTTCAGCAGCTCCGGCGGCGCGCTGCGGTGCTCGTCCAGCAGCAGCACATTGGTCTGGAGCATGTCACCTCATCCCGTCCCGGGGCCGGTGGCGGCGGCCGACCGGCGCATCACCAGGGTGCTCACGTTGCGGCCGGCCACCAGCTCGTACTCGAAGGAGTCGACCGCGGTGAAGGCGAGGAACACCCCGAGCCCGCCGATCTGCCGCTCGGCGAGCGGCACGTCGAGCGCCGGGGGGCGCATGCCCTGGCGCGGGTCGAACGCCGGGGCGTCGTCCTCGAAGCGCACCCACACCTGGTCCGGGTCGATGCCCCCGTCCACGGAGATCTCCCCGGCGGCGCCCCGGTAGCCGTGCATGACGATGTTGGTCGCCAGCTCGTCGGCGGCGAGCCGCAGCCGGTACACGGAGCTCTCCGGCAGCGCGGCCCGCGCCCCGAGCCCCAGCACGAACTCGGCCACCCGGTCCAGGCACGCCAGCCGCGCCGGAATCCGCAGCGCGTCGGGCGTGCCGGAGCCGGTTCCGGCGGACGGGCCGGACGGTGACGCGGCACCGGAGTCGAGCGCCATGTCTCCTCGCCCCCTCAGGCGTCGATCAGGTCGATGCTGTGGTCGAACCCGGCCAGCCTGATGGTGTGGGCGACCGGCTCGGTGGCGCCGACGACGGCGATCCTGACGTCGTCGCCCATCTTCTGGCGGGCGAACACCAGGGACCGCAGCCCCGCGCTGGACATGTACGAGAGCTTCTCGGCCCGGATCACCAGCTCGATCGACCCGGCCGCGGCGGCCTCGTCGATGGTGTCGTGGAAGCGGCCGGCGCTGGAGGCGTCCAGCTCGCCGGTGAGTTCTATCGTCGCGACCCGCTCGTTGACCCTGAGCCTCACGTCGAACGTCACGGTGCCATCTCCTTCTGGGTTGTCGGTACGGGGCGGCCGACGAGGATCACGGCCGAGTGCGGGCCCAGGTGGTAGCGCCCGGGGTGCTCCAGCAGGGGCTCCTGCCCGAGCGGGTGCATGCCGTACGGCATCAGGGCGCCCGTGTCGGCGAACAGGTGCCAGGCCTGGCCGTCCGGGAGTTGCGGGAGTTCCATGTCGTGGGGCTCCCAGTGGGCGTTCACGGCGACGTACACGTGGTCGTCGGGTACCCCGCCCTTGGCGTGCCGGCCGCACCGCATCAGGGCGACGACCCGGCAGTGGTCCGCCCAGTCGGGGTGCCAGGCGCGCACCCCGTGCCAGCTCACGTCCGGGTAACCGCTGCCCATCGAGTCGACACCGCGCGGGTGCTCGGTGTTGCGCAGCACCGGGTGCGCGTGCCGGAAGGCGATCAGGCCGCGGGTGAACTCCAGCAGCTCGGCGTTGGCTTCGACCAGGCCCCAGTCGAACCACGACAGCTCGTTGTCCTGGCAGTAGGTGTTGTTGTTGCCGAGCTGGGTGCGGCCGACCTCGTCGCCGGCCAGGATCATGGGGACACCCTGGCTGGTGAGGAGGATGGCCAGCATGTTCTTCATCTGGCGCATCCGCAGGTCCCGCACGTGCGGGGAGGCGCTGGGGCCCTCTTCGCCGCAGTTCCAACTGTAGTTGTCGTTGGCGCCGTCGTTGTTGCCCTCGCCGTTGGCCTCGTTGTGCTTGTCGTTGTACGAGACGAGGTCGTTGAGGGTGAATCCGTCGTGCGCGGTGACGAAGTTGATGGACGCGGCGGCGCCCCGGCCCCAGTACAGGTCGGGCGAGCCGGCCATGCGGGTGGCCAGCTCACCGGCGACGCCGGGCTCGCCCTTGATGAACTTGCGCACCGCGTCGCGGTACTTGCCGTTCCACTCCGACCAGCGGCCGTAGTTGGGGAAGTGCCCCACCTGGTACAGCCCGGCCGCGTCCCACGCCTCGGCGATCAGCTTGGTGTGCCGCAGGACCGGGTCGTAGGCGAGCTGCTCCAGCAGCGGCGGGTTGGGCAGCGGGGTGCCGTCCGGGGCGCGGTCGAGGATGGCCGCCAGGTCGAAGCGGAACCCGTCGATGTGGTACTCGGCCACCCAGTGGCGCAGACAGCCCAGCACGAAGTCCCGCACGACCGGGTGGTTGCAGTTGACGGTGTTCCCGGTGCCGCTGAAGTTGTAGTACTGGCCGTCCGGCGTGAGCATGTAGTACGTGGCGTTGTCGAGCCCGCGGAACGAGATCGTCGGCCCGTACTCGTTGCCCTCGGCGGTGTGGTTGAACACCACGTCCAGGACGACCTCGATGCCCGCCCTGTGCAGCTCCTTCACCAGGGACTTGAACTCGTCGGCCTGCATGCCGAACCGGCCCGTGGCCGCGTAGCCGGCCTTGGGCGCGAAGAAGGAGACGGTGTTGTAGCCCCAGTAGTTGTGCAGCCGCTCGCCGGTGACCGGGTTGGTGCGCGGGTTGTCCAGCTCGTCGAACTCGAAGACGGGCAGCAGTTCGACGCAGTTGATGCCCAGTTCCTTCAGGTACGGGATCTTCTCCCGCAGCCCCGCGTACGTCCCCGGCGCCGTCACGCCCGACGAGGGGTGCCGGGTGAAGCCGCGCACATGGGTCTCGTAGATGACGAGGTCCTCGGTGGGTATGCGCAGCGGGGTGTCGTCGCCCCAGTCGAAGTCGTCGTTCACCACCTGGGCGCGGTACTGGTAGACGTTGCTCCAGTCCGGCTCCTTGCCCCACACGTCGCGGCCCGAGACGAGCCGGGCGTAGGGGTCGCTGAGCACCCGGCGGGCGTCGAAGCGGTCGCCGGTCACCGGGTCGAAGGGCCCGTCGGCGCGGAAGCCGTACTCCAGGTTCTCCAGGTCGAGGCCGAACACCGTCATCGCGTACACGCTGCCGGTGCGGAACTCGGCCGGAAATTCCAGCTCGGCGGCCGGCTCGGGCGCGCCACGCTCGAAGAGCACCAGGCTCATCGAGGTGGCGCGGTCGGAGTAGACCGAGAAGTTGACGCCGCCCGGCACCGGGGTCGCCCCGTACGGGAAGGGCCGCCCGGCCCGTACCCGGTAGCCGGCGATCCGGTGCGTGGGGTAGGCGTCGACGCGTTCGCGCATCTCCGTGGCGTCCCGGGGGCTCATCGGGCCGCCCGCTCCAGCTCGGAGTCCACGTCCTCACCGATCTGGAAGAAGTCCAGGAAGCCGGTGGCGTTCATGACGAAGGTGACCTCCTCCGACAGTCCGACGAGGGTGATCCGGGCGTTGAGCTGCTGGGCGCGGCGGTGCACGATCAGCAGCGTGCGCAGCCCGGCGCTGGAGACGTAGGAGACCCCGGTGAGGTCGACGAGCACCTCGGCGCCCTGCCGGATGAACGGCAGCAGTTGGGCCTGGAGGCCGCCGGAGGTGGTGCTGTTGATCTCTCCGTCGAGGGCGATGACGGTGATGTCGCCCTCGGAGCGCGAGTTCACCTTGACGGTCATCCGGTCACCTCCGTACGGGCCCGGGGAGCCAGCCGGACCTTGACCTTCACGCGGCCCGAGGTCTCGGGGAGCGTCACGGTCAGGGCGTCGGCGTCGAAGTCGGTGTGCGGCTCGCCCTCGATGTCGACGGACTCGATCCGCACCGAGCCGGGCGGCAGCAGGTCGGGCGCGACCCGCAGCAGCCGGCCGTCCAGGTCGGACGGGTCGGGCTTGAACCAGAAGTCCATGGCCTTGCCGCCCACCAGCAGGTTGTTGTAGACGGCGGCCAGGTAGCACAGCTCCGCCGAGTGGTACATGCTCATCGAGTGGCTGCCCTTGAGCCGCTCGACACCCAGCAGGTACGGCAGGCCGTTGGCCAGGGTGTTGAAGTAGACGGCGCCCTCGTCGTGGTCGAGGAAGAAGGCGTTGTAGAAGGACTGGGCGTCGCGCGCCTCGTCGCGGAAGTCCTCCCGGCCCGTGATGCCGTGCAGGATCAGGTACGCGAGGATCGCCTGCTCCTGCTGCCACCAGGCCTTGCGGTCGTGCCAGGCGAAGCGGAAGTGCTCCTCGCCGGCCTGCTTGATCCGCTCGACCACGTCGTACCAGCCGCCGCGCTGCCGGTCGGCGCCCACGTCGGGCATGGTCTCGCCGATCGAGGCGGCCATCTCCAGGTACTCGGGCTTGGGGCGGAGGCTGTGCATCCGCATCAGGTTCCAGGCGATCTTCAGGTTGTGGCCGACGACCGCCCGGTTCTGCTGCCAGCCGTGGGTGGTGTCGTGTGACCAGTCCTGGTGGAACCGCTCCTGCACGAAGGGGCTGTTCTTGGGGTCGGGGAACCGCTCGACGATGGTGTCGAAGGTGTACTCCAGCATGTCGGCGTAACGCTTCTCGCCGGTCGCCAGGTAGAGGTTGATCAGGTAGGCGGGGGCGTGGTCGCCGACGGAGTTCCAGTTCTTGCGGGCCTTGTTCGGGCCGAGGGACTCGTGGTGCGGACTGAGCAGGATCGGGTCGATGTGCGAGAAGTACCCGCCGTGCTCCGGGTCCAGGTAGAAGCGGTCGAACAGCCGGATCGTGGCGTCGGCGTCGTTCCTGATCCGCGGGTCGCCGGTGACCCGGTACGTCTGGACCGGCCCGGCGAGCGCGTAGATCTGCTCGTACGCCGGCAGCGCGTCGTAGTCGTCGGAGAACTCCGAGGTGAACAGCTTCTTCTCGATGTCGCCGTCGATGGACAGACCGTGGTACCAGTACACGACGTTCTCGTCGGTGTCGACGAACCGCATGTGCTCGCGCAGGTACTCGGTGCCGCGCTCGGCGACCTCCAGGTACTCGTCCTCACCGGTCAGCAGGAACGCCGACGCCATGCCGTACACCAGCCGGGAGATCGTGTCGGTCTCCTGGACGTGGCTGGCGGTCTTCTCGCCGCCGAGGCGGATCTCCGTGCGGTACTGCTCGAAGTCGACCGGCCCGTCGCCGAACTGGGCCTTGCGGTAGAACGCGGCGATCTCCCGGATCTGCCGGATCCACCAGCCCGCCTCCTCGAAGCGGAAGTCGTCGCCCTGCCGGCCCACGAAGACCAGCCGCTTGGCCTCGAACCGCAGCCGCTCCTCGGTGGGGTAGAAGATGCCGTACGCGAGGACGAACGTGCCCTCCTGGAGCATGTCGTCGATGTGACCCGAGGCGTCCTGGTACGGCTCGCCCAGGTTGTGCAGCAGCTCGGCGCTCGGGCCGCCGTCCAGGGATATCCGGAACTCCGTGCCGCCCGGCGTGATGACGGTGACCACCCGCGCCTCGCGGTCGAAACCGGTCACCCGGCCCGCGATGGTGTCGGAGAACGTGAAGTTCACCGTGTCGGAAGCATTCGTCATGGCTTTCACGCCCCTCGCAGCACGAGCTCGTCGATGATGGTCCTGGCGAACAGATGGCAGTGGTCGCCCGTCCGCGCGGTCACCAGGTCCCCGTCCACGACGACGTCCTGGTCCACGTAGTTGGCGCCCATGTTGCGGACGTCGCCGATGAGGTTGTTGTGGCAGACCACCTTGCGGCCGCGCACGACGTACGGGATGGACGAGGCCAGCCACATGCCGTGGCAGATGATCCCCTTGACCACGCCCGACCGGGCGAACGCCCGGCGCAGCAGGTCGGTGGCCGGCGCGAGCCGCTCGATGTCCTCGGTGTAGCGCAGCCGGTCCGCGACCATGCCGGACGGCACGATCAGCGCGCCGTACTCGCGCAGCCGCCGGTCGTCCAGGTCCTCCAGGCTGCGCGTCACCGTCAGCGGCGCCCGGTACTCGTGGCCGGTGAAGGTGATCGACTTGTTGCCCCACAGCCGGGTGAGGAAGTCGACCCGGGCGCCCTCCTCGGCGAACCGGCGCTGGTAGTAGGCGATCTCGGGCTCGTAGAAGTCGCTCTCCGCGAGGATGGCGATCCTCCGCCCGGTGAGCACACCGTCGCGTGCCGGAACGTCAGGCACGGTTTCCCCCTTCAGTGGTCCGCAGGTCGATCAGGAACGGCTTGTCGTCGGCGAGCATCCGCTTGACCGCGTACGCCACCTGCTCGTGGTCGTCGACCCGCAGCGCGTCGACGCCGAACCCCTGGGCGATCTGGCTGAAGCCGAGGTCGGGGTGGGACAGGTCGAAGGGCGTCGGGTGGGCGTGCTCGGGGATGTCCCGCTCCCGCCAGTACTGCTCGATGTTCAGGTCGAGCAGCTTGTAGCTGCGGTTGTTGCAGATCACGAACTTGGCGCCGATGGAGTGCCGGACGGCGGTGTACAGCGCCTGGATGGTGTACATCGAGCCGCCGTCGCCGGTGAAGCCGATCACCGTCTTGTCCGGGTGCGCGAGCTTGAGGCCCAGGGCGCCCGGGATGCCGACGCCCAGTGATCCGCCGCGCGTCGAGAACCAGTGCCCCGGCAGCCGGCCCGGCAGGTGGGCGTTCAGCGGCCCGGCCGCCGTCAGCGCCTCGTCGAAGACCATCAGGTCTTCCGGCGCCTGCCCGGCCAGCTCGCGCAGGAAGTGGTGCAGCAGCGAACCGTCGTCCTCCGGCCCGGCGGGCTGCTCACGGCGCCGCGACTCCAGCCGCCCCGACGCCAGCGCCCGGGCCTCCGCCGACAGCCGGCCGTCCAGCTCGGTGGCGAGGGCGGCGAGCGTGGCCTTGGGGTCGGCGACCAGGCCGAGGGTGACCGGGTGGTTCTTGGCGATCTCGTAGCCGTCCAGATCGATGTGGACGATCTTGGCGTCCTGGCGGAACGGGTTGTCCAGGACCGGGAAGACCTCGGGGAAGACGTACGTGCCGACGATCAGCACCGCGTCCGCGTCCTTCACCGCCGCCCGGCTGACCTCGCCGAACATATGGCCCAACTGGCCCCGGTAGAGCGGGTGCCGGGCGTCCAGGTTGACCTCGGAGAAGTCCACGCCCCACACGTCGGCGCCCAACTGCTCGGCCACCCGCACCAGCTCCGCCTGCCCGCCGGACGCCGAGACGCCGTCACCCACCAGGACGATCGGCCTCTCGGCGCCGGCCAGCAGCCGCGCCGCCTGCTCCACCAGCGAGGGCACCGGCAGCGCCCGGGTCTCCAGGAACGTGCTCGGGACGACCGGCTCGGTGTTGACCGCGTCCAGGACGTCCATCGGAAGAGAGACGAAGACCGGGCCGCGCGGTGGCGTCATCGCCATCTTCATGGCCCGCCGCAGCACCCGCAGCACCGAGTTCGGGTCGGTGACCCGGGTCGCGTACTTGGTGACGGGCTCCGCCATGGCGACCAGATCGGCCGCCATCTGCGCGTCCATCGCGTCGTACCTGACCCCGGCCTCGCCGGCGATCACGACGAGCGGCGAGTGGCCGCGCTTGGCCTGGTAGAGCATGCCCACCGCGTTGCCGAGACCGACGCCACTGTGCAGTTGGAGCAGCGCCGGGCGGCCGGTGGCCCGGGCGTACCCGTCCGCGATGCCGGCGGCGACCGTCTCCTGCAGGGTCAGGATGTACTGGAGGTCCTCGTACTCCTCCAGCGCGTCCAGGAATCCCTGCTCGACCGTTCCTGGATTGCCGAACATATAGGGAATTCCATCGGCGAGGAACTGCTCGATGATCGCCGCGTTGCCCTGCCTGGCCATGTCTTCCTTCTCTCGTTCGGGATTTTTCCGACGGTTACCAGCCGAAGCGGCGCAGCCCGTCCTCGAGAACCTCGACGACCTTTTCGCCGGTGAGATACGAGTCCGGCGTCGAACGCCCGGTGATGAACGGGTAGTCCACGATCACCGACGTTTCCTTGCCGAAATTGCCGTGATAGCGGCCGTCGGGGCCCGTGGCGTCACGCAGGATGTACTCCAGCGGGTACGGCGGCGGCCCCATGACGAAATCGGTGCCGAGGAACCCGGTCCCGTCCTTGTAGTCGTACTCCTTGCAGTGGCCGGTGACGTGCTTGCCCCAGATGATCGACTTGCGGTCCTCCCAGTCGCGGGCGAAGGCGAGCGGGGCGACGCCGTAGCACTCGGCGGCGATCGGCTTGTCGGCGCGCAGGAAGGCCAGGATGATCTGGTGCACCCGCTCGTTGTTGGCCAGGTCCACGATCGGGCCGGAGCCGCCGACGATCAGCAGCGCGTCGTACTCCTCCAGCTCCCCGGCGACCACGTCGACGGCCCGGTGGTAGGCCTCCAGCTTGCGGAGGTAGTCCTCGTCGGCGGTGTAGGGGCGCTCGGGCACCCAGGAGGAGATGTCGATCGGGTCGGCCAGGCGGTCCGACTCGTCGATCCGCCGGGTGAGCTTCGCGACCTCCTCGGAGGTCACCGACTTGCCCAGCGGCGGGTCGATGTACGTGGGGTCCATGCTCGGCGGCAGCGCGTGCGGCTGCCTGCCGGTGGGGGTGGCGAACACGACCTCGTAACCGCGCTGGTCGAAGTGGTGCAGCGGCCCGACGAGCTCCTCGCCCCAGTAGCCGTACTCCGACAGAATCACGAGGATCTTCTTGGCGTTCCTTCTGGCCACGCCTGCTCCTTCGGTAATCGGTGGGCGGATCAGCGGCGGGGCCGTTCAGCGCGGCTCGGGGCCGATGATCCAGTTCTCCTTCACGGCGAGGGAGAACACGTACTTCGGGTCGGCGACCTCGTCGCGGGCGGCGGCGACCTGGCCGGTGAAGTACGGCGAGCGCAGCGCCTCCTTCAGCGCGTCCACGTCGTCGAACCAGAGCTGCTCGACGCTGTCGAAGCCGGCCTCGCCGAAGACGTAGGCGCCGTCCACGGTGTGCGCGTGCAGGTAGCGGCGCAGGCCCGGCGTGGCGCCGACGACGGAGGCGTACGCGCCGAGCGTCCGCTTGCGGTACTCCTCCAGGCCCAGGCCCGGGCGGCGCTTCATCAGGACGGTGAGCTTGACCCAGTCCTGGCCCTTGGCGAGCGCGGGACCGGGGATGACCTCGTACGCGGTGGTGTCGACGACGATCGTCTGCCAGAAGGCCGCCCAGTTGGGCTCGTCGAGCCGGGCGCCCTGGAGGAACTCCTCGGTCTGGAGCGACGCGAGCTGCTCCTCGCCGTTGGCCAGCCAGATCTCGGCGATGCCCTGGTGGGGCAGGGCCGGCGTACCGAGGTCGGCGCCGGTCTCGATCCGGGTGTCCACCAGGTACTTGCGGATCTGCGGGATTTTCGCGGCGTACTTCACCGCGTGGACGTCCACCCAGTAGTCCTGGAACTCCTGGGCGGTCATTCCCGGCTTGGGTGCCGCCAGAATGAACTGATGAATCATTGGGAACTCTCCTTTTCGGCCCCGCGACGCGGCATGGCTCGGCATGGAAATCATTGGCGGCCGTCCGTGCAGGGGGCAAAGAACCTCCGCCGACTTCCTGAACTGAAGTGCGATCAGTCGGCTTTGAGCTCCGGCGGATGGAGGAAGTAATGCGCGGCGGACGCCGCCTGCGCGCCTTCGTGCACGGCCGCGGCCACCTGGTGGGAATGCAGGGAGGTGACGTCCCCGGCCGCGTACACGCCGGACACGGACGTCTTCTGCTCGGAGTCGACCGCGATGTAGCCGGCGTCGTTGAGGCGTACGCCGAGGGCACGGGCGAGCGCGGTCTCGGGGGTGGCGCCCTGGATGGAGAACAGCGCGTCGAGCCCGAGCCGCAGCCCGCCCCGGGTGACGATGGCGCGCAATTGCCCGTCCTCGCCCTCCGCCTCCTTGATCCGGTCGTGGATCACCTCGATACCGGCGCCGGCGAGTCTGCGCCGGAACGTTTCGCTGATGTCGTCACGGTGGCTGTTGGTCAGCAGCCGCACCCGGTCGGTCAGGGCGTGGAGCTGCATGGCCTCGCCGGCGGCGGCGTCGGTGTGGCCCACGACGAGGATGTCGCGGCCCCGGTTCTCGTACCCGTCGCAGGTGATGCACCAGAACATCGACCGGCCCACGTACGAGCGCCAGCCCGGGAAGTGCGGGAAGTGGTCCAGCACCCCGGTCGCCAGCAGCACGGCGCGCGCCCGCCAGTGGTGCCCCTGGGAGCGCAGCGTGAACCCGCGCTCCGCGTCGCCCTCGACGGCGGTGACCAGGTGGTGGACGACGCGCGCGTTCTCGTACCGGGAGAGCTGCTCCACGGCCAGTCGGCGGAGGTCCACGGTGGCGATGCCGTCGGGGAAGCCCAGGTAGTTGTGGTTCACCTGGTGGTGGGTGGAGCGCCCGTGACCGGTGTCGAAGACCAGTACCCGGCGGTTGTACCGGGCCAGGTAGATCGCCCCCGACAGCCCGGCGGGCCCACCGCCGACGACGGCGGCGTCCACCGGGTCCGGTGATCCCGTCACGGCGCTCACCCCGCCGGGCGTTGCCGGACCGCCAGTCGGCGCACCGCGGTCATCGGGATGGAGAGCCACTCGGGGCGGTTGTGGGCCTCGTACACCGCCTCGTACACGGCCTTGTCGGCCTCGAAGGCCCGCAGCAGCACCGGCTGGCTGCGCGGGTCGGCACCGCCCGCGGCCGTGTAACCCGCGCAGAACGCACGCCGGTTGTGCACCGCCCACGCCGAGGCGCGGCGGGCCAGGCGCGTGCCGTGCACGTTCTGCGGCGACTGCTCGCCCGGCGGTACGCCCAGGACGGCGGCGAGCGCGTGGTGGGCGGCGTAGTCGAAGGACCGCAGCATCGAGGCGATGTCGCGCAGCGCGGGCTGGAGCCGCCGACGCTCCGCCTCCGGCTGCCCCGGCTCGCCCTCGAAGTCGATCACCACCCAGCCGTCCTCCGCGCGCAGCGTCTGCCCCAGGTGCAGGTCGCCGTGGATGCGCTGGACCAGCAGCGGCGCGTTGCCGCGCTTGGCGACCTCCCCGAGGTCCTGGTGCACGGCCCGCAACTGCCGGGCGAACGGCAGCAGGGACGGCACCTGGTCCAGCGCCGCCTCCAGCCGCCCGGTCAGCACGCCCACCAGGCCGTCGACCTGCGCCGGGCCCAGCTCCCGGGTCTCCAACTGCTCCGCGAGCGCCGCGTGCACCCGTGCGGTGGCGCGGCCGAGCCCGTGCGCCTCCTCGGCGAAGCCGCCGAGCGGGGCGACGCTCTCGCACTCGCCGACGACACAGGCGCGGGCCTCCTCGACGGCGATGGCCCAGCCGTCGCCCCGGTTGGGCACGAACTCCTGGAGGATGCCGAGCGTGATCTCCCCGCCGGGCGCCGACGGAGACGTCCGCACCCAGCCGAGCGGCGCCGCGCTCGGCACGTCGCCCGCGCGCCGGAGGGCGGCGAGCATCTCCACCTCGGCGTTGGGTCCCGGCACCACCCGGCGCAGCACCTTCAGCATCATCCGGCCGCCGAACGCGATGGACGTGTTGGACTGTTCGGCCGTGAGCACCGCCGCGCGCAGCCCGGCCGGGATGTCCGCGCCGGGCGTGCGGTGGAACTCCACCAGGCCGGTCGCCCCGCCCGCCGCGATCCGCGCGAGCAGCCGCCCCATCAGCTCGGGGTCGCCGGTCGCCTCGTACAGCAGCGCGCCGCCGCTCGGCCCGATGACCGCGTCGGCCAGCTCCGCCGGCACGGTCTCGCGCACCCCGACGAGGAGCTGGTACCACTCGTCGTGCTCGGTGCGCACGACGACCAGCAGCAGCCAGGGGCCGGCCGCGCACAGGGTCTCGACCAGGACGGGCTCCACGTCCGGCGCCGCCCAGTCCTTGCCGCCGAACCAGCGTTGCCGGGCCAGCCAGTCGGGCAGCAGGCGGTGCAGGTCGGCGGCTATCCGGTCGGATTCGGTCACATCGGGGGAGACGGTCATGCGGCGGACACCTTCGCGCTGCGGGGGACGGAGGACTCCGGGAGGGGACCTCGGTCCGCCCGGGACAGCATGGTGATCGCGTGCGCGAGGGACACCATGGTCATGTGGTGGTGCCAGCCGCGGAACGAGCGCCCCTCGAAGTCGCGCAGGCCGAGCCGGTCGCTCACCTCCGCCTGGTCGCGCTCCACGCGCCGGCTGAGCATCGCGGTGCGGTAGACGGTCCCGAGCCGGGGCCGGGACAGGTTGGACAGCCAGTACTCGCTCGGCGCCCGCCGCCCGGGCTTGCCCCACGCCCCGAGCAGGACCAGGTCCTGCCGGTCCGCCCGGCCGCCGCCCGGGGAGCGCAGGCGCACGCGGGCGGAGCCGACGGAGGTGGCGCGCACCACGCCGGTGCGGTGGTCGAGCCACTCCACGGGCATCCGGTTGCGGCTCAGCGCCCCCGCCAGGCCGCCGTCCGGGGCGGCCGCCGGCCCGGCGCCCGGGGCACCGGTGGCGCTCCGGCCGGCGGGCCGCAGCGGCTCGACGGCCGTGTGGGACTTGGCCGGATCGACCCGTACGACGAACGGGATCTGGCGTTCCGCCAGTTCGGCGCAGACGGGGTGGGGACCGGTGTCGCGCAGGTCCATCACCACGGGCCGGGCGGGCATGCCCCACTCGTCGGTCAGCCGGGCCACCGAGCCGATGGCGCACTGCTCCGGCGGGCAGGACCCGACGTGCTCCGGGATGGAGGCACGCCGTCGCATCTCGGGCTCCTCCGTCCAGCACTCGGGCAGCGCCAGCCACCAGTCGACGGGGCTGCTGAGCTGGTCGGACGCGAGCCACAGGCCCATGCCCTGCTGGCAGTTGACGATCCGGCCCAACTGGGCCACGAACTGCCGCTCCACGCCGACGGAGTGCTGTCCCACCTTGGTGATCACCAGCGGCCGCACCACCCAGGCGCGTGGCTCGGCGTGCTGGTGGAGGTGGCGCGCCATTTCCCGCCGCACCGGGACGCAGTCCCACGGCGACTTCGTGATGAATTGGTAAAGGCTCTGTTCGACGCCACCGCCCGCATTGCTGGCGAGGGCCCGCATGGTCTTCTTTCCGTCGACCGAGAGAAGGCCCCGCACATACAACTCGCCCCAGCGGCGCTGGTCGCTCCTGGGAATGGAAGCGAGTGTCCGCGTGAGGAACTCGGTGAATATCGCGGGGGAATTATCCTCGGGCATATTCAGGTCTTGTTCCACGACCGTACCCAGCTCTCTCCACAGAAGTCTACGTTTGTCCGGAGCAAATCGGCCAGCCGGTTTTTTTCTGTAATTCGGACAGCCGGAAGCGAACCCGGGTGTGAAATACCGGAAGCGGACTCCGGGGCCGGTGCGCGGCGGTGGTGGGGAACGGCACTCCGCACGCCTCACCGGCCCCGGGTCCGGCCCCGTCGCCTCGGGGGACGATGGCGACGGGGGTGATGACGGGGGCGGGGGATGGGGCCGGCCCGCCCACGTCGGTCTCGGTGGGTCCCCGGAAACCGGCCGGTGGCTACCGGCTGCGTTCGAGCTGCCGGTCGGCGCTGAGCCGGGCGAACAGCGGGGCCCAGTCGGTGGGCGTCTCGCCCAGCTCGTTGTACATCTCGAAGGTGCGGCCCACGGCGGCCGGCGAGTTGAGCGCCTGGACGCACGCCTCGGCGACCGCCGTCCGTGACACCCAGCCGTCGCCCCGGTCGCCCTGCTCCAGGCGCACCCGGTTGCCCGCGAAGCCGTCGTCCGTCAGCCAGCTCGGGCGTACGACCGTGTACGGCAGCCCCGACTCGCGTACGGCGTCCTCGCCGCGCAGCCGCCAGTCCAGCAGCCTTCCGTAGGCGTTCATGGGGTGTTCGCGCCGGGTCACGAAGATCTGGCTGACCAGCACGAAGTGCGGCCGCTCACCGTGCTCGGTGGCCGCGGCCAGCACATTGCGCACCCCGTCGTACATGGTCGTCTCGGGGCTGTCGGGGCCCGAGTCGGCCGTGCCCGGCTCGACGCTGAACACCACGCCCGCGCAGCCGCGCAGCGCGGTGGCCAGCGAGTCGGCGTACCGCACGTCGGCGCGGTGCTCCTCCACTCCGAGCGGCAGCCGGCCGCGTTCCGGATGCCGGCTCACCACCCGTACCCGGGTGCCCTCTTGAAGCAGGCGGCGGGTGACCAGACTGCCCAGCCGGCCCGCCCCTCCGATAACCGCAATGGGACTCCGCATGGTCCCCTCCAGGAGTGATCCGCCGCCGCTACACCCAGTTGAGGATGTCGTCGGCGCTCTTGAGTTCCGTTTCCGCGGGCACCCCGGTCATCGCGGGCACCCTGAGCCGCGGGTAGACGCTCACCCCGCAGAACCGTGATCCCGGCCAGAGCATGGCGCCGTCGCCGATGGCCGAGAAACGTTCGAGCCGTGCCGGCCGGGTCCGCTCCGAGCAGACCTCGGCCATGGGTCCTATGTAGGAGTCCTCAATCTCGGCGTACGCGCCGACGACGGCGGACTCTCCGACGGCCGACCGGACCACGGCGGCGCCCTCGCGGACCTCGGCCCCGTCGCCGATGTCCGCGTGATCCAGCCGCACGCCGGGTCCGATCTCCACTTCGCGGCCGATCCTGACCCCCGGTCCGATCACCACCGAGCCCTCGTCGATCTTCTGGGCGAGGGTGGTGCCGGTGACGTCGTCCTTGGTCCGCAGGCTGCTCTCATGGATCCAGCAGCGCGGTGAGGCGACGTCGGGGAGCCTCATCAGCCGGTTCATCTGCTCGTACGCGCCGTCGAGCACGAGCCCCAGGGTGTGCAGGTAGTCCGGTACGTTGCCCAGGTCACCGAGCCGCCCGATGGAGTGGGCCGCCACCGGCAGCCCGCGGGCCGCCAGCCACGGCAGCAGGTCCTGGCCCCAGTCGAGCCGCTGGTAGCTCTGCCGGAAGAGTTCCGGTTCCCGGGCGAGCAGCCGCAGCCGGGCGCAGTCCACCAGGTACATCCCCGCGTTGGTGGGCAGGGTGACCCCCGGGTCCACCGCCGTGCGCGGGAACAGCTCCCCGAGCCGGGCCCGGTCCGGTTTCTCGACGAAGCCCTGGACCAGGCCGCCCTCGTCGGTGCGCATGACCCCGTACTTGCCGGCGATCTCGTCGGCCGTGCGCCGCACGGCGGCCACGGTCACCAGGGCGCCGCGCTCGGCGTGCGCCGCCTCCATCGCCCCCAGGTCGAAGTCGAAGAGGGAGTCGACGGGGAGCACCAGGGCGCGGCCCTGCACGTCCCACTGTTCGAGGTTGTGCAGGGTGGCGCCGGCCGAGCCGACGTTGTACCGGTCGAAGCGGGAGCGCGAGTAGGTGATGTCGACGCCGTAGCGCTCACCGTGGCCGAGCAGGAGCTTGATCTGGGTACGGTTCTCCAGGCCGTGGGTCACCACGTAGAAGCGGCGGATGCCCTGCTCGCGGCAGGCGTCGACCACCCACTCCACGAGGCGGCGCCCGGCGAACGGGATCAGCGCCTTGCTGCGGATGTGGTCCGGGGACTTGAGCGTGATGGGCTTCGCCCGCTCGCCCCGGCCCCCCGCGAGGAGGATGCCGACCGTTTCCCCGTTCTTGTCCGTACTCATCAAGAAGAGCCCCCTCGATTCGGGTGAATCAACGACTCCCCGAATTCATCTCCCAGAAATCTGACGCCCTGTCGGCAATCCGGTGCCGCGCTGGGGTCAGGGACCCCATTCGTCGTCTTCCGTCAACGCCACGACCCGGTTCGTGGCGGAAATGGATGCCTCGCTTCCGCCCTCCACGCAGTACGTGAAGAGCCCGAGGAGCAGTGCCAGAGCCGGAAGCCCGAACAGGCGCCCGGCCTCTCTCGTGCGGTTCACAATCCCTCCCCTGGCTGAAAGGCCCCTTGGCCCTTCCGCCCTCAGAAATATGCCGCACCGCACTACAGGAAAGGGTCGTTCAGTAGCATCATGATCACGCAATGCAAGAATCGGAAGGAGTGTCAAATGTGCAGGAACTCGGACTTAGCCCCGCATTCGAACGTCGTCAGGCTCTGTGATCGTGGCCTGGAGATCTACCGTCGTGCGCTGGCGCATGGTCCGATATCGGGCGATGTGCCCGAATGTCTGCTCCGGCTGGGCCTTCTACGGCCATTGGCCGAAACCCCCACACTGCTGGCGGCCGTCCCCCCGGACATAGCCGGGCGGGAACTCACCCGCCCCGTCGAGCGCGCCATGCTCGCGCACCAGCAAACCCTGGCGGCCATCAGTGACTCGATCGCATCGGCCGAGGACGTCTACTCCGCCACCCGGCAGGCCGTCTCCACCGCCCCCGTACGACTGCTCCAGGGAGAGGACGTCATACGCGCCGCACTGGAGCAGGCCGCCGACAACTGCCGTGAGGAACTGCTGACCTGCCAGCCCGGCGGCCGCCGCGACCCGGCCTCGCTCGCCCGCTCGCTCTCCCGCGTCCTCGCCATGCACCGGCGCGGCGTCAAGCAGCGCACCCTCTACCAGCACACCGTGCGCGCCCACGGCCCCACCCTCGCCTACATCGAGCAGGCCACCGCCTCCGGTGCCCAATTCCGCACGCTCAACGAGGTGTTCGACCGCCTGATCATCTACGACCGCACGACGGCCTTCATACCGGATCCGCGCCACGAGCTCAGAACCGCCGCCCTGGCCATCGACCACCCAGCGATAGTGCACTACCTCGCCAAGGTCTTCGAACACGCCTGGGCGCGGGGCGAAGCCGTCAGCATCACCCAGGAGTACGTCCGCCCCCCGCTCATGACGGACGAGACCCGTCGCGCCGTGCTGCGCCTGATGGTCGAGGGCTACACCGACGCGGCGATCGCCAGCCGGCTGGGCGTCAGCCCGCGTACCGTCTCCACCCACATCAAGAAGGCCTCCGACCTCCTCGGCGGCCGCAGCCGGGCCCACCTGGCCTACCTGCTGGCCCAGTCCGAGCTCCTCGAGGCCGGCCAGGGCTGAGCCCCACAACCCCCCACTCCCCACGCCCCAAGGGCGTCCCGGGAGGCGGGCCGCCCCGATCGGACGGCCTCCTTCCCAACCCCCCACGCACCCGCTCCGCGCCGCCCACCGGCGGCACGCGCGCTGCTAGTTTTGACGCCTCGTCAACGGCGGGCCGACAGCGTGCGGAACCGCGCGAGCCGCGCCAGGAGTTGTGAGTGACAGGAATGGCGGACGACACGGTGTCGATGCGGCGGGTGCGGTCGGGTGACCCCGAGACCAGGTCGATGGACCTGGTCGGCGAGAACGTCGAACAGATGAGGAAGCTGTTCCCCAGCGCCTTCTGCGAGGACGGTCTCGATTTCGACGTCCTCAGGGAACTCCTGGGCGCGGCGGTGTCCGAAAGCCGGGAGAAGTTCGGACTCACCTGGCACGGAAAGAGGCGGGCGGCGGAAGTGGCCCGGCTGCGCAGCAGCGGAACCCTCCTGCCCCGGCCCGCCGACAGCGTCGACTGGGACACCACCAACAATGTGATGATCGAGGGCGACAACCTCGAAGTCCTCAAGCTCCTCCAGAAGAGCTACGCCAACCAGGTCAAGCTCATCTGCATCGACCCGCCCTACAACACCGGCCGGGACTTCATCTACCCGGACAGTTTCCAGGACGGCGTGCGCAACTACCTCCGGCTCACCGGCCAGTTGGACGATGAGGGCGCCCGGCGCAGCACCAACGCCGAGACCTCGGGCCGCTACCACAGCGCCTGGCTGGACATGATGTACCCGCGCCTGTTCCTGGCCCGCAACCTGCTGCGGGAGGACGGCGTCGTCTTCGTCTCGATCGACGACCACGAGGTGCACAACCTGCGGGCCGTCATGGACGAGATCTTCGGCCCGGAGAACTTCATCGCCTCCGTGATCTGGCAGAAGGTCTACTCCCCCAAGAACAGCGCCCGCCACTTCTCCGAGGACCACGACTACATCCTCGTCTACGCGCGGGACGCCGACGCCTGGACACCGGGACTGCTGCCGCGCACGGACGAGCAGAACGCCGCGTACAAGAACCCCGACAACGACCCGCGAGGACCCTGGAAGGCCGACAACTTCACCGCCCGCAATTACTACAGCAAGGGCACCTACCCCATCACCACGCCCGGCGGGCGCGTCATCGAAGGACCGCCGCCCGGGACGTACTGGCGGTATTCCGAGCAGACGATGCGGGAGATGGAGGCGGACAACCGCATCTGGTGGGGCAGGGACGGAAACAACAGCCCCGCCGTCAAGCGCTTCCTGTCCGAGGTCAAGCAGGGCCGCATCCCCCAGACCTTCTGGCCCTACACGGAAGTCGGCCACAACCAGGACGCCAAGCGCGAGCTGCTGGAGCGGGTGACGTTCGCGTCCTCCGACAGCGTCTTCGACACCCCCAAGCCGACTCGGCTCATCCGCCGCATCCTGACCCTCGCGACCAGGCCGGACACCGAGGACATCGTCCTGGACTTCTTCGCCGGCTCCGGCACCACCGGCGACGCCGTCCTCCAGGCCAACGCCGAGGACGGCGGCAACCGGCGCTACATCCTGGTCCAGATCCCCGAGCGCACCGGCTACGACGACCACCCGACAGTCGCCGACGTCACCCGCGCCCGGCTGCGCGCGGCGGCCGCCGCCGTACCCGGCGCGCCCGACCGTGGCTTCCGTTCCTTCGCGCTCGGCGAATCCGGCATCGCCCGCTGGGACACCGGCCGCCAGGACGCCGAGCAGCAGACCCTGGAGCTCGTCGACAACATCGTGGACGGCCGGACCGAGGAGGACGTGCTCTACGAACTCCTCCTCAGCCGCGGCCTGGACCTCTCCCTCCCGGTCGAGACCCGTACCTTCGGCGGTATCGCCGTCCACAGCACCGGTCACGGGCTGCTGTTCGCCTGCCTGCCCCCCGCCGACGCCATCAGCAGGCACCGCGTCGAGGCCGTCGCGCACGGGATCGCCGACTGGCGCAAGGAACTGGACCCGGTGGGCGAGGTGTCCGTGTACTTCAAGGACACCGCCTTCCGGGACGACGTGGCCAAGGCGAACATGACGGCGATCCTCGACCAGTACGACTTCGCCATCGTCAAGAGCCTGTAGGCGCCGGGAGCGGACATGACCCACCTCAGACTCCACTTCAACGCCGGGCTGGACCACCAGGTCAAGGCGATCGAAGCGGTCCGCGACCTCTTCCACGGGCAGGTGTTCACCCCCGCGCAAGGGCTCGCCAACAGGCTGACCCTGCTGCCCGGGCAGCTCGGCGAGAATCTCCGCGCGGTCCAGCTCCGCGGCGGCCTCGCGCCCTCCGCCGACCCCGACCCGGACGACCTGAACTTCACCGTCGAGATGGAGACGGGCACCGGCAAGACGTACGTCTACCTGCGGACCATCTACGAGCTGAACAAGCACTACGGGTTCACCAAGTTCGTGATCGTCGTCCCCTCGGTCGCGATCAAGGAAGGCGTCAACAAGTCCCTCCAGATCATGGAGGAGCACTTCAAGGCCCTCTACGACGGGACGCCGCTCACCTACTTCATGTACGACTCCGGCCGGCTCGGGGAGGTGCGGAACTTCGCGTACAGCACCGGCATCGAGGTGATGATCACCACGGTGGCGGCGATCAACAAGAAGGACACTGCCCTCATCTACCAGCCGAGCGAGAAGACCGGCGGCGACGCCCCGATCGACCTGATCCGGCAGACGCGGCCCATCCTGGTCGTCGACGAGCCGCAGAGCGTCGACGGAGGCCTCAGCGGCAAGGGCAGGGAAGCCCTGGCCGCGATGCACCCGCTGTTCACCCTGCGGTACTCGGCCACGCACGCCGACGCGTACGACATGGTCTACAAGCTCGACGCCATCGACGCCTACCAAGCGGGTCTGGTCAAGCAGATCGAGGTCGCCGGCGGTTCCGTCGAGAACGCGCACAGCCGCCCCTACGTCCGGCTCGAAGCCGTGAGCACCCGGAAGAACGACCTGTCCGCCACCGTCGAAGTGGACATCGCCACCAAGAGCGGCGGCGTACGGCGGGCCGGCGTCGTCGTCCGCGACGGCGACCTGCTCGACGCGGTCACCGGCCGGGGCATCTACGAGGGGCTCCGGATCGGCGAGATCAACAGGACCAAGGGGCAGGAGTTCCTGCACCTGCGCGGCGGGGGCGTCAGCGTCCGCCTCGGCATCGGCGAGTCCCACGGCGACATCCCCCGGCTGGAGAAGGCCCGGCAGATGATCCGCCGGACGATCCGGGAGCACCTCGACAAGGAAGTGCGGCTGCGCCCCAAGGGCATCAAGGTGCTCAGCCTCTTCTTCGTCGACCGCGTCGACCGCTACCGGACGTACGGCGACGACGGAAAGCCCGTCAAGGGCGACTACGCGCGCATCTTCGAGGAGGAGTACGAGCGGCTCAGGAACCACTCCCGCTACTCCACCCTGCTGGGGGAGGCCGACCTCGCGTCCGAGGCCGCCGCCGTGCACGACGGCTACTTCGCCCGCGACAAGAAGGGCACCTGGAAGGACATCAGCGAGGGACGCGGCCAGGACGGCGCGGACGCGCAGCGGGCGTACGACCTGATCATGCGGGACAAGGAGCGGCTGCTGAGCCCGGATGAGCCGCTGAAGTTCATCTTCTCCCACTCGGCGCTGCGCGAGGGCTGGGACAACCCCAATGTGTTCCAGATCTGCAGCCTCCGTGACATGGGTACCGAACGCCAGCGCCGCCAGACCATCGGCCGCGGCCTGCGCCTCGCCGTCGACAAGGACGGCCACCGGGTGCAGGGCTTCGACGTCAACACCCTCACGGTGATCGCGTCCGAGAGCTACGAACAGTTCGCGGCCGGGCTCCAGACCGAGCTGGAGAAGCACGACAAGATCCGCTTCGGCGTCGTCGAGGCGCACCGGTTCGCCGGCCTGCCGTCCCCCGGCGACCCCGCCGTCCCGCTCGGTTTCGAGGCCTCCCAGCGCCTCTTCGCGCACCTCCGGGCGGAGGGCTACGTCCAGGCGACGGGCAGGATCGACGCCGAGGCCCTGTCGCGGGCCGTGGCCGAGGACACCTTCGCCCTGCCGCCCGGGTTCGAGCCCCTCACCGCCCAGGTCGCCGAGCTGCTCACCAGGCGTGCCCGGGGTCTGAAGGTCACCAACCGGGACGAGAAGCGCACGGTCAAGGTGGGCGAGCAGGTCTTCGGGAGCGAGGCGTTCCGGGAGTTGTGGGAGCGGATCAGGCACCGCACCACGTACCGGGTCGACTTCGACGTCGAGCAACTGGTCGCGGAGTGCGTACGGGGCGTCCGCGCGGCGCGTCCGGTCGCCCCGGCGCGCATGCGCTGGCGCAAGGCCCAGGTGGTCATCACCGAGGCCGGCCTGGCCACGACGGGGGAGAGCACCTCGTCACCCGTCCACGCAGACCAGGGCGACATCCCGCTCCCCGACATCCTCGGCGAGCTCGTCGAGCGCACCCGGCTCACCCGGCGCACCGTCCGGCGCATCCTGTCCGAGAGCGGCCGCCTCGCCGAGTTCCGTGTCAATCCCCAGGAGTTCATCGACCTCGTGGCCGAGGTGATCACGTCCGCCAAGCGCCGGATGCTGGTCGACGGCGTGAAGTACGTACGGCCGGCGGACAGCGACTTCTACGCCCAGGAACTCTTCGAGGAGGGGGAGCTCCACGGCTACCTCGACACCGAGCGGCGTTTCGTCGAGGACATGGAGAAGGACGACGGCGTCGTCCTCTACGCCCAACTGCCGTCCTGGTTCCGCGTTCCGACCCCGCTGGGCGCCTACAACCCGGATTGGGCCATCGTGCGGGAGACCTCCGACGGCCACCGCCACCTCTACCTGGTGACAGAGACCAAGGGCTCCCTCCAGGACACCGTCCTGGACACCGGCGTGACCTTCACCGAGGCCGACGCCTGGCACCACACCCCGGCCGGCTGACGCGACCGGGCCTGCGGAACCACCCTTTCCGGCAAAGGGTGGTTTCGCACGATTAAGCATGCACATCCGTGCATTGCGGCATTGTGCAAGCTTCAAGTGCCCCTTTTGCCCTCTTCGGTGACGGTGTCGCGTGCCAAGATCACCCCGTCCGCCCGCCACCGACCACAAGAGGGCACACACGTGACGACCGACCTCCGTGACAACTACCTGGCCGACACCGCCACCGGTCTGCCCATCCCCGCCGTGGCCGAGTTCGCCTCGGTCGCCGACGAGCGGCGGCACCGCAAGCGCCGGCTCGCCGCCGCGATGCGGCTGTTCGGCAAGGCCGGCTTCGCTGAGGGGATTTCTGGCCATATATCGGTACGTGACCCCGAGCACCACGACCGCTTCTGGGTCAACCCCTTCGGCCTCTCCTTCAACCAGGTCACGGTCAAGGACCTGATCTGCGTCGACGCCACCGGCCGGGTCGTCGAGGGCACCGGCAAGGTGAACCCGTCCGCCTTCACCATCCACTCCAAGATCCACGAGCGTCCCGGCGCCGAGGCGATCGCCCACGGCCACACCATCCACGCCCGGGCCCTCGGCGCCCTGGAGCGCGTACTGGAGCCGCTCGACCAGGAGTCCTGCGCCTTCTACGAGAACCAGGTGTTCTACGGCGACTACGACGGCCCCGCCATCGGCATCGAGCACGGCGAGGACATCGCCGCCCGCCTCGGCGACAAGCGCGCCCTGCTGCTGCGCCACCACGGCCTGCTCACCGTCGGCGGCAGCCTGGAGGAGGCCGTGCACTGGTTCTTCACCTACGAGGGCTGCGCCCAGGTGCAGTTGCTGGCCCTCGCCGCCGGCACACCCAGGCCGATGAGCCACGAGCAGGCGCTGGCCGCCCGCGACGGCTTCGGCGACGAGCAGCTCGGCCGGTTCTCCTTCGAGGTCATGTGGGACGAGATCACCGCCGAACAGCCCGACCTCCTCGCCGAGTAGGGGCCGAGCGACCATGAAGAGTCATCACCCCGCCGGCGCACGCGTCGAAGCGGTCAAGATCGTCGCCATCGTCGCGGTCGTCCAGTTCCTCATCGGCGGCTGGTTCTCCTGGACCGCCTCGCGCAGCGAGCCCCGCGACATCCCGGTGGCCATCGCCGCCGAACCGGCCCGGGCCAAGGAACTCACCACCCTCCTCGAACGCACCGGACCGGGCGCCGCCTTCGAGCTGAAGACCGCGAGCAGCGCGGCCGACGCCGACGCGATGCTCAAGGACCGCGAGGCGTACGGCGCGTTCGTCGCCGCCGGCGACGGCAAGGGCTGGGAGCTGCACCTCGCCTCCGCCGCCTCCCCGGCGGTCGCCTCCGCGCTCACCGGCCGGCTCGCCGAGCTGACCGGCACCAGCGCCCTCGTCAAGGAGGTCGTCCCCGCGTCCGACGCCGACCCGCACGGCACGGGCATCACCATGGGCTTCCTCCCGCTCGTCGTCACGTCCGTCATCGCGGGCCTGCTGTTCGTCCTCAAGGTGCCGGTGCCCCGGCTGCGGCTGCCCGGGGTGGTCGCCTTCGCGGTGCTCTCCGGGGCGCTGTCCTCGCTGATGCTGACCGTGATCTCGGGCGTCCTGCCCGGCTCGTACCTCACCAACGCGGCCGTCATCGCCCTGCTGGAACTGGGCATGACCGGGTTCATCGCCGGGCTCGGCTCCCTCGTGGGACCCGGCGGGATCGCCGGGGGAGCGGTGGTGATGTTCCTGATCGGCAACCCCCTGTCGGGCATCGCCTCCGCACCGGAGCTGCTGCCCGGACCGCTCGGCACCGTCGGCCAACTGCTGCCCCCGGGCGCGGCGGGGTCACTGATCCGCTCGGCCGGGGCGTTCGACGGCGCGGGCATCCTGCGCCCGGCCGCCGTCCTGGTGGTGTGGGCGGCCATCGGCCTGACCCTGCTCGCCCTCGCCGCCCGCCGCCCCGCGCCCGGCGCGCCGTCCGAGGCCACGGCGCCCACCGCCCGCCCGGCCGAGGCCACCGCGGCGTGACCCGGCCGCCGGCCCAGAGCCGCGGCGCCGACCGCCCGCCCGGCCGGGGCCGCGGGCGTCCGACACCCACCCGACCCGGAAGCACACCCACCTGCCATGAGACAGCACACCCCTGATCCCCAGGGCCCCCACCTCGCCCTCGTCGGCGGCGGCGCGGCGGCCGTCGCCCTCCTGGACCGGCTCTCCCGCGACGACACCCTGCCGCACACCGGAGCCGTCACCGTCTTCGAGCCGTCCGACCGGCTCTGGCGCGGCCGCGCCTACCAGCACGACCTGGACTCGGTCCTGGTGAACATCCCGCCGCACGAGATGTCCGCCACCAAGGGCCGACCCGGCGCCTTCCAGCAGTACCTGACGGACCACCGGCTCCCGTACGGCGGGGGTGACTGGTCCGAGCGGGGCCACTTCCCGCCCCGCCACGTCTTCGGGTCGTACCTGGAGAGCACGGCCGAAGCGGCCGTCGCCGCACTGGGCCGCCGGGGCTGGACCGTCCACCTCGTGCGCACGGCCGTCGCCCGCGCCCGCGAACTGCCCGACGCCGTGGAGCTGACCGACACCGACGGCACCCCGCGCCGGTTCGACCACGTCGTGTGCGCCGTCGGCCCCGGCACCCCCGCCGACCACTACCGCCTCGCCGGCGAGCCCGGGTTCGTCGCCGACCCCTACCCGCTGCGCGAGACCACCGCCCGCATCCCGCGCACCGCCTCCGTCACGGTGATCGGCACCGGACTCGCCGCCGTCGACGCGGTCGTCTCCCTGGCCCGCCAGGGCCACACCGGCGACATCGCGATGGCGTCCCGCAACGGCTGCCTCCCGGCCGTGCGGCAGCGCCCGGTCCACCCCCGTATCCAGCACTTCACCCCGGCCGCGCTGGACCGGCTCGCCCGCGAGCACGGCGGGACGTTCGGCCTGGACGCCCTGCTGACGCTGCTGGCCCGGGAGCTCGACGCCCACGGCGCCGGCCACGCCACGGTCCTGGACGAGCTGCTCACCGCCGACACCGAGCCCCCGCTGGACCGGCTGCGCCGCCAGTACGCCCAGCGGGACGCGGCCGACACCGGTATGCGGGTCATGCAGGAGGCCGTCCCGCTGTCCGGGCCGGACGCCTGGACGCGGCTGCGGCCCGAGGACCAGGCGTACATCAGGGAGCACCACTACCGGGCGATCATGTCGCTGTGCTGCCCGATGCCGCCCGAGAACGCCCGCACGCTCATCGGGCTCGCGGAGACGGGCCGGCTGCGGGTCCTCGCCGGACTGGACGGCGTCAAGCCCATGGACGGCGGCGGGTTCCACGTCGTCACCCGTGACGGCTCGTTCGAGACGTCCACGGTGATCAACGCCGTCGCGGCGCCCGCGCACCGGGTCCCGGCCGGAGCCGGTGCCCTGATCGGGGCGCTGGTCGAGGGCCGCGCCGCCGAGTACCACCCGGCCGGCGGAGTCACCGTCGAGCCGGACACCTCCCGGCTGCGGGCGGACGGGCGGACCCGGGGCCGGCTCTACGCGATCGGCGACATCTCGGGCGGCACCCTCTTCTTCACCTCGGGCATGCCGTCGGTGGTGGACCGCGCGGACGACATCGTCGGCGCCATCGTCCAGGACCTCCGTACCGCGTCCCCGGCCGCCGCGTAACCCCCCTCGGCCTTCCCGCACGACAAGGAGAACCCCCTTTGACCACACCCAGCCGCAGGACCGTCCTCAAGCAGACGGCGGCCGTGACGGCCTTCGTCGGAGGCGGCGCCGTCATCGCCGGCCTGGGAACGGCCGCCGCCGCGCCCACTCCGGCTCCCCCGGAGGGCGAAGGCTTCACGGAGGTCTACAAGGGCCGCCGTATCGAAGTCACCCCGGTCGCCGCCACCGTGGCCCTCCGGACCTCCACGGCCGCCGCGCGGACCGCCGCCGCGCCGGTCGACGTGCGGATCGACGGACGGCCGCTGCACATCATGCGGCGCGCCGACGGCTCGTACCTGAGCGTCGTCAACCACTACGAGTCGTTCCCCACCGCCCAGCACTGCGCCAGGGCGGCCGTCGACCAGCTCGGCCCGGCCTCGCAACTGGCGGCCGGGAACATCCACCACCACTGAGACCACCACTGTGCACATACGCAAGAACTGCAAGGACCTGACCGCGAGCGAGCGCAAACGGCTGGTCGACGCCCTGATCACGGTCAAGCGCAAGGGCGTCTACGACGAGTACGTACGCCTGCACGCCCAGTACTTCGTCGCCGACGGCGAGGGCGGCAAGCGCCACGGCCACATGGCGCCCTCCTTCCTGCCCTGGCACCGCAAGATGCTCGTCGCGTTCGAGGACGAGCTGCGCAAGGTCGACGACTCCGTCACCCTGCCCTACTGGGACTGGAGCCGCGACCACGCGCCGGCCGCCGCCCCGTGGACGCCCGACCTCCTCGGCGGGAACGGCCGCGAGGGCGACCACCAGGTCATGGACGGGCCCTTCGCGTACGCCGCCGGGAACTGGCCCATCACCGTCCAGGTCACCGACGACACCTTCCTCATGCGGGACTTCGGCGGCTGGGCCAACGGCGTGACCCTGCCGACCCCCGACGACGTCGAGGAAGCCCTGGCCGATCCCCGGTACGACGCCTACCCGTACGACTCGACCGTCACCACCGGCGGCTTCCGCAACCGGCTGGAGGGCTGGACGCTCGGCGCCGACGTCGGCTGGAAGCTGCACAACCGCGTCCACGCCTGGGTGGGCGGCCAGATGACCGGCGGCAGCTCGCCCAACGACCCGGTCTTCTGGCTCCACCACACCTTCATCGACCTGCTGTGGTCGCGCTGGCAGGAACGCCACGCCGGCCGGCCGCAGTACGAACCGAGCCGCCCCCTGCCGCGCGGCGACGCCCAGTACGGCCGCGTCGTCTCGCTCGACGAGCAGATGGACCCGTGGCGGATCACGCCCCGGGAGATGCTCGACCACGGGCGGCTCTACCAGTACGCCTGACGCACCGTCAGCGACGTAATCCCTGTCAGAACAGCGAAAGGAAACGCTTCACCATGCGCAAGCACACCGCCCTCCGGGCCGTCGTCCCCGCCGTCCTGCTCGCCCTCACCGCCGCCCCGGCCGCCGTGGCGGCCGCACCGTCCGCCGCCCCGGCCGCCCACGTCCGGGCCGTCACCGCCCAGTCGTCCATCCCGGCGTTCGCCGGACACGCCTACCGCATCTCCCTCGACAACGGCGTCGTCTTCCGCAACAGCTACTCCGCCGACGGCACCAAGCTGCACTGGGAGGCCGTCGAGGGCCCGTTCAAGGGCAACTCCGGGAACGAGTCGCTGGCGGTCAACCAGGTCGGCGACGGCCTGTACCACGTCAACTGGGTGGAGAAGTCCGGCACGACCGTCTCCCACGTCATGGACCTGAAGTCCGGCACGGTCAGCGTCTACTGGACCTTCCCCACGCCGGACGGCGGCCGGGCCGGCGAGCTGCACACCGCGACGCTCCAGCGCATCGCCTGACGACACCACGCCACGCCACGGCACCGACGCCGGGCACCGCATCCGCACGGGTGCGTGCCCGGCGTCCCGTACGAAGGAGCACACCGTGCCCGCCGACCTCGACCCGGACCTCGACAGAGGCCTCCGCCCACGCCACTTGACCATGCTCGCCCTCGGCGGGGTGATCGGCGCCGGCCTGTTCGTCGGCACCGGACAGGGCCTCGCCGTCGCCGGGCCCGCCGTCCTCGTCTCCTACCTGCTGGCCGCGCTGCTCGCCCTCGCCGTCATGCGGATGCTCGGCGAACTGGCCGCCGCCATCCCCGCCTCCGGCGCCTTCTCCGTCTACGCCGACCGGGCGCTGGGCCGCTGGGCGGGGTTCACCAGCGGCTGGCTGTACTGGTGGATCACGGCCGTCGCCATCGCCGTCGAGGCGCTCGCCGCCGCCGGAATCCTGCACGGCTGGCTCCCGGCCGTGCCGCGCTGGGCGGCCGCCCTGGCGGTGCTGGCCGTCTTCACCGCCCTCAACCTGGCCTCGGTGCGCTCCTTCGGTGAGGCGGAGTTCTGGTTCGCGTCCCTGAAGGTGGCCGCCGTGGTGGCGTTCATCGCGCTGGGCGTGGCGGCGGTGTGCGGACTGGTGCCGGGCCGGACCTCCCCGGGGCTCACCCACCTCACCCAGCACGGCGGATTCGCGCCGCACGGCCCGACGGGGATCGTCGCGGGACTGCTCGTCGTCGTGTTCGCCTTCGGCGGCATGGAGGTCATCGCCATGGCGGCCGCCGAGTCGGCCGACCCGGGCCCGGCGGTCGCGCGGGCGGTGCGCGGCGCCATCTGGCGGATCGCGCTGTTCTACGTGGGGTCCGTCGCCGTCCTGGTCACGCTGCTGCCCTGGACGGTGGCGCGGCCCGGCCAGAGCCCGTACGTCGCGGCGCTGGACCAGTTGGGCATCCCCGGCGCGGGCCGGGTCACGGAGGCCGTCGTCCTGGTCGCGCTGCTGTCCGCGCTCAACGCCAACCTGTACGGCACCTCGCGCATGCTGTTCTCGCTCGCCCGGCGCGGCGACGCCCCGGCGGTGGCGCGGGGCGTCTGCCGGCGCGGAGTGCCGCGCGGGGCGGTGCTGGCGTCCGCCGCGGTGGCCGTCTGCTCCGTGGTGGCCGAGGCGGCCCGGCCCGGTCACGTACTGCCCTTCCTCACCCAGGCGATGGGCGGGGCGATGCTGTTCATGTGGCTCACCGTCGGCGCCTCCCACCTGCGGCTGCGGTCCATGCTGGAACGCGACGACCCCGCCGCGCTGGTCATCCGTACCCGTGGCTACCCCTGGGTGACGCTCGCCACCATCGCGGGCACCGCCGGCGTCATCGTGCTCATGGCCGCCGACCCCGGCGCGCGCCCGCAGATCCTGTGGTCGGCCGGCCTCACCGCCGCGCTCGCCGCCATCGGAGGCGTACGGCAGGCCCGCGGCCACCGGCCTCAGGCGGCGGCGTCCGGCTCCTCCGCCGACACCGCGCCGGTACGGGCGATGAGGTAACCGAGCTGCGCCCGCGACTTCGACCCCAGCGAACGGGAGATGACCGCCACGTGGCCCGCCACCGTACGCCGTGACACCCCCAGGCGCCGGGCGATGGCGTCGTCCGTCAGCCCGGACACCAGCAGGCGCATCACGGCGCGCTGCACCTCGTCGACGATGCCCCGCTCGCGGGCGCGGGCCGTCGGCGCCGAGACCGGCGTGGCCCGCTCCCAGGCGTCCTCGAAGACGCAGGCCAGGAAGGACACGACGGCCGGGTGCCTGATCTCGACCGCGCCGTGGTGCCCGGAGCCGCCGCGATAGGCGAGGTAGCCCGTGGTGCGGTCGCAGACCACCATCCGGTCGGGCACCTGGTGCAGGGTGCGCACCTGGGCGCCGGCGCGTTCGATCGTCTGCACGTGCCGCCACAGGGTGGGGTTGGTGCGCGCCGCGTGCGGATAGAGCGTCCGGTGGACGACCCCCTCGGCGACCAGGTCGGGGTCGGCCAGGTCGTAGGCGTGGCGCTCGCCGGACGGCTGGATGGTCATCAGCTCGGACCGGCAGTCGCGCACGGCCTGCTGGAGGGCGGCCTGCACCACCTTCTCGCCGTCGATGAGCGTGAGCCAGTCCTGGGACTCGCGCCGCGCGGCACGGTACATCGCCTGTACCGCGGAGAAACCGGAGCTGATCTCCTGGACGCGCTCCTGGTGGGAGTCGAGGATCTGCCGTATCGGCTGGAGCAGTTCGGCCAAGGCCACGGTGGGCGCCACCGGAACCAGTACGTCCGGGTCGTCGGGCGGTGGTGTCACCAGGCCGAGCCGGATCAGGCAGCGCGGCGCGCCCGCCAGCGGCATACATCCTTTCGCCACCGCTTTGCGATAGCGGTTCAGGCCTTCGGCGCACGGAGCGTTCTCTGTCCCCCCGCACGAGCAGCCCCCTGCAAGCTCGTTTGCGTCATCGTGCATGACACGATTATGCACCGTGTTTTCAAAGGAAGATCAAGTCGTGAAGTGGAAGGCTGGAGGCAGGGGGCGGAACATGCATTGAATTCAAAGGAAGGCTCAGACATGTCACTGTCCGGCAGCACCGTCGTCATCACCGGCGCGGGCAGCGGAATCGGTCTCGCCACAGCCGAGTTGGCCGCCGCGCGCGGCGCCCGCGTCATCCTGACGGACCGCACCGAGGACACCGTGAAGCAGCACGCGGAACGGATCGGCGGCGGCGCCGAGTACCGCGCGCTGGACGTCACCGACCCGGCCGCGGTCGAGGACGTCATGAACTCGGTGGGCACCATCGACCACCTCCTGACCTGCGCGTCCGGCGCGCTGATCGCCCCGTTCGACGACCTCGACGAGGCGGCGGTACGGCGGTTCTTCGAGGTCAAGTGGTGGGGCCAGTACCGCTGCGTCAAGGCCGCGCTGCCGCACATGCCGAAGGCCACCGGCTCGCTCACCCTGGTGTCGGGATATCTCTACCGGAAGGCCGATCCCGGATACTTCGCCTTCGCCGCCGTCAACGGCGCGGTCGAGGCGGCCGTGAAATCCCTCGCACGCGAACTCGCCCCGCTCCGCGTCAATGCGATCGCCCCCGGCCCCATTGACACGCACGCCCATCTGATGACCGCCGAGGAACACCGCGCCTATCGCCAGGAAATAGCCGGCCAGTTGCCTGTCGGACGCCCCGGTACGGCTGACGAAGTCGCCCACGCGGCCGCCTTCTTGATGGAAAACGGCTTCACCACCGGCACGACACTCGACATCGACGGCGGCAAGCGGTGAGCCGGGCTCCGGCGGCCCTCGGTGGCCGCACGGCGGGAAGCGGTGACCCCCGCACCCCGGCGGCGCTGCTCGCCGCCCTGCTGAGCGGGCAGCGGCCCGGTGGCCGGCGGTGACCCCCGCCCCGGCGGCCGTGCTCGCCGCCCTGCTCACCCGGTGGCAGCACCACTTCGACGCCGCCCGCCCGGACGACCTCGCCCGCCTGTTCACCGAGGACGCCCTTTTCCAGGGCTTCGCCCCGGCCCCGCTCCTCGGGCGGGACGCCGTGCGGACGTACTACGAGCACGTCCCGCCCGGTACGCGGGCGAGCGCGACCGTCCTGCACGCCTACGCGACCGGTGACGACCTCATCGGCGGCATCGCCGACGTCCTCTTCACCCCGCCCACCGGCCCGGACCGCCCCGCACGGCTCTCCGTCCTCGCCCGGCACACCGGCGACCGGTGGCGGATACGGCACTACCACGTGTCCGGCTAGCATGACGCGGCCAGGAGCGGGCGGCTGAGGAGGACACACGGTGAGTACGCGGGACACGCCGGGTGCGCCGTACACGCCGAGTGTGCCGAGTGGGCGGGACGCGCCCGGCCCCGTCCATGTCCCGCCGCCGCCCGGCCCGCTGGTGGACGCCGACTGGCTCGCGCGGCGGCTCGGCACGCCCGGGCTCGTGGTCTTCGACGCCTCCGTGGGCGCGCACCGGGGCTCCCCGCTGCGCGTCCCGGGGGCACGGCCCTTCGACATCGACGGGACGCTGTCCGACCACACCGGCCCGCTGCCCCACACCATGCCGGACGCCGAGACGTTCACCGAGGAACTGCGCGCCCTCGGGCTCGACGACACCAGCACGGTCGTCGTGTACGACGCCGCCGGGATCTACTCCAGCGCCCGCGCCTGGTGGATGCTGCGGGCGATGGGCTTCGACCGGGCCGCCGTGCTCGACGGCGGCCTCCCCGCCTGGACCTCGGCCGGCCTGCCGGTGGAGCCGGAGCAGCCCGGGTACACCGGGCCGCGCGGCGACTTCACCGCCCGGCCCCGCCCGGGGCTGCTGGTCGGCACCGACCGCGTGACGGCGGCCCTGGCCGACCCGGGCACGGCCGTCCTCGACGCCCGTACCCGGGAACGCTTCACGGGCGAGGCCCCCGAGCCCCGCCCGGGGCTGCGCGGCGGCCACATGCCCGGCGCGCGCAACCTGCCCTTCGGCGCCACCCAGCACCAGGGCCGCATGCGCCCGGCGGCGGAACTGCGCGCCCTGTTCTCCGCGTCGGCGGGGGACCGGCGCCGACTCGTCCTCAGTTGCGGATCGGGCGTCACGGCCTGCGTCCTGGCACTGGCGGCCGAAGTCGCCGGCTACCGGGACACCGCCGTGTACGACGGCTCCTGGAGCGAGTGGGGCCTGCCCTCGGAACTGCCGGTGGTCACCGGCCCGGCCTCGTAACGCACCCGGCGGCGACCGCTGGTTCACATGGTGTGCGGCCTGTACCCCACCTGCCCCGACCTCCCCGGTGAACCCGTCGGCGGTTACCGCACGCCGAGGGTGCCGGAAGGGCTCGCGCGCATAGCCTGGCCCGCATGACGCGTATCCACAGCCATGGCGGTTCCCCGCCGTACCGCAGGCGTCGGTCCCGTGCCCGGACGGTCGCCCTGGCGATCGCGTCGCTCGCCGTGACCGGGGGCGTCGGCTACTGGGGATACGCCACCCTCGTCGCCCGCGACGGCTCGGAGGACCCCCGCGTGGTGGCCGCGAAGGGGCACCTGGCGAAGTTCCTCGACGCCTGGGAGGCGGGCGACGCACAGCGAGCGGGCGGACTGACGGACAACCCCGGCAACGCCCGGTCACTGATCGCGTCCGTCATGACGAACCTCAAGCCGTCGAAGACCGAGATCAGCGCCGGTACGGGGGAGCGGAAGGCGGAAGGGCGGGTGGACGTTCCGTTCCGCGTGGCGATGACCCTCCCGGGGGCGGGTGACTACGCCTGGGACTCCAGGGCGACCGTGGTCAGGACCGGCGGCACCTGGAAGGTGGAGTTCCGGACCCCGATGGTCCACCCGGACATGGTGCCGGGTCAGACGCTCGCCCTGAAGTCACGGGAGCGGGCCCCCATCCTGGACGCCAACGGCCACGCACTGCGGGCCGCCTCCCTCGTCGGGCAGGTCGACCCCAGGACCGGCAAGGGGGTGTCGGGTCTCCAGGCGCGCTACGACGAGCAGCTCACGGGCGGCCCGGGCCCGTCCAGGTTCGTCGTGGTCGTGGACCGCGGGTCGGGCCAGGTGGTGAAGTGGCTCACCGGCACGGGGGCGAGCCCGGGCAAGCCGGTGCGGACGACCATCGACCCCCGGGTCCAGGAGGCCGCGGCCGAGGCGCTGGACGGGGTCGAGAAGAACGCGGCGATCGTCGCCATCGACCCCTCCAACGGTCACATCCTGGCCGCCGCGAACATGCCCGCCGGCATGAACCGCGCGCTGGAGGGCCGCTACCCGCCCGGCTCCACCTTCAAGGTGGTCACCGCCGCCGCCCTGCTGCGACAAGGTATGAAGCCGTCCGACCCGGGCGCCTGCCCCAAGTACGCCTACGTCAACGGCCAGCGCTTCGAGAACCAGGGCCAGTTCGTGCTCCCCGAGGGCGCCACCTTGCGGGACGACTTCGCCCACTCCTGCAACACCTTCTTCGTCAACTCCCGCGGCAGGCTGTCCGCCTCCGCCCTGCACGACACCGCGGCCGCCTTCGGCATCGGCGGTACGTGGGACGTGGGCACCGCGACGTACGACGGCAGCGTCCCGGTCGCCACCAGCGACAACGACAAGGCCGCCGCCACCATCGGGCAGGCCCGCGTACAGGCGTCGCCGCTGGTGATGGCCTCCACCGCGGCCACGGTCAAGGCGGGCGTCTTCAAGCAGCCCGTCCTGGTGCCGGCCGCCGTGAAGAAGCGGTACCAGGCCCCGGCCCGGCTGGACCCCGCCGTGGTCGCCTCCCTGCGCTCCATGATGCGGTCCACCGTCACCGATGGCGCCGGCCGCGCCCTCCAGGACATCCCCGGCGAGCCGCACGCCAAGACGGGCACCGCGGAGTTCGGTACCGACACCCCACCGCGCACCCACGCCTGGATGATCGGTTACCAGCGCAACCAGAACCTCGCCTGGTCCGTCCTGCTGGAAGACGGCGGCTCGGGCGGCACCGACGCGGGCCCCATCGCGGCGAAGTTCCTCAGGACCCTCGCCGGGTCAAGTCGCCGGTGAGGGGGACGGACAACGGCGTATTCCCGCCATAACGGCTGGTATCCGCCCTGACCGGACACATCCCGGTATCAAGTAGCGTTGCGGCATATGAAGGAGAGAGCGATGGCGGGCGGTCCCACCGACGCGGAAAACGCCACGGAAGAGCAGCCGGCGACGGCCGCGGCCGACACCACCCGGGTACTCCCCGCACCCCCGCCCGCCACAGACGACGCCACCCGCGAACTCGTGGCCCCCACGGACGAGCCCGGCCCCACCCAGCCGGCGCATCAGCCCCCCAACCGTGCGGCCACCGCCGAAGCCCCCACGGCCGAGGCGCCCGTCGAGGAGCCCACGGGCGAGGACACCCGGGCCGAGGCGCCCGTCGAAGACCTCACGGACCAGCGGGCCGAGGCTGCCCCCGTCCAGCCGCCCACGGGCGAGGCGGCCCCATACGAGGCGGCCCCCGTCCAGGCGCCCGCCGAGGAGCCCACGGACCAGGCGGCCCCCGTCCAGGCGCCCGCCGAGGAGCCCACGGGCGAGGCCACCCGGGCCGGGGCTGCCCACGACCAAGGCCCCGTCGAAGACCTCACGGAGAAGGCCGCCCCGGCCGAGGCAGCCCCCAACCAGGCACCTGCCGAAGAGCCCCCGGCCAAGGCAGCCCCCAACCAGGCGGCCACCGACGAGGCACCGCACGAGGCCCTCAACCCGGCGCCCGCCGAAGGCTCCACGGACGAGGCCGCCCCGGCTGAGGCAGCCGCCGACCAGCCGCCCGCCGAGAGGCCCACGGCCGAGGCGGCCCCCAACCCGGCGCCCGCCGAAGGTCCCACGGACGCGACCGCCCCAAACGAGGCAGCCCCGCACCAAGCCGCCCCGGCCGAGGCAGCCCCCGGACAGACCGCCCTGGGCAAGGCGGCCCCGGAGGAAACCGTCCCGATCCCGGCCTCCGCCCAGATCCCGGCCTCCGCCCCGACCCCAGCCGCCGTCCCGACCCAGACGGCCCCAGACCAGGCCATCCACCCGCATCCACAGCCCGCCGCCCCCACACCCGCCCCCACGTCCAAGCCCGCACCCGCGCCCGCCCCCACGCCCCCTCCCACACCCGCCCCCACACCCGCGCCACTCGATCTGCTGGCGCAGCTCACCAACACCCCGCCGCCGCCCGCCACCCCGGCCCGTACGCTCGCGCGCAGGGTCAAGATCTGGACGCCCCTCGTGGCGCTCCTCGGGCTCGTCCTCCTGACCGTGCAGATCGTCCGCCCGCTCCCCGAGCCGACCTTCACCCTCGCCGAGAACACGTCCTCCTTCACCTTCTCGGGCGACCCACTCGCGCTCCCCTGGCCCGAAGAGGGGCAGGCGGCGGTGACGGTCGTGGGATCGGGGCGCATCGGGACGTTCGGGGCAGAGAAGCCGGTCCCGACGGCGAGTGTCGCCAAGATCATGACCGCCTATGTGATTCTCCGCGAACACCCTCTCAAGAAGAACGAGAAGGGCCCCCTGATCACGGTCGACCCCCAAGCCGTGGAGGAGGGCACGTCCGAGCACGAATCGCGCATCGAGGGCCTCAAGGTGGGGCAGACGTTCAGCCAGCAGGACATGCTGAAGATGCTGATGATTCCGTCGGGCAACAACGTCGGCCGGTTGCTGGCGCGTTGGGACACGGCGTCCACGGACGAGAAGGCCTTCGTCAGGAAGATGAACGACGCGGCCAAGGCCCTCGGTATGAAGAACACCACCTACACCGACCCCAGCGGCCTCGACAAGGGCACCGTGAGCACCGCCGTCGACCAGCTCAAGCTGGCCGAGGAGGTGATGAAGTACGACGCCTTCCGCGCGATCGTCGCCATGCCGAACGCCGACATCCCCGGCATCGGGCGCATCAACAACAACAACGACCGCCTGCTCGTCGCGGGCCTGAGTATCCGGGGCATCAAGACCGGCTCGAACACCCCCGCCGGCGGCACGCTGTCCTGGGCCGCCTACAAGACCGTGGACGGCAAGGACCGGCTCATCCTCGGCACGATGATGGACCAGCACGCACCCCCGCCGGACCCCAACGGCGCCAACAGCCTCGTCCTGGTCCAGGACAACAGCAAAAAGGTCATCGAGGCGGTACGCACCGCCCTCACCTCCGCCCCCGCGGTGACCAAGGGCCAGGTCGTCGGCCACATCGACAACGGCCTCGGCGGCCGGACCCCGGTCATCGCCACCAAGGACCTGAAGGCCGTGGGCGTCCCCGGCCAGAAACTGGCCATCACCTTCCACAACCCCGGCAAATCCATCCCCCACACCGCACAAGCCGGCACCGTCATCGGCGAACTCACCATCGGCACCGGCCCTAACGCCCCCCGCACCCCGGTCGCCCTCAAAACCGACCTCACCGAGCCGTCCCTCACCCAGAAACTCACCCGCCTCGGCTGAGCCCCGGTCGTCCCACGTAACCGGGCGACTCCGGGAGCGGTCCGACACCACAGTGGGTGCGGTCGGAACCGAGGGCCGGCCCGGGCGGTATTCTGCGTGACTCAATACATCCGCTGAAACACGGTCACGGCCGGGTCACAGGCCTTGCAGGAGCGTTGCAGGTGGCACGTTGAGAGCGCTAGCCAAGGAAACGATGTTGTCCAGACCGACGTTGCGCTGACCACGCTCAAGGCTCGAAACGTACGTGCGATGGATACCGGCGGCGTTGGCCAGCGCTTCCTGCGACAGGCCGGCTTGCTCCCGTAGCTTGCGTACCTGGCTGCCGAAAGCCAAGCGATGCTCTTGGGTGCTGACACTGTCGCCGTGAGTAGTCATGGCGACCAGACCCTAGATCGACTCAGACTATGAGGCTACAGACTATGAGTAACAGTGCGCAGGTCCCCGAGGAGCTCGCCGTCGGCAGGAGCGACCCGGCGTACATGGCGCACGCATACCTGACGAAGGTCCCCGTTCCGGCCATCCTTCCCTTCATCGAGGCGTACTCCATGCCGGGAGATACGGTGGTGGACCCTTTCGCGGGCTCGGGTATGACCGGTGTGGCCTCAGCGATGGCTGGGCGATCCGCCAAGCTCTTTGACATCAGCGTCCTGGGTCGTCATATCGGCAGCAATTACGTCAACCTTGTGGAGCAAAGCCTTTTCGACAAGCATGCGCAGCAGGTGGTCGAGGCATCCAGGGCCGAACTGGGTGACTTGTACAAAGTCCAATGCTCCAAATGCCGGTCCGATGCCGAACTGGTAAAAGCTGTCTGGTCCTTCGTCGTCGAGTGCCGGCAGTGCAGTCATCCAGTGAATTACTATCACGCCCTGGAGGCTGCGAATTGGCAGAAGCCGAAAATGGTCTGCCCGAACTGTGACGGGCCGGTATCAAGCCGGGATCGCCGTGTGGGCGAAGAGCAGGTGTTGGACTACGTAAGTTGCACCTGCGTCACGACGCAAATCGAGCAGGAGCCCCAGGATCCGCCGTTCGTCGATGTGGAGTCACTCGGCTACCCGAAGGTGGAGATCACGCCGGACCGGCAGATGTACAAGGCGTCTGCTCTCGGCAAGAGCGGCATGACAAGCATCGCTTCCTTCTACTCGAAGAGGAACCTTGCTGTCCTCGCCACCTTGCACAAGCGAATTCATGCGGTTGAGGACAGGAGGGTCAGGGAAAAGCTCCTTTTCGCATTCACCGCTTGCTTGACCCGCGCGTCGAAGCGTTACCAGTGGTCCAAGGCTCGTCCCCTGAATGCGGCGAACGCGAATTATTACGTCGCGTCGGTCTTCTACGAGTGGAACGCCTACGAGCTCTTCCTTCGCAAGTGCTCGGCCGTGCTCAAATCCGATGAATGGATTCGATCCTCCCGGAACTTCCGTCCGGGAGTCGAAGAGGTCGACCACCCTGAAGTCTCCTACGGAATCAGCAGTGCTGAGAAGATCCCGCTGCCGGACGGAAGCGTGGACTACGTGTTCACGGATCCGCCATTCGGTTCGAATCTTTTCTACGCCGATATGGCGTTGTTCCAGGAGGCTTGGCTCGATGGTTTCACCGACGTCCAGAGCGAAGCGGTAATCGATCGCCGTGGCACGAAGGGCGCGAGAACGGCTGACCGATATGAACAGATGCTCACTCAGGCGCTCTCGGAGTGCAGGCGCGTCCTGAAGCCCGGCGGCAAGATCAGCATGGTCTTCGGCAACTCGTCGGGGGAGGTCTGGGCCCTGGTCCAGCGGGCGATCCTGACGGCAGGCCTGCGGATCATCCCTGACGCCCTGGTCGTACTCAATAAGGGCCAGCGCTCAGTCAAGGGTCTTGCTTCGGGCTTCGAGCACGTTGCCACCTTGGATCTCGTCATCACCATGGAGGCAGCGGCGGCTGAGGGTGGTGAAGAAATGCTCCGGCATGTTGACGCGGAGCTCATCGCCAGGACGATCCGCACCATCGCCGCAGCCGATCCCGCGACGCCCAGCCACCTGTACCTCGAGCTTCTTCGTACTGGCATCCGTGAGGGGTGGCATCTCGGCGAAATCGACCTCAGCGTCGTCACCAATGCGCTCCTCGAGGACGGGTGGACCGTGGAGCCCAAGTCCGGTCACTTGCTGCGTGTTACTCAAAGTCTGTAGACGTGCCCCCTGTCTCTGGGCGACTGTCACGTGCGTGACAGATCAACTTTCGACGGAGCAGGGGCGGCAGGCCATTCTCCGGCCCAGCGGGAACATTCAGGATCTCGTGCAGTTAGGAGCGGACCTCCAAGTGAGGGCTTCGAAGCGGCGAATCCATAATGTGTTCGACGACGGTGGCTACAAAGAACTCATGCTCCTTGAGCTCTTCAATTTGAAAAAGGGCGGCGGGCGCACCGGAAACGATGCGACGGATGACCTGGGGCGCGAGTACGAGATCAAGACGGTCGCGCGGATAAATGCCAGGGGCGAGCGTAAGAACTCGCTCAGCGTGACAACCGAGCACACGCTGACCCTGGAAAACATCGATCGTTACCGGAAGGTCCACCTGTGGATCGTTGCCGTCTTCGATCAAGCAGCCCCTGAGGTGATCTACGAGATCGAACCGTCGCGGTTGGAGGTCAAATTCGCGGAGTGGGAAGCCAAACTGCTCAGGCAGGAGGAGAGCTACCGTGAAGGGGGAGCGCGTCCCCACCTCAACAACCCGAAGATTCCGCTGAGTCTGATCGCCAGGAACGGCATAGCGGTGTGGAGAGCGGAGGGCCCGCAACAGATCGAGCTTCCGCGCCAGGTGAGCGCCGGGCTGGAAAAGGCACAGCAGCTCCCTCTCTAGGGCCGCTCCCGTACGCGGTCGGCACAGCGGCCAAAGCCGCGAAGCGGACCGCCCCGGCCACGTACGCCCGCGCCTCCGTAAAAGCCCGGAACCGGCCGACCGGACAGGCGCGGGCGACCCTGTTCCCGGCCACGTGTCGTCGGACGCTCGTTGCCGCCTGCGCCTGCCGCGTCGTGTTTCGTCTCGCTGACGAACGGCTGCCCCAGGTGTTCCGTCCGGTTCGCGCTCTACGCCTGGGCCGACGAGCAGGCGACTCTCGGAGGCGGGTGACTGTATACGGGGTTTGCCCGCCGGATCAGTTCCAGCGGTGCCGTATCGAGCACCGTCTCGCCTGCCCCGCACAGCCCCTGCCGGATCTCTGGCCGTGGTTGACGACCCTGCGAGGGGAGAACACGCGGCAGGCGGCACGGCAGAACGGCCCGGAGCCGCCTCCGTCTCCTGAGGAGTGGCCGGACGCCGGCTGATGGAATACAAGAAGACCCCGTCCTCAGCGACAGCGCTGATGGCGGGGTCTTTGGGCACCTCATAAAGGGTGCCCCCGGCAGGATTCGAACCTGCGCACACGGCTCCGGAGGGCATTGGTAGTCAGCTACTGATACCGCATCTGACCTGCCTGAACGTCTGACAGAGGTCAAGTACCGACGCGCTTCACACGCTGCTCACACATTCCGCCCGCTGGCGATCCTTGGATGGGCGGTTCAGCGCTGTGCGGCGGACTCTGCTGGTCTTCTTGCGTTCCGCCTGTCCCTGCTTGGTTCAGTCCCCTTGGTGCCGCCAACAGCGGGCGGTGTGCCTTTCATGGTCAAGTTTGAACACCGGCCTCCGCCATTGAGCGGCCACCCTCACTTACCTTGCTTCCACTCACCCACAGCGCCCCCCCGTGGTAGCAGAGCCCTCGCTATGGAGCACCTCCAACAGGATGTGTTAGTTCCTCGCCATGCAGCTAGAGCGCACGACCGGCGCCCAGTGACATTCCGAGCGCGCAGACACCCACACGATTCCCAACGATCCGCATGGCCGTACGTGGTCGTCCTCGGGGTGCATGCAGCAGGTGAAACGGGAGGAACGGTGGCGTCCGTCAGTGCACTGGCGAAGAGCGGGGGCAACGAGCGGCTAAGCCGAGGCCTGAGCTTAGACGCGGGCGACCACGCCGACGAACTCTGCCCCCTTGTGGTTGCTCACGATGAACGCGAAGCCGTGTCCATTGCTGCACGTCAGGTCAACACGCACGTATCCGCCGCGGGTCCCTAGCGGGCTGTCGTAGTCGTCCCGGTCGGGCTGCAAGGTCACCGCCTGGTGGTCGCCGGCTGTGTCAGCTCGCTCAACCTCGCCATTGCCGCAGGCTGGACACTTGAGCTGCCATTGCATGTTCCAAGAACCACTGGCGCTCTCCGCCGGCACCAAGATCTCCGCATGAGACAGGGGCATCGCGCGTCCTCCATCTGAGTAGTCCGGTGCTCCATCACACCTGATGAGGGTCCCCGTCGTCTGGCGATGTCCTCATCTCGCTGGATGTCCCGGCCGGTTGACGTAGCGCTCGACTGACTTGCAGGTGGTTCGCGCTGCACAAGCGCAGGGGGCGCCACCCCTTCCTGGCCGCCCGGGGTCGGCGCCGAATATCCGGCTGAAGTTTCCGATCCGCATCGACTCAGCCGCTCACATGCACGACAATGGCTGCACGGAGCGGACGAACTCCGTAGCGCTGTCCGGGAGTGAGTAAATGAGCGAGATGGCTGGTTTCGAGATCGCGGGATTCCGCAGCTTCTATTCGGAGCCGCAGCGAATCTTCCCACTCACTAAAGTTACCGTCGTGGCTGGTCCCAACAACAGCGGCAAGAGTAACGTTTTCAGGTTTGCCGAAAAATTTCTGTCTCCATTGTCCGGGGCTGGCGGGTCAGTTCCTCCCCTGGATCCTCTAGACGTCCCGATCTTGCCCGAGGATGTGGAAGTCCCTCCCTTTGGGTACGGGGTTGCGCTGCACAGCGATAGCCCTCTCGAACATTTGGAAAAAATTTTCGACCATCGCGAGCGACTTGGCTCCAGCACCAGTGATGCTTTGGAGTCTCTGGTCAGGCATCCGTCTCTGTATAGCGAGGAGGACAAGGCGTTTTGGTTCCGATTTAAGCGCGATGAATCTAGCGGGGCGGCCGTCCTAAGTCCCGATTCGCTCCAGTCAGTTTGTGCAGCCATGTCTGGCAGGGACCGGGAGTTCTCCGATGCCGCCAGTAAACTGACTGGTAGCGCCGCCCGACTCGAAGACAACGTCTACAGTATTGTGCAACGTCTCGCGCAGCCACTGGTCTACCCGGCGGTTGTGATGATTCCAGCGTTTCGAGAGATTGTTTCCGATGGGTCTCCACAGCCGAACCTAACTCGTTTGGATGGGCGTGGACTTCCGGGTTTTCTGCACGCCCTTCATTCACCATCTGCTGAACGGTATCGCGAGGACTCGAAGCGGTTTCAAAGGATCAATAACTTTTTGCGCAGAGTTCTTGAGGAAGGGGATGCGCAGATCGCTATCCCCTACAACAGCACGACAATCCATGTGAGTGTCGGCGGCCGAGTGCTCCCCATTGAGAGCCTAGGGGCGGGAGTTTCACAGGTCGTGATGCTCGCAGCAGCGGCGACCTGGCATTCAGGTGCACTCATTTGTATCGAGGAACCTGAGGTGCATCTGCACCCCATTCTACTCCGTAAGCTCGCTAGGTATCTCATGGAAGAGACTGACAACAGATACTTGTTGAGCACTCATTCAACGAGTCTGATGGACAATCCGGATGTAACGGTTGTTGACATTTCGCATACGTATGAGCGCGGGACAACCGTCCGAACGGCCGTAACTGAGCATAATCGTGCTCGAATCTCCCGGAGTCTCGGGTATCGGGCATCCGATATTCTGCAGGCAAACTTCGTAGTTTGGGTTGAAGGACCTTCAGACCGAATCTACATCAATCACTGGATTCGCCTCGCTGATCCGTCCCTTGTGGAGGGAATTCATTACAGTGTGATGTTCTATGGAGGCAAGCTGCTCTCCCACCTCAGTGGCTCCGAGTGGCTTGCGCCTGAAGGGACGGTGGAGGATTTCATACTCTTGCTGAAGATAAATCGGAATATGGCGATCGTCATTGATTCCGACCTTAAGTCCCCGGCTGATCAGCTCAGAGACGCCAAGGTCAGAATCGTGGACGAATTCTCCGAGAGCGGCGGCTTCGCGTGGGTTACAGCCGGGCGGGAGATTGAGAACTACGTGCCAGTGGACGCTTTTAAGTCCGCCGCACAACATGTGCATCCTTCCGCGAAGCCCCTCAAGCCGACGAACAAGTTTAGTGACATGTTTGCCGGAGTCAAGCGGAAGAAGGACGGAGGAGATGGTGTCGTCACTCCAGACAAGGTAGAGATTGCTCGCATTGCTGTGCGTGCATCCGATGCGGTTTGGGAAGAGCTCGACCTATCCGAACGCGTATCGCATCTCGTTGACTTGATCCGTAAGGCAAATCACCTTTAACGGCTCCTTTGCCCGAGTAGCTGACGGTCCAGCGTGAGGCCTGCACGCGGTTATGGGGGAACGGGGTCAGTCCGGCGAGCGGTGGTCACGCGCAGAGACCCGGGCGCTGCTGCGGGAAGGGCCTACGGAGCTGGAACGGGGCCTCGGTCGTGAAGTGCTATCAGCGGCCCAACGTACCGAGCGCTGTGGTGATCGCCGCGGCCAAGCTAACAGTCGCAGCGAATGCTACGGCTGCCTTTGATAGCGCGGCGGGATAGGTGGCCTGGTCGCGGCGGGCGAGGTAGCCGGCGGCGCCTCCGACCAAAGTTGCAACCAGAACGGTGAAGGCGCAGGCAAGCATGACTACGACGGCGTGGTGGGACACGTGACAACCCTTCGGCGCGGTGAGCTTTTGTCACACCAATGTCGTGAAGCTGGTGTTCGCCGGGGTTCAGCTGAACGAAGATGAACACCGGCGTACATGACATGGCCACGGGGAGTGCGGGATGAGCTTGGAGAGGGTCCAGGATCCGGCCGACGCGCTTAAGGAGCTGCGCGCGCGTCTGGAGGCCGGCCTAGTGGCAGCAGGCCTGAATAAGACCTTGTTGGCTCGCCGCGCTGGTTTGGGCCGCACTGTTGTCAGCGAAGCCTTCAGCAGATCGGCACCCCCGCCGTCTGCCCAAACCGTGGGCTGCCTGGCACGCGCTCTTGCCCTCGAGGTGCGTCCCCTCCTGGACTTGCGAACCATCGCCGCTGGAGACACACCCGCGAGCTCAGCGGACGAGACCGAGGAAACGCGACGGTCTACGGTCGGGCGGCCAATCGCGGACTGGAACCCATACGACCTCGAGGTGCACCCCGCCGTTGAGGCCCCAAAAGTCGCAGGGAGTGGCCGTCGCGGCAGCACTGGTGGCCAGCGCGCCTCTGCTGCGTTGCCCGCCTACGTGAGTCGGACACACGACGCAGCGCTGATAGCAATCGCCGATGCAGCGGCACGCGGTAGCAGTGAGATGGCAGTGCTGGTCGGGTCGTCCTCTACGGGCAAGACGCGAGCTTGCTGGGAGGCCGTGCAACCGCTGGCCACGCTGGGGTGGGGGCTGTGGCATCCCTTCGATCCCACCCGGGCGGAAGCTGCATTGGCTGACCTTACAAACGTCGGCCCGCGAACGGTGGTGTGGCTCAATGAAGCCCAGCACTACCTTGGTGCGGGGAGAGGACTTGGAGAGCGCGTTGCTGCGGCGCTGCGTACCTTGCTCACCGACTCTACGCGTGCACCGGTATTGATTTTGGGGACCCTTTGGCCTGAGTATGCTAATGCCTATATGGCAATGCCTGAGTACGGCCATGAAGACCCTTATGCTCAAGCGCGAGAGCTACTTGCCGATCGGCTCATCAACCTACCGGATAGTTTCGATAGTGAGGCGATAATTGCGGCTAAAGATCTGGCAGCTACCTCCGGAGATCGACAGCTCGCTCATGCTCTAGCACACGTTGATGACGGGCGTCTTACGCAATTCCTGGCTGGCGTACCTGCGCTCCTGCAGCGTTACCAGACCGCGACACCGTCAGTTCGAGCGCTTTTGAACGCCGCCGTCGATGCTCGCCGACTAGGTGCCGGTCTTCACATGCCGTTGGCGTTCTTGGCACACGCCGCCGAGGGCTACCTCACTGATGACGAGTACGACGCCGCAAGCGAGAATTGGCTTGAGCGGGCTTTGGTCGATAGTACCGCGCCCGTCCATGGAAATCTGGCGCCTCTCCGCCGGGTTCGCCAACGCCCAGTCCGTCGACCATCTGTGCCTGAGGGAAAGGGTGAGCTGTCCAGCCCAGTTTACAGGCTGGCCGACTATCTGGAGCAATACGGTCGGCAGCAGCGGCAGGCTCTTTGTCCCCCCGCGTCTTTCTGGGAAGCAGCCCGTGATCACCTCAGAAGGCCCGATGATCTCGCTGCCCTCGCCGAAGCTGCCGAGAATCGACTTCGCCTCGAATGGGCTCATCATCTGCGGAAAAAAGCTGCGGATGCCGGCAGCGGCGAGGCTCTCGTGGAACTCACTGTTCTGTGGGAAGAAGTCGGGAATCCTATCGAGGCCGAACGCCTAGCGTGTCAGGCATTAGAGTTGGGTGACACGGACGCCATGGTCCGGCTGGCCAGCATACGCCAAGAATCCCATGGCATTCTTAGCGAAGCTGTTCGTCTTTACCAAAAGGCGGCAGCAGCCGGCGATGCTTATGCCTTGGCTGAGCTCGCTGCGATTCGAGAAGAGGCAGGGGATCGTGCGGGGGCTGAGCATTTGGCTCGCAAGGCAGCCGATGCCGGGAGTTCAAGAGCTTTGGTGGAACTTGCTGTCACGCGAGCTCTCCGCGGAGATTTCGAGGAAGGTGGACGACTCGCCTATCAGGCAGCTAATGCTGGTGACGAATATGCCCTCCTGCGTGTGGCCGCAATGCTGCAGGAATCTGGGAAATTAGGTGAAGCCATTAGAATTTACCGAAAAGCTGCTGATCTGAACAACGCCTATGCGCTGTTGCAGCTTTCCAGCATTTGGAAAGACTCCGGTCAATATGTCGAGGCTGAGCGTCTGGCTCGACGAGCAGCCCAACAGGGTGAACCTAGGGCTTTGGTTCGACTCGCTGAAATGCGGGAGCAGGCTGGCGATCACGACGAGGCGGAGCGCCTAGCCCGGCAGGCCGCTGAGAAGGGGGACATTGAGGGCTTTATTTTGCTGGCCGACTTACGGAAGCAGGCCGGGGATCACGCAGGAGTCGAACGTTTAGCTATTCATGCCGCGCATGCGGGTGACGTCAGGGCGGTGATTCACCTCGTTTTGATCTCTGGTGATGTCGGTGAGATTAATGCGTCAATCAATCGGCTGGTAAGTAAGGTTCAAGAACCGGCTGCTTTGCTGGTGTTGGGTTTTGTAAGCGAGGAATTTGGCGACAAGAATCTATCTGTTGCTGTATACGAGAAGGCTGCCAGTGCTGGGGAGGTTTCTTCTCTAAGTCGACTCGCTGCCCTTAAGTATCATTCCGGAGATTTTGAGGAGGCCGATTGTTTGGCCCGTCAAGCTGCCGAGAAGGGCGACGTTGACGGGGTTCTCGGGTTCGCAGAATCGCGGTTCGAGACTGGGAACCCTGCGGAAGCCGAACGGTTGGCTCAATTGGTTGTAGAAACAGGTAGCCCCAGGGGTTGGATTCTGCTTGGTGCCATCCAAGAAAAGCATGGCAATCTGAGGCGAGCTGCTGACCTCTACAGCAAAGCTGCCCGTGCAGGGGACGCCTCAGCTTTAATTCAGCTCGCCGTCCTCTGGGAAGAGCATGGAGAACATGCAGAGGCCGAGCGCCTGGCCCGTCATGCCCTTGATGCAAGAGACCCCGACGGAGTGATTCGCCTTGCCAGAATGCGGAAGGAGTCGGGAGATGATATTGGAGCTGAACGTCTGGCCCGGCAGGCTGCTGATGCAGGTTACGCCTTCTGGTTGCAGCGCAAAGCAACGAGCGAAATTTCTCCATTGCTGCAGCCGTTGTGGCCATACGGCCTCGACCCTGATGGAGCGCCATCTGATTCTTGGCAACTATAGGATGGCTTCCTGTTGACTGTAGACCCCTAACTGATGCGCCGCGTCCGCGACCGGGAGCTGATGAATTCGAAAGTTCCAGCCTCCGCTTGCTGATAAGTGGAGTCCGTGCACCTAGATTCCGAGGTAAAGTCGACGACGGTGGGTCGGATCCTCCGAAATGGAGGCGGGCCGGGATGAGTGATTAGCGCCGGGCGCCTCCGGCGCGTCAGGCTGTTTTGTGAGCCTGCCTTGTAAAGCAGGACGTGGGGCCTGGCCCCCTTCATGACCGCAGCCGCGCGCCGCAGCGCGGGCCGCTGCGGTCACACACCAGTGGGGCGGGGCAGCAGGCAGGCCGCGCCGCAGAGGTGACACTCGACCATGTCGATCGGCCTCACGACTCGTTACAGGCGCTGGCCCCTGGCGTGATCCGGTCAGCGACCAACTAACGGAGCAGAAGAGCTGCGATGGGGCCTGGCTTATCGCACCGGGCCCCTCGCCCACCGGCGCTGCGAGGCATCGCACGCTTGACGGTCTGAACTACGGCCGTGCCAGGCTCGTCTCTGCTCAGTCAGCACGATGTTCGTGGTCGTTCACGACCGTTTAGGGTGCGGCGGGTTGAGGGCTACAGCAGGCGCGGGCACTTAGGCGGTTCACTCACCGAGCGACTGCATGTGTTCGGCGAAGCTCTCCACAAGGCTTGCCAGCACTGCCTTTCCCTTCTCCGCCGTGGCATACGAGGGAAACCCGATGACGCCAGTCTTGGTGTAGGCCTTCATACCCTGTGTGAGCAGGAACGGCCGTTCGCCGCCATCGTGGTCTGCGGTCTCGTAGCCGGGGCGCACGAGGGATGGCTCTGCATGCAGCAAGATCGACGTTTCGATCTCGCCAGCATGCATGTCGTCGTAGGAGTTGCTGATCAGCCCCGCCTGCTGCCGAGCTCGCTTCCACTCGCGGCTCTGCGGGAAGAGGCCCATTCGTGCCTCGGTGACGTTGGCTTCCTGCACGATGTTCGAGAGCACGTAGTTCCCGCCGTGGGCGTTGACAAGTACGAGCTTTCGGATGCCGGAGGTCTCAAGGGACTGGGCGATGTCGGTGATCACAGCATGCAGAGTGCGAGCGCTGATGCTGACCGTGCCCGGCCATGTTCCGTGCTCGTGGCTGCACGCGATGCTGATCGGTGACAGCGGGAGGATCGGATAGGCAGAGGCCAGCTCACGCGTAATGATGCACGCGATCGCCGTGTCCGTGGTGAGCGGTAGATGGCCGCCATGCTGCTCATACGACCCGACCGGGAGTATGGCTACGCGCGGGGCCTGTTCCTGTACCTCGACAGTGGTGATCGTGGGAAGCACGTTCACGGTCTCCTTTGTGTGGGTCACGTCCCTCTCATACTCCCCAAGAGACGAATCAGTTCAGCGATCTCTACGAGCTTGCGCCATGGACTGAGGTGGGACTGAAGGCGCCCCAGCTCGGCGAGGATGCGGGCGGAACCGGTGGTCTGGGCAATGGCTACCGCTTGGGAAGCCGCGTTGTAGGCACCCTCTACGTCTTCGAGCTGCGCATACGCTGTGGCCAGGCGTGCCAGGCAGAGTCCGCGATCCCTCTGCTGTTCGGCCGGCCAGTGGGTCAAGCTCGCCTCCAGGGTCTCCACCGCTTCTTGCGGGCGTTGAAGCTGAATCGCACAGTTCGCCGCCTCCATCTCGATGTAGGCGACGGAGCAGTACCCGGCGAGACCATCGCTGTCATCCCCGCCCTTGTCTGCGATGGCTCGAGCTTCATCGAGCGTGCGGGCACAATCATCGGCCTGCCCGAGGAGCGCGTGCGAGTTGGCCCGGGCCCGGAGAGCAACTGCCTGCACCTGGCTGGGGAGTGCCCGCGCATGCTTCAGAGCAGCATTGGCGAGCCCGATCGCGTAGCCCGCCTGCCCGGCCTCCGCCGCGATGTTGCTGCGTCGCTGGAACACGTAGGCACTCAGGACTGGGTCGTCCAGTTCGGACGCGTAGTCGAGGGCCCGGTTCGTCCAGAGCATCGCGGACTCGGAATCACCAGTGTCCTGGTGGAGCCAGCCGAGGAACTCCGCGTACCGGGCACCGACACGGACCACGTCCTCTCGGAGGGGACCTGAAGCCTCCTTGCACAGCTCCTCGATCAGTGGCACCTGACTCTGCACGGCCGGCACGAGGAAGCGCGGCCCCACAAGGGGCTCAGCTTGTGCGTGCTGGACGAACACCGACTTCAGGTATCCGAGGACCTCAGGAGTCGCTGTTGGTGAGGGAATGCGGAGGCTCGTCTGCCGGGGCAGGGCATCCAGCTGGGGCGGAGCGGTTTCCAGGGCTAACCCAAGCTCGGCACGGGTTGCCTCGTAGACCTCACTGAACAGCGCCTGGTAGTCCGCTCCGGGTTCCCGCCGGCCGTTCTCGAACATCGACACCTGTGTCTTCAGGCTGGTTCGGGAGGGCAACTCGATGCCGAGGCGTTCGGCGGCATCCTCCAAGGCGTCCATTAACTGGGCTTGGGACCATCCCCGAGCCACGCCGGCGGCCTGCAACTTCGTCTTCATCGCTTCCCCAGGCGTCAGGCGATGCGGCGGACACTCATCATGACAATAGGGCGTCTGACATGGGGAGTTAACAGGTAACAGCGCGCGGGTGTTAACCCTGTCCACTGCGCAGCGGCGCGGATTGCGGCCTACTGGTTCTCGTCAGGACGGCGGGATCGCTCGGCTTCCAGTCGTTCGATTCGGTCACGAAGTTCGGAGAGCTGGGAGGTGACATGCGTCAGTTGGTCCTGGAGTTCACGCAGCCCCAAGGCCGTCTGTTGGGCGGTGGGGTCACCCTTCTTCGGGTCGAGCACGTACGTGCCGCTGCCTTGACGACCGAAGACAAGGCCGTCCTCCGCCAGTTGCTTGTAGGCGCTCTGCACCGTCATGAGCCCGACGCCCAGATGCTTGGCGAGGCCCTTGGCACCAGGGAGCTGTCCGCCTGGCGGGTAGACGCCCCGGGCGATGGAGTCTCGGAACTTGGCCGCAATCTCCTTGGCGGTCGGGGGCTTTTCAGGCTTCCAGTCCATGTCTAGAGCCTATCCGACCTAGGTCACCTTCCTCGGCTTGACCGGAGAGGTTGACCCATCAAAGCAACCTAGGTAACTTTCTCTTCAGTGAGTTACCTAGGTAACTCGCTTGCAGCTCCGGCACGGCCCCGTGGAGACGGGAGCCCCTCAGGGCTACCGCGCCTGTCGGAAGTGATCGGTCCTTGAGAACTCAACAGCGTGACGAGATTGATCGACGGGGGTGGCGCCCCGTCCCCGTGACGGCCGGGTGATGACCGTCGTGACCGCACCGCCTGTCGAAGCCCCTCGCGGGTCTTGTGCTGACGTGCGGTCGAACCGCCCCGATGGTCGTAGGCCGGGTTCGACTCCCGGCCGGGGTGCTGCGGCAACAAGGCCGCTGCCAGGAGGAGGCGACATGCGCCGGATCACCCAGCCCCGCCATCCGAACGTGGACCAGGTCGGCACCGACGTCGAGTACAGGGGCGAGCCGCACCGCATCACGGACGTCGGCGGCAACTACTTCACGCTGGTCCGTCACCGCGACGGATGGGCCAAGAACGTCAGGATCGACGACGTCAACGGCCAGTAGCAGCACCGCCCCGCGTAGCCGGGTTCGACTCCCGGCCGGGGCGCCGCCCCGCCGCACACGCGGCACGGGGTCTTATGCCAGGGCGGTCGCCTCTCACCACAAGACCGCGACTGCCCCGGCTCCGTTCCGTCCCTTCGACACAGGAGCCCAAGCATGCGTACGTACATCGGCACACACCACGTGCTGAACGCCATCGAGTTCGCGGAGCTGGCGCTCGGCCTGGACGAGCTGCCCGCCGGCATCGACCGGGACCTGTTCCGGGGTCCGCTCACCCCTGAGACCGCCGAGGAGCGGGCGGCCCGCCTGGACGTGGCCCGTGAGGTCATCGCGGAGTTGGCCGCCGAGGGTGAGGCCGGGGACGAGGTCGCCGGGTGGGACGCGCTGTACGCCGACGCGCTGACCCGCACGGTGCCGTTCCTCCGTGCTGCCCGCACCGCCGGCCGTTCCGCCGGGACGGAGGCAGCGGCATGAGCCAGACACTCAGCACACTGGCTGCCGCGCTTCCGCTCGCGGCTGGATGGTCGGTTCACAGCCTGCGGCTGCGGCGCCGGATCCAGGCCGCCCGCCGTGACCCGCTGACGAACCTGATGCGGCGTGAGGCGTTCGAGGCCCGCGCCGGACGTGAGCTGCGCAAGCACCTCACGACGGTGGTGGTCATCGACCTGGACGGCTTCAAGGCCCTGAACGACACCCACGGTCACGCGGCCGGGGACGTCGGGCTGGTCATCGTCGCCGCACGGCTGAACGACTGGGCGATTCGCATGGGCGGATGCGCGGCACGCCTGGGCGGGGACGAGTTCGCCGCCGTTGTCACCACCGCGCACCACGTGGATCTGCTGTCGGCTCTGGAGGACCTGCACGAGACGCTGTGCGAGCCGTTCACCTTCGACGGAGAGTCGGTGGAACTGGGCGCCTCCATCGGCGCGATCCGCCATGAGGACGAATTGGCCGGCATCCTGCCCGCGCTGATGCGGCGGGCGGATGAGGCGATGTACGTGGCGAAGGAGTCCGGGGGCGGCTGGTACGTCGCCGAAGGACTCGACCCGGCACGCGCCACGGTCAACGGCCGCCGCGCCGGGCGCCCGGGCACTGGACAGGAGGTGGCGTGATGACCACCCGCAAGCCCCTGACCACCGCGCAGAAGGTCGTTCTGACGGCTGCGTTCGTGCCCATGCTCGCCACGGGCATCGCGGGTGGCTGGGGCACTTACAGCAACATCAGCGGGGCCTACGGCCAGGGGACGGCTCTGGGAGCGGTGGCGGCCGGTGAGGGCGCGACCGCTGTCCTGGCCCTGGTGCTTCTCGGGCTGACCATGCTGGGGCAGTCCTCGCCCTGGATCATCCGCATGGGCCTCTGGGCGCTGCCTGCCGCCGCGTCGGTCATGGCTGCGATGGCTGCCGACGACCCCGGCCGCACCGTGATCTACGCGGTGACCCCGATGGGCATGTGCGTGTCTGCGGAGGGCATGGCGTTCCTTGCCCGCCGCATCGTCGTCCACCAGGACGGCCGCGATGCCGAGGCGGCAGCGAAGGCCGCCGCCGTAGTGCGGGCCCTCGCGTACCACCAGGCCCGCGCCGCGAACCACCCGGACAAGCGGGTCAAGAGGCAGTCGGTACGCAAGTCCTGGAGGCTGGCGCGGAAGGTCGGTCTGGGGGATGAGTCGTTGGGTGGGCTGTTGCTGGACATCCAGCGCGAGCGCATTACGCACGGCGCGGACGCCGCCCTGGCGGGCATGTTCTCCGTTGCCGCCACCGGCGAACGGCTCGCCATCGCGACGGACCAGCCGCAACCTCACACCGACATCACAAACCGTGATCAATCGGTGAAGGAACCCGCAAATCGGTTGGGGTCTGACCTGCATGAGTCGGCCCCCGAAGCGGGGCCGACTGCGGAGGAGACTTCCGGTCTCCGGTTGGCCGACGCGGAGTCGACTGGCCCCGACTCGACTACTCCTGAGGCACTGGCCCGGGAACGGGTCCTGGAGGGTCTGGGGCTGCCGACTGAAGCACCGAAGTCGGTGCCGGCAAAGTCGGTCGCCGCTGTGCAGTCGGGTCCGCGCCGGGCGACCGGTCGGGTTCCTGAGTCGGCCCGCAGCACCCGGCCGACCCGCAGCCCTCAGGAGTTGCTGGATCAGGCCCGCACGGTTACCGCCGACTGGCCCGACGAGGGGCTGACCGCTGACGCGATCCGCAAGGCGGTTCGTACGTCGGCCGCCAACGGCCGCATGCTGCGCGACACGCTCAAGGTCGAGCGCGCCGGGGGCGCTGAGGCGACGGCCGCGTAATGGCCGCCCGCCGACGCCTGTACGACCCCACCGGCGAGCGCTACGGCGTCCCCACCTTCCCCTGGCGGATGGCGCCCGAGGGCCTGGCCGCGCGCCGCCAGCTCCGCGCCCGCGGGCTCCGTCCCGGCGGGCAGGAAGTCGCCGCGCAAGTGCTCTGGTACTCCCGCCGCTACTGGCGCAAGGGCACAAGCCCCCTCCGCGTGGCCTACCTGTACCGCCTCGACCTGGCCAAGCCCGTCCGGCCGATGACCTCGGCGAAGTGGGCGGCGCTCGCCAAGGCGAACACCGCCCGCCGCGTCTGCCCGGAGTGCCGGCGGGATGCCGGATACGTGATCCCGACCTCGCTCGGCATGTGCGTGAGCTGCGCCGACGCGCCGCAGCTCGCCGCCTGAACTTCGCTCAGCGGGGCCCGGACGGTCGGCCGACCAAAGCGCCGTCCGGGCCCCTTCCAACCCCTCCCGTTTCCGGAAGGAAGTCAGCAGTGAACCACGACGACGAAAGCGAACTGTTCAACCGGCTCGAAGCCGAAATGACCAGCGACACCGCGCCTGAGACGGGCGCCGAGGTGGTGGACCTGGACAAGGCCCGCTCCGCCCGCCAGTCGGCCGCCGACCCGGCCCCGGAGCCGGACCCGACCGCCCGCATTATGGTGGACGGGCCGGAGCAGAAGGGCCCCGGCTACCTCGGGCGCCTGGCGGGCGCCGTGCGCCGCCCGATCGTCCCGGCCTGGCTGAAGTCCACGGCCGAACTGAAGACGGCTGCGACGTGGGTGGCCAAGCACTACGGCCACAAGGCCGGTTACCACGCCTTCCGCTCCCCGGCCTACGCCGCCCGCCTGGCGATGCAGTCGCCGCGCGGGGCTGCAAAGTTCTTGGGCGGCACGATGCGGTGGGTCGCGGACAAGGAGGGCGAGCCGGTACGGCTGGCGATGGTGCAGAAGGAGGACGCCGCCACCTACCTGAAGCTCTCGCGCCAGCGTGACGGCCGGGTACGGCTGCGCACCCTGGTGGTCATCCTGGCCTCGTTCATCGGCCTGGGCGCCGGGCTCGCCCTGTACGTCCTCGCCCCGGACTGGCTGCTCACGGTGTCGGTCGGCGCGGTCGTCATGGCGCTCGGCTACGCGGGCCAGGCGGAGGACGCGCCGGTCATCAACCGGGCTGTGGAGCTGCCCAAGGCGCAGAAGCTCACCAGCGACATCGTCCTGCGTGCCCTGGCCGCGTTGTCGATTTCGCAGATCAACCAGGCGATCGCCAAGGGCCGGGACGGGTTCGTGTTCACCGCTCCGATCACCCGCGACGGCCCCGGCTGGCGCGCGGAGGGCGACCTCCCGTACGGCGTGACGGTCTCGGACGTGATGGACCGCCGCGACCGCCTGGCCTCCGGCCTGCGCCGCCCACTGGGCTGCGTGTGGCCCGAAGCGGTCCCGGACGAGCACACCGGGCGACTGGTGCTGTGGGTGGGGGACCAGGACATGTCCAAGGCCAAGCAGCCCGCCTGGCCGCTCGCCAAGTCCGGGTCGGTGGACCTGTTCAAGCCGGTGGCTTTCGGCACTGACCAGCGCGGACGCTGGGTCGAAGTCACCCTCATGTACATCGCTGGCATCGTCGGCGCCATCCCCCGCATGGGCAAGACGTTCCTCCTGCGGCTGCTGCTGCTCATCGCCGCACTCGACCCCCGGGCCGAGCTGCACACCTACGACCTCAAGGGCACTGGCGACCTCGACCCCGTGGGGGAGAAGTGCTCCCACCGCCACCGCGCCGGTGAGGATGACGAGGACATCGAGTACGCCATCCACGACCTGCGAGCGCTGCGTGAGGAGCTGCGCCGCCGGGCGAAGATGATCCGCTCCCTGCCCCGCGACATCTGCCCGGAGTCCAAGGTCACCAGCGAGCTGGCCAGTAAGCCGAAGCTCGGACTGCACCCGATCGTGATCGGGGTGGACGAGTGCCAGGTGTGGTTCGAACACCCCAAGTACGGGGCGGAGTTCGAGGAAATCTGCACCGACCTGGTCAAGCGTGGCCCCGCCACGGGGATCACGCTGCTGCTGGCCACCCAGCGGCCGGACTCCAAGTCCCTGCCGACCGGGATCAGCGCGAACGCCTCCACCCGCTTCTGCATGAAGGTCATGGGCCAGATCGAGAACGACATGGTCCTCGGTACCGGCTCCTACAAGCGCGGGGTGCGGGCCACGATGTTCGCCTGGGGAGACAAGGGCATCCACTACTTCGTAGGCGAAGGCAGTGACGCCCGCATCGTCCGCAGTGTCTACGTGGACGCGGTCATCGCGGAGGCGATCGCCGCCCGGGCCCGCAAGCTCCGCGAGGACGCCGGCACGCTCACCGGCCATGCCGCCGGGCAGGCCCCGGAGGTGGACGCCGCCGCGAGCTACGACCTGCTGCGGGACCTGCTGGCCGTGGTTCCGGTGGAGGAGCCGAAGGTGTGGAACGAGGTCGCCGTCGCGCGCCTGGCGGAGCTGCGGCCGGAGGTCTACAGCGGCTGGGAGCCCGAACAGCTCACCTCCGCGCTCAAGCCGTACGGCGTCCCCACGGGCCAGGTGTGGGGCAAGACCGAGGACGGCAAGGGCGCCAACCGGCGCGGCTTCGAACGCGCCAAGCTCACCGCAGCGATTGCGGAGCGTGACGGAAAGCGGGACGCGAGCTAGCGCCGAAGGGTCGCTAGACCTAGCGGCCACCCCTGCTAGGTCTAGCACCCCCGCTAGCGACCCATATACGTCCTGATCAGCCTGCTAGTGCCTAGCAGGCTTCCCCTCGCACACCCTGAAACCGCCTCGGGAGGCCCTTTGTGACCCTCATAGTCACCGCTAGCCTGCTGACCTTGCTGTTCACGCTCTGTTATGCCGCTCTGTGTGCTGCCTCGCCGTTCGGCGACTGCCGCAAGTGCAAGGGCTTCGGCTACGCGCTCAAGACCGACCGGCGCGGACGGCTCAGGCCCGGCAAGACCTGCCGCCGCTGCCACGGCGACCGCAAGCGCATCCGGGTCGGCCGCCACTGGTTCAACGTCGCCATGCGCATCCACCGCGACGGCACCCGCTAACCCCCTTCCCCAACCGCCCAAGGAGGCGACCGAAGTCATGGCTCTCACCGACAAGGACCCGTACAACCTGCGCGAGTCCGCCCGAGTTCTGGCCCTGACCGTCAAGGCTGTACGCCGCCAGTCGCGCGGCAAGTCCAGCAAGCGCATCGAGAACGAGATCGACCGCATCCGCGAGACGGCCCAGGCCCGCGAGGACGCCCGCGCCGCCCGCCGCTGCTAGGAGGTAACCGCCATGGGCGTCACCGTCTCCCTCGTCCTGGTCTTCGGTTTCGTGCTGTTCATGCTGCTGCGCTCCAAGTCGCTCGGCTATGGCAGCGCGTTCATCGCCGCCATGTTCGGCTTCTTCCTCGCCTCCACCGGCGCCTCCGGCCCGATCACCGAGCTGACTGCCGCCGTCATCAACGCCATCCCGGACTTCTGAAGGAGGCACGTCGTGAACGAACCGATCGTGGCCCGCCACTGGCTGGCCCTGGCCGCCCCGAAGGCGGCCCCCGCCGTGGCCACGTCCACGGTGCTGATCCTGGGCCGGATCTGGAACGCCAACGGCGCCGAACACTCCGTCGGCAACGCTGCCTTGATGGTCGCGCTCGCCACCGGGGCCGCGACCGTCGGCACCGTGGCGGCCGGACGCCTGGGGGACTCCGCGATCACCGGGACGGCATTCACCGCCTCCGGTGGTCTGGCCCTGGCAGGCGTGGCCGGATACGCCGACGGAGTCTCGCTGCCGCTCCTGCTGTGGGCCCTGGCCACCACGGTCGCCTACGGCCTGGCCGCCCGTTACTGGCGCACCGACCGACGCGAAACCCTCGCCTACGAGCGGCACATCGCTGAGCGGCGGGAGGAACACGCCCACGTCGAACGCGTCGAAGCCCTCAGGGCTGGGGCGCAGATCGAGGTGGCCCGCGAGGGAGCGGCCTACGCCGAAGCCCTTGCCGCCGCACTCACCGCCCGGGCCGTGCTGCCCGGCTTCGACCCCGCCCAGCTCACCCGAATCGGGCTGCCCACCATGCCCGAGATCGACACCGCCAAGAACGGCCACTAGATACGCCCGAGGCGGTCGCCTCTCACCACAAGACCGCGACCGCCCCGGCTCTCCGTCCCTTCGACAGAAACAGGAGAACCCCCAGCATGACACCAACCCATGCGCCGGCGCTGCTGCGCGCCGCCCTGGACGCCGCCGAACGTGGCTGGCCCGTCTTCCCGCTGCGGCCCGGAGACAAGCGTCCGGCCGGGCACCCGGAGCGCGACTGCCCTCGCACCGGCCGGTGCGCCGATGGGCACCGAACCCCAGAGCAGCGCGCCACCCGCGACCCGCAGCACATCACCGCGTGCTGGCAGACAGCGCCGTACAACGTCGGGATCGCCACCGGCCCCGCCCAGCTCGTGGTGGTGGACCTCGACATCCCCAAGGACGACAGCGACACCGCCCCGGCCGAGTGGGAGGGGATGGACGATGGCCTGGACGTGTTCGCCGCCCTGTGCGAGCGCGCCGGAGAGCGGCTGCCGACCGAGACGTTCACGGTGCGCACCCGCCGTGGCGGGCAGCACCTGTACTTCGCCGCCCCGGAGGGAAAGACGCTGCGCAGCACGGGCGGCAGTCTGGGGTGGAAGGTGGACACCCGGGCCTGGGGCGGGTACGTGGTTGCTGCTGGCAGCATGGTGGGCGGAGCACCGTACGAGGTCATTCACGACGCGCCTGCGACCTCCCTCCCTGCGTGGCTCAGTGACCTGCTCACCCCCAAGCCCGCTCCGGCCCCCATGCCGCTGTCGGAGCTGTCGGCCCGGATGCGCAACGCCACCGCCTACAGCACCACCGCGCTGCGGAGGGAGCTGGAAAAGGTGCTGTCCGCCCGCCAGGGCGGTCGTAATCGTGCTCTGTACTTCGCCGCCTACGCCCTCGCACGGCTCATCCGCACCGGCGATCTCACCGAGGCCGACGTGACCGGTGAGCTGCTGAGCGCTGGGCAGTCCATCGGCCTGCCTGCCGGAGAGTGCCGTACCGCGATCCGCTCCGGTCTCGTCCGGGGCGGGGCTGTGGAGGTGAGTGCGGCATGAGTACACAGCCTGTGGGCAGCTCCGAGCTGTGGGCCGGTTTCGAGGCTCTGGACGCGGCTGTAGCAGCGGAGGCGCCGTGGGAGGAGCCGATCCCGCTCACCGCCCGCCGGGAACTGCCGGCCTTTCCCACGGAGGTCTTCCCGGCCTGGCTGGGCGACTACGTGCGCGCGGTCGCCGAGGAGACGCAGACCCCGGTGGACATGGCAGGGTCTCTCGCGCTCGCGGTGCTGGGCACCGCTGCCGGTGGCCGCGCCGTGGTTCAAGTCCGGGGCCGGTGGCGGGAGCCCACGAAGGTGTTCGTGGTCGTCGCCCTGCCGCCGGGCAACCGCAAGAGCGCGGTGTTCAACCTGATGGCCAACCCGCTCTACCGCTGTGAGGCGCTGCTGGTCACACAGTCGGCCGGACGGATCGTGGAAGCGGAGATCACCGCCAGGCTCGCCAAGGAAGTCGCGGAGAGCGCGGCAGCCAAGGCGGCCCGCGCGGACGCTGACAAGCGCGATCAGCTCGTGGCCGAGGCCATCAGCCTGGCCCAGGCTGCGGAGTCGGTCACGGTGCCTGCCAAGCCCCGTCTGCTTGCCGATGACGCCACCCCGGAGGTCATCGCCTCACTGCTGGCCGAACAGGGCGGCAGGCTCTCCGTCATGTCGGCGGAGGGCGGGATCTTCGACATCATCGCCGGGCGCTACTCCGGCACTCCGAACCTGGACGTGTTCCTGCGCGGGCAGGCAGGCGACCGGCTGCGGGTGGACCGCCGGGGCCGGGAAGAGTTCATCGAAGCCCCCGCCCTGACCATGGGTCTGACGGTGCAGCCGGGCGTCCTGGAGGACATCGGCCGCATCAGGGGAGCCGACGAGCGGGGCCTGTTGGCCCGGTTCCTCTACTCGCTGCCCAAGTCCCTCGTGGGCTACCGCAACATCCTTCCCGAGCCCATCCCCGACGCGGTGGCCGCTACCTACGAGGAGCACGTCACCGCTCTGACCATGTCCTTGGCGGACTGGACAGACCCGGCCGTGCTCCAGCTCTCCCCGGAGGCCGGGGAGGTGCTGGTGGCGTTCGAGAAGCGGCAGGAACCCCGGCTGCGGCAGCGCGGCGGAGATCTCGCCCACGTCCAGAACTGGGCGAACAAGCTGGGCGGCGCCACGTGCCGCCTGGCTGGTCTGCTGCACCTGGCCGCGCACCCCAGCAACGGGCACACGGAGCCGGTCAGCGCGGACACCATGCGCGCGGCGGTGAAGTTGACCGACTACTTCACCGGTCACGCCCTGGCGGTCTTCGACCTCATGGGAGCCGACCACACCGCCAGCCGCGCCCACACCGTGTTGGAGCTGCTGCGCACCCAGCAGTGGAGCGAAGTCAGCAAGCGCGACCTCATGGTGAAGCTCTCCCGCTCGGAGTTCCCCACCGTTGCCGACCTCGACCCCGCGCTCAACCTGCTGGAAGACCACGGATACATCCGCTGCCAGCCCGTCCTGCGCACCGGAGGCAGGGGCCGGCCACCGTCCCCGCGCTACCTCATCCACCCCTGTATGAGCGACCCGGCTGTCTGACCCCCCGCCACAGAAACCACAGAATCACAGAGATCGCTTTGAGCCGCTCCTGACCTGCACAAACGGGCCCCGCGGCTGCGGTTGGGCGGCTGCCACAGAAACCCACAGAAGTCCCACACAAATACGGGCTCGCTCCGGCCCTCCTATTTCTGTGGGACTTCCCGCGACTTCTGTGGCAGCCCGCACCAGGCCCTGTGCAGCGCAGTTCATGCAGGTCAGCGGGCCTGTCCCAGGTTTCTGTGTATTTCGTGGTTTCTGTGGCGACCGGCGGACGATCCCACCTCGTGCCCTAGGAGAAGTCTTGGCGAAGCCCCGCGATGAACAGACTCTTCGCCAATGAGCGTGGTGGTGTGTTGGGCACCTCCAGTTACTGGAGGGTCTGGCAGGAAGCCCGGCCCATCGCCCTTCCACCGGACAAGGTGGAATCCCCACTCGCGCACCGGCCCTACGATCTCCGGCACACTTGCATCACCAACTGGCTCAATGCAGGTGTGCCGGTGGCAGAGGTGGCCCGCCGTGCGGGCAACTCGCCAGAGATCATCCATCGCCGATACGAAGGCTGCATAGACGGCCATGAGGAATTGAACAACGCGAAGATCGCGAAAGCGATGGGTTGGACAACGGGTGCTGGGTAGAGGGCTCAAGCACTAACGGCGCGCAGGCCCTGGTGGATTCTCTGGGGGTGAAGCACAGGCTACGTGCCGTACCTGTGATGCGCACGTAGCCAGGTACTCCACCCCAACGCATGCAATTTCCTTCACGGTCTCTTGCCAGCGGTTAACACGGAGTGCTTCCGTGAGCGCTCTTCGGGCTGCAACGCTTTCCCCAGCAGTAGCAGCGAGCACACTTGCACTCCGGAGGCGCACATCGGGCTGTGTGATGGTTTGAGCAAGCTCGGTGGCCAGTTTGTGCTTACCCGCTCGAGCGAGCATGTGAAGTGTGAAGATCGTTGTCTCGGCGTGCACTTCTGGGTCGCCTATCAAAGCAGGCAGGCTCTTAGCCTTCACATGCTCGCCAAGCGTGCAATAAATTTCTCCGGCGTGCTTGAAGATGTGTTCCTGCAAACCAATGTCCCGAATCTCCCTGGCTAGAAGGACCGCCTCGTCAGTGAGTTTCGCTGCGCTGTCGTGAATCTCTGAATGGGCCAAATTCTGAGCTGCGTAGCAAAATGCCATAGCTCGCTCGCCTGGGTCGCTGAGGTTGCGGGCTAGTGTAGTTGCTTCGTCAAACAGTGTAGTGGAATCGTCAATTTCTCCAGCCTGCCTCAGAGCTTGGGCGGCTTCGGCGATGCCGATCGCGCACTCCATCGGGCCGCGCTCGCGGGAGAGGGAAATCGCTTCTGTGGCCATCTTCTTTGCCTGGCCGTTATTGCCTTGCTGGGCGAGAGTAATGGCATTCTCGGTGAGGCTACACATCCTAGAATAAGCATCAGTGATACTCGCGATATGGGAAAGGCATGCTTCATGTCGGCCGGCCAAAGCTGCAACACGAGCAGACGAAACATGTGCCATGTCCTGCCAGTAGGGCTCGCTATTCGCTGTAAGGCTTTTAAGTTCTTCAGTCAGGGATAGGGATGTATCTGTAAGTCCACCCTCGGCTAGAAGCTCCGCAAGCCTGCACAGGGCTGAGATGTAATCAGTCAGGTCACGGATAGACTGCCCCAACGTGGTAGCTTCCTCCGCGAGTTGAAGGGCCAGGTTGTCACTGCCTTCGTTCGCAGTTGCCCACGCCACTGAACAAAGCGCTCCCATGCGAGTCCTCGCATCTGCGATTCGACGGGCCGTGGATATGGCTTTCTCGTGTTCGCCAGCTTCTGCTAGAAACTTCGCCACGTGCGAGATTGCCCGTCCACGTTGCGGAGGTTCAATGATCGTCTCGGCGAGTCGGAGCGCGTCATCATGCAATCCTGCCTCCGCCAGTATGCCTGTGATGGATGACAGGGCAATCCCGGCCCAAGAGTCCGGCGGTAGGTTACGGGCCGTAGCGATAGCGCGATTATGGTGCCCCGCGAAGGCCAGGGATTCCGCAATGTCCGCTTGTGCGAAGGCTTTGCTTTTAGCGTCGCGGATAGCGTGTGAGGCTTCGTATGCCTCGTTGGCCACCTCGGTGGCACGCGAATGTTCGCCCATTTTTGCAAAAGCTCGTGAGAGCCGCGCGAGGGTGTGTGCCCGCCGACTTGGGTCTGCAAGGCTCTGAGCGGAGCGGATGGCATCGCCCATAAGTTGCCCAACTTGCGCCTTGCATCCCGCCTCTGTCAACGAAAGGCATATGTGCATTAGGGCATATGTCTTTTGTTGGGGTCTCGTGATGGTGTGCGCCAGGTCAAGGGCCTGATCCCAGCGTCGATCTCCCGCCAAAAATTTCACGATCTTGCTCAGCGCATAGGCTTGGCGGTCCTCCTTAAGATACGAGCCAGAAACGCTAATGGCGCGCCGGTATTCGCCCACCCTCATGAGAGCTTCGATGATGGCAGCCAGGGGTTCTTCCTGCAGGCCGGGATCTGCAATCTTTCGTGCCAAGTTTATAGCGTCGTCAATGAGCTTCAAAGCCTGACTGACGGAGCCTGCTCCTATGAGAGTGTGAGCAATTTTTGCTAGGATCTCCGCGCGAATGTCATCCTCGAAGATATCGTCTAAGAGGGTGGCGGCCTCATCTAGCACTGCAAGTCCCTTGTTGCGCTCACCTTCACGAACGAGGGCTTCGGCGATGGCAATCAAGGCGTCAGCCTTGAGGTCCGGCGTGCGCTGAGCGAACGCGTGATTGGTGGCGCGTTCAGTCAGTCCCAGCCTGGCCCATAATGTCAACAGATTTTTTGGAAGATTCCTGTTGCTGTCGTGCAGAGAGTCACGACATACGGCAAGTGAAATTGCATTATGCAAATTGGGCGCTGATGTGCGACTGTCGGCAAGGATGAGTTCGAAGGCGAAGGAAATCTCCGACAGGGCTTCGCGGTCTGTTCCTGCAGCGTGGCGCAGGCGCATATGGCGATTTCTGTTGGTAGCGAGCCTCACTAAGCGTTCAGTTTCCGCGTTGTCCTGGAGTAGACGTCCGTATCCACGCAGGAGATATTCAGGGGAGTCATGTGGCCATTGCAACTCGTCGTAGTGATCGGCCCACGCATGCAGGCGTTGCCGAAATGATGCAAGCTCAATGGGGGAGAGCAACTCAAGCGCTGTTTGCTGAAGTTCCTCATGGCCAAGTAGATACAGTTCTTCACCAGCGCCATTGTCCTGCTGCGGAGCCGCCCAGTGTGGGCTACTAGTCCGGAACACTCGGCCCGTTGCGGCGCTCAGATGGCGGCTTACCATCCGTGGAGACGTTTGGGACAAGTGTGCAAGATCCTTAGTGCTCAGACCGCCGCCGGCGGCTGAAATCAGCCCTACTAGCTCCCGGGCAAGCCCTTCTTCCTGCAAGAGCCGAAGCAGGTCCGCCTCCGCGTCTCGCCGCACCGCTTCGGCATGCTCCGAGACGTCCAGCCGATGGGTGGTCGCCTCAACTCGTAGCGGATGGTCGAATGGGACATCGTCAGGCACGGGTGGATGGGGGCGCCCAGCCACGAGAACCCGTGAGCCGTGGGGGGGATGTACTGGCAGTATCGCCGCGATGCTGTAGCTGTCCGGTCCGGCCACCACACCACGGTCTTCATCAAGTCCGTCCACCAGCACGACCAAGCGCTGTCGACGGCTCGCGCAGTGATGGGCCGCGCGCTCCCAGGCGGTCAGCAACTGCTCATCTCGCGTGTGCTCAGTACAGGGCGGCTCCTCCTCCCCGAGAATCGCGTACAGCTGGCGCTGCAAGACATCGCAGAAGGCGCTGCGGTCGCTCTGGCCAGCCAAGCGCGCAGTGATGAAGAAGGCCGCAACCCTTACCCCCGGAGGCGGGTGCAGGGCGAATTGGGCCATGAGCGCTGTCTTCCCTGCCCACGGAGGCGCTTGCCAGCGCCAGTACGTTGGGGCCCCATCTTCTGCCGTGCAGAACGAAGCCATCTGCTCAAGTTCTTCTGAGCGGCCCCGAAAGTTTGCGGCACCCAGGCGGCGCACTTGATGCAGGTAGCCCGACTCAGCCGGACGAAATGGGGGAAGCGAGAGATTGTAGACGACTCCACTGTTCGCAAAAGCCCCCGGCCCTGTAGCACTCGAATGTCCTGTCCCCTTCGCGGACAGGTGCTGCGCTGTGTCTCTCACCCGGTCCCCCACTACCAACGCCGCCTTCTCAAGTCGCTGCAATCAACGGTGCGCTGCGGTATAGCAGCATCACTGCAGACGTACCCCGGAGTTCGCCTCCCCCTCATCCGCCTCGGCGTCTCCTGTGTGCTGGGCGACTACGTCCTCAGCGGTAGGTGGACCCGCCGCGTGCACAATGCCGGTGTTGGCGCTCCCGCCGCTCGCCTTGGCGCTTCCTGTCCTGGTGGCCATGACTGTTGAGCGCTGCCCGCCAGCCACCGAGGCCCAGATAGCAGCCCCCAAGGCGATCACGCTCACCAGGGCTGAGATCACTCCTGCGACCTGGTTGGCACGATCCCAGCTCAGAAACGCGAAGGTAGCTGACAGGGCCCCGACTGCGAACAACGTTCCGCCTGCGACAATCCTCTGCCCACGACTCATCCCGCCATGATGGGCCGCCGTCACGTCGAGAGAGCTGGTTTTGGCTCCTGAAGGTCCACGAGAGAGAAGCGGTACGGGCGGAGATTGTCCTGCGTGAGTTCACTCGCCCCTCACTCGCGATCAGTGAGTAGCAACGACAAAGAGCCGGACCCAGTGGGACTGGGTCCGGCTCTCAACGTCTGGCACATGTGCTGGTCAGCGGGGTGATCACGCTGTTCCGGCTTCTGTGCCCCCGGCAGGATTCGAACCTGCGCACACGGCTCCGGAGGCCGTTGCTCTATCCCCTGAGCTACGGGGGCGTTCCGCCGTGTTCGGCGGTGACGGGTAGAACCCTACCAGCTCCCGGGCGGTGGCTGTGAACAGGTATTTCCGCGGGGCGGGGCAGGCAGGGTCGCCCGTGTGGGGCGGAAGTGGGGAAAACCCGGACGCAGGGCAGGAGGGCGACCTACTCTCGAGTTGTGTCAGGCGTGTCCGGCCGGGTGCTCGTCGTGGACGACAACAGGGTCATCCGGCAACTGATCAGGGTCAATCTCGAGCTGGAGGGCTTCGAGGTCGTGACCGCGGCCGACGGTGCCGAGTGTCTGGACGTGGTCCATCAGGTCTGCCCCGACGTGGTGACCCTGGATGTCGTCATGCCCAGGCTGGACGGGCTGAGGACCGCCGAGCGGTTGCGGGAGGATCCGCGGACCAGGGACCTGCCGGTGGCGATCATCAGCGCGTGTACGCAGTACGAGGTGGAGAGCGGGCTCGCCGCCGGGGTGGACGCGTTCCTGGCGAAGCCGTTCGAGCCGGCCGAGCTGGTGCGGCTCGTGCGGCAGCTCAGGCACCGGGAGACGCCGCCGCCGCTCGACGGCCGGCGGGGTGCCGGGCGGGCCGGGAGCGCCTGGGGCTGACCGGTCGAGGGCCGGGAGGGAAACCGGTCGAGGGCCGGCTAGGGCCTGGCGAGGGTCGGGCACAGCCCGGCAAGTGGTCGGCAGGGAAACCGGGAGAGGGTCGGCCAAGGGCTGGCGAGGGTCTGGCAGTGCCCGGTAAATGGTCGGCAGAGCCGGCGGGGGGACCGGGAGGGGGGCCGCCGAGGGGCTGGCAGGGGCCGGGCCAGGCGGGCACCGCTTCAGTGCCACCGCTGCCCGCATGGCGAAACCGGTTCCGCCCGAGGCGGCCTCCTCCCATACGCTTGTCCCGTGACCCCCGCAGATCTCTCCCTCACCGTGCTGCACGCCGTGCGCCGCGCGGTCGGTGAGGGTGCGCTGCGGGCGCACACGCGGGTGCCCGAGCGGGTCAAGGTGGAGCGGCCCCGGCCCGGGGGGTGCGGGGACTGGGCCACCAATGCCGCGTTCCAGCTCGCCCGGGAGGCCGGGATGGAGCCGCTCGGCGTCGCCCAGGTGCTGCGGCCCAGGATCGCCGAGGCCGAGGGCATCGAGCGCGTCGAGATCACCGGGCCCGGGTTCCTCAACATCACGCTCGCCGACCGCGGCAGCCGCGCCCTGGTGCGGGAGATCCTCGACCGGCGCGAGCGGTACGGGCACGGTGCCTCCCTGGAAGGGCGCGCCTTCCGGATCGTGCACCCCGGCGACGCCCGGGCCGTGGTCGTGGCAGACGCCGTGCGCAGGCTCCTGGCCGCGCAGGGGGCGGTCCTACGCGACGAGGCCGAGCCCGTCACCCTCCGCCCCGTGCCCGTCACGTACGACGTCCACGCCCTCGGCCGCGACGCCGCCCACTGGGCGCTGCTCCGGCCCGCCGCGCACGACCGGCCGCTCGCGCCGGAAGGGCTGCTCACCCAGAGCGAGGCCAACCCGCTGTTCACCGTGCGGTATGCCCACGCGCGGGCGCGGGCCCTCCTCCGTAACGCCGCCCAGCTCGACATCACGCCCGCGTACGAAGAGGATGTCGACGCGCCCCGCCTCCTGGCCGCTCTCGGCGATCACCCCGCCGCTCTCGAAGCCGCCGCCCGCCACCGCGCCCCCGACCGGGTCGCCCGGCACCTGGAGACGACCGCCGACGCGTTCCTGGCGTTCCAGCACACCGCGCTGCCCCTCGGTGACGAGAAACCCTCGGCCGCCCACCGTTCCCGGCTCGCCCTCGCCGAAGCCGCCGGGACGGTGCTGGCCGGCGGCCTGGCCCTGCTCGGCATCAGCGCCCCTGACTACTTGTGAGAGAGAAATGAGCCGTTCCGCACACCCCGCAGGGCCCCGTCACGCCGATGTCCTCCCCGAGGGCCACTACACCGCCCCGCCGACCGACCTCAACGCGCTCGACGAGAAGGTCTGGGCCCGGACCGTCCGGCGCGACCAGGACGGTGTCGTGACCGTGGGGGGGATCGCTGTCACCACCCTCGCCGAGGAGTTCGGCACCCCCGCCTACTTCCTCGACGAGGCCGACTTCCGCGCCCGCTGCCGCGCCTGGGCCGACGCCTTCGGCCCGGACGCGGACGTGTTCTACGCCGGAAAGGCGTTCCTCTCCCGCGCCGTCGTGCGGTGGCTGAACGAAGAGGGGCTCAACCTCGACGTGTGTTCCGGCGGCGAGCTGACGACCGCCCTCGACGCCGGGATGCCCGCCGAGCGGATCGCCTTCCACGGCAACAACAAGTCCGCCGAGGAGATCGAGCGGGCCGTACGCCTCGGCGTCGGCCGGATCGTGCTCGACTCCTTCCAGGAGATCGTGCGCGTCGCGCACATCGCCCAGTCGCTCGGCAAGCGGCAGAAGGTGCAGATCCGGGTGACCGTGGGCGTCGAGGCCCACACGCACGAGTTCATCGCCACCGCCCACGAGGACCAGAAGTTCGGCATCGCCCTCGCGGGCGGCGAGGCGGCGGAGGCCGTCCGGCGCGCGCTGAAGCTCGACGGGCTCGAGCTCATCGGCATCCACTCCCACATCGGGTCGCAGATCTTCGACACCTCCGGCTTCGAGGTGGCCGCCCACCGGGTCGTCGGGCTGCTCAAGCAGGTCCGCGACGAGCACGGCGTCGAGCTGCCCGAGATCGACCTCGGCGGCGGCCTCGGCATCGCGTACACCTCCGACGACGACCCCCGCGAGCCGCACGAGATCGCCAAGGCGCTCCGCGAGATCGTGACGAGGGAGTGCGAGGCCGCCGGGCTGCGTACGCCGCGCATCTCCGTCGAGCCGGGCCGCGCCATCGTCGGGCCCACCGCCTTCACGCTCTACGAGGTCGGCACGGTCAAGCCGCTCGCCGGGCTGCGTACGTACGTGAGTGTCGACGGCGGCATGTCGGACAACATCCGCACCGCCCTGTACGACGCCGAGTACTCCGTCGCGCTCGTGTCGCGTACGAGCGACGCCGAGCCGATGCTCAGCCGGGTCGTCGGCAAGCACTGTGAGAGCGGCGACATCGTCGTCAAGGACGCGTTCCTGCCGGCCGACATCGCGCCGGGGGACCTGCTCGCCGTACCGGCGACCGGCGCGTACTGCCGTTCCATGGCCAGCAACTACAACCACGTACTCCGCCCGCCCGTCGTCGCCGTCCGCGACGGTGAGGCGCGCGTGATCGTCCGGCGCGAGACAGAGGAAGATCTTCTGCGTCTCGATGTCGGTTAATGAAATAGATGTCTCATAATCCGGACGGAAGGGAGAAACTTCCGTCCGGTGAGTGAGACTGGTCCACACCGTAGAAGTATGAGAAGTGAGGTCGGATGATGCGTACGCGTCCGCTGAAGGTGGCGCTGCTGGGCTGTGGAGTGGTCGGCTCAGAGGTGGCGCGCATCATGACGACGCACGCCGACGACCTCGCGGCGCGTATCGGCGCACCGGTCGAGCTCGCCGGCGTCGCCGTCCGCCGGCCCTCCAAGGTGCGTGAGGGCATCCCCGAGGAGCTCATCACCACCGACGCCACCGCCCTGGTCAAACGCGGGGACATCGACGTCGTCGTCGAGGTCATCGGGGGCATCGAGCCCGCCCGTACGCTCATCACCACCGCCTTCGAGCACGGCGCGTCCGTCGTCTCCGCGAACAAGGCGCTCCTCGCCGAGGACGGCCAGAAGCTGTACGCCGCCGCCGAGGAGCACGGCCAGGACCTGTACTACGAGGCGGCCGTCGCCGGCGCCATCCCGCTGATCCGCCCGCTGCGCGAGTCCCTCGCCGGCGACAAGGTCAACAGGGTCCTGGGCATCGTCAACGGCACGACGAACTTCATCCTCGACAAGATGGACACCTCCGGGGCCGGGTATTCGGAAGCGCTCGACGAAGCGACCGCGCTCGGTTACGCGGAGGCCGACCCGACCGCCGACGTCGAGGGCTTCGACGCCGCCGCCAAGGCCGCCATCCTGGCCGGCATCGCCTTCCACACGCGCGTACGCCTCGACGACGTGTACCGCGAGGGCATGACCGAGGTCACCGCCGCCGACTTCGCCTCCGCCAAGCGCATGGGCTGCACCATCAAGCTGCTCGCCATCTGCGAGCGCGCCGCCGACGGCGAGTCCGTCACCGCGCGCGTGCACCCCGCGATGATCCCGCTCAGCCACCCGCTGGCCTCCGTGCGCGGCGCGTACAACGCCGTCTTCGTCGAGGCGGACGCCGCCGGGCAGCTCATGTTCTACGGGCCCGGTGCCGGCGGCTCGCCGACCGCGTCCGCCGTCCTCGGCGACCTCGTCGCCGTCTGCCGCAACCGCCTCAACGACGCGACGGGGCCCGGCGAGTCCGCGTACACGCAGCTCCCCGTCAGCCCCATGGGCGACGTCGTCACGCGGTACCACATCAGCCTCGACGTGGCCGACAAGCCGGGCGTCCTCGCCCAGGTCGCGACGGTCTTCGCCGAGCACGGCGTATCCATCGATACGGTGCGCCAGCAGGGCAAGGACGGCGAGGCGTCCCTCGTCGTCGTCACCCACCGCGCGCCCGACGCCGCCCTCTCCGGGACCGTCGAGGCGCTGCGCAAGCTCGACACCGTGCGTGGTGTCGCCAGCATCATGCGGGTCGAAGGAGAGTAACCAGCAATGACTCACCAGTGGCGCGGAATCATCGAGGAGTACCGCGACCGGCTGCCGGTCACGGACACGACCCCGGTCGTCACGCTCCGTGAGGGTGGCACGCCGCTCGTGCCCGCGCAGGTGCTCTCCGAGCGCACGGGCTGTGAGGTCCACCTGAAGGTCGAGGGCGCCAACCCCACCGGCTCCTTCAAGGACCGCGGCATGACCATGGCCATCACCCGGGCCAAGGAGGAGGGCGCGCAGGCCGTCATCTGCGCCTCCACGGGCAACACGTCCGCCTCGGCGGCCGCGTACGCCGTCCGTGCGGGCATGGTGTCCGCCGTCCTCGTGCCGCAGGGCAAGATCGCCCTCGGCAAGATGGGCCAGGCCCTCGTCCACGGCGCCAAGATCCTCCAGGTCGACGGCAACTTCGACGACTGCCTGACGCTGGCCCGCGCGCTGTCCGACAACTACCCGGTGGCGCTGGTCAATTCGGTCAACCCGGTCCGTATCGAGGGCCAGAAGACCGCCGCGTTCGAGATCGTGGACATGCTGGGCGACGCCCCCGACATCCACGTCCTGCCCGTCGGCAACGCCGGCAACATCACCGCGTACTGGAAGGGCTACAAGGAGTACGCGGCGGACCAGGTCTCCACCCGCACGCCCCGCATGTGGGGCTTCCAGGCCTCCGGCTCCGCGCCCATCGTGCGCGGCGAGGTGGTCAAGGACCCGTCGACCATCGCCACCGCGATCCGGATCGGCAACCCGGCCTCCTGGACGTACGCGCTGGCCGCGCGGGACGAGTCGGGCGGCTTCATCGACGAGGTGACGGACCGTGAGATCCTGCGCGCCTACCGGCTGTTGGCCTCCCAGGAGGGCGTCTTCGTGGAGCCCGCCTCCGCCGCCTCCGTCGCCGGCCTGCTGAAGGCCGCCGAGCAGGGCAAGGTGGACCCGGGCCAGACGATCGTGTGCACCGTCACCGGCAACGGCCTCAAGGACCCCGACTGGGCCGTCGCCGGAGCCCCCCAGCCGGTCACCGTCCCCGTCGACGCCGCCACGGCCGCGGAGCGGCTGGGCCTGGTCTGAGCCCTGCGCCGAAGCGGCAGCGGGGCCGGTTCCCCCCGGTCCCGGCCCCGTCCCGCCGCGTCGGGTCTCGGCCAGGTCCGGGCCCGGCGCCAGGCGCGCACCGGGCGGAGACCCCGCCGTGCGCAAGGGCGAAGATTGGCTGAAAACCGCAACCCGTACGGCGCCGTACACAGGAGCACGGGCAGGCTCGCGACACGCATCGTGCGCCTCCTGTGCGCCCTATGTCGCCACAGAACCTTCCTTCGATAGGCTGTACCGAACCCGCCCCGCCGCATATGCCGCGGTGCTGTTGCCGTTGATGCCGCTGCGGCCCATGGGTCTTCGTACTTCTCGTAAAACCCCCGAAATCCCTGAAACCTCGAAAACCGCGACAACCTACGTCGTCAGATTCAAGGAGAGTCATCGAGCGATGGCCGGTCCCGCGTTCCGCGCCGCCGCCGTCCGGGTGCGCGTTCCCGCCACCAGCGCCAACCTCGGCCCGGGCTTCGACGCCCTCGGCCTGTCGCTGGGGCTGTATGACGACGTCGTCGTCCGGGTCGCCGACTCCGGGCTGCACATCGACATCGCCGGAGAGGGCGCCGACACCCTCCCGCGCGACGAGAGCCACCTGCTCGTACGCTCCCTGCGCACGGCCTTCGACCTGCTCGGCGGGCAGCCGCGCGGCCTGGAGGTCGTCTGCGCCAACCGCATCCCGCACGGCCGTGGCCTCGGCTCCTCCTCGGCGGCCATCTGCGCCGGCATCGTCGCCGCCCGGGCGGTGACCATAGGCGGCGACGCCAGGCTCGACGACGCGGCGCTGCTGGAGCTCGCCACCGAGATCGAGGGCCACCCCGACAACGTGGCCGCCTGCCTGCTCGGCGGCTTCACGCTCGCCTGGACCGAGGGCGGCGCGGCCCGCGCGATCAGGATGGACCCGGCCGATTCCATCGTTCCGGTGGTTTTCGTCCCCGGGAAGCCGGTCCTCACCGAGACCGCCCGCGGCCTGCTGCCGCGCACCGTCCCGCACGTGGACGCCGCCGTCAACGCCGGCCGGGCGGCCCTGCTGGTCGAGGCCCTGACCAGGCGGCCCGAGCTGCTGCTCGCCGCCACCGAGGACCGGCTCCACCAGGAGTACCGGGCCCCCGCGATGCCGGAGAGCATCGCGCTTGTGAACCGACTGCGTGCGGACGGTGTTCCCGCGGTCATCTCCGGTGCGGGCCCCACGGTGCTCGCGCTGGCCGAGGACGGCGCGGCCGAGAAGGTCGCGCGGCTGGCGGGCGAGGGCTGGGCGGCCAACAGGCTGGCCCTCGACGTCTCGGGCGCGAGCGTTCTGCCGCTCGCCCCGTAGTAACACGGTTGCCGGTGTTGGAGAGGGGGAATGTTTGTTGGAGCCGGTAGTGTTAACCTCAAGTCTGCACCCGACGTCTTTGTGGCGCGGTGCTGAGTGTCCCCATCCGGGACCACCATTCTTCCGGGAGCCTCCTCCACTGCCTGAGCAGCCTGCCTGAGCAGTTTCGAGCACGCTCCGGAACCGGCGCGCGACACCCCTCGCTTTTCCCAGGAGCGGGCCGAGCAGGGGGCCTCGGGCCGGACCCAAGCACGTTTTTCTTCTCCGCCGTACCCGGCGGGACCACCGCCCCGACTCGGTCCACCGATCAAGGACCGCTGTCGGACAGCACAACCGGTCGCCGAGCCAGAAGGCCGACGTCCGCTCCAGGGAAGGACCCTTCGTGAGCGACACCACCGATCTGATGGGCGTGACTGCCGACAACAGTGTCGACACCGCCGCGCCCGCCGCAGGTGCTGCCACTGGCACCACGTCACGGCGCCGCCGCTCCGGCACCGGCCTCGAGGGCATGGTCCTGGCCGAGCTGCAGCAGGTCGCGTCAGGCCTCGGCATCAGGGGCACCGCGCGGATGCGCAAGAGCCAACTGATCGAGGTCATCAAGGAGGCGCAGGCCGGAGGCGGCGCCTCCGCGCCCAAGGCCGCCGACGCGGCCGGAGCCGCCGAGACGAAGCCGAAGCGCCGCGCCACCTCCAAGGCCCGTACGGGCGAGGAGGCCGCCGACAAGGCCGTCGACAAGACCGCCGCCAAGGCCGAGAAGGCCGCCGACAAGGCCGACAAGGCCGTGGCGCAGCAGCAGATCGAGATCCCCGGTCAGCCGTCCCCCAAGCAGTCGGCCCCGTCGGAGCAGGCCGCCGCGGGCGAGGACCAGCCCGCCGGTGAGCGCCGCCGTCGCCGTGCCACCGCGCCGGCCGGCAGCCCCGAGGGCGACGTCCGCACCGAGGTGCGCACCGACGTCCGTACGGAGGCCAGGACCGACACGAAGACCGACGCGCAGCCGGAGGCCAAGGCCGAGGCGTCCGTGGACACCGCCGAGGGCGGCCGTCGCGACCGCCAGCGTGACCGCGGCGAGCGCGGCGAGGGCCGTGGCGACCGCCGGGACCGCCAGCGCGACCGCCAGCGTGACCGCGGCGGCAAGGGCGACGACCAGCAGGGCGGCCAGCGCCAGCAGCGCCAGGGCGGCCAGCAGGGCCAGGGCGGCCCGCAGGACGACTTCGAGGACGAGGGCGGCCGTCGCGGTCGCCGCGGGCGCTACCGCGACCGCCGTGGCCGTCGTGGCCGCGACGACTTCCAGGCCGGCGAGCCGCAGGTCTCCGAGGACGACGTCCTGATCCCCGTCGCGGGCATCCTGGACATCCTCGACAACTACGCGTTCATCCGGACCTCCGGCTACCTGCCCGGCCCGAACGACGTGTACGTCTCGCTCGCCCAGGTCCGCAAGAACGGCCTGCGCAAGGGTGACCACATCACCGGTGCCGTGCGCCAGCCGAAGGAGGGCGAGCGCCGCGAGAAGTTCAACGCGCTGGTCCGCCTGGACTCGGCCAACGGCATGGCCGCCGACTCCGGCCGCGGCCGCCCCGAGTTCAACAAGCTGACCCCGCTCTACCCGCAGGACCGCCTCCGTCTGGAGACCGACCCGGGTGTGCTGACCACGCGGATCATCGACCTCGTGTCGCCGATCGGCAAGGGCCAGCGAGGCCTGATCGTGGCCCCGCCGAAGACCGGTAAGACCATGATCATGCAGGCGATCGCCAACGCGATCACCCACAACAACCCCGAGTGCCACCTGATGGTCGTCCTCGTCGACGAGCGTCCGGAAGAGGTCACCGACATGCAGCGGTCGGTCAAGGGCGAGGTCATCTCCTCGACCTTCGACCGCCCGGCCGAGGATCACACCACCGTCGCCGAGCTGGCCATCGAGCGCGCCAAGCGCCTCGTCGAGCTGGGTCACGACGTGGTCGTCCTGCTGGACTCGATCACCCGCCTGGGCCGTGCGTACAACCTCGCGGCCCCCGCCTCCGGCCGCATCCTGTCCGGTGGTGTCGACTCGACCGCGCTCTACCCGCCGAAGCGCTTCTTCGGCGCCGCGCGCAACATCGAGGACGGCGGCTCGCTGACCATCCTGGCCACCGCGCTGGTCGACACCGGCTCGCGCATGGACGAGGTGATCTTCGAGGAGTTCAAGGGCACCGGCAACATGGAGCTCAAGCTCGACCGGAAGCTCGCCGACAAGCGCATCTTCCCGGCCGTCGACGTCGACGCGTCCGGTACGCGCAAGGAGGAGATCCTCCTCGGCAACGAGGAGCTGGGCATCGTCTGGAAGCTGCGCCGGGTGCTGCACGCGCTCGACCAGCAGCAGGCGATCGAGCTGCTGCTCGACAAGATGAAGCAGACGAAGTCGAACGCCGAGTTCCTGCTCCAGATCCAGAAGACGACCCCGTCGGCCGGCAACGGCAACGACTGACGTCGTATCAGAAGCACATAACGGACCGCCCCGTCACTTCGGTGACGGGGTGGTCTCGTTTTCACCGTCTTCTCACCGGCCGCTGGTCAAGCAGTACTTGACAGGCGTAGCATCCTGCCATCGACGTGGGGGGATTCCGCCGCGCAGCACGAGCCGAGGCCAGGGGGGTTTTCCGGCGTGCTGCCCGTACACCAGCCATGCCCCGCCATCGTCATGGATTCTTCCGGCGTGGCGGTCGCGCTGCGCCGGGTCGACCCAAGGGGTTTACTCAGTGCAGATACGCACGCGCGGCGGCCGGCACCGGCGCCGTATGACCATCGCGCTGCCGGCCGCGGCCGCAGTCGTCGCACTGGTGGGGGCGGGCATCGCCGTCACCGGCTCGGACTCCGCCGAAGCGAACGAGGCCCCGCGCATCAGCGTGGCGCCGCCGGCGACCGGCGACACGGTCTCGAAGGAGGAGCTGGCCCAGCGGGCGGCCAAGGCCATGAAGGCCGACGAGCGCAGCGCGCGCAGCCTCGGCAAGGAGCCGGAGGCCGGCAGCAGCTCCGACAGCGCGCCGAGCGCCCGCATCATCGGCGGCCAGGAGACCACCATCTCCACCGCGCCCTGGATGGCACAGCTCCACTTCTGGGACAGCACCGGTGCCGGTTACTTCTGCGGCGGCACGGTGATCGCACCGACGAAGATCCTCACCGCCGCCCACTGCGTCAAGGGCATCAAGTGGTACACGGACGGTGTCGTCATCACCGGTACCGACCAGCTCCCCACCGGTGAGGACCTGCACGGCGGCACGCCCCACGGCGTCTCCCGTCAGTGGCACCACCCGCAGTACAGCGACTACACGCTCGACAACGACGTGGCCGTGCTGACGCTGGACACGCCCACCACTGCCCGGCCGCTGCCGCTCGCGCAGCCGACGGACGGCGCCCTGTACCAGGCGGGCCTGGACGGCAAGGTGTACGGCTGGGGCCGCACCAGCTCCACGGAGCCGGACAGCGCCTCCCAGACCCTGAAGGTCGCCGACGCCGACACCGTCTCGGACACGAACTGCGCCGCCGCCTACCCGGAGGGCTTCGTCAAGGGCCACATGCTGTGCGCCGGCGACCCGCCCACCGGAAGTGACGAGACCAGCGAGACCACCTGCAACGGTGACTCCGGCGGCCCGCTCGTCGTCGGAGGCAAGCTCGTCGGCGTCGTCTCGTGGGGTGACATCGACTGTTCGGCCGCCGGCAAGTACGGCGTGTACGCGAAGGTCTCCACGTACTCGGCGCCGGTCCAGTCCCGGGTCGACGACGCCAACTGGAACGGCGACCACGCCGCGGACCTGCTGGCCCGCCGCACCTCGGACTCCACCCTGTTCGGCTGGACCTCGAAGATCACCTCGCTGAGCCGTACGCAGAACCTCGGCTACTTCGGCGGCTTCACCCTGGCGCTCCAGAATGACCTGGACCGCGACAGCCTCACGGACGTGCTGAACCGCTACAACGGTGACGTCTACTGGGACCACTACTCCATCGCAGCCAACGAGTGGCAGTCCAAGCTCATTGCCAAGGGCTGGGGCAAGCACAAGGCGATCCTCACCCCCGGTGACGTCACCGGTGACGAGCTGCCCGACATGGTCGCGGTCGACTCCGTCGGCACCATGCGCGTCTACCCGGGCCGCGGCACCGGCGCCTTCGGTACGCCGATCAGCGTCGGCACCGGCTGGGGCAAGTTCACGATGATCCGCGGCCACGGCGACTTCACCAACGACGGCAAGGCCGACATGTTCGCCCGCGCCACGGACGGCAAGACCTACCTGTACAAGGGCACCGGCGTCGCCACCAAGCCGTGGTCCGCGCCCGTCCTGGTCGCCGCCTTCGGCTCCATGAACGCCCTGGCCACCACCGGTGACGTCAACAGCGACGGCGTCGCCGACGTCCTGGCCCGCGACACGGCCGGCAAGCTCTGGCTGTACCCGGGCAACGGCAGGGGCGGGTTCCTCGCCCGCAAGGACTTCGGCACCGGCTGGCAGGCGTACAACCTCCTCGGCTGACCGACGCCCCGAGGGCCGGGAGCATGCGATGTTCGCCACGTCCGGGGCGGTTCTCCCACGAGCCGCCCCGGGCCCCCGGTCCTTGGAAAACCGCAGGTGAAACACGGTCTGTGCCCATCGCGCGAACGCGCGGTGGGCACAGCGCGTTCTCAAGGACCTCTCAGCCGGCCGTGCAACCCTTTGGGCCGCCTCCCCGTCTGACAGGCCGACAGTGCCTGATCACTGCGCCCGGGGGTAGCGGAACCAGCGAGGACTGAGGAGAACATGGCCGAGCAGGGCAGCAAGACCAGCCGAATACGTGCCACCGGACGCCGCCGCCGTCAGCCCGGCAAGGGCCGCCGGGCGCTCACCGTCGCCGCCTGGTCGGCCGCCGGAGTGGTCCTGGTCGGCGGGTGCGGGCTCGGTTACGCGTACTTCACGCTCAACGGCAACATCGACAGCGTCGACATCAACGCCCAACTGCGCGACGACGACCGCCCGCAGAACGTCGACAACGGCTCCATGGACATCCTGGTCCTCGGCTCGGACACCCGCTCCGGCGCCAACGGCGAGTACGGCAGGGACGAGGGCGCCGCCCGCTCCGACACCGCGATGATCCTGCACCTGTACGAGGGCCACAAGAAGGCCAGCGTCGTCTCCGTACCGCGTGACACGATCATCGAGCGGCCCGACTGCACCGACAAGACCGGCGCGAACGTGCCCGGCCGGCGCAAGGCCATGTTCAACACGGCGTACGAGGTCGGCGGCCCGGCCTGCGCGGTGAAGACGGTCGAGAAGATGTCCGGCATCCGCATGGACCACTACATCGAGGTCGACTTCACCGGCTTCAAGAAGCTCATCGACGAGCTCGGCGGCGTGGAGATCACCACCACCAAGCCGATCACCGACAGGAGCAGCCGCCTCGACCTGCCCGCCGGCACCCACACGCTCGGCGGCGAGCAGGCCCTCGGCCTCGTGCGCACCCGCAAGGGCGTCGGCGACGGCAGCGACCTCGGCCGAATACAGCTCCAGCAGGCGTTCATGAAGGCCTTCATCGAGCAGGCCAAGAGCGTCGGCGTCTTCACCAGCCCCAAGAAGCTGTGGGACCTCGCCGACACCGCCACCAAGGCGATCACGCCCGACTCCGAGCTCGACTCCGTCAAGGAGCTCGCCGACTTCGCCGGCGGACTCAAGCAGCTCGGGGCCGACGACGTCCACATGATCACGCTGCCGGTCCAGTACGACCCCGCAAACCTCAACCGCGTCATACCGCTGAAGGCCCAGTCCCAGCAGGTGTGGGCCGCCCTCAAGGCCGACAGGCCGATCCCCGCCTCCGCCACCGCGGACGCCGCCAAGGGGCAGGCCGACGGGGTGGTCAGGTAGCCGGCCGGGCAGCCGGAATAGATCCGGCCACCCCCCGGTTTTGGGAGATGCGGCCGGTCCTGGCAGACTGGTACGTCGGCCCCGGTTCACGCCCGTGCATCCCGCACGTGCGACCCGGTGCCCTCCCGAAACTAGGAGACACCTTGAAGCGCGACATCCACCCCGAGTACGTCGAGACGCAGGTGAGCTGCACCTGTGGCGCGTCGTTCACCACCCGTAGCACGATCCAGGGCGGCACCATCCGTGCCGAGGTCTGCTCCGAGTGCCACCCGTTCTACACGGGCAAGCAGAAGATCCTCGACACCGGTGGCCGTGTGGCCCGCTTCGAGGCCCGCTTCGGCAAGAAGGCTGCCGGCTCCGCCAAGTAGCGAGCCACTGCGCCGGTCTCCGGCCGCCCCGCGTGTCGGGGTGGCCGGGACCGGCGCTTTGCCGTCTTCCACAGCAGCCATTTCGCGAAACCAGGAGCCCCCGATGTTCGAGGCGGTCGAGGAACTGATCGGCGAGCACGCCGATCTCGAGAAGAAGCTTGCCGACCCGTCGGTCCACGCCGATCAGGCCAACGCCCGCAAGCTCAACAAGCGCTACGCCGAGCTGACCCCCATCGTCGCCACGTACCGCTCCTGGAAGCAGACCGGCGAGGACATCGAGACGGCCCGCGAGTTCGCCGCCGCCGACCCCGACTTCGCCGCCGAGGTCAAGGAGCTGGAGAAGCAGCGCGAGGAGCTGACCGACAAACTGCGGCTGCTGCTCGTCCCGCGCGACCCCAGCGACGACAAGGACGTCATCCTGGAGATCAAGGCGGGCGCGGGCGGCGACGAGTCCGCCCTGTTCGCCGGCGACCTGCTGCGCATGTACCTGCGGTACGCCGAGCGCGTCGGCTGGAAGACCGAGATCATCGACGCCACCGAGTCCGAGCTCGGCGGCTACAAGGACGTCCAGGTCGCCGTGAAGACCAAGGGCGGCAACGGCGCCACCGAGCCCGGCCAGGGCGTCTGGGCACGGCTGAAGTACGAGGGCGGGGTGCACCGCGTGCAGCGCGTGCCCGCCACCGAGTCGCAGGGCCGTATCCACACCTCCGCCGCCGGTGTCCTGGTGACGCCCGAGGCCGAGGAGATCGACGTCGAGATCCACGCCAACGACCTGCGTATCGACGTCTACCGGTCCTCCGGCCCCGGCGGCCAGTCCGTCAACACCACCGACTCCGCCGTACGCATCACCCACCTGCCGACCGGCATCGTCGCCTCCTGCCAGAACGAGAAGAGCCAGCTCCAGAACAAGGAGCAGGCCATGCGTATCCTGCGCTCCAGGCTGCTCGCCGCCGCCCAGGAGGAGGCCGAGAGGAACGCCGCCGACGCGCGCCGCAGCCAGGTGCGCACGGTCGACCGGTCCGAGAAGATCCGGACGTACAACTTCCCGGAAAACCGGATCTCGGACCACCGGGTCGGCTTCAAGGCGTACAACTTGGACCAGGTGCTCGACGGGGAGCTCGACGCGGTGATCCAGGCGTGTGTCGACGCCGACTCCGCCGCGAAGCTCGCCGCCGCGCAGTAACACCGCAGTAGTACCGGAGTAATACAGCAACCCGCCCAGCCCGGAGGACCAGCGTGAACCTGCTGCTTGCCGAGGTGGCCCAGGCCACCCAGCGGCTGGCCGACGCCGGCGTGCCGTCACCGCGCTTCGACGCGGAGGAGCTCGCCGCGTTCGTGCACGGCGTCAAGCGGGGAGAGCTGCACAACGTCAAGGACGCGGACTTCGACGCCCGCTACTGGGAGGCCGTCGCCCGCCGCGAGGCCCGCGAGCCGCTCCAGCACATCACCGGGCGGGCGTTCTTCCGCTACCTGGAACTCCAGGTCGGCCCCGGTGTCTTCGTGCCGCGTCCCGAGACCGAGTCGGTCGTCGGGTGGGCCATAGACGCCGTCCGGGCGATGGACGTCGTCGAGCCGCTGATCGTCGACCTGTGCTCCGGCTCGGGCGCCATCGCGCTCGCCATGGCCCAGGAGGTGCCGCGCTCGCGCGTGCACGCCGTGGAGCTGTCCGAGGACGCGCTGGTGTGGACCCGCAAGAACGCCGAGGGGTCCAGGGTCACCGTCCACCAGGGCGACGCCCTGACGGCGCTCCCCGAGCTCGACGGCCAGGTCGACCTGGTCATCTCCAACCCCCCGTACATCCCCCTCACCGAGTGGGAGTACGTCGCGCCCGAGGCCCGCGACCACGACCCGGAGATGGCGCTCTTCTCCGGCGAGGACGGCCTCGACACCATCCGCGGCATCGAACGCACCGCCCACCGGCTGCTGCGCCCCGGCGGCCTCGTCGTCGTCGAGCACGCCGACACCCAGGGCGGCCAGGTGCCGTGGATCTTCAACGAGGAGGCCGGCTGGGCGGACGCCGCCGACCACCCCGACCTGAACAACCGCCCGCGCTTCGCGACCGCGCGCAAGGCGATGCCATGACGAAGAACGTGTACGAGAACGTGTACGAGGAGGCCCGCTGATGGCACGGCGATACGACTGCAACGACGCGACCGATCGCACGACGGGCCTTCGTGAGGCCGCGTCCGCCGTCCGCCGCGGCGAGCTCGTCGTCCTGCCCACCGACACCGTGTACGGGATCGGTGCGGACGCCTTCAGCCCGGAAGCCGTCGCGGACCTGCTGGAGGCCAAGGGGCGCGGCCGCAATATGCCCACCCCTGTCCTGATCGGCTCCCCGAACACCCTGCACGGCCTCGTCACGGACTTCTCCGAGCAGGCGTGGGAGCTCGTCGACGCCTTCTGGCCGGGCGCCCTGACGCTGGTCGCCCGGCACCAGCCGTCGCTCCAGTGGGACCTCGGCGACACGCGCGGCACCGTCGCGATCCGGATGCCGCTGCACCCGGTCGCCATCGAGCTGCTCACCGAGGTCGGCCCGATGGCCGTCTCGTCGGCCAACCTGACCGGCCACCCCGCGCCGGAGGACTGCGACGCCGCGCAGGGCATGCTCGGCGACTCGGTCTCCGTGTACCTGGACGGCGGCCCGACGCCGGGCATCGTCCCGTCGTCGATCGTGGACGTCACCGGCAAGGTCCCGGTTCTGCTGCGCGCGGGCGCCCTGTCCGTGGAGGAGCTGCGCAAGGTGGTACCCGACCTCGAGGTGGCCAATTGACCGCCCCTGAGGGGCGTGGCATAGGCACGGAGAGCTCGTTCCGCATCCTCCACGTCAGCACCGGCAACGTCTGCCGCTCGCCCATCACCGAGCGGCTGACCCGCCATGCCCTGTGCGACCGCCTGGGCGACCCGATGGGCGGCGGCCTGATCGTGGAAAGCGCCGGCACCTGGGGCCACGAGGGCGCCCCCATGGAGGCCAACGCCGAGATCGTCCTCGCCGACTTCGGCGCGGACGCGAGCGGCTTCGTCGGCCGTGAGCTGCTCGACGAGCACGTCATCCGCGCCGACCTGGTCCTGACGGCGACCCGCGACCACCGCGCCCAGGTCATCTCGATGGGCCACAGCGCGGGCCTCCGCACGTTCACCCTGAAGGAGTTCACCCGCCTCGTACGGGCGATAGATCCGGCCACTCTCCCGGACCCGCTCAGCGACGGCATGGTCGAACGCGCCCGCGCCCTGGTCCGCGCCGCCGCCGCCCTCCGCGGCTGGCTCCTCGCCCCCAGCGCGGAAGCGGACGAGGTCAACGACCCCTACGGCGCCCCGATCACGTTCTTCCGCTCCATCGGCGACGAGATCCAGCAGGCCCTGGACCCGGTGGTCACGGCGTTGACTGGGGTCTCGGCCAAGCGCTGAGGGGCGTTCCCGCGCGGCGGTGAGGCCGGGCCGGGCCTACATTGGGTGTGACGGGGCCCGCCCACGCATGGAGCCACTGATGCCGGTCACCGCTGCTGCCGCCGATGTGCGTGACGTCGATGCCCTGCGACGGCAGGATCCCGAGATCGCCGACGTGCTGGCGGGGGAGGAGCGGCGGCAGGCCGACAGCCTGCAGTTGATCGCAGCCGAGAACTTCGCCTCGCCCGCCGTGCTGGCCGCGCTCGGGTCGCCGCTCGCCAACAAGTACGCCGAGGGGTACCCCGGCGCCCGGTACCACGGTGGGTGCGCGTACGTGGACGCGGCCGAGCGGATCGCCGTGCAGCGGGCCACCGCGCTGTTCGGGGCCGATCACGCGAACGTGCAGGCCCACTCGGGCTCCTCCGCCGTCCTCGCGGCGTACGCGGCGCTGCTGCGGCCGGGGGACACCGTGCTGGCGATGGGCCTGGCGTACGGCGGGCACCTGACGCACGGGTCGCCGGCGAACTTCTCCGGCCGCTGGTTCGACTTCGTCCCGTACGGCGTGGACGCCGAGTCCGGGCTCATCGACTACGAGCAGGTGCGGGTACTGGCGCACGAGCACAAGCCGAAGGCGATCGTATGTGGCTCGATCTCGTACCCCCGGCACATCGACTACGCCGAGTTCCGCGAGATCGCCGACGAGGTCGGGGCGTGTCTGATCGCCGACGCGGCTCACCCGATCGGGCTCGTCGCGGGCGGGGCCGCGCCCAACCCCGTGCCGTACGCCGACGTCGTCTGCGCGACCACGCACAAGGTGCTGCGCGGACCGCGCGGCGGGCTGCTGCTGTGCGGGAGCGAGCTCGCGGAGCGCATCGACCGGGCGGTGTTCCCGTTCACGCAGGGCGGCGCCCAGATGCACACGATCGCCGCCAAGGCGGTGGCGTTCGGCGAGGCGGCGACGCCCGAGTTCGCGGCGTACACCCATCGGGTGGTCGCCAACGCCCGCGCGCTGGCCGACGCGCTCGCCCAGGAGGGCTTCGCCATCACCACCGGCGGCACCGACACCCACCTGATCACCGCCGACCCGACGCCCCTGGGCATCGACGGGCGCGCCGCCAAGGCCCGCCTCGCCGCCGCCGGCATCGTGCTGGACACCTGCGCCCTGCCGTACGGGGACGGGCGCGGCATCCGGCTGGGCACGGCCGCCGTGACGACCCAGGGCATGGGCGCCACGGACATGGAGCGGATCGCCGCCCTGTTCACGGCGGCGCTCCAGGAAGGCGACGAAGTGGCCGGGAAAGTCCGTACCGAGGTACGTGAACTGGCCGAGCGATTTCCACCGTATCGGGGGTAGAAGAGCGGCCGTGCAACCGTCCGCGGCGGACGTGTGTCCTCAAGCATGGGGACGGCAGAGCTAGGGTGTGGGGCTGAGATGGCCAGCGATTCCTGTGGGGCAGCCCGTGCGTGATTACCTGCTGACGCTCTGTGTCACGGCCGCGGTGACCTATCTGCTGACCGGTCCGGTGCGGAAGTTCGCCATCGCGGCCGGAGCGATGCCGGAGATCCGCGCCCGCGACGTGCACCGAGAACCGACGCCACGGCTCGGCGGCATCGCCATGTTCTTCGGGCTGTGCGCGGGGCTGCTGGTCGCGGACCACCTGACGAACCTCAACAGCGTCTTCGAGCTGTCCAACGAGCCACGCGCGCTGCTCTCCGGCGCCGCCCTGATCTGGCTGATCGGCGTCCTGGACGACAAGTTCGAGATCGACGCCCTGATCAAGCTCGGCGGCCAGATGATCGCCGCGGGCGTGATGGTCATGCAGGGTCTGACGATCCTGTGGCTGCCCATCCCGGGCATCGGCACGGTCGCCCTGACGCAGTGGCAGGGCACGCTGCTGACCGTCGCCCTGGTCGTCATCACCATCAACGCGGTGAACTTCGTGGACGGCCTCGACGGCCTGGCCGCCGGCATGGTGTGCATCGCCGCCGCCGCGTTCTTCCTGTACGCGTATCGCATCTGGTACGGCTTCACCATCGAGGCCGCCGCCCCGGCGACGCTGTTCGCGGTGATCCTGATGGGCATGTGCCTGGGCTTCCTGCCGCACAACATGCACCCGGCGCGGATCTTCATGGGCGACTCCGGCTCGATGCTGATCGGCCTGGTGCTGGCCGCCTCCGCGATCTCGATCACCGGCCAGGTCGACCCCGACGCGCTGAAGATCTTCGAGGGCTCGACCCGTGAGGCCACGCACGCCGCGCTGCCGGTGTTCATCCCGCTGCTGCTGCCGCTGACCATCATCGCGATCCCGGTGGCCGACCTGGTGCTGGCGATCGTGCGCCGGACGTGGAACGGCCAGTCGCCGTTCGCGGCCGACCGGGGGCACCTGCACCACCGGCTGCTGGAGATCGGCCACTCGCACAGCCGCGCCGTTCTGATCATGTACTTCTGGTCGGCGCTGATCGCCTTCGGGACGCTGGCCTACTCGGTGCACTCGGCGTCGATGTGGATCGTCCTGGTGATCGTCGCGCTGAGCGCGATCGGGCTGGTGCTCCTGTTGCTGCCGCGCTTCACGCCGCGCGCCCCGCGCTGGGCGGAGGCCTTCGTCCCGCCGCGCTACCGCCGCCGGAAGGTGCGGCCGGCGGCCGCCGAGGCGGTGCCGTCGCCCGCGTACGAGGAGGAGACCGAGCGCGTACCCGTCCCGGCGGGAGTCAACGGGGCGACCGCCCTCAGCGCCCTTCCCGAGCTCCACGACCGGCGGAAGGCCGGAACGCGCGGTTGACGAACCGCCCAGCCGGTTCCTTTACCAGACAAACCGATCCGCTGTCTTGCACACACGCGCAGGGTCACTCTCATGTGTGAGAGTTGGCACACCCCCGGGTAAAGACCTCATCAAATAGTTTGTGATACCGTTCACGAGACCCGGCGACAGAGCCGAAGGACCGTAGTGCGACGGTTCCTCGGCCCCCGAGAGCACGCCTCGGACCGGGCTTACGCTCGTCCATGACGACACCACTGCCCCCACCAGCAAGCGGAGATGCCGCCATGCCGTCCAACGACGCACGCACCCTGCTGTACGCCGCCGTACCCACGCTCGCCACCGGCGCTGTCGCCACCGTGGTGAGCGGTGTGGTCGCCGGCGGCAAGGGTGCGATCGGCGCCGTGGCCGGCACGCTCGTGGTCGTCCTCTTCATGGGGATCGGGCTGGTGGTGCTCCAGCGGACGGCCAAGTCTCTGCCGCAGCTCTTCCAGGCCATGGGTCTGATGCTCTACATGGCTCAGTTGCTACTGCTGTTCATGTTCATGGCCTTGCTCAAGAACACCACGCTGTTCGACTTCAAGGCCTTTGCCTTCACGCTGCTCGCGGCGACCATCGTCTGGGTCGCGGCCCAGGCCCGCGCCTACATGAAGGCCAAGATCCTCTACGTGGACCCCGCCTCCGAAAAGGGCTCGAAGCCCGAGAAGACGGGGCCGTCGACGTGAGGAGTAGGGCCGGGATAAACGCGCGTTCGCGATGCTGCTATCGTCCGGTGCCAACTGCGGCACTGCGGGCGCGGCCATCCGAGCTGACGCCTGTCCCAGCGCGAGGCTCGACGCCGAACCGCCGCCCCCCCATCCGTAAGACCAGTCCAGTGCCGAACCGCGGCTGCGTGCCGCGCCGACACAACGAGGTTGCCGTACCTATGCGCCACGCTGAAGGAGCCCGCGGTGAGTGCTGACCAGACGCTTGCCTTCGACCCGAGCTGCCACATCTTCACCCCATGCGGCTTCCCGGCGCCGGGCCTCCACACGTTCATGTACGAGCCCATCGCCACCGTGGCCGGCTTCGAGTTCACGAAGCCGATGCTGCTGGCCCTCCTGGGTTCGATCGCGATCGTTGTCTTCTTCTGGGCCGCCTTCGCCAAGCCGAAGCTGGTGCCGGGCAAGGTGCAGATGATCGGTGAGGCCGGGTACGACTTCGTCCGTCGCGGCATCGTCTACGAGATCATCGGCAAGAAGGACGGCGAGAAGTACGTCCCCTTCATGGTGTCGCTGTTCTTCTTCGTCTGGATCCTGAACCTCTGGTCGATCATCCCGCTCGCCCAGTTCCCGGTCACCTCGCTGATCGCCTTCCCGGCCGGTCTCGCCCTGGTCGTCTACGTGATGTGGGTCAGCCTGACCTTCAAGAAGCACGGCTTCGTGGGCGGCTGGAAGAACATCCTCGGCTACGACAAGAACCTCGGCCCGATCCTCCCGATGGTCATGGCGCTGGAGTTCCTCTCCAACCTGATCATCCGGCCCTTCACGCACGCGGTCCGGCTCTTCGCGAACATGTTCGCCGGCCACATGCTGATCGTGATGTTCTCGCTGGCCACCTGGTACCTGATGAACGGGTTCGGCTTCGTCTACGCCGGTGCCTCCTTCGTGATGGTCGTCGCGATGACCGCCTTCGAGCTCTTCATCCAGGCCGTCCAGGCGTACGTCTTCGTCCTCCTGGCCTGCAGCTACGTACAGGGCGCGCTCTCCGAGCACCACTGAGCCAGCCCCTCCCTAAAGACCCCCAGTCATCCGGTGGCCAACCCCCACCGGGTCATTGAAAGAGAAGGAAGATCCGGCATGTCCGTTCTCCAGACCCTCGCCGCCGAGAACACCGTCTCCGGCAACATGAACGCTGTTGGCTACGGCCTCGCGGCCATCGGCCCCGGCGTCGGCGTCGGCATCATCTTCGGTAACGGCACCCAGGCCCTCGCCCGCCAGCCCGAGGCGGCCGGTCTGATCCGTACCAACCAGATCATGGGTTTCGCCTTCTGTGAGGCGCTCGCCCTCATCGGCATCGTCATGGGCTTCGTCTTCCAGTAAGCCGGAACCGACAGCCCAACCCCTTTCACGGAAGGCACTGATGTGAACGCTCTGTTCCTTGCGGCGGCGGAGGAGCCTCAGCCTCCTATCGTCCCGCATCTCGACGAGCTCGTCATCGGCCTGATCGCCTTCGTCATCGTCTTCGCTTTCCTCGCCAAGAAGCTCCTCCCGAACATCAACAAGGTTCTGGAGCAGCGCCGCGAGGCCATCGAGGGCGGCATCGAGAAGGCCGAGTCGGCCCAGATCGAAGCCCAGAGTGTGCTGGAGCAGTACAAGGCTCAGCTCGCCGAGGCCCGCCACGAGGCCGCGCGGCTGCGTCAGGAGGCGCAGGAGCAGGGCACCGCGATCATCCAGGAGATGAAGGCGGAAGGCCAGCGCCAGCGCGAGGAGATCATCGCGGCCGGCCACGCCCAGATCGAGGCCGACCGCAAGGCCGCGGCGACCGCGCTGCGCCAGGACGTGGGCAAGCTCGCCACCGACCTGGCCGGCAAGCTGGTCGGCGAGTCCCTCGAGGACGTCGCCCGCCAGAGCCGCACCATCGACCGCTTCCTCGACGAGCTCGAGGAGAAGGCCGAGGCCGCCCGATGAACGGAGCGAGCCGCGAGGCACTGGCTGCCGCGCGCGAGCGTCTCGACGCGCTGACCGACAACACGTCGGTCGACGTGGCGAAGCTCGCCGGTGAGCTGGCCGCCGTTACCGCGCTGCTCGACCGCGAGGTGTCGCTGCGTCGGGTCCTGACCGACCCGGCGCAGGCCGGTGAGGCCAAGGCCGACCTGGCCACGCGACTGCTGAGCGGTCAGGTGGGCGGGGAAGCCGTCGACCTGGTCTCCGGCATGGTCCGGTCCCGCTGGTCGTACTCGCGTGACCTCGTCGACTCCCTCGAGGAGCTGGCGAACACCGCGGACCTCACCGCGGCGCAGCAGGCCGGCGCGCTCGACGACGTCGAGGACGAGCTGTTCCGGTTCGGCCGGATCGTCCAGTCGAGCACCGAGCTGCGGGCCGCGCTGACCGACAAGGCGGCCACCGTGTCCGCCAAGGGCGAGCTGCTGCGCAGCCTGCTCGGCGGCAGGGCCAACCCCGCCACCGAGCGACTGATCGTCCGTCTTGTTACCCAGCCCCGGGGACGTAGCCTGGAAGCGGGACTCGAGTCCCTGTCCAAGCTCGCCGCGGCGCGCCGGGACCGGATGGTCGCGGTCGTCACCTCGGCGGTGCCGCTGAGCGACCAGCAGAAGCAGCGCCTCGGCGCCGTACTGGCCAAGCTGTACGGCCGCCAGATGCACCTGAACCTGGACGTGGACCCCACGGTCCTCGGCGGGATCTCGGTGCGGGTCGGCGACGAGGTCATCAACGGCACGGTCGCAGGCCGCCTCGACGAGGCTGCCCGGCGTCTGGCCGGCTGACCAGCACCAACTCAACAAGCGTTACCTACGGCCCGGTTGGGCCGTGCAGAGGATGCAGAAGTTCTGGGGGGAGCCCCCAGATCCCCCAAAGAAACTTCGGGCCCAACAAGGAGAGCAGGGAACCCAGATGGCGGAGCTCACGATCCGGCCGGAGGAGATCCGGGACGCGCTGGAGAACTTTGTCCAGTCGTACAAGCCGGACGCGGCCTCGCGCGAGGAGGTCGGTACGGTCAGCCTTGCCGGCGACGGCATCGCGAAGGTCGAGGGTCTGCCCTCGACCATGGCGAACGAGCTGCTGAAGTTCGAGGACGGCACCCTCGGCCTCGCCCTCAACCTCGAGGAGCGCGAGATCGGTGCCATTGTCCTCGGTGAGTTCAGCGGCATCGAGGAGGGCCAGCCGGTCACCCGCACCGGCGAGGTCCTGTCCGTCGCTGTCGGCGAGGGTTACCTGGGCCGGGTCGTCGACCCGCTCGGCAACCCGATCGACGGTCTCGGCGAGATCGCGACCGAGGGACGTCGTGCCCTCGAACTGCAGGCACCCACGGTCATGCAGCGCAAGTCGGTGCACGAGCCGATGGAGACCGGCTACAAGGCCGTCGACGCCATGACCCCGATCGGCCGTGGTCAGCGCCAGCTCATCATCGGTGACCGTCAGACCGGCAAGACCGCCCTGGCCGTCGACACGATCATCAACCAGCGCGACAACTGGCGCTCGGGCGACCCGAAGAAGCAGGTCCGCTGCATCTACGTCGCCATCGGCCAGAAGGGCTCCACCATCGCGTCCGTGCGCGGCGCGCTGGAGGAGGCCGGTGCCCTGGAGTACACGACCATCGTCGCCGCCCCGGCGTCCGACCCGGCCGGCTTCAAGTACCTGGCGCCCTACACCGGCTCCGCCATCGGTCAGCACTGGATGTACCAGGGCAAGCACGTCCTGATCATCTTCGACGACCTGTCGAAGCAGGCCGACGCCTACCGTGCCGTCTCCCTCCTGCTGCGCCGCCCGCCGGGCCGCGAGGCCTACCCGGGTGACGTCTTCTACCTGCACTCGCGTCTGCTGGAGCGCTGCGCCAAGCTCTCCGACGACATGGGCGCCGGTTCGATGACGGGTCTGCCGATCGTCGAGACCAAGGCCAACGACGTCTCGGCGTTCATCCCCACCAACGTCATCTCCATCACCGACGGCCAGTGCTTCCTGGAGTCCGACCTGTTCAACGCCGGTCAGCGCCCGGCCCTGAACGTCGGTATCTCGGTCTCCCGTGTCGGTGGCTCCGCCCAGCACAAGGCGATGCGCCAGGTCTCCGGCCGGCTGCGCGTGGACCTCGCCCAGTTCCGTGAGCTGGAGGCGTTCGCCGCCTTCGGTTCCGACCTGGACGCCGCGTCGAAGGCCTCGCTGGAGCGCGGTAAGCGCATGGTCGAGCTGCTGAAGCAGCCCCAGTACCAGCCGATGCCGACCGAGAACCAGGTCGTCTCCGTCTGGGCCGGCACCACCGGCAAGATGGACGACGTCCCGGTCGCGGACATCCGCCGCTTCGAGTCGGAGCTGCTGGACTACCTGCACCGCGAGCACAAGGGGCTGATGACCTCGATCCGCGAGGGCGCGAAGATGTCCGACGACACCCTCACGGCCGTCGCCGACGCCATCGCCGCGTTCAAGAAGCAGTTCGAGACGTCGGACGGCAAGCTGCTGGCTGAAGACGCCCCGGCCGCCGTCAACGTCTCGAAGTGACGACGGAAGGGACCTGACTCATGGGAGCGCAGCTCCGGGTCTACAAGCGTCGCATCAAATCCGTCACGGCGACCAAGAAGATCACCAAGGCGATGGAGATGATCGCCGCCTCGCGCATCGTCAAGGCGCAGCGCAAGGTGGCGGCCTCCACGCCGTACGCGACCGAGCTCACCCGCGCGGTCACCGCGGTGGCCACCGGGTCGAACACGAACCACCCGCTGACCACCGAGACGGACAACCCGACCCGGGCCGCTGTCCTGCTCATCACGAGCGACCGCGGTCTGGCCGGCGGCTACTCGTCCAACGCCATCAAGGCCGCGGACCAGCTCACCGAGCGGCTGCGCGGCGAGGGCAAGGAGGTCGACACGTACATCGTCGGCCGCAAGGGTGTCGCCTACTACGGTTTCCGCGAGCGCAAGGTCGCGGACGCCTGGACCGGCTTCACCGACAGCCCGAGCTACGCGGACGCCAAGAAGGTCGCCGCGCCGCTCATCGAGGCCGTCACCAAGGAGACGGCCGAGGGTGGGGTCGACGAGCTGCACATCGTCTTCACGGAATTCGTGTCGATGATGACGCAGACGCCCGTGCAGAACCGGATGCTCCCGCTCAGCCTGGAGAAGGCTGGGGAAGAGGCCGGGACCAAGGGCGAGATCCTTCCGCTGTTCGACTTCGAGCCGTCGGCCGAGGACGTCCTCGACGCCCTGCTGCCGCGGTACGTCGAGAGCCGTGTCTACAACGCGCTGCTGCAGGCTGCCGCTTCCGAGCACGCCGCCCGCCGCCGCGCGATGAAGTCGGCGACCGACAACGCCGGAGACCTGATCAACAGCCTCTCCCGGCTTGCCAACGCGGCCCGCCAGGCCGAAATCACCCAGGAAATCAGCGAGATCGTCGGTGGCGCGAGCGCCCTCGCCGACGCGACCGCGGGGAGTGACAAGTAATGACCACCACTGTTGAGACGGCCACGGCGACGGGCCGCGTCGCGCGGGTCATCGGCCCGGTCGTCGACGTGGAGTTCCCCGTCGACGCGATGCCGGAGATCTACAACGCGCTGCACGTCGAGGTCGACGACCCGGCCGAGAACGGCAAGAAGCGCACGCTGACCCTGGAGGTCGCCCAGCACCTGGGTGACGGCCTGGTCCGCACCATCTCGATGCAGCCCACCGACGGTCTGGTCCGCCAGGCCACGGTGATCAACACCGGCGAAGGCATCACGGTGCCGGTCGGCGACTTCACCAAGGGCAAGGTGTTCAACACCCTCGGTGAGGTGCTGAACCTCCCCGAGGAGAACGCCAACGTCGGTGAGCGCTGGCCGATCCACCGCAAGGCCCCCGACTTCGACCAGCTCGAGTCCAAGACCGAGATGTTCGAGACCGGCCTGAAGGTCGTCGACCTTCTCACCCCGTACGTCAAGGGTGGAAAGATCGGTCTGTTCGGTGGTGCCGGTGTCGGCAAGACCGTGCTGATCCAGGAAATGATCATGCGTGTCGCCAACCTCCACGAGGGCGTCTCCGTCTTCGCGGGCGTCGGCGAGCGCACCCGTGAGGGCAACGACCTCATCGCGGAGATGGAAGAGTCCGGCGTTCTGGACAAGACCGCCCTGGTCTTCGGCCAGATGGACGAGCCCCCGGGCACCCGTCTGCGCGTCGCCCTGGCCGGTCTGACCATGGCGGAGTACTTCCGCGATGTGCAGAAGCAGGACGTGCTCTTCTTCATCGACAACATCTTCCGGTTCACCCAGGCCGGCTCCGAGGTGTCCACCCTGCTCGGCCGTATGCCGTCCGCGGTGGGTTACCAGCCGAACCTGGCCGACGAGATGGGTCTGCTCCAGGAGCGCATCACCTCGACGCGTGGTCACTCGATCACCTCGATGCAGGCGATCTACGTCCCCGCGGACGACCTGACCGACCCGGCCCCGGCCACCACCTTCGCCCACCTCGACGCGACGACGGTTCTCTCCCGTCCGATCTCCGAGAAGGGCATCTACCCGGCCGTGGACCCGCTGGACTCCACGTCCCGGATCCTGGACCCGCGCTACATCTCCGAGGACCACTACGCCGCGGCCACCCGCGTCAAGGGAATCCTCCAGAAGTACAAGGACCTCCAGGACATCATCGCGATCCTCGGTATCGACGAGCTGGGCGAGGAGGACAAGCTCGTTGTCCACCGTGCCCGTCGTGTCGAGCGCTTCCTGTCCCAGAACACCCACGCCGCCAAGCAGTTCACCGGTGTGGACGGTTCGGACGTGCCGCTCGACGAGTCGATCGCCGCGTTCAACGCGATCTGCGACGGTGAGTACGACCACTTCCCCGAGCAGGCCTTCTTCATGTGCGGTGGTCTTGAGGACCTCAAGAAGAACGCCAAGGAGCTCGGCGTCTCCTGAGTCCCGTGACTCGTGAAGGGGGGCGGGCACGCGTCCCGCCCCCCTTCGTACGCCCCGTTTGACCGAGGGGCCCGGCGTTTCCGCGCCGGGCGCCCTACTAGACTTATGACCCAACACCCGGCACACGCCGGGTGGTGACCCGAGGAGCCACCCTTGGCTGCTGAGCTGCACGTCGAGCTGGTCGCCGCGGACCGGAGTGTCTGGTCCGGCGAGGCCACCCTGGTCATCGCGCGCACCACCTCCGGCGACATCGGCGTCATGCCCGGCCACCAGCCGCTGCTCGGTGTGCTGGAGTCGGGCCCGGTGACCATCCGTACGAGTGAGGGCGGGACTGTCGTCGCCGCCGTGCACGGCGGTTTCATCACGTTCGCCGACAACAAGCTGTCGCTGCTCGCCGAGATCGCCGAGCTGGCGGACGAGATCGACCCCCAGCGCGCCGAGCGTGCGCTGGAGCGCGCGAAGGCAGAGTCGGACGCCGCCGCCGAGCGGCGCGCCGAGGTCCGGCTGCGCGCGGTAGCGGTGCACTGACGCACCGCGCCGACAGTTGTGCCCTCAGCCGCGGCCCGGTCTGGAATCATCCAGATCGTGCCGCGGCTGAGGTCGATGCAGGTGCAGGTTGTATTCCTTGAACGAACGATGCGAGGAGGTCGGTGGAGATGTTCCTCGCTCTGCTGGTGAGCGCCCTGGTCGTCGCGCTGGTGGTGATCGGTCTCTTCGTGTTCGGACTGCGCCGGCGGCTGATCCAGCGCTCCGGCGGCACGTTCGACTGCAGCCTGCGCTGGAACGTGCCGGAGGACGGTGACGTCTCCGGCAAGGGGTGGGTGTACGGCGTCGCCCGCTACAGCGGCGACCGGATCGCCTGGTTCCGTGTCTTCTCGTACGCGCCCCGCCCCCGCCGGGTCCTGGAGCGCTCCGGCATCGAGGTGCTGGCGCGCCGGATGCCCGAGGGCGAGGAGGAGCTGGCGCTGCTCTCCGACTCGGTGGTGCTGGGCTGCCTGCACCACGGGCGCCACCTGGAGCTGGCGATGAGCGAGGACGCGCTCACCGGCTTCCTCGCCTGGCTGGAGGCGGCGCCTCCCGGGCAAAGGGTCAATGTGGCGTGAGCCCCGGGATACCCCGGGTTTCGGCGGGGGAGTGCCATGTGTGGATCGCCGACGCCGTCCGCGTACCGTCGCCGCCGGCCCTGCTGGAGCTGCTCGACGCGCGTGAGCGGGCCCGCCATGACTCGCTGGTACGGGAGCGGGACCGCGCGCTGTATCTGACGGCTCACGCGCTGCTGCGCCAGGTGGTGGCCGGACAGCTCGGGGGCCGGGCGCGCGAGGTGCGGTTCACCCATGTGTGCCGGAACTGCGACCGGCCCGAGCCGCACGGGAAGCCGGGGCTCGTGGGGTCGCCGCTGGAGGTGTCGCTGTCGCACTCGGGGGACCGGGTGGCGGTCGCGCTGTCGCTCGCCGGGCCGGTGGGCGTCGACATCGAGCAGGTCGCGCGTGAGGTGGTGGACCTTCCCGAGGTCGTGCTGGCTGCGCCGGAGCGCGCGGAGCTGGAGCGGTTCCCGGCGGCGGAGCGGCCGCGGGCGTTCACCCGCTACTGGGCGCGCAAGGAAGCGGTGCTCAAGGCGACCGGTGACGGGCTGATGGTGAACCCCGCGCTGCTGACGGTGAGCGCGCCGGGTGCGCCCGCCGCGCTGCTGGAGTGGCGGGAGAGGGCGGAGCCGCACCGGCCGGTGCGGCTCCATGACGTCGACGCGGGTGACGGCTACCGGGCAGCGGTCGCCGTCCTGGGCGACGGGTGCCGTGTGGTGCGGCACGAGGTGGGGTACGGCGGGGACGGCACCCTGGGCCGGCCCCGCCGTGGGTGACTACTTCAGGCCGTTGCTGATGGCGCCCACCAGCTCGCCGTTCGCGGTGTCACCGCTGAACTCCCAGAAGAACGCGCCGCCCAGGCCCTGGTTCTTCGCCCAGCCCATCTTGGACGTGACGGTGGCCGGGGTGTCGTAGCTCCACCAGTTGGTGCCACAGTGCGCGTACGCCGTGCCGGCGACCGTGCCGTTGGCGGGGCAGGTGTTCTTGAGGACCTTGTAGTCCTCGATGCCCTGCTCGTACGTGCCCTGGGCCGGGCCCGTCGCGGTGCCGCCCGGCTCCTTCTGGGTGACGCCGGTCCAGCCGCGGCCGTAGAAGCCGATGCCGAGGAGCAGTTTGGCGGAGGGCACGCCCTTGGCCTTGAACTTGGCGATCGCCTCGGCGGAGTTGAAGCCCGCCTGCGGGATGCCGGGGTAGGAGGTGAGCGGGGAGTGCGGGGCCGTCGGGCCCTTCGCGGCCCAGGCGCCGAAGAAGTCGTACGTCATCACGTTGTACCAGTTGACGTACTGTGCGGCGCCGCCGTAGTCGGCGGCGTCGATCTTGCCACCGGAGGAGGCGTCGGCGGTGACGGCGGCGGTGACCAGGTTGTTCGCACCGAACTTGGCGCGCATGGCCTGCATCATGTTCTTGAAGGCCGCGGGGCCGCTGGTGTCGCAGGACAGGCCGCAGGCGTTCGGGTACTCCCAGTCCAGGTCGATGCCGTCGAAGACGTCGGCCCAGCGCGGGTCCTCGACCAGGTCGTAGCACGACTGGGCGAAGGCGGCGGGGTTCTGCACGGCCTGGCCGAAGCCGCCGGACCAGGTCCAGCCGCCGAACGACCACAGCACCTTGATGTGCGGGTACTGGGCCTTGAGCTTGCGGAGCTGGTTGAAGTTGCCGCGCAGCGGCTGGTCCCAGGTGTCGGCCTTGCCGTCGACGGACTGGTCGGCGGTGTAGGCCTTGTCGTAGTCGGCGAAGGCGTCACCGATGGTGCACTTGCCGTTCTGGACGTTGCCGAAGGCGTAGTTGATGTGCGTGATCTTCGACGCGGAGCCGGAGGTCACCAGGTTCTTGACGTGGTAGTTGCGCCCGTAGACGCCCCAGTTGGTGAAGTACCCGAGGTTGATCTTGGAGCCGGGGGCCGGGCCGGGGCCCGGGTCGGTGCCGCCGCCGGTGGTGCGGACGGCGCGGGCGCCGCTGACCGGGCCGGTCTGGTCGGCGGTGTCGCGGGCCCGGACGGTGTAGGAGTAGTCGGTGCCGGCGGTCAGGCCGGTGTCGGTGTACGTCAGGCCGGTCACCGTGGCGACCCTGGTGCCGCCGCGGAGCACGTCGTAGTTCTTGACGCCCTTGTCGTCGGTGGCGGCGGTCCAGGTCAGCTTCACCGAGGTGTTGGTGATGTCGGACGCGGCCGGGGTGCCGGGTGCGGAGGGCGGGGTGTCGCCGGGGACGCTGCCGCCGTCGCAGGAACCGCCGTTGAGCTTGCAGCCGGAGGGGGATCCGGTGCCGGTGCCGTTGAACCCGAAGGAGACGGTGGCGCCGGGGGCGAGGGTGCCGTTCCAGCCGACGTTCTTGGCGGTCCAGTGGGTGCCGCTGTTGGTGACGGTCGCGTCCCACGCGGAGGTGACCGACGTGCCGGAGGGGAAGTCCCACTCGACGGTCCAGGAGGAAAGGGTGGTGGTACCGGTGTTCTTCACCGTCCACTTGCCCTCGAAGCCGGAGCCCCAGTCGGAGACCTTGGTGTACGTGGCGGTCGCCGAGGCGGCGGCCTGGGCGGGGGAGGCGAGGCCGACCATGGCGGCCAGGGGAAGCAGCAGGGCGGTCAGTCCGGCCGTGGCTCTGGCCCGGAATCTCGTTCTGCGCGGAAGTGCTTGAGTGCTCAACGGTGCTCCTCAAGTTGCGGACGGACAGGTGGGGGTCGCTTGAGTCCGTGAGTCCGTGAAAGGTGCGCGCCGTGAGCGTAGGAAGGTCTGGACCAATCGTCAATAGGTCCAGACCATAGGAGCGTCTGCTTGTATCAAACTCCCAACTCCTGTGCGAGCACCGCCGCTTGCACCCGGCTGCGCAGCTCCAGCTTCCCCAGCAGCCGGCTCACATGGGTCTTCACCGTCGCCTCCGCCATCTCCAGGCGTACCGCGATCTCCGCGTTCGACAGCCCCTGCCCCAGGCAGGACAGCACCTCCCGCTCCCGCCGGGTCAGCGCGTCGAGAACCGACGGGTCGGGCGCGTTCTCCGCCCGCACCGGCCTCGTCGGCGCCGCGAACTCGGCGATCAGCCGGCGCGTCACCGCCGGGGCGATCAGGCCCTCGCCGCGCGCCACCGTCCGTACCGCCTCGATCAGGTCCTTGGCGTCCGTGTTCTTCAGCAGGAACCCGGACGCCCCGGCGCGCAGCGCCCCGAAGACGTACTCGTCCAGATCGAACGTCGTCAGCACCAGCACGTCGGCGAGGGACTCGGCCACCACCTGCCGGGTCGCCGACACTCCGTCCAGCCGGGGCATCTGAACGTCCATCAACACCAGGTCCGGCCGCAGCTCACGGGCGAGGCGCACCGCCTCCTCGCCGTCCCCGGCCTCGCCGACCACCTCGATGTCCGGCGCGCTGCCCAGGATCAGAACCAGCCCGGCCCGTACCGCGCTCTGGTCCTCCGCGACGAGCACGCGTACCCGTGGGCTGTTCGTCATGCGTCCGGCTCCTTGTCGTCCTCCGTCACGGGCAGCTCCACCCGCACCCGCCAGATCTTCTCGCCCCGCTCCTCGACCGGGCCCGCCTCGAACACGCCGCCCAGCAGCGCGATCCGCTCCCGCATCCCGACCAGACCGGCCCCCGACCCGGGTGCCCGCGGACCCGGCCGGGTGCCGAAGGGGCTGGTCACCTCGACGGTCAGGGCGTGGTCGGCGGAGTGCAGCGCGACGGTCACCTCGCCCGCGTCCGCGTGCTTGAGCGTGTTCGTCAGCGACTCCTGCACGATCCGGTACGCCGCCAGCTCGACCGGCGCGGGCAGCTCCGTGTCCGGCGCCCGGCCGTCGACCAGCGTGAACGTCAGGCCGCTCGCCGAGCCGTTCACCCCGGCCTGCCGCACCAGGGCGTCCAGGCCGTCGAGCGTCGGGGCGGCGGCCGGCTCGTCATGGCCGCTGCTGTCGCGCAGCAGGCCGATCAGCCGGCGCATCTCGGCCAGGCCGTCGACGCTGTTCTCGCGGATGACGCCCAGCGCGTCCCGGGACGTCTTCGGGTCGTCCAGCGACAGCGCGGCGGTGGAGTGGATGGCGATCGCCGACAGGTGGTTGGCCACCATGTCGTGCAGTTCCCGCGCCATCCGGGACCGCTCGGCGATCACCGCCTGGCGGCGGTCCATCTCGGCCAGCAGCGCGGTCTGCTCGGCGCGCAGCCGGGCCGTGTCGGCGGCCTGCCGGTGATTGCGCACCACGGCGCCGGTGATGGCCGGGAAGAACGAGATCAGCGCCGTGACCACGCCGATCAGCAGCGCCTCCGGCTCCCGGAACCAGGCCAGGAACCCGAGCGTCACCGCGATGGTGATCAGCCCCGTGGTGACGGGAATCCGCCGGGCGGAGGCGGGCGGCCCGTACACCACGGCGGCGTACACGATGTCGGCGAACATCACGACCGTCAGCAGGTTGCCCCGGGTGAACTGGTCCGCGACGACCGCGACCGTCCCGGCGAGCAGCGCCGTACGCGGCCTGGTCCGCCGCAGCAGCGCCAGCGCGGTCATCGCGAACAGCGGCACGAGCACCACCGGCCCGTCGGGCAGCGGGCTGTTCGGGCCCTGCGTGTACAGCCCGAACGACCACAGCAGCACGCCGCAGGCCAGCCCGGCGGCGGCGATCAGCGCGTCGTCGCGATGCGTACGGGGGAGTCTCACGCCTCCATCCAACACGCTGCGTGCGGCCGGGGCGTCCACGTGCGGTCGGAGCGCCGACTACATCGAAAGATGCAGTACGGGTTCGTCACCGGCGACGACGAATCGGCGCCCGGCGGCCGGAAGGCTGGTTGGGTACCGAAGGGAGAGCGCCGTGGTCGTCACGCTCATCGTGGTCTGTGAGGTCGGCTTCTGGGTGTTGCTGGCCGCCGGGCTCGCCACCCGTTACCTGTTGAAGATGCCCCGTACGGGCGCGGCGCTGCTGCTGTGCGAGCCGCTGCTGGAGGTCGTCCTGCTGGTCGTCACCGCGATGGACCTGAGGAACGGCGCTGAGCCGAGCTGGAAGCACGGGCTGGCCGCGCTGTACATCGGCTACACCGTCGGCCATGGCCACCGCACGGTGAAGTGGCTCGACGGCCACGCCGCCCACCGCCTCGGCGGCGCCCCGCGCCCGGCGGGCCCGCCCCGCTACGGCATGGCCCGCGCCCGCCACGAGGGCCGCATCTGGCTCGGCACGCTCGTCGGGGCGGTGACCGCCACCGTCCTGCTGTGGCTCGCGATCCTGTACGTGGGCGACGCGAGCCGGACCGGCTCGCTGGAGGGGTGGATGTACGCGGCGTGGCGGACGGCCGGCATCCACGGCCTGATCGCCCTCTCGTACGCGATCTGGCCGAGGAAGGCCCCGGACGAACCGGTCACCAAGGAGCGCGAACCGGTCCGCGTCGAACGCCCCTAGCGCCCTGCCGGGCTCAGCGCTCCCCGCCCGGCACCCACAGGACGTCGCCGACCTCCTTGTTGGCCGTCCTCGCGAGGATGAACAGCAGGTCGGACAGCCGGTTCAGGTACGTCGCCGTCAGGGGGTTCATCGTCTCGCCGTGGACCTCCAGTGCGGCCCACGTCGAGCGCTCGGCGCGGCGCACGACCGTGCACGCCTGGTGGAGCAGGGCCGCGCCGGGTGTGCCGCCGGGGAGGATGAAGGAGCGGAGCTTGTCCAGGCCCTCCAGGAACCGGTCGCAGTCCGCCTCCAGCTTGTCGACGTAACCCTGCTCCACCCGCAGCGGCGGGTACTTCGGGTCCTTGACCACCGGGGTCGACAGGTCCGCGCCCACGTCGAACAGGTCGTTCTGCACGCGGACGAGGACCTTGACGACCTCCTCGTCGAGGTTGCCCAGGGCGATGGCGGTGCCGATGACCGCGTTGGCCTCATTGGCGTCGGCGTACGCCGCGATCCGCAGGTCCGTCTTGGCGGTCCGGCTCATGTCGCCGAGTGCCGTCGTGCCCTTGTCGCCGGTGCGGGTGTAGATGCGCGTCAGATTGACCATGCGGCCAGCCTAGTTACGCTCCCGCCTTCCGGAACACACCTGTGCCCACCGTCACGGCCAGGGCCGCGAAACCGGCCGCGACCAGCGCCCCGTACAGCATCGCCGGGCTCGCGTAGTCGCCGACGTACCCCGCCCGGACGGCGTCCACCAGGTAGCGGAACGGCATCAGGTGCGACAGGGCGTCGAGCCAGGCCGGGGCCAGGGCCATGGGCAGCATCAGGCCGGAGAGCAGCATGGACGGCATGGCCACCGCGTTGATGGCCGGGCCGAACTCCTGCGGCTTGGGGAGCCTCAGGGCCAGCGCGTACGACAGCGACGCCAGCGCCACCGTCAGGACGGCGACGAACGCGAAGCCGATCAGGACCCCGCCCAGTGGCGCCCGCAGCCCCATCACCACGGCGGCCAGCACGAGCAGCACCGCCTGGAAGACGAAGAGCGTCGCGTCCCGCAGGACCCGCCCCAGCAGCAGCGCGAGCCGGCTGACCGGGGTGACCCGCATCCGTTCGACGACCCCCATCTGCTTCTCGATGATGATCGCGAAGCCGGAGAAGGACGCCCCGAAGAGTCCGAGCTGGAGCAGCAGCCCCGGGACGAGGACCTGCCAGGAGTCGCCCTCGGCGCCCAGCGGCAGGCCGGTGAGCAGCGGGCCGAAGAAGACCAGGTACAGCAGCGGCATCAGGACGCCGAAGAGGAGCTGGAACCGGGAGCGCAGGGTCTGGCGGGCGTACCGCCCGAAGACCAGCGCGGTGTCGTGGAAGAGCATCGGGTCTCCTGGATCGGGTCTTCTAGACGGCCACGGGGGCGGTGTCGGCGGGTGCCGGGCCGCGGCCGGTGATGGCGAGGAACGTGTCCTGGAGCGACGCGTCGGCCGAGCCGGCGTACCGCTCCTTGAGCGCGGCCGGGGTGCCCTCGGCGACGACCGCGCCCTTGTCGACGACGACGAGCCGGTCGGACAGGGCGTCAGCCTCGTCGAGGTAGTGGGTGGTGAGGAAGACGGTGGTGCCGTACGTGTCGCGCAACTGCCGCACCAGTCGCCACAGGTCGGCGCGGCTGCCGGGGTCGAGGCCGGTGGTCGGCTCGTCGAGGAAGAGGACTTCGGGGCGGTGTGTGAGTCCCATGGCGATGTCCAGGCGCCGCCGCTGTCCGCCGGAGAGCGCCGCGCACGGGCGGTCCAGCAGGTCGGTGAGGTCGAGGTCCCGCGCCAGTTCGCCGGCGCGGTCGGCCGCCTCGGCCTTGGTCAGGCGGTAGAGCCGGCCCTGGGTGACCAGCTCCTCGCGCACGGAGACGCTCAGGTCGACGCCGCCGGACTGGGCGACGTAGCCGATCCGCTGCCGTACGCCGACGGGGTCGCCGACCAGGTCGTGGCCCGCGACGGTGGCGGCGCCGCCGGTCGGCGGCAGCAGCGTGGTGAGCATCCGCAGCGTGGTGGTCTTCCCGGCGCCGTTGGGGCCGAGGAAGCCGAGGATCTCGCCCGCCCGGACGGTCAGGTCGATGCCGCGGACGGCTTCGACGGGGCCGCTTCGGGTGCGGAAGGTGTGGGCCAGTCCGGCCGTACTGATGATGGGCATGACCCAAGAAGAACAGAGTCACTTAAATTTTGCAACGACCCCAAGTTTTCACCGAGCCCAGAAAAGCTAGGATGAGGGCATGGCGACGACCGAGGGACTGAGAGAGCGCAAGAAGCGGCAGACCAGGCAGCACATCTCCGACGTGGCCACGGGCCTGTTCCTGGAGCGCGGCTTCGACGCCGTGACGATCGCGGAGATCGCCAGGGCGGCCGACGTCTCCGTCAACACGGTGTACAACTACTTCCCCGCCAAGGAGGACCTCTTCCTCGACCGGGGCGAGGACGTCGCCGACCGGCTCTCCCGCTACGTCCGCGGCCGCCGCCCCGGCGAATCCGCCGCCGACGCCGTCCTGCGCGAACTGCGCGCCGCCGTCGTGAGCCAGTCGCCCACCGTCGGCCTCTTCGCGGGCTGGGCCGACTTCATGCGCGTCATCACCGACGCCCACGCCCTCCGCTCCCGCCTGTGGGCCATCCAGCAGGAGGCGCTCGCCGAACTCACCGCGACCCTCGCCAAGGAGACCGCCGCCGCCGACGGCGACCCGATGCCGGCCCTCGTCGCCGGGCAGCTCTCCTGGGTCCACGGCACGCTCATGGCCTGGATCGGCGCCGAAATGGTCAAGCGGCGCGACATCGGCGAGGTGGCCCGCGAAGCCCTCGGCCTCCTCGACGAAATGGAGGAGCTGATGGGGCGCAAGGTGCTGGAGTACGCGGTCCGCGCCGACTGACCCGGCTCACTCCGGCGCCCGTACCCGTGTGATGTCCGTCATCTGAGACGTGACGCGCATCTCTTCGGCGCCACACAGCCGCGCCCGCCCGCTAACCTCCGCGAAGAGCCGATACGTAAACGGGTGTTAAGGGGAAGATCGTGGCCAGGAAGCTCGCCGTCATCGGGGCCGGACTCATGGGGTCCGGAATCGCGCAGGTCTCGGCCCAGGCGGGCTGGGAGGTCGTGCTGCGTGACGTCACCGACGCCGCCCTGACCCGGGGCACCGACGGCATCAAGGCCTCGTACGACAAGTTCGTCGCCAAGGGCAAGCTCGAAGCCGCCGACGCCGAGGCCGCCTTGGGCCGCATCACCACGACCACCGACATGGACGCCGCCGCCGACGCCGACATCGTCGTCGAGGCCGTCTTTGAGAAGCTGGACGTCAAGCACGACATCTTCCGTACGCTCGACAAGCTCGTACGTGACGACGCCGTCCTCGCCTCCAACACCTCCGCCATCCCGATCACCAAGATCGCGGCCGTGACCGAGCGCCCGGAGCGCGTCGTGGGCACCCACTTCTTCTCGCCCGTGCCGATGATGCAGCTCTGCGAACTGGTGCGCGGCTACAAGACCAGCGACGAAACGCTCGCCACCGCACGCGAGTTCGCCGAGTCGGTCGGCAAGACCTGCATCGTCGTCAACCGGGACGTCGCCGGGTTCGTGACGACCCGTCTGATCTCCGCCCTGGTCGTCGAGGCCGCGAAGCTGTACGAATCGGGCGTCGCCTCCGCCGAGGACATCGACATCGCCTGCAAGCTGGGCTTCGGCCACGCGATGGGCCCGCTGGCCACCGCCGACCTCACCGGCGTCGACATCCTGCTGCACGCCACCAGCAACATCTACACCGAGTCCCAGGACGAGAAGTTCGCCCCGCCGGAGCTGATGCGCCGGATGGTGGACGCGGGTGACATCGGCCGCAAGAGCGGGCAGGGCTTCTACAAGCACTGAGTCGCATCGAGGCCGTTTCGACCAGTTCACCATCACCCCTCGGGGTGAATTCGGTATCGGTTCGCTTACAAGGCGCAACTGCTCCGCCGGTAAGGCAGTCAGTTGTTGCATAGAAGTACGTGACGACGAAAGACGTGCACGACGTAAAGACGTGACGACAACGCACTCTCGGGGAGCGCATATGCACATCAGGGGCGACCACGCCGAGCTGGTCGTCGGGGGCCGCCTCGACGTCCGCAGCGCGGCGGACGCCCGTACGGTCCTGCACTCGGCCGTCGACGACGGAGCCGGCGACCTGGTGCTCGACCTGACCGGCCTCGACTCCTGGGACGCCACCGGACTCGGGGTCATCATGGGCGCTCACCGGCGTGCGGGCCGCTGCGGCCGCCGGCTGGTGCTGCGGGGCGTACCGCCCCAGATGCAGCGCCTGCTGGTGGCCACCCGGCTGCACCGCATTCTCGCCATCGAGGGCGGAATCGCCGCCGAAACGTTGCCCCGGGTGTAACGGTACGGGGCCTGGTAAACCACACCAGGCGCCCAATCCTCACAAGACCGTGACGTCTTGGGCGCCGTGCCACCCCGGCTCTTCATTCATACTGAGCGAAGGTCTAGGGTTCGGTCGCCTGCCGATTGACGGACCCACCCGGCGGGCACCGGACCAGAAGCGACAGCGGGCGTGCAAGGCCGGGAGGGGCTACGCCGCACGACGCTTTTGGGGGCTCTCACCATGGACCCGATCAACCGGGGACCGGAAGACTTCGGCCACGACGACGACCGCGACGACGCCGGTCGCCCGCGCACCACGCGCGACGACGGCCCCACGCCCGCCTACGGGCAGGGGGGCGCACCACCGGGCAAGGCCCGGACCGCCCAACTCGTCTCGGGCGACCTCCTGCTCACCATCAACCCGATAGACGGCAGCGAGATCGAACCGTGCCCGCCCGGGCGTCGCCCGGAGGCGCCCCGCCGTCACACCCCCGAAGAGCGCGCCGACCTCGCCCGCACCGCCGGCCCGCCCGTACCGCCCGGCCCCGCCGCCCCTCCGCTGCCCCTCCTGGAGCGCCAGGAGGAACGGGAGCGGCTGGTCCGGCTGCTGGCCCGCGGCCGCTCCGTACGGCTCACCGGACCGGCCGGTTCCGGCCGCACCGCGCTGCTCGACGCCGTCGCGGCCGACTGCGCCGACCTCGCCCCCGACGGGGTCGTCCGGCTCTCCGGCCACCACCGCACCCCCACCGAGCTGCTCCACGAGCTGTTCGCCACCGTCCACCACGCACCGGCCCACCGCCCCGACCGCGCCGGACTGCCGGCCGCCGTCCACGACATCGGCGCCGTCGTCGTCCTGGACGACCTGGAGTTCGGCGGCGCCGCGCTGGACGAGCTCCTCGACGCCACACCCGAATGCGCGTTCCTGCTCGCCGCCACGCCCGACGTCGCCGCGCCCTCGGCCGACTCCCACCTCGAAGAGGTGTTCCTCTCCGGGCTCGACCGCAGCTCCGCGCTCGAGCTGCTGGAGCGCATCGTCGACCGGCCGCTCACCGACGACGAGGCCAACTGGGCCGGCGACCTCTGGTTCGAGTCCGAGGGCCTGCCGCTCCGGTTCGTCCAGGCCGGCGCCCTGCTGCGGCAGCGCGACGAGCTGCGCGCACCCTCGGACGACGACGAGGACAGCGTCTTCGCCGACGGCCGGGAGGCGCCGCTGCCCTCCCTCGGCGACGGCGCGGCGCCCGCCCCGCTGCTCGCCTCCCGGCTCTCCGAGTCGGCCCGCGAGACCCTGCGCTTCGCCGTCGCGCTCGGCGGGGAGGTGCCGCACCAGGCACACCTGCCGGCGCTCGTCAACGACACGCACGCCGACGCCGCCCTCGGCGAGCTGCTGCGCTGCGGACTGCTCACCCCGGTCGGCACCCGCTACCGGCTCGCCGCCGGGGTGATGGCGCAGCTCGTCGCCAAGGGCTACGACGAGGGCGCCGCCGACCGCGCCCGCACCGCCGCCCACCACTACGCCTGGTGGGTCGGCCATCCCTCCGTCAGCCCCGAGCGGGCGGCCACCGAGGCGGACGCCGTCCTGGCCGCGCTGACCGCGCTGGTGAAGGCCGCGGCGGACGCCGGTCCGGGCGGGGCGCCCGACGCCGACGCCTCGGTCGGCACCGTCTTCGGCGGCTCCGGCTCCGGCTCCCCGGATTCCCCCGGCCTGTCCTCCTCGGACGACGAGGAAGAGGGCTACGCCGACGCGGCCGTCGTGCTGGCCCGCAGCGCGGCGCCCGCGTTCGCCGCCGGACTGCACTGGGGCGCCTGGGAACGGGCGCTGCGGACCGGCGCGGAGGCGGCCCGGCACGCGGGCGAAGTGGCCGAGGAGGCGTACTTCCACCACGAGTTGGGCGTCCTCGCCCTGTGCGCCGGGAACCTGGACCGGGCCCGCGCCGAGCTGGAGGCGTCGATCGCCATGCGCGGCGCGCTCGCCGACAAGCGCGGAACGGTGGCCGGCCGGCGCGCCCTCGCTCTGGTCGCGGACCGCGAGCGCGGGCCGCTGCCCGGTGGCCGGACGGCGGCGGGCGAGGAGGTGCCCGCGGCACGGTACGAGGAGTCGGCGTCCCCGCCCGGGGGCGTGGCGGCGGCCACGAGCGGGCCCACGCCGAAGCCGGCCGCCCTGGCGGGCCTCGGCGGTGACACCGAGACGCTCATCGCCCGCCAGGAACCTCCCGCCCCGGTTGCCCGGCCGGCCACCCGGCGCACCATCCTGAACGGTGCCCGGCGCAACCTGGTCGCGGCGGGCGCGGGCGCGCTCCTCGCGGCGGTCCTGGGCACGGTCGTGACCCTGGGCGCCACCTCGGGCGGCGACGACGGCAAGGGTGGCTCGGGCCGGGTCACTTCGGACCAGTCGGCCAACGAGGACGGCGGCGACGGCGGCCTCGACGCGGACGTGCCGGCCGAGGACTCCACGCGCGACCCCGGCAGCGGCGACGGCGGCACGGGCGGTTCCGGTTCGGGCTCCCATTCCGGGTCCCCCGGCACCCCCGGCTCCTCGGCCAGCCCGGGCGAGACCGGCTCCGCCGGGAACCCGACCACCCCGTCGGGCGACCCGTCCACGACGAGCGGTGCGACGCCGACCAGCTCGGGGCCCAGTTCGGGCAGCCCCACCAGCAGCGGGCCCACCACGGGCGCCCCGACGACCGGTGGCAGCACCTCGGGCGGCTCGACGTCCGGAGGCACGACGTCCGGCGGCACGACCGGCGGCACCACCTCGGGCGGCTCGACGTCCGGTGACACGACGGGCGGATCGACCTCGGGCGACACGACGGGCGGGTCCACCTCCGGTGACACGACCGGCGGCGGATCGACCACGGGCGATACGACCGGCGGGTCGACGTCGGGTGACACGACCAGCGGGTCCACCACCGGCGAGACGACGAGCGGTGCCGGCGGCGGTACCACCAGCGGCGGGTCCACCACCGGTGATACGACGAGCGGTGCCACCCAGAGCGCGCCCGCCACGAGCAGTAGTCCCACGCCGAGCGGGACGGCCGCCTGAGACGCGTACGGCCCCGGGGGAATCCGGGGCCGTACGTACGTCACAGGGTCAGAACAGCCGCAGCTTGTCGTCCTCGATGCCGCGCAGCGCGTCGTAGTCCAGCACCACGCACCCGATGCCGCGGTCGGTCGCCAGCACCCGCGCCTGCGGCTTGATCTCCTGCGCCGCGAAGACGCCCTTCACCGGCGCGAGGTGGGGGTCACGGTTCAGCAGCTCCAGATAGCGGGTGAGCTGCTCCACGCCGTCGATCTCGCCGCGCCGCTTGATCTCCACGGCCACGGTCGCGCCGTCCGCGTCGCGGCACAGGATGTCGACCGGCCCGATGGCGGTCGGGTACTCGCGGCGGATCAGCGTGTACCCGTCGCCGAGTGTCTCGATCCGGTCGGCGAGCAGCTCCTGGAGGTGTGCTTCCACGCCGTCCTTGATGAGGCCGGGATCGACACCGAGCTCGTGCGACGTGTCATGGAGGATTTCCTCCATCGTGATGATCAGTTTCTCGCCCGCTTTGTTCACGACCGTCCAAACGCGGTCATCACCCTCCTTGAGGGTGCACGGCGGCGACATCCAATTGAGCGGTTTGTACGCCCGGTCGTCGGCGTGGATGGAGACGCTGCCGTCGGCCTTTACCAGGATCAGACGGGGTGCGGAGGGCAGGTGGGCGGTGAGCCGGCCCGCGTAGTCCACGGAGCAGCGGGCGATGACGAGACGCATGGTCCGCAACGCTACAAGACACACGCTCTTCCGCGCGATTCGGTCCTAAACTCCCCTTCTCCCATGGCCGGTTGTGCACCCAATCTCCTGGTGCGGTCCGGACACCGCGCTTACCGTGGAAGCGGGAGGTTGTCGCTCGTGCACGCAGCGTGTCGTGCGGGGGGCGTCCTCCTTCCCTGCCCGTAAGACCCCGGTTCCCCGGGGTCGCGAGAGGAGAACCCATGTCGCTCGACGTCTCACCGGCGCTGTTGGAACAGGCCGAGCGAGGCGAGGTCGACGAAGCCGACTTCGTCGACTGCGTCCGGACCTCCCTGCCCTACGCATGGGAGATGATCAGCTCTCTGGTGGCCCAGCTCAAGGTGGACGGTGGTGCGTTCGCGGACAACCAGACGCCGCCGCCGGACGAGCAGGCACGCGGTCAGTTGCTGCGCGCACTGGCGAGTGACGCGATCCGGGGTGCGCTCCAGCGGCACTTCGGCGTCCGTCTGGCCTTCCAGAACTGCCACCGCGTCGCGGTGTTCCCGCTGGACTCCTCGGTCGACGAGCGGCTCGCCCGCTTCACCTCCGTGCGAGCCCAACTGCTGAACCAGTCGCCGACCCTGCGCGACTGCTGACGCCTTGTGCTGCCGCTCCGCATCGCGGGAGGTGCAACAGGTGCAGGGGCGGCAGCATGGAGCCCATCATTCGAGCCGGGGTACCACCTCCGCCCCCAGCCGCCGCACGTTCTCCTCCGTGGCCGCGACATCGCCGGAGCCCTCGACGAGCAGCGCGAAGCGCGTGATGCCCGTACGCTCCGAGGTCGCCGCCAGCCGGTCCGCCGCCACCCGGGGCGACCCCACCGGATGCAGTCGGCACAGCAACTCCGTGTAGGCGACCGGGTCACGCATCGCCCGGTGCCTGCCGTCCACGGTGACATGGGCGTCCAGCCCCTGTTTCAGCCAGCCGGGCATCGCCTTGACCAGCGTCTCCACCGCGTCCGCCGTGCGGTCCGCGAGCTGTGCGACACCCGCCGAGACATGGCCGTCCGCCGCCCGCGCGACCGCGTCCGGGGTGTGCCCGGCGGCGAGTGCCGCACGCCGCCACAGGGCGACCATGTCGGCCTTCTCCTCGTCGCCGCAGTGCATCCCGAGCAGCATCGGCAGGCAGCGCTCGGCGGCGAGCTTCACGCTCCCGGGCGAGGTGCAGGCGACGATCGTCTCGGGCACGGGATCCCCGTCGATGAGCTCCTGCGGCCTCGGTACGACGGCGACCTCACGGAACCGGTGCCGGGGCCCGTCCGCCGAGACGCGCGGCTCGCGCAGCCAGCGCAGCAGCAGGTCCAGCGACTCGGGGAACCCCGTCTCGTACGCCGCGAGGCCCGTGCCGAACACCTCCAGGTCGACCCACGGCCCGCCCCGGCCCACGCCGAGCGTGAACCGTCCGCCCGAGGTGACGTGCAGCAGCGCCGTCTGTTCGGCCAGCGCCACCGGATGGGCCGTCGGCAGCACGCTCACGGCCGTCCCGACCCGGACGCGCCGCGTCCGGCCGAGCAGCAGCGCGGCGAGCGTCACGGCCGAGGGACACACGCCGTACGGTACGAAGTGGTGCTCGGCCAGCCATACCGAGTCCAGCCCCGCTTCCTCGGCCACCTCCGCCGACCGCACCGCGCGGTGCAGCGTCTCCCCCTGGCCCTGGCCGGGAAACTGGGCCGCCAGTACAAAAGTTCCCACACGCATCGCCTTATGCCTCCTTGACCGGCCGACGCGGCTCCCCTCACTGGCAACAACGTCTGGCAGGTGCCAAAGGCAACGGCCGTGCGGGAAGTTGTTGCGATTTTCCGGTAACTCGTCAGCGACCGTGCGAGTACCCACAGTCGCGGCCCTTAGGCTGGACGGGCAAACGTCCGCGCCTGCCCCCAGTGAGGTGTTCCGTGTCCCCGCGCCGCAACCGCCCCCGTGGCGGCGAGAAGCCGAACGCGACCAGCGGTGAGCCGGGCGACAGGTACGGCGGCTTCCAGCGCACCGAGTCCTGGCAGGACGAGGAGTGGTCGGTCCGTCATGTGGCGGGCGCGAGCGCGGCCGGCAAGCGGTACCGCTGCCCCGGCTGCGACCAGGAGATCCCGCCGGCCGTCCCGCACGTGGTGGCCTGGCCCGAGTACGGCGGCGTGGACGACCGGCGGCACTGGCACAAGGCGTGCTGGAACGCGAAGGACCGCCGCACCACGCGGGTGCAGCGGTCCCGTAACGCTCCCCGTCACTGACGGGAAAGGGTGCTCCTACACATCCCGCTGCTCGGTGGCGAGGAACGCCCCGGCCAGTGCGACGGCGGCGACGCCGCTCAGAATCCACAGCGGGGTCCAGCCGTGCGGTCCGCCCGGGGTCAGGCCCGCTTCGCTGTAGAAGGCGATCAGCAGGCTCGGGATCGAGTACTGGAACAGGAACTCCTGGACCTTCTCCATCGACGACATGAACATCGCGGCCACCAGCGGCAGCAGCATGACACCGATCATGATGGTGATCGCACCGGCCGAGTGCCGGACCAGCGCGCCGACGGCGAGCGCCAGCAGCCCGAGCACCGCCGTGAACAGGCCCGCGCCGACCGTCGCGCGCAGCCACTGCTCCCCGGTCGCGGCGGCGCCGGAGTCGATCATCGCGCTCTGCATGGCCGCGACCAGGGCGGCGGTGACCGTCGTGACGACGAGGGTGAGCAGGAAGAAGACGATGGCCTTGGCGGCCAGCACGCGGCTGCGGCTGGGGCACGCGGTCAGCGTCGTACGGATCATGCCGGTGCCGTACTCGGACGAGATGGTGAGCACGCCGAGGGTGACCACGCAGATGCTGCCGAGCAGCACGCCGTTGAAGCCCAGCCCGAGGACCGGCTCCTGGCCCATGTCCGTGTCGGTGGCGTTGATGGCCACGACGGCGAGCAGGCCGACGCCGACCATGAGCAGGACCATGACGCCGAGCGTCCACATCGTGGAGCGCACGGAACGGATCTTGGTCCACTCGGAGGCGAGCGCGTCCCCGAGGTGGGCGCGCCGCACCGGGATGGGCGAGGTGTACTGCTGCTGGTAGGGGGCGGTGGTCATCGGGCGTCCTCGCTCTTGCTCAGGTCTGCGGGGGCGGGGGCGGGGGCGGGGGCGGGGGCGGCGGGGGGCACGGCCGGTGCGGCGCCGGGCGCGGGCTGCTGTCCGTCCGCGTACGGGTTCTGTCCGGGCGGCGGCGGGGCGTACCAGCCCTGCTGCGGCACCTCGGGGACGACCGGCTGCGGGGGCGCGTAGCCCATCGGGTCCGGCTGCTGCATCAGCCCGGCCCGCTGGTCGGTGGTCGAGCGGTAGTCCACGGCGCCCTGGGTCAGGCGCATGTACGCCTCTTCCAGCGACGCCTGGTGCGGCGACAGCTCCCACAGGCGTACGTCCGCGTCGTGCGCCAGGTCGCTGATCCGCGGCAGCGGCAGCCCGGTCACGCGCAGCGCGCCGTCCGGCTCCGACATGACCTGTCCGCCGGCCTCGGCGAGCACGCCCATCAGCTTCTCCCGCTGCGCGGGCTCGGTCTGCGGCGTACGCACCCGGGCGAAGTCCGCGGAGTTGGCCGAGATGAAGTCCTTGACGCTCATGTCGGCCAGGAGCTGGCCGCGGCCGATGACGATCAGGTGCTCGGCGGTGAGGGCCATCTCGCTCATCAGGTGCGAGGAGACGAAGACCGTCCGGCCCTCGGCGGCCAGCGCCTTCATCAGGTTGCGCACCCAGAGGATGCCCTCGGGGTCCAGGCCGTTGACCGGCTCGTCGAACAGCAGCACCTGCGGGTCGCCGAGGAGCGCGGCCGCGATGCCGAGCCGCTGCCCCATGCCGAGCGAGAACCCGTTGGACCGCTTGCGGGCCACGTCCTGCAACCCGACGACCCCGAGCACCTCGTCGACCCGGCGCGCCGGGATGCCGGCGAGCTGGGCCAGCGACAGCAGATGGTTGCGCGCGCTGCGGCCGCCGTGCACGGCCTTGGCGTCCAGGAGGGCCCCCACCTGCCGGGGCGCGTTGGGCAACTGCCGGAAGGGGTGGCCGCCGATGGTCACGTGGCCCGACGTGGGGCGGTCCAGGCCGAGGATCATGCGCATCGTCGTCGACTTGCCGGAGCCGTTCGGTCCCAGGAAGCCGGTCACGGTCCCCGGCCTCACCTGGAAGGAAAGGTTGTACACGGCCGTCTTGGCGCCGTAGCGCTTCGTCAGGCCGACTGCCTCGATCATTCTCCAGCCCCATCGACAGGTCGGTTGCGTCGTCCGGGCCTGCGGCATGCACACACAGGGCCCCCGTAAGAGGTAAGAGGGTATCCGCAGCTTGACGGTTCCACTCCCGCCCCGGGAGATGCCTCCTGTGTCCGGACAGGGCCTACGCGTCCCGCCGCTTCAGCACCACGTACCCGCCGGCCAGCGCCGCCGCCACCCAGGCGACCATGATCCCCAGGCCGCCCCAGGGGCCGTACGGCGCCGGGTCGCTGCCCAGGGCGCCGGGGACGACCTGCATGATCGTGGAGCCCGCCTGGTCGGGGAAGTACTCGGCCACCTCCTTGGCCTTCGGCACGGCGGAGAGGATCTGGGAGATGAGGAAGAAGAACGGGACGAGGATGCCGAGCGAGAGCACCGTCGAGCGCAGCATCGCCGCCACGCCCATCGAGAACACCGCCATCAGCCCCATGTAGAGACCGCCGCCGATCACCGCGCGCAGGACGTTCTCCTCGCCGATGGTGGTGCGGTGCTCGCCGAGCAGGGCCTGGCCGAGGAAGAAGGACAGGAAGCTCGTCGCCACGCCCACGACCACGGCCAGGACGCCGGCCACCGCGATCTTGCTGAAGAGGAAGGTCGCCCGCTGCGGTACGGCGGCCAGGGACGTCCGGATCATCCCGGTGCTGTACTCGGTGCCGACCACCAGGACGCCGAAGACCACCATCGCGAGCTGGCCCAGCAGCATGCCGGAGAAGCTGACCACCGTCGCGTCGAACGTGGCCTGCTCGATGGGCGGCATCTCGTCGAACGTCTCCCGCACCAGCGCGGACAGCGCCGCGCCCATCGCGACGGTGACGACCAGCGCGCTGGCCAGGGTCCAGACCGTCGAGGAGACCGTACGGATCTTGGTCCACTCCGACCGGAGGACCGCGGGTGCCGACGCCATCGTCAGACCTCCTTCGACCACTGAGGGGCGTTCGCGGAGTGCGCGTGGTACTCGACCGCCGTCGCCGTCATCCGCATGAACGCCTCCTCCAGCGAGGCCCGCTGGGCGCTCAGCTCGTGCAGCGTGATCCCGTGGCGGGCCGCCAGCTCGCCGATCTCCTCGGTCGTCGCGCCGTCGATCTCCAGCGTGCCGTTCGCGGCCTCGACCGCCGTGCGGCCGGCGGAGTGGAGCGCGTCGCGCAACTCCTCCCGCTGCGGGGAGCGCAGCCGTACATAACTGCGCGAGTTCTCGTGGATGAAATCCGCCATCGACCTGTCGGCGAGAAGCTTGCCTTGCCCGATCACGATCAAGTGGTCGGCGGTCAGGGCCATTTCGCTCATCAGATGACTGGATACGAAGATCGTCCGGCCTTCGGCGGCGAGTGCCTTCATCAGATTGCGGATCCAGTGAATTCCCTCGGGGTCCAGACCATTGACGGGTTCGTCGAACATCAAGATCTGCGGATCACCCAGCAGTGCGGTGGCGATTCCCAGTCGCTGCCCCATGCCCATCGAAAAACCTTTCGGTTTCTTCCTGGCCACGGCCGCGAGTCCGACAAGATCCAGCACCTCGGAGACCCGGCGCTCGGGAATGCGGTTGGACTGCGCCAGGCAGAGCAGGTTGTTGTACGCGCTGCGCCCGCCGTGCAGCCCCCGCGCCTCCAGCAGCGCGCCGATGTACTTCAGCGGTTCGTCGAGCTCCCGGTAGTGCCTGCCGTCGATACGGACCGACCCGCTGGTCGGGTGGTCCAGACCGAGCACCATCCGCATCGTGGTCGACTTGCCCGCGCCGTTGGGCCCGAGGAAGCCCGTCACCACGCCCGGGCGGACCTGGAAGGAGAGGTGGTCGACCGCCGTCTTCGTACCGAAACGTTTCGTTAGACCCTCGAGCTCGATCACCCGTCCACGCTACGGGCGCGCCCACGGGGACGCCACCGGAATGACACGGCCCTCTTTCCCGCACGAGAGGCACACGAATTTCCCGCATGAGAGGCACACGAAGGGCCCCGCAGGACCCACGCGCGCACGGCCGTCGGACGTGCGCCACGTGGGTCCGCAGGGCCCTCGCGGAGGAACCAGGCCCCTGATCCGGCCTGATCGACCGGACAGGAACTACCGGGTCTGCTGCGCCGGGACGCCGCGCGAGACCGGCTCGTCGTCGGCCGGGGAGCCGGCCGCGGCGACGGCCGCACCGGTCAGCGTGGCCAGCATCTCGCGGACGTTGGTGAGCTGGGCGTTGATCGAGTCGCGACGGTTCGTCAGCGCCGCCAGCTCGCGCTCCGATTCGCTGCGGATACGATCCGCCTTGGCGTTCGCGTCCGCCACGATGTCCTCGGCCTGGCGCTGCGCCGTCTCCACCGTCTGACGGGCCCGCCGCTCCGCGTCCGTACGCAGCTTCTCCGCCTCCAGGCGGAGCTGCTCCGCCCGGTGCTCGATCTCGGCGAGACGCTTCTCCGCCTTCGCCTGGCGCGAGGCCAGGTCCCGCTCCGACTGCTCACGCCGCTTGGCGAGGTTCGTCTCGAAGTCGGCGGCGGCCTGCGCGGCCTTCGCCCGGGTCTCCTCGAAGAGCGCGTCCGCCTCCTCCCGCTTGGACTGCGCGTCCTTCTGCGCCTCGGCACGCAGCGAGTTCGCCTCGCCCTGGGCCTTCTCGACGATCCGGACGCCCTCGTCCTCGGCCTTCGCCTTGCGCTCGGCCGCGAACGACTCGGCGTCGTTGCGCACCTGCTGCGCCGCCGACTCGGCGAGCTCGCGGTGCTGCTCGGCGGCGCGACGGGCCTCCTCGCGCAGGTCCTTGGCCTCCTCCTCGGCGAGGCGGAGGATCTTCTCGACGCGCGCACCCAGACCGGCGTACGACGGCTCGGCGTCGCTGACCTGGGCCTGGGCGTTCTGCGTCTCGAGGTGGAGCTCCTCGATGCGCTTTTCCAGAGAGGTGATTCGGGCCAGAGCACTGTCTCGGTCGGCGACGAGTTTGGTAATGCGGTCATCCACCTGACCGCGGTCGTAACCACGCCGCACGAGCTCGAAGCCGAAGGGGGAGGAAGTGTCGCTCATGGGGTTCCTGTCGAATGAGACCGGTGAGGTGTTAGGGGGAATCCTAGGGGTCGATGCGGCGTGTCTTCGAGCGGATGCCCGTTCAAACTGGAGAATGTCCAGCCTTTTGAGTGGCTTACTCGTCGGTTGACTTGCCGCTCGAACGGGTAACACCTGCCGCCGCGGTCGCCTTGACTCCGCCCTCCTTGGTACCCCCTGACGGCGCCTCGAAAGATTCCAGCGCCTCCAGCACGTCCTGAACCCGGGAGATTTCCGCCTGAATGTCCTCGCGGCGGCGCACCAGCACCTCCAGCTCCCGCTTGCCCTCGGAGATCATCTTCTCGGCCTCGCGCTCCGCGTCCGCCTTGATCTTCTCCGCCTCGCGGGTGAGCGTGGCCTTCTTCTGCTCGGCCTCCTTGAGCAGTCCCTCGGCCTTCTTCACCGCCGAGATCCGGACCTTGCTCGCCTCTGAATTCGCCTCGGCGAGCAGCTCCTTCGCCTTCGCCTCCGCCTCGGCGCGCTGCTCGGTCGCGGCCTTCACCAGCTTGTCGACCCGCTCGCCGGCCGCCTTCATCTGCTCGGCGCTCTCCCGGCGGGCCCGCTCGTGCAGCTCCTCGATCTCCGTCTCGGTACGCCGGCGCAGCTCCTCCGTACGCTCCCTTATGGCCGTCGCGTCACCACGCGCCCCGACCAGCAGCTCGTCGGCGTCCGTACGGGCCTTCTCCACCAGCGAATTGCCCTCGACGGTCGCCTCGGCGACGATCCGCTCGGCCTCCTTGCGGGCCGCGCCCACCATCGTGTCGGCCTGCGACTCCGCCTCCGCGGTCGCCCGCAGCGCCTCCTCCTGCGCCTTCGCGACCAACTGGTCGGCCTGCTCGGCCGCGTCCGCCCGCCGCTTGGCCGCCGCCTCGCGCGCCTCGTCGACCAGCCGGTCCGCCTCGGCCCGCGCCTCGGCGCGCACCTGCTCGGCCGCCGCCGCCGTCTCCGTACGAAGCCGCTCCGCCTCCGCGCGGATCCGCTCGGCCGCCTGCTGCGCGGAGCCCACCGTCTCGGCGGCCTCGGCCCGCAGCCGCTCCGCCTCGCCGGTCGCCTCGGCCACCAGCCGCTCGGCCTCCGCCGCGGCCTCCGAACGAAGCCGCTCCGCCTCCGCCGTCGCCTCCGCGACCAGCCGCTCGACCCGCTCGGCCGTCTCCGCGCCGATCCGCTCGGCCTCGCTCGTCGCCTCGCCGACCAACTGGTCCGCCTGCGCCGCCGCGTCCGCGCGCCGCTTGTCGGCGGCCTGCCGCGCCTCGTCCAGGACCTGCTCGCCGTCCGCCCGGGCGGCCGCCCGCAGCGCCTCGGCCTGGGCCTCGCCGTCCGCCTTGGCCTGCTCGGCCTCGGTACGCAGCCGCGCCGCGTCCCGCTCCGCCGTGGCCAGCAGCTCGGCCGCCTCGGCCGCCATCCGCTCGGCCTCGCTCGTCGCCTCGCCGACCAGCCGGTCCGCCTGCGCCGCCGCCTCCGACCGGATGCGGTTGGCGTCCTCCCGCGCCTCCGCACGCGTGCGTGCCGCGTCCTGCTCCGCCGAGGCCAGCGAGTCCGACGCCTCCGTGCGCATCCGCTGCGCGTACTCGGCCGTGTCGGACCTCAGCTTCTCCGACTCCGCGATCGCGTCCGCCATCGTGCGCTCCGCGAGCGCCTTGGCGGCCTCCGACTCCTCCTGAGCCCGCTCCCGCAGCCGGCCCGCGTCCTCCGCGGCCCGCTCCCGCTCCGCGTACGCGTCGGAACGGACCCGGTCCGCCTCCTCCAGCGCCTCCGCGCGCGTCCGCTCCGCCGCGTGCTCGGCCGCCGACCGCAGCCCGGCGATCTCCTCCTCGGCCTGCTCGTGCAGCCCCGCGACCGCGTCCCGCACCTGCTGCGCCGTCTGCTCGGCGGCCGACACCATCTCGGTCGCCCGCCGGTCCGCCTCCTCGACCAGCCGCTGCGCCTCGGTCTGCGCCTCCTCGACGCGCTTGCGCGCCGACGCCAGCAGCTCCTCGCTCTGCTCGCGCGCCCGCTCCCGCTCCTGGTCCGCCTCGGTGCGCGCGGCGCCCAGCGTCTCCTCCGCCTCGCGGCGCCGGCGCTCCGCCTCCGTACGCGCGGCGGCCAGCTCCTCGGCGGCCTCCGCCGTGACCCGCTCGGCGGCCGCCTGCGCCTCCGCCCGCACCCGGTCGGCCGACTCCTGCGCCTCCGACTTGAGCCGCTCGGCCTCCGCGGCGGCTTCGGCACCCAGCCGTACCGCGGCGTTCTCGGCCTCCGCGCGCGTGGTGGACGCGTCCGAGGCCGCCTCCGTGCGCAGCCGCTCCGCCTCCTGCTCGGCCTGCGACTGGAGCGTACGGATGCGCTCGGCGGCCTCGGCACGCTGCCGCTCGGTCTCCTCGGCGGCCTCGCGGCGGATCCGCTCGCCCTCCGCCCGCGCGTCGGCCAGCGCCTGCTCGGCGGCCGTGAGGCGGGTCTCCGCCTCCGTGTGCAGCCGGGTCAGCTCCTCGGCGGCCTCCGCCTGGCGGGCCGCGATGCCCCGCTCGGTCTCCTCGCGCAGCGCGGCGGCGGCCTGCTCGGCCGCGGCCTTCACCGACTCGGCCTGCTCCTCGGCCTCCGTACGGAGCCGCTCGGCCTCCTCGCGGGTGCGCTCCAGCGTCTCCTCGGCCTGCTTGCGCAGGGCCGTCGCCCGGTCGATCGCCTCCGTACGGACGCGCTCGCTGTCGGCCGTCGCGGCCGTACGCAGCTCGTCCGCGTCCGCCTTGGCCTTGGTCAGCAGCTCCTCGGCGGTCTTCGCCGCCTCCTCGATCTGCTGGACCGCCTCGCGCCGCGCCTCGCCCCGGATGCGCTCGCCCTCGGCGATCGCGTCGGCCCGCAACTGCTCGGCCTCGCCGCGCAGCCGGCGCGCCTCCTCCTGGAGCTCGACCGTCTTGGCGCGGTACTCCTTGGTGTCGTCCTTCGCGGCGCCCTTGAGCTGCTCGGCCGTGTCGTGTGCCTCGGCCCGCAGCCGGTCCGCCTCGGCCTCCGCCTCGCGGCGGATCCGCTCGGCCTCCTCCGACGCCTTGCGGGTGGTCTCCTGCGCGTCGTCCGACGCCTTGGACAGGACCTCCTCGGCGGTACGGGCCGCCTTGGCGAGCTGCGCCGCCGAATCCTCGGCCGCCGCCGTGCGGGCCTTCTCCGTGGCCTCGGCGATCAGTTGCTCCGCCGCCGCGCGGGCGTCCGCGAGGGCCTGCTCGGCCTCAGCCTTGAGGGCCTCGGACTCCTTGGTGGCCTCCCCGACCAGCCGGGCGATCTCCGCCTTGGCCGTACGGGTGCGCTGCTCCGTCTCCGACTCGGCGGTCGACAGCCGCTTGGCCGCCGCGTCGCGGGCCTCCGCGACGACCTTGTCGGCCTCCGCGCGGGCCTCGCGCAGCCGCTCCTCCGCCTCGGCCATCCGCTGCTCGGCCGCCCGGCTCAGCTCGGCCGCCTGCTGGCGCGCCTGGTCCGACTCGGCGGTCGTCGCGGTACGGAGCTGCTCGGCGTGGCTGGTGGCCTCCGCCGCCTGCGTGGACGCGGCGTTCAGCAGCCGCTCGGCGTCCTTGCGGGCGCGCAGCAGGATCGCCTCGGCCTCCGCGCGGGCGGTCTCGGTCTCCGCGCTGAGGCGCCGGCGAGCCTCCTCGGCGAGCCGGGTCGCCTCCGCGCGGGCCGCCGCCAGGGCCTGCTCGGCCTCCGCGCGGGACTCCTCCATCAGACGGCGGGCCTGCGCCTCCGTCCGGGCGCGGAGCTGCTCCGCCCAGGCCACGTTCTCGTTGACGTGGGCCTCGACCGTCTGGCGGCGCTCGGACAGCTCCTGGTCCAGCCGCTGCCGCCGCTGCACCGCCTCGGCGTGCAACTCCGCCTGGAGGCGGGCCTGGTGCTCGGCGTGCTCCTGCAGTATCCGCTGCGTCTGGGCCCGTGCCTCGCGCAGCTCGCGCTCGGCGTCCGAGCGGAGCTGGTCGGCCTGGATCTGCGCGTTCCGCAGCAACTGTTCGGCCTGGTAGCCGATGTCCGCGTTGTCGTACGCCGGCCGCGACGCGATCGTGCGGCGCGCCTCATGGAGCTTGGCGCGCAACACCTCGACCTGGTAACCGAGGTCCTCGGCGTGCTGGACGGCCTTCTCCCGCTCGGTCTTCAGCCGGTCCATCTCGGCTTCGAACCGCGAAAGGTGGTCGTCAGCCCGGTGGCTCTCCTGGCGTTCGTAGCCCCGCACTGCGCGGTCCCATCCGTCCCCTGGTCGCAACTCTCTTTGTACGAGCACCGTTCGCCGGCGAACGGCCCCCCGGGGAATGGTGTCAGATCACAGACGGAGTCGCGGCACGGCCCCGATCCGGCCCCGGCCCGGAGCCGCCCACTCTACCGGGCCAGGAATCCGGAGGTCAGTGCTCCACTGAGGACGACCCGGAGGAGGGTTCGGCCGAGGTCACCAGTTCCGTGAGGACGCCGTGGCAGTCCTTGGGGTGCAGGAACGTGATACGGGACCCCATGGAGCCGATGCGCGGCTCGTCGTACAGAACCCGCACACCCTTTTCACTGATCGCCGCGGCGTCGCCGTCCACGTCCGCGGTGCCGAAGGCGATGTGGTGGACCCCCTCGCCGTTCTTGGCCAGCCACTTCGCGACGGTGGAGTCCTCGCGGGTGGGTTCCAGGAGCTGGAGGTAGGAGGCGCCGCCGTCGGAGGTCTCGTTGATCTTGAGCATGGCCTCACGGACCCCTTGCTCCTCATTGACCTCGCTGTGGAACACCTCGAAGCCGTACGTGGCACGGTAGAACTCAACGGTCTTGTCGAGGTCGAAACAGGCGATCCCGATGTGGTCGATTCGCGTCAGCATGGGACCAGTGCAGCGCGGCGGAGGTGGTTACGCAACGTGCGCGCCATCACACTCGCTGCCCGGTGACCAGGACACGTACCGCTCAGTACATTGGCGGTAAACCCTCGTTCACTCTCCACATCCAAGGGGCCGTGCCTCATGTCTGGAACGACCGGTACCACCTCAGTCATCGTCGCGGGCGCACGCACGCCCATGGGCCGCCTGCTGGGCTCGCTCAAGACCTTCTCCGGCGCCGACCTCGGCGGCTTCGCCATCAAGGCCGCCCTCGACCGGGCCGGGATCGGCGGCGACCAGGTGCAGTACGTGATCATGGGACAGGTGCTTCAGGCCGGGGCAGGGCAGATCCCGGCGCGGCAGGCCGCGGTCAAGGCCGGCATCCCCATGAACGTGCCCGCGCTCACCATCAACAAGGTGTGTTTGTCGGGTCTCGACGCCATCGCGCTCGCGGACCAGCTCATCCGCGCCGGCGAGTTCGACATCGTCGTCGCCGGCGGCCAGGAGTCCATGACCAACGCGCCGCACCTGCTGCCCAAGTCCCGCGAGGGCTACAAGTACGGCGCGATCGAGATGATCGACGCCATGGCGTACGACGGTCTCACCGACTCCTTCGAGAACATCGCCATGGGCGAGTCCACGGAGAAGCACAACACGCGCCTCGGCATCGCCCGCGAGGCGCAGGACGAGATCGCCGCGCTGTCCCACCAGCGGGCCGCCGCCGCGCAGAAGAACGGCATCTTCGAGGCCGAGATCACGCCCGTCGAGATCCCGCAGCGCAAGGGCGAGCCCGTCGTCTTCAGCAAGGACGAGGGCATTCGCGCGGAGACCACGGTGGAGTCGCTGGGCAAGCTGCGTCCCGCCTTCGCGAAGGACGGCACGATCACGGCCGGGTCCTCGTCGCAGATCTCGGACGGTGCGGCGGCCGTGGTGGTGATGAGCAAGGCCAAGGCCGAGGAGCTCGGCCTGGACTGGATCGCCGAGATCGGCGCCCACGGGAACGTGGCCGGGCCGGACAACTCGCTCCAGTCGCAGCCGTCGAACGCGATCGCGCACGCCCTGAAGAAGGAGGGGCTGGAGGTCGCCGATCTTGATCTGATCGAGATCAACGAGGCGTTCGCCGCCGTTGCCGTGCAGTCAATGAAGGACCTGGGAGTATCGCCGGAAAAGGTGAACGTCAACGGCGGCGCCATCGCCCTCGGGCACCCGATCGGCATGTCCGGCGCCCGTCTCGTCCTCCACCTGGCGCTGGAGCTCAAGCGGCGCGGCGGCGGGGTCGGCGCGGCGGCGCTGTGCGGCGGCGGTGGTCAGGGCGACGCGCTGATCGTCCGCGTTCCGGGCAACGGCAAGTAATCCGCGCTTGATCCGCGCTGCGAGTAAGGAGCTACGTACGTGAAGGTGGACGTCCCCACACTGGTCGCCCAGGCACGGGAGGGCCGGCCGCGGGCCGTGGCCCGGCTGATCTCGCTCGTGGAGGGGGCGTCCCCGCAGCTCCGTGAGGTGATGGCGGCGCTGGCACCGCTGACCGGCGGTGCGTACGTGGTGGGCCTGACCGGCTCGCCCGGTGTCGGCAAGTCGACCTCGACGTCGGCGCTGGTCACCGCGTACCGGAAGGCCGGGAAGCGGGTCGGCGTGCTCGCCGTGGACCCGTCCTCGCCGTTCAGCGGCGGCGCGCTGCTCGGCGACCGGGTGCGGATGTCCGAGCACGCGTCCGACCCGGGCGTCTACATCCGCTCGATGGCGACCCGGGGGCATCTGGGCGGGCTGGCGTGGGCCGCCCCCCAGGCCATCCGCGTCCTGGACGCGGCCGGGTGCGACGTGGTGCTGGTGGAGACGGTCGGTGTCGGCCAGTCGGAGGTCGAGATCGCCTCCCAGGCCGATACGTCGGTGGTGCTGCTGGCCCCGGGCATGGGGGACGGCATCCAGGCCGCGAAGGCGGGCATCCTGGAGATCGGTGACGTGTACGTCGTCAACAAGGCCGACCGGGACGGGGCGGACGCGACCGCTCGGGAGCTGAACCACATGCTGGGGCTCGGCGAGTCGCGGGGGCCCGGCGACTGGCGGCCGCCCATCGTCAAGACGGTGGCCGCGCGGGGCGAGGGCGTCGACGAGGTCGTCGAGGCGCTGGAGAAGCACCGGGCGTGGATGGAGGAACGGGGCGTCCTCACGGAACGCCGCCGCGCGCGGGCGGCCCACGAGGTCGAGACCATCGCGGTCACGGCCCTCCGCGAACGGATCGGCGACCTCCACGGCGACCGGCGCCTGGACGCCCTCGCCGAGCGCATCGTCGCGGGCGAGACGGACCCGTACGCGGCGGCGGACGAACTGGTGGCGGGCCTGACGGGCCGGTAGGCGTCTCGCCCTCTCCGCTGCGGGCTCGCGCCAGGGTGCGGCCCGGCGGGCCGCAGGGCTCCTGCCGGTGGGGTGCGGCCCGTCGGCGGGCCGCCGTGGGCTCCTGCCGGTGGGCGGGTGCGTGGCCGGGGCCTTCGCCCGGGTGCGGCCCGTTTGGGGGTGCGCTGTCCGCTCCGTTGTGGGCTTGCGCCGGGGTGCGGCCCGGTGGGCGCTCTCGCCGTTTCCGTTGTGGGCATTCGTCCCGCAGGGCGGGACGGGTGGGCACAACGGACTGGGGCGGTGCCTGTTCTCGGTGCCCACGCGGGCGGTGCCCTTCCGGCGGCCGCCCCCGGTGGGTGGGGGGCGGGGCCCCTCCGGGCTCGCCTCCTCGAGGCCGGCGGCCTTGGGTTACGGGCGCTGGGGAGCCCACGCTTCGCCGCCAACCTCTGCGGGGGCGACCCTGCACGGCCCCGCCCGGCCGTCGTCCGGGTGCGGGACGTCAGTCGTCCGAGTCGTCCGAGTCGTCCTTGTCCTGGGTCGCCTTGGCCGTCTGCGCGTCGACGGTCCAGTCCTGGGCCTTGCCGTCCTTGGTGACGAGTTCGACGTCCCACGTCTTGGTGCCGCCGTTGTCGTCGTCGTCCAGGTCCAGGGACACCACCGTGCCGTGGTTCGCGACCGCCTTGAGGGCTTCGTCTGCCGTCACCTTGGTGCCCTGGACGGCGCGCTGGGCCTCCTCGGCGTCGGACGCGTCGTCGCGGTCGTCGTCGACCTGGGTCGCGGCGTGGTGGACCTTCGTCGGGGCTTCCTCGGTGGAGGAGGCGAACGCGGCTGCCGTGCCGCCCGTCAGCAGGGCCGCCGCGGTGACCGTGGCGATGATGAGGTTGCGCTTCATGGATGCCTCCGAATGTCGGTGCCTTCTCGGTACGGCAACCACACTGCCGGTGGGGTGCTGAACGCAGCCTGAAGGTGGCTGAAGGCTTCTTCAGGCTGCGTTTGGGACCCTGAACGCATGCGTCTGTTGATCGTGGAGGACGAGAAGCGGCTCGCCCTGTCGCTCGCCGCCGGGCTACGGGCCGAAGGGTTCGCCGTGGATGTCGTCCACGACGGGCTGGAAGGGCTGCACCAGGCGGGGGCCGGGGCGTATGACCTGGTCGTGCTGGACATCATGCTGCCCGGCATGAACGGGTACCGCGTGTGCGCGGCGCTGCGGGCGGCCGGGAACGACGTGCCCATCCTGATGCTCACCGCCAAGGACGGGGAGTACGACGAGGCGGAGGGGCTCGACACGGGTGCCGATGACTACCTGACCAAGCCGTTCTCGTACGTGGTGCTGGTGGCCCGGGTGAAGGCCCTGCTGCGGCGGCGCGGCGGGAGTCCGTCGCCGGTGCTGAAGGCCGGAGAGCTGAGTGTCGATACGGCGAGCCGGCGCGTGCGGATGGGGGACGCCGAGGTCGCGCTGACCGCCAAGGAGTTCGCCGTGCTGGAGCAGTTGGCCACCCGGGCGGGTGAGGTGGTGTCGAAGGCGGAGATCCTGGAGCACGTCTGGGACTTCGCGTACGAGGGCGACCCGAACATCGTCGAGGTGTACGTGAGCGCGCTGAGGCGGAAGCTGGGGCCCGGGGTCATCACGACGGTGCGTGGCGCCGGGTACCGGCTGGAGGAGCGGTGAGTTCCGTACGCGCCCGTACCGCGCTGGGGGCGACGCTGGTGGTCGCGCTGGCTCTGGTGGTGGCCGGGGTCGCTCTGCTGGGGGTGCTGCGGGGCAACCTCGTGGACCAGGCGGAGCTGGAGGCGGAGGTGTCGGCCCGTTCCGTGGCCTCGCAGATCGCGGGCGGGACGCCCTTCGGCAAGCTCGACCTGCCCGACGACACCGAGGAGCACCCGGTGCAGGTGGTCGACGAGGAGGGGCGGGTCGTCGCGATCGGAGAGGACATCGAGGCCATTGGGGGAACCGGGAGTCCTGGGACCAAGGTGGTCGCGGGGGGAGGAGAGGCGGAGACCGGCGAGGTCGGCGAGGAGGCCGCGTACTCGACCGGTGACGTCACCGTGGACGGTGACACCGCCGCGTACCGGTTCGCCGCGGTCAAGGCGTCCGGCCCGCAGGGTGAGGTCACCGTGTACGCGGGGGCTCCGCTCGCGACCGAGGCGGCGACCGTGGCCGGGGTGCGGGACGCGATGCTGGCCGCGCTGCCGTTGCTGCTGCTCGTCGTCGGGGGCGTGACCTGGCTGGTGACCCGGCGCGCGCTCAGGCCCGTCGAGGGCATCCGGCGGGAGATGGCCGCGATCACGGCGTCCGAGGACCTGACCCGGCGCGTGCCGGAGCCGGCGACGCGCGACGAGGTGGCCCGGCTGGCGCGGACGACGAACGAGACGCTGGCCGCGCTGGAGGCGAGCGTGGAGCGGCAGCGGAGGTTCGTCGCGGACGCGTCGCACGAGCTGCGCAGCCCCATCGCGAGCCTCCGCACCCAGTTGGAGGTCGCGGCGGCCCACCCCGAGCTGCTGGACCTTCCCGGGGCGGTCGCCGACACCGTACGGCTCCAGCAGCTCGCCGCCGACCTGTTGCTGCTCGCCCGGCTGGACGCGGGGGAGCGGCCCGGTCAGGGGCGGGTCGACCTGGCGGCCCTGGTGCGGGAGGAGGTCGCCCAGCGGGTGGGCGACCGGGTGCCGGTGCGCGTCGAGGCGGAGCAGGCCGAGGTCGACGGGTCGCGCGGGCAGCTCGCCCGGGTGCTGGGCAACCTGCTGGACAACGCCCAGCGGCACGCGGAGGCGGCCGTGGCCGTGACGGTGCGCCGCGAGGGCCGGCACGTCGTGCTCACCGTCGCGGACGACGGGGCCGGCGTGCCGGAGCCCGAGCGGGAGCGGATCTTCGAACGGTTCGTACGCCTCGACGACGCCCGCAGTCGCGACGAGGGCGGTGCGGGGCTGGGGCTGGCCATCGCCCGTGATGTGGCGGTCCGTCATGGGGGCACGTTGACGGTCGGGCGGGCGCCGTTGGGCGGTGCGCTGTTCGTGCTGCGTCTGCCGGGTGGGTGAGCCGCTACGGTTTGCCGCGCAGACCCCGGAGCTGTTCGGCGATGGGTTTCAGCGACTGGCGCAGTTCCTCCAGGGCCTCGGGGCTGAGCTGGTCGATGAAGTGCCTGCGCACGGAGTCGACGTGGTGCGGCGCGACCTTCTGCATGGTTTCCATGCCCTGCTCGGTCAGCACCGCGTACAGCCCGCGCCGGTCGGACTCGCAGTTCTCCCGTCGTACCAGGCCCGCGTTCTCCATACGGGTGATCTGGTGGGAGAGCCGGCTCTTGGACTGGAGCGTCGCGGCGGCCAGGTCGCTCATGCGGAGGCGTCGGTCAGGCGCCTCCGAGAGGTTGACCAGGATCTCGTAGTCGTTGTTGGTCAGGCCGAACGGCTGGAGGTCCTTCTCCAGTTGGTACGTCAGCAGCCTGTTGACGTCCAGATAGGTGCGCCAGGCGCACTGCTCGGCATCGGTCAGCCAGTTCGTGGCCGTCTCGGTCTCCATATAGGGATTCTACCTAAGAAGTTGAATTCTGGACGAAGTTGTGACGCCGGGCACTCCGGCCCCCCGTCCTCGCGTCCACCTGGGTGCAGACGTTCGAGGGCGTCACACTCCGCAGACTACCGCTCACAGCCCGAAGCGACGCTGGAGGTCCCCTAGCTGTCCGGGAAGGCGCGGTGTCGAGCCGTGGTGACCTTGGCCGGATCCGGCCCCCGGCACTCCCTGCTCGTGCGGCACCGCACCCGTCGCCTGCTCCGGCATCAGTACCTCCGTGGACTGGAGCAGCACCGTGCCGGCCCCCGCGAACTCGAACTGGTGCTCCTCGCCCGACGCGCCGCCCAGGCCGGTCAGCGCGCGCAGCCCGCCCATCACGCCCGTCATGTAGCCGTGGTCGTAGTGGTGGCAGGGGGAGGGGCAGTCCGCCCAGCCGACCAGCGCCTGCGGGTCGACGCGGAGCGGCGGCTCCATGAAGACCACCGGGCCGTTCGACGCGGCGACGAACTTGCCGGTGCCGATCAGGGTGAGGAAGCCCGGCACGATCGACTGCTTCAGGGCGAGGCTCGGCTGGTAGGCGAGGAGGTTGCCGGCCCGGATGGTGAGGTTGCCGTCGTCCAGGTCGAAGGAGTTGACGTCGAAGGCGCGGTCCGCGAGCAGCATCTTGCCGCTGCCCTCCGCCACCACCCAGTCGCTCGCGTGGAGGGGCGAGTGGAAGCTCGTACGGACCAGGCGGTCCAGGCGGCCGTGGCCGATGCCGTTGAAGTCGATCCGCCCGTAGTAGGCGATCATCTTGCCCTTCTGGAGGAACCACTGGGAGCCCTTCAGCTCCACGCAGAAGGTGTACGGATTGACGTTGTCGTCGCTCGGCAGGGTCGACGGATCGTGAATGACGGGCGTGCTCACAGCTTCTCCTCCGACGCCTGGACGTACACCGCACCGCTGCCGCTCAGCTCCAACTGGAACGCCTCGCCGGAGCCGCGCCCCACCATGTCGCGCCAGCCGAGCGCGGTGGAGAGCTTGTTGCGTACGTCGCCGTGGTGGGCGACGTAGGCCTGCGGGTCGACGTGCACGGGGCGGTTCGGGGTGATGGGCAGTTCGATGACCCCGCCGTGGGCCATCACCGCGACCGCGCCGTGGCCCTTGAGGGTGGTGGTGAACAGGCCCTGGCCGGTCACCTGGCCGCGCACCATGCCCATGACGCCGCCCTGGGAGCCCATGAACATCGTGCCCTGCTGGAGCGTGCCGTCGAAGGCGAGCAGGCGGTCGGCCTCGACGTACAGGGTGTCGCCGGAGAGCTGGATGACCTGGATGTGGTGGCCGCCGTGCCCGAACATGACGGTGCCGCTGCCCTCGACGGTCATGAGCGGGGCCGCCTCGTCGGCCACGCGGCGGCCGATCATCGACATGACGCCGCCCTGGCCGCCCGCCATGTTCGGCGTGAAAGTGACGTCACCCCGGTAGGCCAGCATCGCGCCACGCTGGCTGAACATCTTCTGTCCGGGGGAGACGGTCGCCTCGACCATCTTCGAATTGACCTCGCGGAACGGCATCAGACGTCCCCTCCGACCGTGTTGCGCTCGCTGGGCTGTACGTACACGAGACCGTCGCCCTCGAAGCGGATCTGGAACGCCTCGCCGCCACCCTCGCCCATCAGTGTGCGGAAGGTCACACCGGACTGGAAGTTCTGCTGGAGGTTGCCCTGGTGGGCGATGTAGGCGCCGGGGTCGACCGACAGCGGGTACTGCGGCGTGACGCGCAGCACCACGGCCGGGCCGTCCGACATGATCGCGGCCTGGCCGGAGCCCTCCACGGTGGTGGTGAACAGGCCGGTCCCGGTCGCCCCGCCGCGCAGCCCGGTGAAGCTGGTGCCGGTGCGCAGGGAGGCGTCGGCGCACAGCAGGTTGCTGGACTCGACGTACAGCTTGTCGCCGTGCAGCGAGACCAGGTTGATCTCGGAGGCGCGGTCGGCGAAGTAGCAGGTGCCCTGCCCCTTCACCTCCATCATCTCCATCTGCTCGCCGGTGAGGCGGCGGGTGACCATCCCGCGGAGGCCCTCACCGCCGCCGGACATCTTCTTGAAGGCCATCTGGCCGTCATAGGCGACCATCGAGCCGTTCTTCGCTTTGACGGCGTCGCCTGTCATGTCGACGGCGAGCACTTTGCTGCCTTGGAGTCGGAACGTTGCCACGCCACGACGGTAACCGGCGGCCAGGGGTGCGGATACAGCCCTGAGGAGGATCCGGACCCTGATAAAGGGCGCGCGAGGCCGCCTGTCACAATGGACGGGTCGCTTGTGCATCCATTCACAAGATCGGGGCGCAGGTGACAGTCGACCCCCGACCGACGCTGAAGGTGCTTCCTCGTGGACATCAAGACCGCCGCCTCCCTCCACCGCCTCCGACTGGTCTCCGGCCCGGAGGCCGTGTCGTTCATCCTGCTGCTCGTCTGCTCGGTGCTGAAGCGCACGACGGAGTTCAACGCGGTGCCGGTCATGGGCGCGATCCACGGCGTGCTCTTCATCCTGTACGTGCTCTTCTGGCTGGACGCCTGGAACCGCACCAAGTGGGAGCTGAAGACGGCCGCCCTGTACTTCGTGCTGTCCGTGCTGCCCTTCGGCGGCTTCTTCGCCGACCGCAAGCTCAGGCGCGCCGCCGACGACGCCGTCATCGCCTCCCGCGCCCGCCGCGAGGGCAAGGTGAACGCATGATCGTCGCGTTCTCCGTCACCCCGCTCGGCGTCGGCGAGGAGGTCGGCGAGTACGTCGCCGACGCGGTGCGCGTGGTCCGCGAGTCGGGCCTGCCGAACCGCACCGACGCGATGTTCACGTCCGTCGAGGGCGAGTGGGAGGAGGTCATGGACGTCGTCAGGCGCGCCGTGGCCGTGGTCGAGGCGCGTGCGCCGCGCGTCTCGCTCGTCCTGAAGGCCGACATCCGGCCCGGCGTCACGGACGCGCTGACCGCCAAGGTCGAGACGGTGGAGCGCCACCTGTCCGCCTGACGCTCACCCCTGAGAACCCCGGCCCGCGTGCGGGCCGGGGTTCCGCCATTCCGGTGCACCGCGCGCCGGAAAGCGGGCTCAAACCTCCCGGCCGCGAGAAACGCCCGCTCGGACGCCTCCAGTCGACACGTCGCCAGATCTCCCCTTTCGTGGGGATATAGCGACCCGCTCCGAGAGCTGGAGGCACCGTGCGGCCCGAGGGCTACGACTACGACACCTACAGCCGACTCGCCGGTCCCCTCACGGAACCGGACCGGGCGGCGTACCAGGTCCGGTACCGCAGCCTGCTCTCCCAGGAGCCGCACCGAATACGGGCAGTCCTGCTGATGACCCTCGCACCGCTGCTCTCGGCGGTGCTGCTCGTCTACCTCGTGTGGCCCTCCCACTGGACGACCCGGGAGGGCGGCGACCGGTGGCTCGTCAGGTTCGACACCGTGATGCTCGTGTCCATCGGGCTCATCTGCCTGTTCATGCTCGTCAACGTCGTCTCCATCGCCCACGCCACGATGGTCGCCCGCGACCCGATACCCGTCGTCCCCCGCAAAGGCACCCGCGTCGCGTTCCTCACCACCTACGTACCGGGCAAAGAGCCGCTCTCCATGGTCCGCGCCACCCTCGAAGGGGCCGTCCGCATCACGCACGACGGGCGCCTCGACGTGTGGCTGCTCGACGAGGGCGACGACGAGCAGGCCAAGGCCCTGTGCAGGGAGCTGGGCGTACGCCACTTCACCCGCGCCGGCGTCCCCGCCTGGAACCGCCCCAAGGGCGTGCACAAGGCCAGGACGAAGCACGGCAACTACAACGCGTGGATCGCCATGCACGGCGACGACTACGACTTCTTCGCCTCCGTCGACACCGACCACATACCGCTGCCCAACTTCCTGGAACGGACCCTCGGCTTCTTCCGCGACCCCGACGTGGCCTTCGTCGTCGGCCCCCAGGTGTACGGCAACTACACCTCGCCCGTCACCAAGGCCGCCGAATCCCAGCAGTTCCTCTTCCACGCCCTCATCCAGCGCGCCGGCAACCGCTACCACGCGCCCATGTTCGTGGGCACCAACAACGTCGTACGCGTCGCCGCCATCAAGCAGATCGGCGGCCTGTACGACTCGATCACCGAGGACATGGCGACCGGTTTCGAGCTGCACCGCACCAAGAACCCCCGGACCGGACACCTGTGGCGGTCCGTCTACACCCCGGACGTGCTGGCGGTGGGGGAGGGGCCCGCCTCCTGGACCGACTTCTTCACCCAGCAGCTCCGCTGGTCGCGCGGCACGTACGAGACCCTCTTCAAGCAGTACTGGAAGGCGTTCTTCCAACTGCCGCCGGGCCGGCTGCTCAACTACACCCTGATGCTCGTCTACTACCCGATGACGGCCGTCAACTGGTTCCTCGGCATCCTGTCCTGCGTCCTGTTCCTCTGGCTCGGCGCCTCCGGCACCCAGGTGTCCTCCTCCGTCTGGCTGATGCTCTACAGCGACGCCGCCGCCCTCCAGATCGGGCTCTACCTGTGGAACCGCCGCCACAACGTCTCGCCCCACGAACCGGAAGGGTCCGGCGGACTGGCCGGCATGGCGATGTCCGCACTCTGCGCGCCCATCTACCTCAAGTCCCTCGCCTCGGCCGTGCTGCGCACCCGGGGCCGTTTCGTCGTCACCCCCAAGGGCGGCGAGGCGAGCTGCGACCGGCCGGCCACCTTCCGCATCCACCTGTACTGGGCCGCCGTCCTGGTCGCCTCCCTCGTCGCCTCCGTCGTCCTCGACCACACGCACGCGGCCATGCGCACCTGGGCGGTGCTCGCCCTCGTCATCGCGCTCGCCCCGGTCGGCGTCTGGAGCTGGGGCCTGTACCGGGAACGCCGGGCCCACGTCCGCCTCCGCGCCCTCGAACCGAAGCCGGCCGCCCAGGCGAAGCCGAAGGCGAAACCGAAGACCGGCGACGAGCCCGAGCCCGCGTTCGCCACGACGACAGGAGGGAACTGAACCATGGCCTACCGGCCGTCGAAGAAGCTCAAGAAGACCCTGCTGGGCGGTGGAGCGGTGGTCCTGCTCGCGGGCCTCAACGCACCGGCCGCGCTCTCCTTCGCCGAGGCGAAGTACCACGCGTACAAGATCTCCCAGCCCGGGTACAAGGCCAAGTACGGCTCCTGGCAACAGCTCGACGTGCCCGACCAGTACCGGCTCAACGCCATCCACGCCGCCCTGCTCCACACCGGCAAGGTGCTCCTCATCGCCGGCTCCGGGAACAACCAGAAGAAGTTCGACGCGGGCACCTTCGACACCATCCTGTGGGACCCGGTCAAGAACACCTTCAAGAAGATCCCGACCCCCGAGGACTTCTTCTGCGCCGGTCACAGCCAACTGCCCGACGGGCGCCTCCTGGTGGCCGGCGGCACGGCCCGCTACGAGGTCCTCGACGGCGAGGTGAAGCGCGCGGGCGGCGGCATGCGCGTCAAGAACGAGAGCCCGGACAAGGCCATCACCCTCAAGAAGGGCACCGTGTTCCGCTCCCCGACGGGCGTCGAGTACGTGTCGAAGTTCGACGTGACGGTCCCCAAGGCCAAGCGCGAGTTCAAGATCTCGTACTTCACCAGCGGCCAGATGAAACCCTGGGAGACCAAGGTCACCGCCGCCGAGGCGCGGGTCTTCGTCGAGGCGCGCAAGGAGGGCCCCAAGGCCCTGACCACCGAGGCCGCCCAGTACAAGGTCCTGGGCCTCAAGGGCAAGGACGCGAACAACGTCTACGGCATCGCCCAGAAACTCACCACCGAGAAGCAGGACTTCCAGGGCATCAAGGCGGCGTACGAGTTCGACCCCAAGGCCGAGAAGTACGTCCCCGTCGCCCCCATGAAGGACGCCCGCTGGTACCCCACCCTGGTGACCCTCCAGGACGGCAGGGTGCTCGCCGTCTCAGGCCTCAACGACGTCGGTGACGTCGTCCCCGGCGACAACGAGATCTACGACCCGAAGACGAAGAAGTGGTCCAAGGGCCCCTTCCGCTACTTCCCCACCTACCCGGCGCTCTTCCTCACCCAGGGCGGCAAACTCTTCTACACCGGCTCCAACGCCGGCTACGGGCCCGCCGAGAAGGGCCGCGTACCCGGCCTGTGGGACCTGAAGAAGAACACCTTCCAGGAGATCAGGGGCATCACCGACCCCGACCAGCTCGAAACCTCCGCCTCGCTGCTGCTGCCGCCCGCCCAGGACCAGAAGCTGATGGTGCTCGGCGGCGGCGGGGTCGGCGAGTCCGAGCTGTCCACCGCCCGCACGGCGCTCATCGACCTCAAGGCCGCCAAACCCGCCTTCCGCAACGGCCCCTCCCTGCCGCAGGGCACCCGCTACCTGAGCAGCGTGCTCCTCCCGGACGACACCGTCTTCACGACCGGCGGGTCCGAGAAGTACCGGGGCCGCAGCTCCAGCGACATCCTCAAGGCGCAGTTCTACGAGCCGAAGACCGACTCCTTCCGCGAGGCCGCCGAACCGACCGTCGGCCGCAACTACCACTCGGAGGCGCTGCTGCTGCCCGACGGGCGGGTGGCGACGTTCGGCTCCGACCCGCTGTTCAGCGACAAGGACAACACCAAGCTGGGCACCTTCGAGCAGCGCGTGGAGATCTTCACCCCGCCCTACCTGCATGGCGGCGGCGCCGAGGCGCGGCCGGTGCTGGGCGAGGGCCCGCAGGAGCTCGACCAGAACGGCCGGGCCACCTTCCGCACCAAGGACGCCGCCCGCATCACCAAGGCGCGCCTGATACGGCCCAGCGCGGTGACGCACACGACGGACGTGGAGCAGCGCTCCATCGGGCTGGGCCTGACCAAGGGCGCGGACTCGGTCACCGTCCAGGCGCCGCTGGACAAGACGCTGGTCCCGCCCGGCTGGTACATGCTGTTCGTGGTCGACAAGGACGGCCGGCCGTCGGTCGCCAAGTGGGTCCAGGTGGACTGAGCGGGGACGGGTCAGCCCTTCGCCCGGCTCGCCAGGCCCAGCGCGTACTCCGGCCACCAGGTCCCGGCCGCCGGTCCGCCCCGGCACGTGCCGTCCGACTCGCCCGGACGCTTGACCCACAGGTAGGCGTCCACCCGCTCGTCGCCCGTGTTCTCGGTCGGCGGCGTGCCCAGCGCCCGCCCCGGCGGGTTGCACCAGGCCTCCTCGCCGTCGCCCTGGAGCGGTCCCGCGCCGTTGCGGCTGGTGTCGACGACGAAGTGGGTGCCGTCCAGGAGCCCGGACAGCTCCGTGCCGAAGGCGGTGACCGTCGGCGTGGTCTGGAAGTTCGACACGTTCAGCGCGAAGCCGTCCGCCCTGCCCACGCCGGCCCGCCGCAGCGGCTCCACCAGTTTGCCCGGGTCCTTGATCCACGCCGGGTTGCCCGCGTCCAGGTACACCTTGGTGTGCGGCTGCCGCTTGAGCCGGTCAACCGCCTCGGAGAGCAGTTGGTAGCGCTCCTCGTGGTGCTGGGCGGGCGTGCAGCCGTCCACCACGTGCGGCACGGCGTCCGGCTCCAGGACGACGATGGCGGGCGCGTCCCCGATGGCCTCGGCGAACGAGCCGATCCACTCCCGGTACGCCTCCGGGCTCGCCGCGCCGCCCGCCGAGTACAGGCCGCAGTCGCGGTGCGGGATGTTGTACGCGACGAGGACGACCGTCTTGTTCTTCGGCGCCGCGTCGCGCACCGCCCGCCGGATGTCGGCCACGGGACTGTTCCAGGCGGGCCACAGGGCGGTGGGCCGCTCGGAGATCCGCCGCAGGAGCTTGGCGTCCTCGGTGCGGCCCTGGGCCTGGTACGCCTTGACCTGGCGGGCGGCGGCGCTGTCGGGGTCGACCCAGAACGGCGAGCCGTTGGCGGGTGCGCTGCGGCCCACGGGCTCCTGGGCGGTGCCCTCCTCGCCCCGGGCGCCGCCCGTGCCGCCGGGCGCGCAACCGGCGGCGGTCAGCGCGGTGGCGGCCAGCGCGGCGGCCAGGAGCAGGGCGGTGCGTACGCGGAACGATCCGTGGCCGGACATCCAGCCCCCTCGTATGGCTGTGAGCTGCGGACTACAGACCGGGCAATCGTGACATAACGGTCACTGACTGCCGTGCTGCGACACCGCGCCGTCACGGCGGAGGACCGAACCGCGAGACGGGGCTGACCAGCATGTGACCAGTCGGTAAGGTCGATGACGTGCCGAAACCGCTCAGTCTCCCCTTCGACCCCATCGCCCGTGCCGACGAGCTCTGGCAGCGTCGCTGGGGGCCCGTCCCCTCCATGGCCGCCATCACCTCGATCATGCGCGCGCACCAGATCCTGCTCGCGGAGGTCGACGCGGTGGTCAAGCCCTACGGGCTGACCTTCGCCCGGTACGAGGCGCTGGTGCTGCTCACCTTCTCCAAGGAGGGCGAGCTGCCGATGTCCAAGATCGGCGAGCGGCTGATGGTCCACCCCACGTCCGTGACCAACACGGTCGACCGCCTGGTGAAGTCCGGCCTGGTGGCCAAGCGCCCCAACCCCAACGACGGACGCGGCACCCTCGCCTCCATCACCGACAAGGGCCGCGAGGTCGTCGAGGCGGCGACGGCGGACCTGATGGCGATGGACTTCGGCCTGGGCGTGTACGACGCCGAGGAGTGCGCGGAGATCTTCGCGATGCTGCGGCCGCTGCGGATCGCGGCGCAGGACTTCGAGGAGAAGTGACCCCCCCTCGCGGACGGGGGGTCCCCGCGCGAAGATCGCCCGGAACGTGACGTTACGCTCGACGTCATGAAGAGGAGCGTGCTGACCCGCTACCGGGTCATGGCCTATGTGACCGCCGTCATGCTGCTCGTGCTCTGCACGTGCATGGTGTTCAAGTACGGGTTCGACACGGGCGAGGACGTGACCTTCATGGTCTCCCAGGCCCACGGCGTCCTCTACATCATCTACCTGATCTTCGCCTTCGACCTGGGCTCCAAGGCCCGGTGGAAGTTCGGCAAGCTCCTGTGGGTCCTGCTCTCCGGCACGATCCCCTTCGCCGCCTTCTTCGTCGAGCGCAAGGTCGCCCAGGACGTGGAGCCGCTGCTCGCGGACGCGTCCCCGGCCGTCGCCAAGGCCTGACGCCCACGGCCGTACGCCACGCGTACGGCCGTCGGCCATCGACATTTACTAGGACGTCCTAGTAAATTCGAAGGTATGGACGCTGACGCCATCGAGGAAGGCCGCCGACGCTGGCAGGCCCGCTACGACGCCGCCCACAAGCGCGACGCCGACTTCACCACGCTCTCCGGCGACCCCGTGGAGCCTGTTTACGGGCCCCGGCCCGGCGACACCTACGACGGCTTCGAGCGGATCGGCTGGCCCGGTGAGTACCCCTTCACCCGTGGCCTGTACCCGACGGGCTACCGGGGCCGCACCTGGACCATCCGCCAGTTCGCCGGCTTCGGCAACGCCGAGCAGACCAACGAGCGCTACAAGATGATCCTCGGCAACGGCGGTGGCGGCCTGTCCGTCGCCTTCGACATGCCGACCCTCATGGGCCGCGACTCCGACGACCCGCGCTCGCTGGGCGAGGTCGGCCACTGCGGCGTCGCCATCGACTCCGCCGCCGACATGGAGGTCCTCTTCAAGGACATCCCCCTCGGCGACGTCACCACGTCCATGACCATCTCCGGTCCGGCCGTGCCCGTCTTCTGCATGTACCTCGTCGCCGCCGAACGGCAGGGCGTCGACCCGGGCGTCCTCAACGGCACCCTCCAGACGGACATCTTCAAGGAGTACATCGCCCAGAAGGAGTGGCTCTTCCAGCCCGAGCCCCACCTCCGGCTCATCGGCGACCTGATGGAGCACTGCGCCCGCAACATCCCGGCGTACAAGCCCCTCTCGGTCTCCGGCTACCACATCCGCGAGGCCGGCGCGACGGCCGCGCAGGAGCTGGCGTACACGCTCGCCGACGGCTTCGGGTACGTCGAGCTGGGCCTGAGCCGCGGCCTGGACGTGGACGTCTTCGCGCCCGGCCTGTCGTTCTTCTTCGACGCGCACGTCGACTTCTTCGAGGAGATCGCCAAGTTCCGCGCCGCCCGCCGCATCTGGGCGCGCTGGATGAAGGAGGTGTACGGCGCGAAGACGGACAAGGCGCAGTGGCTGCGGTTCCACACCCAGACCGCGGGCGTCTCGCTCACCGCCCAGCAGCCGTACAACAACGTCGTCCGCACGGCCGTCGAGGCCCTCGCGGCCGTCCTCGGCGGGACCAACTCCCTGCACACCAACGCCCTCGACGAGACCCTCGCCCTGCCCAGCGAGCAGGCCGCCGAGATCGCCCTGCGCACCCAGCAGGTGCTCATGGAGGAGACCGGCGTCGCCAACGTCGCCGACCCGCTGGGCGGTTCCTGGTACGTCGAGCAGCTCACCGACCGCATCGAGGCCGACGCCGAGAAGATCTTCGACCGGATAAAGGAGCGGGGCCTGCGCGCCCACCCCGACGGGCAGCACCCCATCGGGCCGGTCACCTCCGGCATCCTGCGCGGGATCGAGGACGGCTGGTTCACCGGCGAGATCGCCGAGTCCGCCTTCCGCTACCAGCAGGCCCTGGAGAAGGGCGACAAGCGGGTCGTCGGCGTCAACTGCCACCACGGCTCGGTCACCGGCGACCTGGAGATCCTCCGGGTCAGCCACGAGGTCGAGTGGGAGCAGGTCCGGGTCCTCGGCGAGCGCAAGGCGCGCCGCGACGACGCCCGCGTGCGGGCCGCGCTGGACGGGATGCTGGCCGCCGCGCGGGACGGCTCGAACATGATCGAGCCGATGCTGGACGCCGTACGGGCGGAGGCCACGCTCGGCGAGATCTGCGACGCCCTGCGCGACGAGTGGGGCACGTACACCGAGCCGCCGGGCTTCTAGGCTGGGCGTATGGCAGCACTTCCCGTACCGGTCCCAGGCGTGGCCGTCCGCTACTGGTACGTGGGCGCCTGCGGGCCGTTCGCGCTGTTCGACGCGGACTTCGAGCCGCCGGGACCGGACGGGGAGAGCGAGTTGCTCAATCTGGTCCCGGCGAAGCTGCTGCCGCCCGAGTACGCGGACGCCCTCTGGGAGGGCGTCCAGGAGGGCCTGCGCGGCACAACTGCCGCCGTCCTGCTCACCCACGGGCGGTACCACGAGGTCGACTCCTCCGAGCGGGCCTTCCGGGAGGCGGGCGAGATGGCCGGCCGCGCCGCGCTCGTACGGGCCGGGCTGCTGCCCCCGGAGGAGGGGCCACCCGAACGGTTCGTGCGGGCCCCGGCGGCTCGCGCCAGGCCCAGAAAGGGCATGCTGGGCCGATGAAGATCAGCATCAGGGAAGCCACCGCGGATGACTGGCCCGCCATCTGGCCGTTCTTCCACACGATCGTCGCCGCCGGTGACACCTTCACCTACCCGCTCGACCTGGGGCAGGAGGAGGCCCGCGACTGGTGGCTGCTCGCCGCACCGAACCGTACGGTCGTCGCCGTCGACGACGAGAGCGGCACCGTCCTCGGCACGGCCAAGATGAACCGCAACCAGGCCGGCAACGGCGCGCACATCGCCAGCGCCAGCTACATGACCGACCCGGCGTACGGCGGCCGGGGCGTGGGCCGGGCCCTCGTCGAGTACAGCCTGGAGTGGGCGCGGGCGGCCGGCTTCCGGGGCATGCAGTTCAACGCGGTCGTGGAGACCAACGTCCACGCGGTACGGCTGTACGAGCGGCTCGGCTTCGGGATCGTCGGCACGGTCCCGGACGCGTTCAAGCACCCCACGGAGGGGTACGTCGGGCTGCACGTCATGTACCGGCCCCTGTAGGGAGCTTCAGGCCGCACCTGTTGGTGGCCGACCGCCATCAGATCCGAGCCGCCGCTCCCAGGCCTCCCAGCAACAGGGCGGTGAAGCGCTGGACCCACTGCGCGTCGACGGGTTCGGCGCTCACCAGTGCCCGGTGGACCACGGCGCCCGCGATCACGTCGAAGATCAGGTCGTCGGTGCCGGTGGTGGACGCGGGGTTCGCGGGAAGCTCTCCGCGGGCCTGGGCGCGCCGCCGGCCCGCCAGGACGAGTCGTTTCTGCCGGTCCACGATGGAGGTGCGGATGCGTTCGCGCAGCGGCTCGTCGCGGGTGGACTCGGCGATCACGGCCATCAGCGCCGTCTTGGTCTCGGGCCGCTCCAGCAGGGCCGCGAACTGGAGCACCACGCCTTCGATGTCGGCCATGAGGCTGCCGCGGTCGGGCAGTTCGAGCTCGTCGAAGAGGACGGCGACGGCGTCCACGACGAGTTCGTTCTTGCTCGCCCAGCGCCGGTAAAGGGTCGTCTTGGCGACTCCGGCGCGGCCGGCGACGTCCCCCATCGTCAGCTTGGACCAGCCCAGCTCGACCAGGGCCGCCCGGGTCGCCTCCAGTATCGCGGCGTCGGCGGCCGCCGAGCGGGGGCGGCCGCCGGTACGGCTGCGGGGGGAGGTGGAGCTGCTGCACATGACGCTCGACCATACCGGCGAGTACGCCCGGTGTTACCGGCCCGTACATGTGAGGCAGTTCACCCGGGGGTCCGGGTCCTCGGCGGGAGGGATCGGGGTTACGCTACGACCCGTAGCGAAAGGCTTTGAGCGGCCGAAGCGACAACCACTGGCGCCAGGGTGGGGACCCGGTGCCGAAAACATCTGCTGGATCGCGTACGTCCGTACGCCCCGCACACCGGCGGGGGGCGCGCGGGCGGGCGCGGTTCGGCCGTGGCTCCACCGGTTCGGCCATGGCTTACCGGTTACGCGCGCGGAAGGGGGAGGATGTACCCATGCAGCCTAGGAACATGTCCATGAGCGGCGTCGTCGACCTCGCCGCGGTGAAGGCGGCCGGAGAGGCCAAGGCGAAGGCGGAGCAGGCACGCGCCGAGGCCGCCCGGCGGGGCGGCGGCGGAGCGGTGCCCCCGTCGGCCCTGGTGATCGACGTCGACGAGGCGGGGTTCGAGCGCGACATCCTCCAGCGCTCCACCGAGGTCCCGGTCGTCATCGACTTCTGGGCCGAGTGGTGCGAGCCGTGCAAGCAGCTCGGCCCGCTGCTGGAGCGGCTGGCCGTCGAGTACAACGGCCGGTTCGTGCTCGCCAGGATCGACGTCGACGCCAACCAGATGCTGACGCAGCAGTTCGGGGTCCAGGGGATCCCGGCCGTCTTCGCGGTGGTGGCCGGCCAGCCGCTGCCCCTCTTCCAGGGCGCGGCGCCCGAGGCGCAGATCCGCCAGACGCTTGACCAGCTCATCCAGGTCGGCGAGGAGCGGTTCGGCCTCACCGGCATCACGGTCGACGCGGACGCCGCCGCCGGTCCCGCCGCGGCCCCGGCCCAGCCGGCCGGCCCGTACGACGGTCTGCTGGAGGCGGCGGCGCGCGCGCTGGACGCCAACGACCTCGGCGGCGCGATCCAGGCGTACAAGAACGTCCTGGTCGACGACCCGGGCAACACCGAGGCCAAGCTCGGCCTCGCCCAGGCGGAACTGCTCTCCCGCGTCCAGGGCATGGACCCGCAGGCGGTCCGCAAGAGCGCGGCGGACGACCCCGCCGACGTCCGGGCCCAGCTCGCCGCCGCCGACCTGGATCTGGTGGGCGGGCACGTGGAGGACGCGTTCGGCCGGCTCGTCGACACGGTGAGCCGTACGGCGGGTGACGACCGGGACGCGGCGCGGCTGCGGCTGCTGGAGCTCTTCGAGGTGATCGGCCCCGAGGACCCGCGCGTGACCAAGGCCCGTGCCGCGCTGGCGAGGGTGCTGTTCTGACGCGCCGGCTCCCTGGCGGGAGCGTCGGCGATTTGGCGACACAGTGACAAAACGCGGCCGTGCTTTACCAAAGTTTGGTAAACACGGCCGCTGTTACTTGCAGTAAATCAACACCCTCTTTATGTCCGGCTTTTGCCGATGAAATCCGCTTCTGTCGAACCGGCGAGTAGCACCCTGAGTGCCCGCCCGACATCACCCCGTCGTGGCCTGGTTATCCACCCGTTACTAGTGGGTAACGACGGGCCTTGTGTCGAAGCCGTGAATGGACCACGATCGGCCACGCTCGGTCCAATCCCGTACCAGCCCGGCAACCAGCCGCGCACCACGGGAGCGGGTCCCCACCGAGTGGGCCGGCACACCTGACCGCCGGCCCCGGACAGGGGGGTTCCTGCCCATCCCGGCAGGGCCTGTCCAAGCAGGGTTGCGCGAAGGCGTGGCCAGTGGTTGTCGCTCGGGGGTGATCGCCGGTGATCCGGACGCGGCTCGCGCCTGATCCACGGGCGCTCTCCTTCCCGAGGACGTAGCACTTCTCCCATCCCAGGACGGGCTTCGGCCCATCCGGAGATGTACGTCCGAGAAGGAGGAAATCTATGAAGTCCCAGGTTCGCGGTGGGACCAGATGGAAGCGGTTCGCCGTTGTCATGGTGCCGAGCGTGGCCGCGACGGCCGCGATAGGCATCGGCCTGGCACAGGGAGCGCTGGCGGCGTCGTTCAGCATCTCCGGCCAGGAGTTCAAGGTTAAGGCGAAGAGCCTCGAAGGCACCGACTTCGTCCAGTACGGCAGCATCGTCAAGGGCAAGGACCTCGACGGCAAGGGCTTCTGGGAGCCCGTGGCGGTCTCGGGCTTCAGCGAGGCCTACATCACGGACATGTGCCAGTCCGTGGTGACGCCGGTGCCGTTCCTCGGCAACGTCAGCCTTGAGCTGACCGCCGGTACCTCCGCAGCGGCGAAGAAGGGTGACAAGGATCACCAGGTCTACGCCAAGGACATCTACCTGGATGTCTCGAAGCTTGACGCCGACGCCGAGTTCAGCAACATCGACATCGGCGTGGCCGCCGGTTCGCTGAAGGACCCGGGCATCCAGCCCGGTACCGAAGCCAACAAGAACGGTTTCTCGCAGCGCGCGAAGACCGCGAAGCTCACGAACGTCGAGCAGGAGGCGTGGGCGACCACGGCGGGCACCTTCCGGCTGCCCGACCTCAGCCTGAAGCTGCACAAGGGCACCAAGGAGTGCTTCTCCGACTAGTGCTCGCCGGGCGGGCCGGAGCCGCGCGTGCCGCGGCCCCGCCCGTTCGGGCCCTTGTCGCGATTTTCACCAATCTTCTTAGCACCACCGCTTCCAGGGAGCTGTTTTCCATGAGCGCCGAGTCCACTGGTTCCCGCGGATTCACCTACTGGCGGCTGCGCTTCCGGGCGTGGCGGGGCAACCGGCCTTTCTGGGGCGGGCTGTTCACCATGATCGGCGGCGTACCGATCGCCTACCTGCCGTACGCCGACATGCGGCTCGGCAACATGACGATCGCCATGGCCACCACGGCGGGCGCGGGTTCGCTGATCATCGGCGTCCTGCTGGTCACGCTGGGCCTGACGATGTGGTTCCACTCCGTCGTCCGGGTCTTCGCGGGTGTCGCCGCGATCGTCCTGGCGCTCGTGTCCCTGCCGGTGGCCAACATCGGAGGGTTCCTCATCGGTTTCCTCTTCGCCCTGATAGGTGGTGCCCTGTCCGCCTCGTGGGCGCCCGGCGAACCGGCGAAGGAAACGGCCGACGAAGCAGCCGAGGAAGCAGAAGCGCCCGAGCGCGACGGTGAGCGAGCCGACGAACTGTCGGCCGTGACCCCGCAGAGCAACGCGACCGACAGCACGATCGACCCCAACGGCGGGAGGAACAGTGCGGGGTGACGAAACTCAGCCGGCGATCAGAAAGGGGCCGCGTCACGCGGCCCCCAGGAAGTCGCTGCTGACCAAGCTTCAGGCACCGGCGGGCAAGGCGATGGCCCTGGCCGCGATGCCCACCGCCGTACTCGTCGGTCTCGGTATGACGCCCAAGCTCGCCCTCGCCGACGAGAAGGACATCCCCTTCGCGCCCGGCCCGTGCGTGACGCGGTCCGACGAGCCGTCGGAGTCGGAGAAGCCGAAGGAGACCGAGTTCCCGACGCCCAAGCCGTCGCTGAGCGCGACCGAGACCCCGGGGGCGGACGAGGAGAAGGAGCCGATACCCGGCGCCAGCCCGTCCGCGAGCGAGACGGAGAAGGAGACCACCGAGCCGAAGGCCGGCGAGACGAAGCCGCCCGCCGCCACGAGCCCGACCCCCTCCGCGACTCCCACGCCCACGCCCACCCCCACCGAGCCCAAGAACCCCCTGGACCCGCTGGGTGTCGGTGACGCGATCAAGGACATCTTCGACGGCCCCGACAAGGAGGAGCCGACGGCGACCCCGTCGACCACCGCTCCTACCACGCAGCCGCCTGCCAAGCCCGCCACCGAGCCGTCGACCGAACCCGCGCAGACGGCCCAGAAGGACGACGCGGCCAAGGGTGACGCGGCCAAGGACGACGAGGTCGTCGACGAGACCAAGGAAGCGATCAAGGAAGCCGCCGACAAGGCCGGCGCCGAGGTCGAGGAGCTGCCCGAGGACGTCAAGGGGCTCGACCCCAAGGAGGACGAGGACATCCCGGACGGCGCCAAGCCGCGTTTCCCCTGCCCGACCCCCGACCCGGAGGCCCTCGCCGCCGCCGAGCTGGAGCCCGGCATCCCGCTGCTCCCCGACGAGCCGTGGAAGCTGGAGAGCACCAAGCTCACCCTGCGGGGCCTGGACTACCACGGCATCGTGGAGGTCAAGACCTACGGCGGCAAGGTCAAGAAGGTCCTGAAGTTCACCGCGAGCGAGGTCGACATCAAGGACCTCCACCAGCTCACGGTCCACTCCGAGGGCCACACGGGCCACGTCACCTCCCGCCCGGGCTCCGAGTCCACCATCCGGGGCGGCACGGTGACGATGTACACGGAGGAGCTGAAGGGCAACCTCTTCGGCCTCATCCCGATCACCTTCAGCCCCGAGACCCCGCCCCCGCTGAACGTCCCCTTCGCCTTCTTCACGGACGTGAAGGTGACACAGGCGGGCCAGTTCGGCGGCACCCTGACGGTGCCGGGCCTGAAGAACTTCATCGAGGGCTGACCGGGCCGGGATTCCGGCATTCGCACGAACCATGGCCGCCCCACCGCACGGTGGGGAGGCCATGGCGCGTTCCGGATGGCGTCCGCCGTCAGCCGAGTGCCTCGGCCGCCGTCCGCCTGATCCGCTTGGTACGGCCGGAGGCGGCCAGTACGCGCAGGACCGCCTCGTCGGACACGTCGGCGACGATCCGCGACTGGAGCCAGTCGCTCCAGCCGTCGATCAGCTCCGGGGCCCGGTCGAGGGCGATCGCCCCGGACCGGAGGTCCTCCAGGACCCCCAGCTCCCGTGCCCGCCGTTCGCTGAACGCCCGTACCGCAGGCGCGAGGGCCTGGACCCAGGCGTCCCGCTCGCCGCGGGTCACCCGCTCCAGGACCTCACCCACGACGCCCGAGGCGAGCGCGCCGTCCGGTTCCGCCGTGACGGCGGCCAGCAGAGCGGGCCGGGCCGCGTCGGATACGAGCGCGGCCCGGTACAGCTCCCAGCGGGCGTGCCCGTCGTGGGCGTCGGTCAGTGACCTGCCGATGTGCTGCTCCAACTGCCGCAGGGCGTCCAGCAGCTCGGGCGGGAGCTCAGCATCCGCCATTGGCCTTGTGCCTTTCCATGGCGACTCGAATGTTCTCCCTGATGGTACGGATGTTGTTGTCGACCACGGCCTTCTGCAGCCGGGTCAGCTCGTTCTCGCCCGCCAGGGGCCGGCCGTTCTGGCCGATCCGCACTTCCTTGCCCTTGCCCTTGACGTGCGCGTGCGGCGGTGCGTGGTCGTTGGCGTAGATCTGGATGGTGACGCCGCCCTCATTCACGATCGTGCCCACGCCGGGGTACTGCGAGGAAGCCGCGGCCGCGCGGGCCGTGGTGGCCCCGGCCGGGGCGGCGAGGGCAGCGGTACGTACCGCCGACGGCTTGGGCTTCACCGGGCAGGCGTGACCCTTGCCCTGCTTGGCGTCGTCGATGATCTTGCGGAACTTGTCCAGCGTCCGCTTGGCGGTGACGGACTTCTCCAGGAAACCGCCGACGCCACTGGCCACCCGGACGATCGCCTTGCCGACCGACCACGCCTTCGTGACCGGAATGGCCTTCACCAGCGTCCACAGGCAGCTCTCGATGTCGAACTCGCCGAAGCAGCGCTCCAGGTCGCGGTAGCCGATCTCCTCCAGGAGGATCTCGCCGCCGTTGGCCTTGAGCCAGTCGAGGACGCCCTGGCCGGCCAGTGCCTTGGCCGCACGGAACTCCTCCACACATTCCTGGCCGCATTCCTTCAGCAGCAGCGCTTCCTCGTCCAGCGTGAGGTCCGGCCCGGTGTCGCCGCCGTTGGCTTCCAGACGCTCCTTGACGGCCTGCCGCTCCCGCTCCCGCTCGGCGGCCTCGGCCCGGTCGGCGGCCTTGTCGGCCTCCGTCGCGTCCTCGACCGCGTGGGTCGCGGCGGTCTCGGCCGCGGTGGCGTCGGTCTCAGCCTTCGTGGCGGTCGCGCGGGCGCTACCGGCGTCCTTCTCCGCCGCGGTGGCATTGGCCCGGGCTCCGGCCGCGTCGCGCTCGGCGTCGGTGGCCTCCCGGTCGGCGGCAGCCGCCTCCGACTCGGCCTCGTTCGCGGCGAACGCCGCGTACATGGCGTCGGTGCCGGCCTCCGCGTCGTACTTCTGGGCGTTGGCGTCGGCCTTCTTCGCCGCTTCGGCCGCCTTGGCTGCCTCCGCAGCGGACGCACGGGCCGCGGCGACGGACTGCAGGGCCTTGGCCGCGTCCGCCGCTGCCGCCGCTGCCGCCTGTGCTGCGATCTTGGCGTCACCGGCGGCCTTGTCGGCGAGCGCCTTGGCCTCGGCTGCGGCCTTCGACGCCTCGTTCGCCTTGGCCTGAGCGGCAGCCGCCTGCTGTTCGGCCAGGGTCTTGGAGGCCTGCCCGATAAGTACGGCGAAAGCGGCAGATGTGTCCGTCTCCTGGTAGGGGCTGCCCACAGCGATGGCCTCGTTCGCGGCGACGGTCACGGCACGCGCCGCGTCCCGGGCGCCGGCGGCTGCCTGGCCGGCGGCATAGGCGAAGCCGGCGGTCTTGACCGCCCACGCCGAAGTCTTGGCGGCCTCGGCCTTCGCCGCGGTTGCCTCCTGGCGTGCCTTGATGGCGGCGGCCTGTGCCTTCTTGGCCTCGGCCTCCGCGTTGCGGGCGTTGACCTTGGCCGCGGCGGCTGCGTCGATGGCCTCGGCCGCGGCGGCGTGAGCGGTCGCTGCCGCCGCGCTGGTGGTGAGATAGGCCGACCACGCACTGTCCGCCGCGGCACGCGAGCGGGACGCCGCGGCGGCGGCGCGGGTGGCGGCGGCGCGGGCGTTCACCGCGGCGGTGGACGCGTCGTTCGCGGCCGCCCGGGCCCGGCTCGCGGCTCCCGTGGCGTCGTTGGCGGCGGCCCGGGCCGCGGTCGCGGCCTGTCGTGCCTCGCCGGCGCTGCTGGTGCCCTCGGCCGCCGCGGCGGCGGCTTCCAGGGCCGAAGCGCGCGAGGCCTTGGCGTCCTTATCGCGCTCGGCGGCCTCGGCGTTCGAGCGGGCGAGGGCGGCCCTCGCCTCGGCGGCCTCGGCGGCCTCACGCTTCTCGGCGGCGGTGGCGCCGGCCGCTTCGGCGGATCCGCGAGCCCGCCCTGCCGCGTCACGCTCGGTCTGGGCACGCTGTGCGGCGGCCGCGGCCTTCTCCCGCTCACGCGTGGCGTTGGCGTGCTCCCGGGCGGCGTTGGCCTTCTCCGCCTCCGCGATGGCGCGCTGCTTCTTCGCCTCGGCCGCGCCCGCCTTCGCGGTCTGCTCGGCTGCCTCGGCCGTCGCCTGCGCGTTCTTCGCCTTGGTGGCGTTGGCGGCGGCTTCCTTGGCCTGGGCGTCGGCGGCCGTGGCGGCGGCCTTCGCCTGGGCGGCGGCCTCTTGGGCGGCGGCCTTGCGGAACTCGGTGTTCAGGGCGTGCGCCTGGGTCTTGCTCAGGGCGTAGAGGGCGCTGCTGTCCGCGGCGGTCGCCTTGGCCGCGTTCGAGGCGGTCAGCGCAGTCTTGGCGGCGGCCTGCGTCGCTGCGTACGACGCCTTCGCGACCTGCACCGACTGCTGCGCGTACATCAGGCCACGACCGCGCGGCAGCTTGGCCTGATCGGCGATGGCCCATGCGGCGGTCTGCTGGGCGGCTGCCTTGTCGGCGGCGGTCTTGGCCCTGGTCACCGCGCTGTTGGCGATGGGCACCTGGGCGGCCGCCGCGGCGCGGGCGGCGTTCAGATCGGCCGTGGCCTTGGTGAAGGCCGCCGGCTTGGGGTAGTCGAGGGCGCCCTTGTTGGCCGCCCAGTGCTTCTGCCAGAACAGGATCTGGTCGGCCTGCCAGGCCTGCCGGATCGCTTCGATCATGGCGTCGGTCGCGGTGCGCAGTTCCTTGGCCGCCGCCGCTTCGGCGGTGACGATCTCCTTGCGCTGCGTGGCCTGGGACGCGTACTCCGCCTCCCACTCCATGTGGGCTTGGAGGACGGCGCCGGAGAGAACCCGGTAGTGGTCGATGGGATTGTCACTGTCGCAGCCGGCCCAGGCGAGCTTCAGCGTCTCCACCTCGGAGCGGAACTCCGGCGAGTCCGGCTCGGGCGCCTTGGTCGGGAACCCTCCGAAGCGCAGGAAGGTGGCGACGTCGTTGGCGGAACCGGTCTCGCTGCCGCCGAATCCGAACAGCTCGTTGCCTGCGACGGGCTTGTACGCGGTCGCCCACGAGTCGTCGGGCGTAGAGAGAGCGTCGAAGACCTGCTTCGCCTTGTCCAGTGCGGGCTTGCCGGGCCGTGGCGTCGGGTTTTCCGCCGTCTTGTTGTAGAGCTCGCGCTGGGTCTTCAGGGTGAAGGAGAGGATGTCCGCACCGAACTCCGGTGCATGGTACGGCCGTCCGTTGAACGAGTTCGTCGAAGCGTACGGCTTGTTCGTCTCGTTCAGCCTGATCTGACGCGCCTGGTACGCGTCGGCGTACGCACGGCCCGCATCGACGTCCTTCTGGTCGGCCAGGATGGACGGTTCGTAATTCCAGTACATCGCCGCCTGGCGCAGGACCTCGGGTGGCCCGGACAGGTTGCTGTTGGCGAGGGCCTTGGTCTCCGGGCCGCCGTAGTGGACGGCCCGGGAGACCTGGCAGCGGTCCTTGCGTTCCTGCGCGCCCAGACTGATGCGCAGCGTGCGCTGGTAGGGATCGGCCGGGTTGTCCCCCGGCTCCTCGGCCGCCGCCGGGACGGCGGTCACCAGGCCGCCCAGGAGGGCGGCCGTTGTCGCCAGGACGATGCCTGACGTCGTCTTCTTCACCGGTCCGGCGCGTCTGCCGCGGCGCCGTCCGGACAGGGGCACTCTTCGCACTTCGCAGCCTGTCTGCTCGACGTATGGGTCAGCCCAGGAGGAAGTACGTAAAAGGGGCCCATGTCGTGGGCGTTGAGGCATGCCGCATGGGCGCATGGTGGTCTGTTCGAAGATGTCGCTGGTCAGGGCGACGTCATTGAATGCGCGTGCGCTCTCCACACGCACGGTTCCCCCGCCTTCCCCCCGAAGGCCCGGCGATCATCGCATGCCGGTCGCCGTTGGCGGAAGGGCGATTTACCGCCGGTACGCCAGTGGGCCGCGCCCTCCGGGTGCGGAAGGTGCGGCCCACTGGCGGGGATGGGTCAGGAGCGGGACTCGCCGCCCAGGTGGTGGACGCGGACCATGTTGGTGGTGCCGGGGACGCCGGGCGGGGAGCCGGCGGTGATGACCATGGTGTCGCCGGCGTTGTAGCGCTGGAGCTTCAGCAGCTCCGCGTCGACCAGGTCGACCATCGCGTCCGTGTTGTCCACGTGGGGGACCACGAAGGACTCGACGCCCCAGCTCAGGGTGAGCTGGTTGCGGGTGGAGACCTCCGTCGTGAAGGCGAGGATCGGCTGCTGGGCGCGGTAGCGGGAGAGGCGGCGGGCGGTGTCGCCGGACTTGGTGAAGGCGATCAGGGCCTTGCCGTCGAGGAAGTCCGCGATCTCGGCGGCCGCGCGGGCGACCGAGCCGCCCTGGGTGCGGGGCTTCTTGCCGGGGACCAGGGGCTGGAGGCCCTTGGCGAGGAGTTCCTCCTCCGCCGCCGCGACGATCTTCGACATGGTCTTGACCGTCTCGATCGGGTAGGCGCCGACCGAGGACTCCGCGGACAGCATGACCGCGTCCGCGCCGTCCAGGATCGCGTTGGCGACGTCGGACGCCTCGGCGCGGGTCGGGCGGGAGTTGGTGATCATCGACTCCATCATCTGGGTCGCCACGATCACCGGCTTGGCGTTGCGGCGGCACATCTCGATGAGGCGCTTCTGGACCATCGGGACCCGCTCCAGCGGGTATTCGACGGCCAGGTCACCGCGGGCCACCATCACACCGTCGAACGCCATCACGACGTCCTGCATGTTCTCGACGGCCTGCGGCTTCTCCACCTTGGCGATGACCGGCACGCGGCGGCCGACCTCGTCCATCACCTTGTGGACGTCCTTGACGTCGTTGGCGTCGCGGACGAAGGACAGGGCGACCAGGTCGCAGCCCATCCGCAGCGCGAAGCGCAGGTCCTCGACGTCCTTCTCGGACAGGGCCGGGACGTTCACCGCGGCACCCGGCAGGTTGATGCCCTTGTGGTCGGAGATGACGCCGCCCTCGACGACGATCGACTTGACCCGGGTGCCGTCGACCTCGGTGACGCGCAGCTCGACGTTGCCGTCGTTGATCAGGATCTGGTCGCCCTTGGAGACGTCGCCGGGCAGGCCCTTGTACGTGGTGCCGCAGATGGACTTGTCGCCCGGCACGTCCTCGGTGGTGATGGTGAACTCGTCCCCGCGGACCAGCTCGACCGGCCCCTCGGCGAACGTTTCCAGACGGATCTTGGGGCCCTGGAGGTCGGCGAGGACGCCCACGGCCCGGCCGGTGTCCTCGGCGGCCTGGCGGAGGCGGTGGTACCGCTCCTCGTGCTCAGCGTGGGATCCGTGGCTCATGTTGAAACGGGCCACGTTCATACCGGCCTCGATGAGAGCCTTGAGCTGCTCATACGAGTCGACGGCGGGGCCCAGTGTGCAGACGATTTTGGAACGGCGCATAAGGCGGATCCTATCGGTTTGTTTCACTGCGGAATATTCCGTCTGGTGGAATGTACAAATGGGCGGGGGGCCGCTCAGTCGTGGACCAGTGAGTAGGTTTGCCGCGCGATTTCCAGCTCCTCGTCCGTCGGCACCACGGCCACCGCCACGCGCGCGTACTCCGGCGAGATCAGCCGCGGTTCCGGCGAGCGGACCTCGTTGAGGGCCGCGTCCACCGCCAGGCCCAGCTCTTCCAGGCCCGCGATGGCAGCTTCCCGCACCGGAGCCGCGTTCTCACCGACACCCGCCGTGAACGCCACCGCGTCCACCCGGCCGAGCACCGCGTAATAAGCGCCGATGTACTTCTTCAGCCGGTGGATGTAAATGTCGAACGCGAGCTGCGCCCGCTCGTCGCCCTCATCGATCCGCCGACGGATCTCACGCATGTCATTGTCGCCGCAAAGCCCCACCAATCCGCTCTTCTTGTTCAGCAGGACATCGATCTCATCGGTCGACATTCCGGCCACCCGCTTCAGGTGGAAAACGACCGCCGGATCGACGTCGCCCGAGCGGGTACCCATCACCAGCCCCTCCAAGGGGGTCAGGCCCATCGAGGTGTCCACGCACCGGCCGCCGGCCACCGCCGACGCCGACGCGCCGTTGCCCAGGTGCAGCACGATCACGTTCACCTCGGCCGGGTCCTTGCCCAGCAGCCCCGCCACCCTGCGCGACACGTACGCGTGCGACGTGCCGTGGAAGCCGTAGCGGCGGATGCGGTGCGCGTCGGCGGTCTCGGTGTCGATCGCGTACCGCGCCGCGTACTCCGGCATCGTCGTGTGGAACGCCGTGTCGAACACCGCCACCTGCGGAAGGTCCGGGCGCAGCGCCTGGGCGGTGCGGATGCCCGTGATGTTCGCCGGGTTGTGCAGGGGCGCGACCGGCACGAGGCGCTCGATCTCGGCGAGGACCTCGTCCGTGATGACGGTCGGCGCCGAGAACTTCAGGCCGCCGTGCACCACCCGGTGCCCGATCGCCGCCAGCTCGGGCGAGTCCAGGCCGAGCCCGTCGGCCGACAGCTCCTCGGCGACCGCCTTCAGCGCCGCCTCGTGGTCGGCGATCGGGGACGTGCGCTCGCGCCGTTCACCACTGGCCACGGGGGTGTGGACCAGGCGGGAGGTCTCCTCACCGATGCGCTCGACCAGCCCGACGGCCAGGCGCGCGCCGTCGCGCATGTCGAGGAGCTGGTACTTCACCGACGACGAGCCGGAGTTGAGGACGAGGACGCGGGTGGGGTCGGTCACTGGTGCGGTGCTTTCTGTCGTACGGGCGGTCATACGGATGCGGTGGGCTGGGACTGGATCGCGGTGATCGCGACCGTGTTCACGATGTCGCTGACGAGCGCGCCGCGCGACAGGTCGTTGACCGGCTTGCGCAGGCCCTGGAGGACCGGGCCCACGGCCACGGCGCCCGCCGAGCGCTGCACGGCCTTGTACGTGTTGTTGCCCGTGTTCAGGTCCGGGAAGATCAGCACCGTCGCCTGGCCCGCCACCTCCGAGCCCGGCAGCTTGGTCGCCGCGACGGACGGCTCGACGGCCGCGTCGTACTGGATCGGGCCCTCGATCTTCAGCTCCGGGTGCGCCTGGCGCACCAGCTTCGTCGCCTCGCGCACCTTGTCGACGTCCGCGCCCGAGCCCGACGTGCCCGTCGAGTACGACAGCATCGCGATCCGCGGCTCGACGCCGAACCGCGCGGCCGTCGCCGCCGACTGGACGGCGATGTCCGCGAGCTGCTCGGCGTTCGGGTCCGGGTTGACCGCGCAGTCGCCGTACACCAGCACCTTGTCGGCCAGGCACATGAAGAAGACGGAGGAGACGATCGACGCCTCCGGCTTGGTCTTGATGATCTCGAAGGCGGGACGGATCGTCGCCGCCGTCGAGTGCACCGAGCCCGACACCATGCCGTCGGCCAGGCCCTCCTGCACCATCAGCGTGCCGAAGTAGTTCACGTCCGACACCACGTCGTACGCCAGCTCCACGCTGACGCCCTTGTGGGCGCGCAGCTCGGCGTACCGCTCCGCGAAACGCTGGCGCAGCTCGCTGGTGGACGGGTCGATGAGCTGCGTGTCCTTCAGGTCGATGCCCAGGTCGGCGGCCTTCTTGCGGATGACCTCGACGTCACCCAGCAGCGTCAGTTCGCACACGTCACGGCGTACGAGGACGTCGGCGGCGCGCAGCACGCGCTCCTCCGCGCCCTCGGGCAGCACCACCCGGCGCCGGTCCGCCCTTGCCTGCTCCAGCAGCTCGTGCTCGAACATCATCGGCGTGACCCGGCCGCTGCGCGCCACCGAGATCCGCTTCAGCAGGTCGCCGGTGTCCACGTGCCGCTCGAACAGCCCGAGCGCGGTCTCCGCCTTGCGCGGGGTCGCCGCGTTGAGCTTGCCCTCCAGTGAGAACAGCTCGGCGGCCGTCGGGAAGCTGTTGCCGCTCACGGAGATCACCGGGGTGCCGGGCGCGAGCCGCGCGGCGAGGGTGAGGATCTCCTGGCTCGGCCGCTCGTTCAGGGTGAGCAGCACGCCCGCGATCGGCGGCGTACCGGCCGAGTGCGCGGCCAGCGCGCCCACCACCAGGTCGGCGCGGTCGCCGGGCGTGACGACCAGGCAGCCGGGGGTCAGGGCGTTGAGGAAGTTCGGCAGCATGGCGCCGCCGAAGACGAAGTCCAGGGCGTCACGCGCCAGCCCGGAGCCGTCGCCCAGCACCACTTCGGCGCCCAGCGCCTGGGTGATCTGCGCGACCGTCGGCGCGGACAGCGCGGGCTCGTCGGGCAGGACGTAACAGGGGACGGGCAGGCGGGCGGCGAGGCGCTCGGCGAGGGCGTCGCGGTCCTCGGGGGCCACCCGGTTGGCGACCATGGCGAGGATGTCGCAGCCGAGGCTCTCGTACGCCCGGAACGCGTTGCGCGTCTCGGCGCGCACCGCGTCGGCGTCCTGGCCCTTGCCGCCGACCACGGGTATGACCGAGGCGCCGAACTCATTGGCCAGCCGCGCGTTCAGCGCCAGCTCCTCCGGGAGCTGCGTGGCGTGGAAGTCCGTGCCGAGCACCAGCACGACCTCGTAGTCGCGCGCCACCCGGTGGAAGCGCTCGACGAGCTGCGCGACCAGTTCGTCGGTGCCCTTCTCCGCCTGGAGGGCGGACGCCTCCTGGTAGTCCATGCCGTAGACGGTGGCCGGGTCCTGGGACAGCCGGTAGCGCACCCGCAGCAGGTCGAAGAGGCGGTCGGGCCCGTCGTGCACCAGCGGCCGGAACACCCCCACACGGTCCACTTGGCGGGTCAGGAGCTCCATGACTCCCAGCTCCACGACCTGCCGGCCGTCCCCGCGGTCGATCCCGGTCACGTACACGCTGCGCGCCACGCAAGCTCTCCTGTCGAAAAAGCCGAAAGAATGTGTGAACAAAAAACCCTGTAAGGGTGGCGATACCCCCTTGACAATACCTCTGCGGCTGGGTAGGGCGCCCGCCGGGCGTCTGGCCTGCGAAGACGGGGGAACCCGGTACGGAACCGGCTGCGGCACGGGCGGCGTGAGCACGACGCGGAGGCCCGCCGTGGGACAATTCGGGAAGGCTCACCCGTACCACTACTGAGCAGGAGACACGGCACGATGCGCATCGGAGTTCTCACCGCAGGCGGCGACTGTCCCGGCCTGAACGCAGTGATCCGGTCGGTCGTGCACCGCGCCATGACCGGCCACGGCGACGAGGTGATCGGCTTCGAGGACGGGTTCAAGGGCCTGCTCGACGGCCACTACCGGCCGCTCGACCTCAACGCGGTGAGCGGCATCCTCGCCCGTGGCGGCACCATCCTGGGCTCCGCCCGGCTGGAGCGGGACCGCCTGCGCGAAGCCGCCGAGAACTGCGAGGAGTTGCAGAAGCGGTACGGGATCGACGTCCTCATCCCCATCGGCGGCGAGGGCACCCTGACCGCCGCCCGGATGCTGTCGGACGCCGGGATGCCGGTGGTGGGCGTGCCGAAGACCATCGACAACGACATCTCCTCCACCGACCGCACCTTCGGCTTCGACACGGCCGTGATGGTGGCGACGGAGGCCATAGACCGTCTGAAGACCACCGCCGAGTCCCACCAGCGGGTGATGGTCGTCGAGGTGATGGGCCGGCACGCCGGGTGGATCGCCCTGGAGTCCGGCATGGCGGGCGGCGCGCACGGCATCTGCCTGCCCGAACGGCCCTTCGAGGTCGACGACCTGGTGAAGATGGTCGAGGAGCGGTTCGCGCGCGGCAAGAAGTTCGCGGTCATCTGCGTCGCGGAGGGCGCGCACCCGGCCGAGGGCTCCATGGAGTACGCCAAGGGCGCCATCGACCAGTACGGCCACGAGCGCTTCGCGGGCATCGGCAACCGCCTGGCCAAGGAGCTGGAGCGGCGGCTCGGCAAGGAGGCCCGGCCGGTCATCCTGGGCCATGTCCAGCGGGGCGGCACGCCGACCGCGTACGACCGCGTCCTGGCCACCCGTTTCGGCTGGCACGCGGTGGAGGCGGCGCACCGCAAGGAGTTCGGGAACATGACCGCCCTGCGCGGCACGGACATCCACATGGTGCCGCTCGCGGAGGCCGTCACGCGGCTGAAGACGGTGCCGGAGAACCGGATGTACGAGGCGGAGTCGGTGTTCTGACACCTGTCCGCGCTTGGAGCGGCCCTGATCGTCACCCCCGTCGACGATCAGGGCCGCTCGTCCTTAACCACTCTTGAGATGCGCCTCCGGTTCGACAAGGCTTGCACTTGTCCGGGACATGTCCCAACTCCGTCCCGGCGGCGGGGTGGTGGAGAGAGGGAGGGCGCGCATGACCGACGGGGAACCGGCTCCCGACCCCCGGGAGGCGCGCGATCCCGCCGCGTTCGTGGCCCGGCTCCAGGCGCTCAAGGACTGGTCGGGCCTGACCTACCGCGAACTCTCGGCCCGCGCGGAGGCGGCCGGCGACGCCCTGCCCCGCTCCACGGTCGCGAACATGCTCTCCCGCACGACGGTGCCGCGCGAGGAGCTCGTCATGGCGTTCGTCCGCGCCTGCGGGGCCGGGCCCGCGGAGCTGGAGAACTGGCTCGCCGTGCGCAAGGAGCTCGCGGTGCGGGGCGCGGCAGGCGGCGCGGCGGGGGACGCGGTACGAGGCAGACACGGCGGCGCGGTACCGGGCAGACACGGCGGCGCGGACGGCGCGCCCGGCGATGTCTCCCCGCCTCCCGGGGCCTCCCGGTGGCGGGTGCTCGTGCCGGTGGTGGCGGTCGCGGCACTCGTCGTCGCCGCCCTCACGGTCGTGACGTTCCTCCGGGGCGACGACGCCCGGCACGCACCGCGCCCCGGGGCGGCCGCACCTGGGGCCGGGCCCGTGGACGTACGGGCCGTGCACTCGGGCCTGTGCCTGAACGAGCGGCCGGGGCAGCGCAGCGGTCAGGTGTACCAGGTGCCGTGCGCCGGGGCGGTCGTGCCGCGCTACAGCCTCGTACCGCTGGACGGCGGGCTGTGGCGGTTGCGCTCGGACCACCCCGACTACGGCCCCGGCTGCGCGGGCCTGCCCGTCGAGGCCGGCCCGCCCGAGGGCGCGCCCCTGGTGGACCAGGAGTGCGGCAAGCGGGGCGCCCGCGAGGCGTTCCGTATCGAGTCCGTCGGCGGCGGCAAGGGTTACCGCATCCGGTCCGCGCACTCGGACCTGTGCCTGGAGGTACGGGACGCCTCGGCCGCGCCGTGGACGGAGGTCGTTCAGCGGGCGTGTGACGGCGGCGGCCGGGGTCAGCTCTTCGGCTTCGACCGGCGCCGGGCGCGGTAAGGCGCGCCGTAGGGCGTCACAGCCGGGCCAGCTCCCAGAAGTGCTCGACGATCCGCGCCAGGAACTCGCGGCCCGCCTCGCCGCCGCTGTCGCCGGTCACGTCGGAGCCCCAGCTATTGGTCGCCACCATGCGCGACTGGTAGTCGGAGTAGAGCTGCTGGAGCACTTCCTCCAGGTGGTGGCGGTCCATCGGCAGCAGCTTCGCCGCCGGTTTCACGTACGCCTGCCAGCGCGTCGTCGCCGCGCTGCGCAGCACGTCCGCCAGCTCCTCGTCGCGGCCCGTCGCCGTGATGAGCTCGCGGGGCCCGAGGGAGAGGGCCTCGGCGAGGGCGGCGGTCTGGCGTTCGTTGCCGCGCCAGCGGCCGGACTCCTCCATGCGCAGGTACGCCTTGACGTCGAGGCCGACGCGGCGCGCCAGGTCCTCGGGCGCGATGGCCCGCGCCATGCGGTGTTCGCGCAGCGTCGTGGCGGCGGCGAGCAGTTCGCCGGGCGAACACCACAGGACGCCGGCGAGGGCGGTGAGCTCGCGTGCGTCGGGGGCGGCGACGCCCCGCTCCCAGGCGATCACTGTTTCGGGCGGCACGCCGAGGCCGTACTGGGCGCGCAGGCCGTAGGCGACGTGGGCGGGAGCCATACCCAGCGCCTCGCGCAGTCGGCGCGCGGCGAGGGCGTTGAACGGTGGAGACGGGGGAGAGTGCACGCGCACAAGGTAGAAGCAGAGGGTCACTTTTGGCTACGGTGCGTTCACCCAAGGCCAAATGTCGTAGGAACGTCCAGATGCTCCCCCTAGTGGCCTACCTGTCGGTAATTTACCGTGCCTTTCCGGCTTTGGGGGACACCCAGCGGTATTGGAGCTCCGGCCGGCCGACCTGCCCGTACTGCGGGCTGCGCTCCGCCCGCCCGGCGGTGACCAGGTGCTCCAGGTAGCGGCGGGCGGTGATCCGCGAGATGCCCACCGCCGCCCCGGCCTCGGCGGCGGTCAGCCCGGTGGCCGACTCGCGGAGGGTCCGGGTGACCGCGGTCAGCGTCGGGGCGCTCAGCCCCTTGGGCAGGGCGGCGGGCTGCGGCGCGCGGAGGGCGGCGAGGGCCCGGTCCACCTCCTCCTGGCCGGACGCCTCACCGGCGGCCGCGCGGAACTCGGCGTACCGGGTGAGGCGGTCGCGCAGGGTCGCGAAGGTGAAGGGCTTCAGTACGTACTGGACGACTCCGAGCGACACGCCCTCGCGCACGATCGCCAGGTCGCGGGCGGAGGTGACCGCGATGACGTCGGCGTGGTGACCCGCGGCGCGCAGCGACCGCAGCAGGTGCAGGCCGTGCCCGTCCGGCAGGTACAGGTCCAGGAGGATCAGGTCGACGGCCGTCCGCTCCAGCAGCCGCCCGGCGGCGGCGCGGGAGTGCGCCACGCCCACCACGGTGAAGCCCGGCACGCGCCCCGCGTACAGCGCGTGCGCGTCCGCCGCGACCGGGTCGTCCTCCACGACCAGGACCCTGATGTCCGCCGCGCCGGGCACCTCGGTCACGACGCCACCTCCGCGCCGTCGCCTGCCACGGCCCCCGCCGGGCGCTCGGCGCCCGCACGGCGCTCGGCCCCCTCCAGGGCCGGCGCTCCCGGGGCGGCCGACCCCGCCGCGCCCGCGTCCGGAGCCGCGCCCGTCCCGGTGCCCGCGCCCTGGGCTCCCGGGGCGGCCGCCCCCGCGCCCGTCCCCGCCCCCGCGTCCAGCGGCAGCCGGACCGAGAACTCGGCGCCGCCGTCCGGGGCGCGGCCGAGGTTCACGGTGCCGTGGCCCCGGTGGGCGGCCTGGCGGACGAGGGCGAGGCCGAGGCCGCGGCCCGGGCCGCGGGTGGACCAGCCGCGCTCGAAGACCGCGCCGTGGTCCTCCGCGCCCACGCCCGGACCGGAGTCGGCGACCCGCAGCAGCAGCTCGCCGGCGCCCTCGTCCGCCCGCGCGGTGACCGTGACCCGGGACAGGGGCGTGCCCTGGGCGGCCTCCAGGGCGTTGTCGATCAGGTTGCCCAGGATCGTCACCAGGTCCCGCGCCGGGAGCGTCGGCGGCAGGACGCCGTCGTCGATCCGGCTGTCCTCGGTCAGCACCAGCTCCACGCCCCGCTCGTTCGCCTGCGCCGCCTTGCCCAGCAGCAGCGCCGCCAGCACCGGCTCGGCGACCGCGTCCACCACCCGGTCCGTGAGCGTCTGCGCCAGCTCCAGCTCCGCCGTCGCGAACTCGACCGCCTCCGCCACGCGCCCCAGCTCGATCAGCGACACCACCGTGTGCAGCCGGTTCGCCGCCTCGTGCGCCTGGGAGCGCAGCGCCTGCGTGAACCCGCGCTCCGAGTCCAGCTCGCCCGACAGCGCCTGCAGCTCGGTGTGGTCCCGCAGCGTCACCACCGTCCCGCGCCGCTCCCCGCCGACCACCGGCCGGGTGGACACCACCAGCACGCGCTCGCCCGTCAGGTGCAGCTCGTCCACCCGTGGCTCGGCGGAGAGCAGCGCGCTCGTCAGCGACGGCGGCAGGCCGAGCGCGGCGACCGGCGTGCCCACCGCGTCCTCGCCGAGGCCCAGCAGCTCCCGCGCCCCGTCGTTGATCAGCGCGATCCGCCGCTGCCCGTCCAGCATCACCAGGCCCTCACGCACCGCGTGCAGCGCGGCCTCGTGGTAGTCGTGCATCCGGCTCAGCTCGGCGGCGTTCATGCCGTGCGTGTGCCGCCGCAGCCGGGCGTTGATCACATACGTACCGGCGCCGCCGAGCGCCAGCGCCGCGCCCGCCATGCCGAGCAGCGCGGCGACCTGTCCCCGCAGTTGCTCACTGATCCGGTCGACCGTGATGCCCGCGCTCACGAGACCGACGACCTCGCCCCGGTCGTACACCGGCGTCACCGTCCGCACCGACCGGCCGAGCGTGCCCCGGTAGGTCTCCGAGTACGTCTGGCCGCGCCGCGCCTCCTCGATGTGGCCCAGGTACTTCTTGCCGATCCGGTCCGGTTCGGGATGCGTCCAGCGCGTCCCGTCCGGCGCCATGATCGTGACGAAGGTGACGCCCTGCTCGCCGACCAGGGAGGCGGCGTACGGCTGGAGGGCCGCCGTCGGGTCGTCCGAGCGGGCCGCCTGGACGACGGCCGGGGAGCGGGCGACCGCCGTCGCGGTCGCCGTCGCCTGCCGGCGCGCGGTCTCCTCGGCCTGGTGGCGGTCGTTGACGTAAGCGAAGATCGCGCACCCCGCCACGATGGCGGCCACCAGCACGACCTGCATCGCGAAGAGCTGGCCGGCGAGGCTGCGGGGGCGGGTGTGCGCAATACGCATGAGGTAAGTCTGCCTGTCCGAAAAATGTGTGAACGAAAGGTACGCAACGGTGACCGCCGTCACAAGGTGAGAGATGGTCTCGGGGATCCACAGGGACAGTGGAGCGACTCACCGAGGAGGACCCCGTGGCCGCACGACGGGACCGTACCCACTATCTGTATCTGGCCGTCATCGCGGCGGTCGTGCTCGGCATCGGCGTGGGCTTCGCCGCCCCCGGCGTGGCCGTCGAGCTCAAGCCGCTGGGTACCGGCTTCGTGAACCTGATCAAGATGATGATCTCGCCGATCATCTTCTGCACGATCGTGCTGGGCGTCGGCTCGGTCCGCAAGGCCGCCAAGGTCGGCGCGGTCGGCGGACTGGCGCTGGGCTACTTCATGGTCATGTCGACCGTCGCCCTCGCCATCGGCCTGCTCGTCGGCAACCTGCTGGAGCCGGGCGCGAGCCTGCGCCTGACGGACGAGGTCGCCGCCGCGGGCGAGAAGCAGGCGTCGGGCGCGAGCGAGGGCACCGTCGACTTCCTCCTCGGGATCATCCCCAAGACGCTGGTCTCCGCCTTCACCGAGGGCGAGGTCCTCCAGACGCTGCTGGTCGCACTCCTCGCGGGCTTCGCGCTCCAGGCCATGGGCAAGGCCGGTGAGCCGGTGCTGCGCGGCATCGGGCACATCCAGCGCCTGGTCTTCCGTATCCTCGCGATGATCATGTGGGCCGCCCCGGTGGGTGCCTTCGGCGCCATCGCCGCCGTGGTCGGCGAGACCGGTCTCGACGCCCTGAAGTCGCTCGCCGTCATCATGATCGGCTTCTACATCACCTGTGCCGTCTTCGTCTTCGTCGTGCTCGGCGCCCTGCTGAAGCTGGTGGCGGGGGTCAACATCCTGACGCTGCTGAAGTACCTGGGCCGCGAGTTCCTGCTGATCCTGTCCACCTCCTCCTCCGAGTCCGCGCTGCCGCGCCTCATCGCGAAGATGGAGCACCTGGGCGTGAGCAAGCCCGTCGTCGGCATCACCGTCCCGACCGGGTACTCCTTCAACCTGGACGGCACCGCCATCTACCTGACGATGGCCTCCCTCTTCGTCGCCGAGGCGATGGGCAACCCGCTCTCCATCGCCGAGCAGATCTCGCTCCTCGTCTTCATGATCATCGCCTCGAAGGGCGCGGCGGGCGTCACCGGCGCCGGTCTCGCCACCCTGGCCGGTGGCCTCCAGTCGCACCGCCCCGAACTGGTCGACGGCGTCGGCCTGATCGTCGGCATCGACCGCTTCATGAGCGAGGCCCGCGCGCTGACCAACTTCGCGGGCAACGCGGTCGCCACCGTGCTGGTCGGCACCTGGACCAAGGAGATCGACAAGGCGCGGGTCGCCGAAGTCCTCGCCGGGCGGGTGCCGTTCGACGAGAAGACCCTGGTGGACGACCACGCGCCGGCGGCGGAGGACATGGACGACCTCCCCGAGTCCCGGGAGCCCGTCAAGGTCTGACGCAGGTGAAGCGAACCGCGCGGGAGGGCGACTCCCGCGCGGTTCCGCGTTTCCTGGCCGTACCGCCGGTAACCGGAACGTGTCATCGTAGGGGCTTCTGGCATGTGCATGAAGGGATCCCCCATGTCACGTCTTCCCGCACTGCTCGCCCTGACCCTCACACTGGCCCTCGGCTCGGTGACCGCGTCCTCCGCCACGGAGAGCGAGGCGTTGCGCGATGTCGTCGTCGTCGGCAACAGCGCCGACGGCACGGTCAGCTTCATCGATTCCCGTACGTACGAGAACCTCGGCTCCCTCGACGTCGTCCCCGACCTCGACGCGATCCTCGCCGGCATGGACCCCATCCGCCGTGCCGCCTACGAGGTGGTCAAACAGCAGGCGGGCGGCGACAAGTTCGTCGACGACGCCCACCTCTCGGCCGACGGCCGCACCCTGTACGTCTCGCGCGGCAACCTCGGCGACGCCGCCGCGTACGACATCGCCTCCGGCCGCCAGCTCTGGCGTACGCACCTGGACGGCTTCAAGGCCGACCACGCCGCCCTCTCCCCGGACGGCCGCACCTTCGTCGTCTCCGCCATCACGGCCGCCAAGGCCCAGGCCCTGGACACCGCCACCGGCCGGATCACCGGGGAGTTCGCGACCGGCACCTACCCGCACGAGAACATGTACTCGGCGGACGGCGGCCGCCTCTACAACATGTCCATCGGCGTCACCTCCCTGCCCAAGGCCCTCAACGCTCTCAAGGGTGCCAAGCAGGTCACCGTCGCCGACGCCCGCACGCTGAAGGTGCTGCGGACGTACACCTTCGACAAGGGCGTCCGCCCGGCGGTGATCACGCCGGACGGGAAGACGATGTACGCCCAGCTCTCCTACCTCAACGGCTTCATCGAGTACGACTTGGAGGCCGGGCGGACCCTGCGGACGGTCGAGATGCCGTTCAGCGCGGCGGGCGCGGCCCTGAAGCCCGACGACTACCCGCAGAACTCCGCCCACCACGGCATGGCCATGAACGGCACGAACGACAAGCTCTGCATGGCCGGGACCATCGACGACTACACCGCCGTCGTCTCCCGCCCCGGCCTGACCACCGACGGCTTCGTCCACTACGAGCCCGGCGCCCTGCCCTACTGGTCCCTGACCGCGCCCGGTGGCACGCACTGCTTCGTCACGCTCTCCAACCGCGACGAGGTCTCGGTCGTCGACTACCGCACGGCCAAGGAGGTCGCCCGCGTGAAGGTCGGCGACTTCCCGCAGCGCGAGCGGGCGGGCAAGGTGGCCGAGGCCGCCCTGCCGGGGCTCAGCCGGTAGGCCCTGGGGAACGCCTGCCGGGGCTCAACCGGTAGGCCCGGGCAGGGACTCCACCAGTTCCTCCGCACGTCCGGCCGGAACCCCGGCCGAGATCAGCATCGTCACCGCGGCGGACCGCCCGGCCCGGTCCGCCGCCAGCGCCCCCGCGTTCACGGCCTCCATCAGCCCGAACAGCACCTGTTCGTGTACGTATGCGAGGGCGGCGGCCGGCAGCGGCGAGGTGAACACGCCCTCGTCCAGCCCGCGTTGGAGCACCGCCGCGCAGGCCTCGCGCACCGGGGTGAGCCGGGCCCGGATGCCCTCCATGGTGACGCTGCGCTGGGCGAGGGAGACCAGCAGCCGGTAGCGGTCGGCGATCTCCCAGACCGCGAGCGTCGCCCGGGCCAGCGCCTCCGCCGGGTCGTCCACGCCCTCGCGGCCGCTCGCGTGCGCGTGGGCCACCGATTCGACCGCGCTGTCCACGAGCGCGGCGATCAGTGCCTCGCGGCTGGGGAAGTGCCCGTACACGGTTCGGCGTACGACGCCCGCCGCGCGGGCGATCTGGTCCATGGACGCGTCGGGGTCGCGCAGCAGCTCGGTGAGGGCCACCTGCTCGATGCGGCGCCGGTTCGCGTCGGCTCGTCCTGATGAGGTCACCCGCTCATTTTGCACATGGCTGTGCAGTGGCGTAACTTGCACAGTGATGTGTAATTGCACATCGCTGTGCAAGATTGGGCAGAGGAAAGGACGGATCGGGCCATGCGTCTCGTGCTGAAGGAGCCGGTCGAGCGGATGGAGCGGCCCTACCCACGGCGCTGGTGGGCCCTGCTCGTGCTCTGCCTGAGCCTGCTGATCATCGTGATGGCGAACACCGCCCTCACCGTCGCCGCCCCCGACATGACCCAGGACCTCGGGCTGACCAGCTCCGACCTCCAGTGGGTCATCGACGGCTACACCGTCCCCTACGCCGCGCTGATGCTGCTGCTCGGCGCGATCGGCGACAAGTACAGCCGGCGCGGCGCCCTCGTCCTCGGGCTCCTGGTCTTCGGCGCCGGCTCGGTCGCCGGATCGCTCGTCGACTCCTCCACCGGCGTCATAGCCGCCCGGGCCGTGATGGGCGTCGGCGCGGCGATGATCATGCCCGCCACGCTGTCGCTGCTCGCCGCGACCTTCCCGCGCGCCGAGCGCGCCAAGGCCATCGTCCTGTGGACCGCCACCGCCGGTCTCGCCATCGCCGCCGGACCGCTGGTCGCGGGCGCGCTCCTGGAGAACCACGGCTGGGCGTCCACGTTCCTGATCAACGTCCCCGTAGCCGCGCTCGCGATCGTCGGCGCCTTCACCCTCGTACCGCCGTCGAAGGCGGCCCGGCACGGGCGTATCGACTACGTCGGCGGGCTGCTGTCCGTCGTCTGGACCGGCGCGCTCGTCTACATGATCATCCAGGGCCCGCACTTCGGCTGGGACGCCAAGGCCGTCGGCGCGGCGGTCGTCGCGGGTGCCGGACTGGTCGCCTTCGTCGCCTGGGAACTGCGCCACCCGCGCCCGGTGCTGGACGTCCGCCGCTTCCTGAACCGCGGCTTCGCCGGCTCCAACCTGGCCGTCGCGCTCTTCTTCCTCGCCGTCTTCGGCGCCTTCTACTACCTCACCCAGCACCTCCAGTTCGTGCTCGGGTACGACCCGCTCGACACGGGCGTCCGGATGCTCCCGCTCGCCGGCGCCGTCTTCGCCGGCTCGGCGCTGACCGGGTTCCTCACCCCGCGCCTCGGCATGAAGGTCACGGTCACGGCGGGCATGGCCGCCGGTACGGTCGCGCTCGCGCTCCTCACCCGGGTCGACGCCGGTTCGGGGTACGGGGACCTCGTCGCCCCGCTCGTCATCCTGGGCGTCGCGATCGGCCTCGCGCTCTCCCCGTGCACCGACGCGATCATGGGCGCGTTCCCCGAGTCGGAGCTGGGCGTCGGCGGCGCCGTCAACGACACCTCCCTGGAGCTCGGCGGCTCGCTCGGCATCGCCCTGCTCGGCTCGGTGCTGGCGTCCTCGTACTCCTCGCACCTCGCCGACGCCACCGAGGGCAGCGGCCTTCCCGCCTCGGCCCTCGCCACTGCCCAGGACTCGGTCGGCGCCGGGTACGCCGTCGCCCACGGCATCGGCGAACAGGCCGCCCACGCCGCCAACCCGCAGCAGGGCGCCCAACTCGCCGAGGGCGCCCGCCGGATGGCCGACGCGGTCGGCTCGGCCTTCTCCGACGCGGTCGCCCACACCAGCCTCGTCGGCGCGGCGATCCTCGCCGTGGGCACGGTGCTGGTGGCGGTCCTCCTGCCGGGCCGGAAGGCGCGCACGGAAGCGGAGCCCGAGGCCGCCCGCGAACCCGAGCTCGTCTGAACCCCCGCACGGCTGGGCCCGTGACGTGCCGCCGGGGGGCCGCACGTCACGGGCCGAGCAGCGCCAGCTCCCGCTCGTCCAGGACCAGTCCCGCCGCCGCGGCCGAGTCGCGGGCCGTCTCGGGGCGGCTCGCGCCCGGGATGGGGACGACCACCGGCGAGCGGGCCAGCGCCCACGCCAGGGCCACCCGCTGCGGGCTGACCCCCCGTTCCCGCGCCACCTGGTGGAAGGCGCCGAAGCGGGGGTCCGCCTCCTGGGCGGACGCGCCGTCGAGCGAGCTGCGCGAGATCCCGCCGAGCGGGCTCCACGGCAGGAACGCCAGCCCCAGCTCGGTGCAGAGCCGCAACTCGGGCTCGCTGTCCCGGACGGCGGGGGACCAGCGGTTCTGGACGGAGACCAGCCGGTCGCCCAGGACCTCGCGGGCGAGGCGGATCTGCGCCACGTCCACGTTCGAGACGCCGGCCGTGCGGATGGTGCCCGCGTCGAGCAGGTCGCGCAGCGCGCCCAGCGACTCGGCGTACGGTACGGCCGGGTCCGGCTTGTGCAACTGGTACAGCCCGATCGCGTCGCCGCCCAGTCGCCTCGCCGACGCCTCGGCGGCGCGCCGCAGGTGGCCGGGGTCGCCGTTGACGGTCCAGCCGCCGTCCGGGGTGCGGCCCCGGCCGCCCTTGGTGGCGACCAGCACGCGGTCGCGTACGCCGCCGCCGTACGTCGCGAGGGCGCGGGCGACCAGCAGTTCACCGTCGCCCGGCGCGCCGCCGCCGGGCGCGTGGTAGGAGTCGGCGGTGTCGATCAGCGAGACACCCGCGTCGAGCGCGGCGTGGACGGTCGCGAGGGCACGCGCCTCGCCGGGCCGGCCCTCGATGGACAGGGGCATGGCGCCGAGCCCGACGGCCCCCACCCCGATGCCTCCGACGTACCTCACGCCTGGCCTCCGAGAGTCTCGCCGACGGCCCGGTCCAGCCAGTCGGAAGTGTGCCGGAAGGTGTAACCGAGCGCCGTGGCGCGCGCGTTGTCCATGGCGTACGAGCGCCGGAAGGAGAACGGGGACACCTCGCCCACCTCCACCTCCTGGAACACGGCCTTCCCGCCGGTCCGCGTTTCGACGGCGGCGCAGATGTCCCCGGTCGTCAGGGAGCCGTTCGACGCGGCGTTCACGGGACCGGTGAATTCCCGTTCGGCCGCCCACGCCAGGAAGTCGGCGATCTCCTCCACGTACACATAGGTCGCCGGATGGTTCACGGGCGGTACGGCGATGGGCCGCCCCTCCCGTATCCGGTCCGCGTAATGCGTCAGGCGCCCGGTGAAGTCGTCGGCGCCGCCCAGGACGTGGGCGACGCGCACGGCCGTGAACGGCAGGGCCGAGTCCCGCGCGAAGACGGCCTCGGCCTGCCGCTTGCCCTCCCCGTACGGCAGCTCCGCGTCCAGGTCCACGGCCACCGTGCGCGGGTCGACGGCTTCCTCCCGTACGGGCGAGGCGGAGTCCTCGTACTCGTACACCTCGACGGTCGACGTCATCACATAGCGCCGGGTGCGCGGCCCGAGAACGCGCCGGGCGATGTCCGCCTGGCGCGGGGTGTAGCAGACCTGGTCGATGACGACGTCGAAGGCCCGCGAGCCGAGCGCCGTCCGCAGGGCCCGTTCGTCGTCCCGGTCGGCGACGACGTGAAAGGCCCCGGCGGGCGGGGTGGAAGAACCGCGATTGACGACGGTCACCTCATGACCCGATGTCAGCAGCCGCTGAATGAGGCGCTTTCCGAAATACCGGCTCCCGCCGATCACGCATATTCGAAGCATGCGCTCCAGTGTTACGTTGACGGGCCGCAGCCTGAAGGGGGAACCATGGGAGATACGGCCGCCGCGCCGAAAGAACAACGGCATCTGCGTCCCGCCACCAACGAAACATCGGCGCCCGTTTTCGACCCCGTCGACCGGCAGATCCTGGAGCTGGTCCAGACCGACGGCCGGATCAAGCTCAGCGAGCTCGGCCGCCGTGTCCGGCTCAGCCCGGCGGCCGTCGCCGAGCGGGTCCGCCGCCTGGAGTCGTGCGGCGCCATCACCGGCTACGGCGCCCATGTGTCCCCCGCCCGGCTCGGGTACGGCATCCAGGCGTTCATCCGGGTCAACCCGCACGGCGGGTACACCTTCAAGCACCCGAGGACCCTGGAGCTGCTCGCCCGGCCCGAGATCCTGGAGGCCCACCACGTGGTGGGGGAGGACTGCTGGATCCTCAGGGTGGCGGTCACGGACACCGTCCACCTGGAGGACGTCCTGGAGCAGACGTCGGCGCTCGGCCGCACCACGACGTCGATCGTGTTGTCGTCCCCGGTGGCCCGCAAACCCCTCCTGCCCTGACGTCCTTGCCTTGACGTCCACGTCAACCCCTACCGTCGACGCATGCGAATCGGCGAGCTGGCGAGGCGCGCGGGTACGACCACGAGGACCCTGCGCTACTACGAGTCCCGGGGCCTGCTGCGCGCCCGGCGGACGGAGAACGGCTACCGCACGTACGACGAGGACGACCTGCGGCTGCTCCAGCAGATCCGGACCCTTCAGGACTTCGGGTTCGAGCTGGAGGAGACCCGGCCGTTCGTCGACTGCCTGCGCGCCGGTCACCCGGCCGGCGACGCCTGCCCGGCCTCGCTGGACGTCTACCGGCGCAAGCTCGACGAGCTGGACGGCCTGATCGGGCAGCTCCGCTCGGTACGCGCCGAGGTCGCCGCCCGGCTGGCACTGGCGACCGCAACACCCGCACCCGCTTGCGAATTCGGAGGCACCCTGTGAGGCACCCCGTGAGGAATGTGACCGACGCGGACTTCGACACCGAGGTCCTGGCGGCCGACCGCCCGGTCCTGGTGAAGTTCACCGCCGACTGGTGCGGCCCGTGCCGCCAACTGGCGCCGGTGCTGGGGGCCCTCGCCGCCGAGGAGGCGGACCGGCTGAAGGTGGTGCAGATCGACGTCGACCGGAACCCGGAGACCACGGTGCGCTACGGGGTGCTGTCGACGCCCACGCTGATGGTCTTCCGCGCGGGCGAGCCGGTGCGGTCAATGGTCGGCGCCCGCGCCAAGCGTCGCCTGCTCCAGGAACTGGAGGACGTCCTGCCCGCCTGACCCGCCTCGCGCACATAAAAAACACCCCGGTCCGAATTGACGGCCGGGGTGTTTCTTCGCGTATATTTGACGTTTCGTATGCGGACATGGCAAGCCGCACGCGGAAGTTCAATAAACGCACTGTATCGCGTCAGGAGTCGGATTGTCAACCGAGGAATATCGGAAAGAGCAGCAATTCATCAATGAGCTCTACGCGCGACTCGACCACCTGCGCGACCAGGCGGAAACCGCCGTCCGCGCCGCCCTCAAGGACGTGGGCACCGGGTTCCAGGCGCGGCTGGAGCGCGATGTGCTGGTCGCCGAGCAGTCCGGACTGCTGGCGGCGTTCGACGCGGGAGAGAACGGGCTGTGTTTCGGGCGGCTCGAATTCCGCGACGGGCGTGACCACCACATCGGGCGCATCGGAATCCGTGAGGACGACGAGGAACGCACCCCCCTCGTCGTGGACTGGCGCGCCGAGATCGCCCGGCCGTTCTACCTCGCCACCGGGTACGAGCCGATGGGGCTGCGCCGACGGCGTCACATCACCACCAAGGGGCGTGACGTCACCGCCCTGCACGACGAGATCCTGGACCTCACCGACACCACCCGCACCGGGCACGAGAGCCCCGACGCCGACGAGGTGCTGCTCGCCGCACTCGACGCCGCCCGCACCGGGCGTATGCACGACATCGTGCAGACCATCCAGGCCGAGCAGGACCGCATCATCCGCGCCCCGCACCAGGGCGTCCTGGTCGTCGAGGGCGGCCCCGGCACCGGCAAGACCGCCGTCGCCCTGCACCGCGCCGCCTACCTGCTCTACGCGCACCGCGAGCAGTTGGCCCGGCGCGCCGTCCTCATCGTCGGCCCCAACCCCGCCTTCCTCGGCTACATCGGCGAAGTCCTGCCCGCGCTCGGGGAGACCGGAGTGCTGCTGGCCACCATGGGCGAGCTGTTCCCCGGCGTCCGCGCCACCGGCACCGACACCCCCGAGGCCGCCGAGATCAAGGGCCGCGCGGCCATGGCCGACGTCCTCGCCCGGGTCCTGCGCGACCGGCAGACCGTGCCGCCCACCCACGCGCCGATCGAGATCGACCACGACGACTACGGCACCCTGCTGCTGGACCGGAACATGGCCGAGGACGCCCGCTGGGACGCCCGCTCCACCGGCCTGCCGCACAACCTCGCCCGCCCGCGCTTCGCGTTCCGGATCATCGACGCGCTCACCGACCAGCTCGCCGAACGGCTCGGCGCCGACCCCTTCGGCGGCCCCAACCTCCTCGACCGCTCCGACATCACCCAGATGCGCAAGGAGATCGCCGCGAGCCCCCGCGTCCACGCCGCGATCGAGGAGCTGTGGCCCACGCTCACCCCGCAGGCGCTCGTCACCGCCTTCCTCGCCGAGCCGGACGGCTACCTCCCCGACGGTGAGGCCGAGTTCGTCCGCCGGAGCGAAGGCCCGTGGACCGAGGCCGACGTACCCCTCCTGGACGAGGCGGCCGAGCTGCTCGGGCACGACGACACCGCCGAGCGCGCCGCCGCCGAGCGCGAGCGCAGCGCCCGTGTCGCCTACGCGCAGGGCGTGCTGGACGTCTCCTACGCCTCGCGGACGTACGAGTTCGAGGACGAGGAGTCCGAGGTGCTCGGCGCCCACGACATCATCGACGCCGAACGGTTCGCCGAGCGCCACGAGGAGGCCGACCACCGCAGCGCCGCCGAACGCGCCGCCGCCGACCGCACCTGGGCGTTCGGGCACGTCATCGTCGACGAGGCGCAGGAGCTGTCCGCCATGGCGTGGCGGCTGCTCATGCGCCGCGTCCCGACCCGCTCGATGACGCTCGTCGGCGACCCGGCCCAGACCGGCGACGCGGCCGGCTGCGGCTCCTGGCAGGAGATCCTCGGCCCGTACGTCGGCGACCGCTTCGACCACGTCCGCCTGGGCGTCAACTACCGGACGCCCGCCGAGATCATGGAGGTCGCGGCGGCGGTGCGCCGGGCCGAGGACCCGGACTTCACCCCGCCGCGCTCGGTGCGCTCCACGGGCGTGGCGCCCTGGGAGCGGACCACGGACGACCTGCCCGGCGAGGTCGCCGGCGCCGTACGCCGCGAGGCGCCCGCCGAGGGCCGGCTCGCCGTCATCGCCCCGGCGACGCACCACGCGGCGCTGGCCGCCGCGCTGCCCGACGCCGCGCACGGCCCGGACCCCGACCTCACCCGGCCGGTCGTCCTGCTGGAGCCGCGGCAGGCCAAGGGCCTGGAGTTCGACACGGTGATCGTCGCCGACCCGGACGCCATCCGGTCCGGCGGGCCGCACGGCGTCAACGACCTGTACGTGGCGCTGACCCGCGCCACCCAGCGGCTGGGGATCGTGCGCGTCACCGGCTGAGGGGCGCACGCGCGGAGGAGGCCGGCCGTGGCGGCCGGCCTCCCCGCACCCGGATCACACCGGCTTCAGCCACACCGTCGCCAGCGGCGGCAGCGTCAGCCGGACGTACCCGCCCTCCGGCTTCGCCGGATCGGTGTTGTGCACGCCACTGCCGCCGTACTCCGCCGCGTCGGTGTTGAGGACCTCCGCCCAGGCCGGGATCCGATCCGGGACCCACAGCCGGTACTCGTGGCGCACCACGGGGGAGAAGTTGCTCACCGACAGCAGCGGCGACCCCTGGGCGTCGTACCGGAGGAAGGCGAAGACGTTGTCCTCGGCGGCGTCACCCAGGGACCACTGGAACCCCTCCGGAACGGTGTCCCGCTCCCACAGCGCCGGTGTGACCGCGTACACCGCGTTGAGGTCGCGCACCAGGTCCCGCATGGCCCGGTGGTCGCCCGCCGAGTGGTAGTCGTCCTCGGTCAGCCACCACTCCGGGCCGTGCGCCTCGGACCACTCCGCCCCCTGGGCGAACTCCTGCCCCATGAACAGCAGTTGCTTACCGGGGTGCGCCCACATGAAGCCCAGGTAGGCGCGCTGGTTGGCGCGCCGCTGCCACCAGTCGCCCGGCATCTTCGACACCAGCGCCTGCTTGCCGTGCACCACCTCGTCGTGCGAGATGGGCAGGACGTAGTTCTCGCTGTACGCGTACACCATCGAGAAGGTCATCTCGTTGTGGTGGTACTTGCGGTGCACCGGCTCCTTGGAGACGTACACCAGCGAGTCGTGCATCCAGCCCATGTTCCACTTCAGGCCGAAGCCCAGGCCGCCGTGGTCGGTGGGGCGCGTGACGCCCTCCCAGGCCGTGGACTCCTCGGCGATGGTCACCACGCCGGGGCAGCGGCGGTAGACCGTGGCGTTCATCTCCTGGAGGAAGGCGACCGCGTCGAAGTTCTCCCGCCCGCCGTGCTCGTTCGGCGCCCAGTCGCCGCCCTCGCGCGAGTAGTCCAGGTACAGCATCGAGGCTACCGCGTCGACGCGCAGGCCGTCGATGTGGAACTCCTCGCACCAGTAGACGGCGTTCGCCACGAGGAAGTTACGGACCTCCGTGCGGCCGTAGTCGAATTCCAGGGTGCCCCAGTCGGGGTGCTCGGCGCGCCGCGGGTCGGGGTGCTCGTACAGCGGCGTGCCGTCGAACCGGGCGAGCGCCCAGTCGTCCTTGGGGAAGTGGGCGGGCACCCAGTCGACGAGGACGCCGATCCCGGCACGGTGGCAGGCGTCGACGAAGTACTTGAAGTCGTCGGGCGTGCCCAGGCGGGCCGTGGGCGCGTAGTAGGAGGTGACCTGGTAGCCCCAGGACGGGCTGTAGGGGTGCTCGGCGACCGGCATCAGCTCGATGTGCGTGAAGCCGAGGTCCTTGACGTACGCGGGCAACTGCTCCGCCAGCTCCCGGTACGTCAGCCCGGGCCGCCAGGAGGGCAGGTGCACCTCGTACACCGAGAAGGGGGCTTCGTGGACGGGCCGGTCTCCCCGGTGCGCCATCCAGTCGGCGTCCTGCCACTCGTAGTGCGAGGCCGTGACGATCGACGCCGTCTCCGGCGGGCACTGGGCGCGGCGGGCCATCGGGTCGGCGCGCAGCGAACAGTGGCCGTCCGGCCCGGTGACGGCGAACTTGTAGAGCGTGCCCTCGCCCATGCCGGGCACGAACAGCTCCCACACGCCGCTGCGGCCCAGCGACCGCATGGGCAGCCCGGTGCCCGCGTCCCAGTAGTTGAACTCGCCGACCAGGCGCACCCCGCGCGCGTTGGGCGCCCACACCGTGAAGCGGGTGCCGGTGACGCCCTGGTGGGTCATCGGGTGGGCGCCGAGCGCCTTCCACAGCTCCTCGTGCCGGCCCTCCCCGATCAGGTACAGGTCCAGCTCGCCGAGCGACGGCAGGAAGCGGTACGGGTCCTCCACCTCCAGGACGCCGGAGTCGTAGGCGACCTGGAGCCGGTACGCCGGGACCTCCGGCAGCGGCAGCACGGTCGAGAACAGCCCGTCACCGTCGTCGTGCAGCTCGGTGCGCGCCCCGTCCACCAGCACGGCCACGCTGCTCGCGCACGGGCGCAGCGCCCGGACGGCGACGCCGCCGTCCACCGGGTGGGCGCCCAGCAGGCCGTGCGGGTCGTGGTGCTCACCGGCGAGCAGCCGGCCCCGGTCGGCGGGGTCGAGCGGTGGGGCGCCGGCGGTGGTGGCGCCGCCCGCGCGGGGCTTGGGCGTGGCGCCGGGCGGCGGCGCGGGGAGGGCGGTGGCGTCCCCGACGGGCGTCTTCTTGGTGGCCGCCGGCGTGGCCGGGGCCTTCTTGGCGGCCGGTGCGGCCGGGTTGCGGGTGGGACGACGGGGGGTCACGGGGGAGGGCCTCCTCAAGGGCGTTCACATCACGGGGTGGTGGCCTGCGCGGCCAGGCGGCGGATGGCCGCCATCGGTACCGGGAGCCAGTCGGGGCGGTGCCGGGCCTCGTACACGACCTCGTACACGGCCTTGTCCGTCTCGTACGCGCGCAGCAGCGCGGGCTCGGCGCGCGGGTCGGTGCCCGATGCCTCGGCGTACCCGGTGCAGTACGCGTCGTGGCACCGCTCCGCCCAGTCGGGGTTCCAGGGACGGTAGGAGCGGGCCGCGTAGTCGAAGGAGCGCAGCATCCCGGCCACGTCGCGCACCGGGGGCTGGGGGCGGCGGCGCTCGGCGAGCGGCTTCGCGGGCTCACCCTCGAAGTCGATCACCGACCAGTCGCCGTCGTTCGTCCGCAGGGTCTGGCCCAGGTGCAGGTCGCCGTGGACCCGCTGGGCCCGCCACAGCTTGCTGCCCGACCGCAGATCGCCGACCGCCTCGAACGCGGCGCGCAGCCCGGGGACGTACGGCATCAGCGCGGGCACCGCCTGCGCGGCGGCGTCCAGGCGGCGGCTCATCCCGTGGACCAGGTTCTCGGTCTGCGGGCGGCCCAGCGCGACCGTGGGCAGTGCGTCGGCCAGCGCGGTGTGCACCTCGGCGGTGGCCCGGCCCAGCGCGCGGGCCTCGGTGGTGAAGCCCCGCCCGGCGCCGAGCGCGTCCAGGGCGAGCTGCCAGCCGTCCTGGGAGCCGCGCAGGTAGGGCTGGAGCACGCCCAGGGTGCTGGCCTCCGGGCGGCCGTTGCCGGTCTCGTACCAGGCGACGGGCGCGGGGACCCGGGTGCAGCCGGCGCGGGCGAGCGCGAGAGGCAGCTCCAGGTCCGGGTTGGCGCCCGGGTAGACCCGGCGGAAGACCTTCAGGATGTACGAATCGCCGTACACGAGCGAGGAGTTGGACTGCTCCGCGTCCAGCACCCGGGGCGTGAGCCCGTCCGGGATGGCGACGGTCCGGGAGAACCGCAGCGGACCCATGGGGCCGGGGGTGCGCAACCGTTCCAGCAGGAGCGTGGCGAGCCGTGGGTCGCTGAGTCCCTCGTAGATCGTGCGCCCGGCGAGCGGGCCGTCCGGGACGTGCCCGATCAGTGCGGGCGCGAGCTGGGGCGGCAGGCTGTTCCGGACGCCCAGCAGAAGTTGGTAGCAGTCGCCCTGGGCGGCGGTGTTGAGGCCGGGCTGCTGGACCCGCACGAGCAGGTGCAGCAGCCCCGGTCCGGTGGTGTCGAGCGGGAGCAGTTCGGTCGCCGAGACGAGGGAGAACCCCGTGACGGGGCGCCCCTTCCCGGCGAACCAGCGCTGGCGCGGCAGCCATTCGTGGAGCAGCGGCACCAGGGAGGGGAGCAGGGCGACCGGGGCCCGGGCGGTGGATGCGGTCTCCGACATGGCAGCGCGTCCTTTCCCCGGGCACCACAAATGCACAGAACGTGCAGAGTGTCCCGGAATGCGGCGAGTGCTGTCCGGCTGTGCGGGACGTGTCGGGCGGGGATGGTCGAGATAGACCCGAATCGACGTATGAGGGGGAGAGTGCCCAGGGCGGGGCGACGGAAACGCCCCGCCCTGATGTCCTCACCCCTTCCCGGTCACCCGCCTCGCCGCGGGGTCCACCCCGGCCCGGGTGGCTGACTCCCCGTCGGCCGCCGCCGCCCGGGCACCCGCGCCGGACGCCCCGGCCGGTGCGGTGCCCGCCTCCGCCGGGGTCACCGGGGTGCCGGCATCGCCCGCCGTGGCCGAGGGGCTGCCGCCGCCCGCCGTCGTGCCCGCCCGGGCCGCCGGTGCGGGTGCCGACTGCGGTGACGCTCCGTCAGCCGCTGCTCTGCGCGCGGACGCGCCCGGGTGCTTGGTGGCGTCCGCCGTGGCGCCCGCCTGCACCGTGCGTGACGCGTCCGGCGGATTCGAGACCGCTCCCGGCGCGGCTACGGCCGCCGCACCGGTCGTGCCCGCCGCACCGGTCGTGCCCGCCGCCGCTGCCCGTGCCGGGGCCCCGCCGGTGTGGGGCGCCGTGGCGACCGTCGCTTCCGTGACCGTCTTGCCCTTGGTGGGCTTGACCGCGTCCTTGCGGAGGCGGAACCAGTAGAAGCCGTGACCCGCGAGGGTGAGCAGGTACGGCCATTCGCCGATCGCGGGGAAGCGGACCCCGCCGATCAGCTCCACCGGGTGCATGCCGTTGAACCGTCGCAGGTCCAGCTCCGTCGGCTGCGGGAAGCGCGAGAAGTTGTGCACGCACATCACCAGGTCGTCCCCGTACTCCCGCAGGAAGGCGAGGACCGCCGGGTTGGACGACGGGAGCTCCGTGTAGGAGCCGAGTCCGAAGGCGAGGTTCTGCTTGCGGATCTCGATCATCCGCCGCGTCCAGTGCAGCAGCGACGACGGGGACGCCATCGACGCCTCGACGTTGGTGACCTGGTAGCCGTAGACCGGGTCCATGATGGTCGGCAGGTACAGCCGGCCCGGGTCGCAGGAGGAGAAGCCCGCGTTGCGGTCGGGCGTCCACTGCATCGGGGTGCGCACCGCGTCCCGGTCGCCGAGCCAGATGTTGTCGCCCATGCCGATCTCGTCGCCGTAGTAGAGGATCGGCGAGCCGGGCAGGGAGAGCAGTAGAGCCGTGAACAGCTCGATCTGGTTGCGGTCGTTGTCGAGCAGCGGGGCGAGCCGCCGCCGGATGCCGATGTTGGCGCGCATCCGGGGGTCCTTGGCGTACTCCGCGTACATGTAGTCACGTTCTTCGTCCGTGACCATTTCCAGCGTCAGCTCGTCGTGGTTGCGCAGGAAGATGCCCCACTGGCAGTTCGCCGGGATCGCCGGGGTCTTGGCCAGGATTTCGGAGACGGGGTAGCGGGACTCGCGGCGCACCGCCATGAAGATGCGCGGCATCACCGGGAAGTGGAACGCCATGTGGCACTCGTCGCCGCCGGCCGGGAAGTCGCCGAAATAGTCGACGACGTCCTCCGGCCACTGGTTGGCCTCGGCGAGCAGCACGGTGTCGGGGTAGGCGGCGTCGATCTCCTTGCGCACCCGCTTGAGAAAGGCGTGGGTGGCCGGGAGGTTCTCGCAGTTGGTGCCCTCCTCCTGGTAGAGGTACGGCACGGCGTCCAGGCGGAACCCGTCGATGCCGAGGTCCAGCCAGAAGCGCAGCGCGGACAGGATCTCCTGCTGCACGGCCGGGTTCTCGTAGTTGAGGTCCGGCTGGTGGGAGAAGAACCGGTGCCAGTAGTACTGCTTGCGCACCGGGTCGAAGGTCCAGTTGGACGTCTCGGTGTCGACGAAGATGATCCGGGCGTCCTGGAACTGCTTGTCGTCGTCGGCCCAGACGTAGTAGTCGCCGTAGGGGCCGTCGGGGTCGCTGCGGGATTCCTGGAACCACGGGTGCTGGTCGCTGGTGTGGTTCATCACGAAGTCGATGATCACTCGCATGCCGCGCTGGTGGGCGGCATCGACGAACTCGACGAAGTCGGCCAGGTCGCCGAATTCGGGCAGTACGGAGGTGTAGTCCGATACGTCGTAACCGCCGTCCCTGAGGGGGGACTTGAAGAACGGCGGGAGCCAGAGGCAGTCGACCCCGAGCCACTGGAGGTAGTCCAGCTTGGCGGTGATTCCCTTGAGGTCGCCGACGCCGTCGCCATTGCTGTCCTGGAACGAGCGGACCAGAACCTCGTAGAAGACGGCTCGTTTGAACCAGTCGGGGTCACGGTCCTTTGCCGGCGTGTCCTCGAAGGTGTCGTGGACGGGCTCGTTGACGATCATGATGTGGGTGACCCTCCGATCGGCGGGGACGGTCGCAGGACGAGGATGTGCGCGGGCGTGACACCCGGCTCGAGGCGCACATAGTTGGCCCTGCCCCAGTGATAGGTCTCGCCGGTGAGCTCATCGCGCACCGGCACGGTCTCGTGCCAGTCGAGGCCGAGCTCCGGCATGTCCAACGACACCGTCGCCTCGTGGGTGTGGCGCGGGTCGAGGTTGACGACCGTCAGAACAATGTTCGAGCCCGCCCGCTTGCTGTAGGCGATGACGGCGTCGTTGTCGGCGTGGTGGAAGCGCGCCGAGCGCAGTTGCCGCAGCGCGGCGTTGCGGCGCCTGATCCGGTTGAGGCTGGTGATCAGGGGGGCGATGCTGCGGCCCTCGCGCTCGGCTGACTCCCAGTCGCGCGGGCGGAGTTGGTACTTCTCGGAGTCGAGGTACTCCTCGCTGCCCTCCCGTGCCGGGGTGTTCTCGCACACCTCGTACCCGGCGTACACGCCCCACGTGGGGGACATCGTGGCGGCCAGCACCGCGCGCACCTCGAAGGCGGGGCGGCCGCCGTGCTGGAGGTAGGCGTGCAGGATGTCCGGGGTGTTCACGAAGAAGTTCGGCCGCATGTAGGCGGCGGCGTCGCCGGACAGCTCGGTGAGGTACTCGGTCAGCTCCTGCTTGGTGTTGCGCCAGGTGAAGTACGTGTACGACTGCTGGAAGCCGATCGCGCCGAGGGTGTGCATCATCGCTGGCCGGGTGAACGCCTCCGCCAGGAAGATCACGTCCGGGTCGGTCTTGTTGATGGCGCCGATGACCTTCTCCCAGAACACCACCGGCTTGGTGTGCGGGTTGTCGACGCGGAAGATGCGTACGCCGTGGGACATCCAGTACCGCAGCACGCGCAGGGTCTCGCGGACGATGCCCCGCATGTCCCGGTCGAACGCGATCGGATAGATGTCCTGGTACTTCTTCGGGGGGTTCTCGGCGTACGCGATGGTGCCGTCGGCCCGGTGGTGGAACCAGGCAGGGCGCTTCTTCACCCACGGGTGGTCCGGCGAGCACTGGAGCGCGAAGTCCAGCGCGACCTCCAGGCGCAGTTCGCGCGCCCGTTCGACGAAGGCGTCGAAGTCCTCGATGGTGCCCAGGTCCGGGTGGACCGCGTCGTGTCCGCCCTCGGGGGAGCCGATCGCCCACGGCACGCCGACGTCGTCGGGCCTGGCCGTGAGGGTGTTGTTGGGACCCTTGCGGTGGGTGGTGCCGATGGGGTGGATGGGCGGCAGATATACGACATCGAAGCCCATCGCGGCGATGGCCGGAAGCCGCTCGGCGGCGGTACGGAAGGTGCCCGACACCAGCCGGCCGTTCTCCACCCTCGCCCCCTCGGAGCGCGGGAACATCTCGTACCACGAACCGAACAGCGCCCGCTCCCGCTCCACCAGCAGCGGCAACGGCTTTGAGGACGTGACCAGTTCACGCAGCGGATGCGCGGCCAGCGCCTCGACCGCCTCCGTCTCCAGCGCGGCGGCGAGCCGGTCGGCGGGGGAGCGCCGTTCGTCGCGCAGGGCGTCCACCACGGCGAGCACGGCCTCGCGGCCCTCGCTCTTCGGTACGCCGTCGGCGGCCCGCTCGTGGAGGGCGGCGCCCTCGGCCAGGACCAGCTCGGTGTCGATACCGGCCGGGATCTTGATGCCGGCGGTGTGCCGCCAGGTGGCGATCGGGTCGCTCCACGCCTCGACAAAATACGTCCACCGCCCTTCGGCCGTTGGAGTGACCTCGGCGCCCCAGCGGTCGGTTCCGGGCGCCAGTTCCCGCATCGGCGTGAACGGGCCCGGGTGTCCGGACGGGTCCTTGAGCACGACGTTCGCGGCCACGGCGTCATGACCTTCGCGGAACACGGTGGCCGTAATCTGGAAGGTTTCGCCGACCACTGCCTTGGCGGGCCTTCTGCCGCAGTCGACCAGCGGGCGTACATCGAGAACGGGAATGCGACCAATCAGCGAGTTCACGGCATCACCTGAGGGTTGCGTACGGGGTATCGCTCTTTGTACTTGCTCCGTTGACGAGTGGCAGAGCGCAGGCATCACCGCTCCTGTCCGGGTTCACTCGGGTGGGCGGGTACCGGAGGAGCCCTACCCACACCCTTCGGGTGGGCAATCCGGCGCGTTGTTAACTACTCAGGCGTAGCCGGACACGACGAGAACCGGCCCCGTTCGAGTGGAAAATCGGGACCGGTTCGCGCTCGGGTGTGTCAGGTGGCGTTCAGGTGAGCGACTGGGCGTCCTGCTCCTCCGGGTCGTTCGCCCAGATCTGCCACGGCTGACGGGAAACCCACTCGTCAACCGGGCGTGCCTCCACCGTCAACGCGCGGGCCGACACGCCGTCATCACCGGCCAGCAGCAGCGGCTCGGCACCCCCCGCCATGTAGTGGTAGATGCCCGCCACCCCGGCCGCCGCGGCCGGGCCGATCGCCTGTGCGAGGCCCTGCTCGAAGATGTGCGGGGCCAGCGCGCGGTACCGCACCACGCGCCCCAGGCCCCGGCCGAAGGCATCCGCCAGCTCATCACCCGTCAGCGCCCGCACACCGCCGATGTCGTACGTCCGCCCCTCCAGGCCCTCCACGGTGAGCGCCGCGCACACCGCCTGAGCCAGGTCCCGGTGCGACAGCCACGCCGCCGGCGCGTCGGCGGGCAGCGGATAGGCGAGGATGCCCTCGTTGACCAGGGCCGGGCCGTTCCAGGGGCTGAACAGGTTGTCCAGGTACACCGGCGGGCGCAGCACCACCATCGGCACGCCGCTCTCCCGCAGCACCTCCTCGGCGATCCGTCGCGTCTCGAACGCCGCCACATCGGTGGACGTGCGCGGCACACGGGTGTTGGCGTTGTAGACCAGCCGCCGCACCCCTGCCGCCACGGCGGCCTCGGCGATGTTCCGGGCGTACGCGCGCACCCGCTTGGCCTCGTACACCAGGGGCATCACCACCGCCGCGTGCGTCGCACCCGCGAAGAGCTGCCGCACGGCCTCGGCGTCGGCCAGGTCACCGGTGGCGCACGAGACGCCGGGCATCGGCGGCCGGTCGCCCTCGGGACGGCGGGAGAGGGTACGCACCCGGTGGCCCCGCGCACTGAGCAGGCGGGCCACCGCGCCGCCCTGGAAACCGGTCGCGCCGACGACCGCCACCCGCATCTGATTCTGCTCCGACATCTGCTCCGACATCCGCTCCGACATATGCCTGATTGGCCCTTCGATAGGGTGTGACTGCTGCCATGACGGCTCCTCTCAGGCTGGCGGCGGCGGCTTTGGCCGATCAATTAACAATTCGGGGCGGGGGTTGAAGGATCGTCCATGGACACCGTGCGCACCGAAACCGGGAAAACCGGCCGGAACACCGACCGGAACGACGACCTCCTCAGTGAGCTGTTGCAACCGTTGCGGCTCACCGGCGTCTTCGACAGCCGCTGGCACGTCCGCGCCCCCTGGGCCATCGAGGGCGACGCCGAGCAGGGCTGCGCCGTCCTGCACTACATCGTCGAGGGCGGCTGCTGGATCACCGCCGAGGGCCAGACGCCCCAGGAACTGCGCGCCGGTGACCTCGCCGTCTTCCCCACCGGGACCGCGCACCGGCTCTCCGACCGCCCCGACCGGCAGGGCGTACCGCTCAAGGCCGTGCTGCCCGAACGGGAGCCCGGCACCACCGGCGAGATCCGCATCGGCGGCACCGGGCCGGAGAGCCGGCTGCTGTGCGCCGGGCTGCACTACGACGCCAGCGCCGCCACAGGTCTGTACAAGGCGCTGCCCTGGGCGCTGGTCCTCGACGGCTCCCAGGTCGACCGCGAGCCGCTGCTGCGGGACACGCTGCGGCTGCTCGCCGCCCCCGACCGGCCCATCGGCCCCGGTGACCGGCTGATCACGCTGCGGGCCTTCGAGATGGCCCTGGTGCTCGCGCTGCGCCCGCTGCTGCGGGAGTTCGCCGAGAACCCGGCCTCCCTGCCCGTGCTGCGCCACCCGGGCGTCAGCCGCGCCCTGGTGATGATCGCGACCCGGTTCGCCGAGCCGTGGACCATCGAGTCGCTCGCCCGCGAGGTCGGCATGTCCCGCTCGGCGTTCACGGCCGCGTTCCGCGCGCTGGTCGGCGAGGCCCCGGCGCGTCACCTGACCGGGCGGCGCATGCAGGAGGCGGCGCGGCTGCTCGGCGAGACGTCCCTGCCGCAGTCGGCGGTGCCGCAGCGGGTCGGCTACCAGAGTGCGGTCGGTTTCCACCTTGCCTTCCGCAAATGGTTCGGCGTCACTCCGGGTGAGTACCGGGCGGGTGCGGCGAACGCCGCGTAATGGTTTCCGGAGGGCGACTGGCCGGTTCTTAAGGACCATTGGACGGACGTTCATTGCCGAAGGTGTGGACCAACGGACAGGCTCTGCTGCGGCAATGGCATCCGCAAGAGGAGAAATGGTGACGAGGTCCGGTCACGACTATCTGGCGTCGCTGCGCGACGGCCGGGAGATATGGCTCGACGGGGAGCGGGTCGGGGACGTCACCACGCACCCGGCGTTCCGCAACACCGCCGCCTCCATCGCCCGCCTGTACGACCTGGCGCACGACTCCGAGCACACCCCGGTCCTCACCCAGGGCGGCGTCCACCGCGCCTACGCGATCCCCCGGTCGTACGAGGACCTCGTCGCGCGCCGCGAGGCGTACAAGGTGTGGGCGGAGGCCAGCTTCGGCTTCCTGGGCCGCACGCCCGACTACATGGCGGGCGGCGCGGCCGGATTCGCGGCGCTGCCGGGCCTGTTCACGACGGAGACGTACGACGGTTCGGGCGCCGCCCTCGCCTACCACCGGCGGCTCGCCGAGGGCGACCTGTACCCGACCTTCACCATCGCCAACCCGCAGATCGACCGCACCAGGGCCGCCTCCGAGCAGGAGGAGGACGATCTGGTGGTCCGGGTCGTCGCCGAGAAGGACGGCGGGATCGTGGTGCGCGGCGCCAAGATGATCGGCACCGCGGCGGTCTTCGGCAACGAGGTGATCATCGGCACGATCGAGCCCCTCGCCCCCCAGGACGTCGACCACGCGGTGTGCTTCTCGATCCCGATCGACACGCCGGGCCTGAAGTTCGTCTCCCGCACCTCCTACGAGGCACAGGCGCGCAGCGTCTTCGACAACCCGCTCTCCTCGCGCTTCGACGAGAACGACGCGCTGCTCGTGTGCGACGACGTGTTCGTGCCGTGGGAACGGGTGCTGACGTACCGGAACGTCGAGGCGACCTGCCAGATGTGGTGGCAGACCCCCGCGTACCTGAACTTCGTGCACCAGGCCGCCACCCGCTTCTGGACCAAGCTGGAGTTCCTCACCGGCATCGCGATCCTGATCACCAAGGCCAACAGCACCTACGAACTGCCGCCGGTCACCCAGGCCATCGGCCGCCTCCTCGGCCATGTCGCGCAGGCCAAGGCGTTCGTGCTGGCGGCGGAGGCGTCGTACGAGGAGGTCGACGGCGGCCGTGGCGGCGTCGCGCCGGGCAGCGACATCTCGTACGCCCAGCGCATCATGGCGGGCGAGCTGTACCCGAGGGCCGTGCAGGAGATCAAGCTCCTCGCGGGCGGCGGCGTCATCCAGCTCCCCGCGTCCGGCGAGGACCTGCTGCACCCGGAGCTGGGCCCGCTGGTGCGCAAGTACATCCGCTCGCCCGGCACGCCGGCCGAGGACCGGGTCAAGCTGCTGAAGCTGGCCTGGGACGCGCTCGGCTCCGAATTCGCGGGCCGCCACGAGCAGTACGAGCGCTTCTACCACGGCGCCCCGCACGTCTACCTCACGATGCAGACCTGGGCGGGCGGCGCCCCCGCCTGCGAGGCGCTCGCCCAGACGTGCCTGGACGGCTATGACCTGGAGCCGGTCCGATGACCGCCCCGGCGCAGCTCCGGGCGGCCGATCCGGGGCGGTGCGCCCGGGGCGGGCGCGCGGTGCGATGGCCTTCGTGCGGCCCGCGCCGGGCCGTCCCGCGGGCCGGCGATCCCGGGTGGCGCACCCGGCGGCTCGGCGATCCGGGATGGACCCTGCGGCCCGGGGTGGTCCGGTGAGCGGCGCCGGGGGAACGCGCGGCGCGCTGGCGCTGCTGGCGGCGACGCAACTGCTGATGATCATGGACACGGCGATCGTCAACGTCGCGCTGCCGTCCGTCGGCCACGACCTCCGGGCCGGGTCCGCCGGACTGTCCTGGGTGGCCAACGCCTACCTGATCACCTTCGGCGGGCTGCTCCTGCTCGGTGGCCGCGCCGCCGACCTGTTCGGCCACCGGCGGCTGTTCACCGCCGGGCTCGCCCTGCTCGCGGCCGCCTCCGCCGCCGGGGGCCTCGCCCAGTCCACCGGCGCGCTGGTCGCCGCCCGCGCCGTGCAGGGCGTCGGGGCGGCCCTCGCCGCGGCCGCCGCGTTCGCCCTGCTGCTGATCCTCTTCCCGGACGGCCCCGCCCGGCACCGGGCGCTCGGCGCGTTCGCCGCGATGGGCGGCCTCGGTGGGGTCATGGGCACCGTCCTGGGCGGAGTCCTCACCGACCTGCTCGGCTGGCGCTCCACCTTCTGGCTGAACGTCGTCGTCGCCGCCGTACTGGGCCTGCTCGCCCTCCGGCTCCTGGACGGCGGAACCAGAGGCGCCGAGTCCGGCTTCGACCTGCTCGGCGCGCTCACCGCCACCGGCGGGCTCGGCCTCGTCGCGTACGCCCTCGTCGGGCGCAGCCCCCTGGCCGGGGCCGCCGGCGTTCTCCTGCTCGCGGCCTTCGCCGTGACCGAGACCCGCGCCGCCCGGCCCCTCGTCCCGCCCGCCGTGCTGGGGCGGCCCGCGCTGCGCCTGGCCAACCTCCTCAGCGCCCTCGCCCAAATGGCGCTGTTCCCCATGTTCTTCCTCGTCAGCCTCTACCTCCAGAGCGTGCTGGGACAGTCGCCGCTCACCGGCGGCCTCGGCCTGCTCCCGCTGTCCCTGGTCGTCGTCGCCACCGCCCCGCTGACCGGCCGCCTCATCCTCCGCCTCGGCCTCGGCCGGACCATGACCCTCGGCTTCGGGCTGCTGTTCGCCGGCATGGTCTGGCTCGCCCTCGCGCTGAGCGCCCACGGCACCTTCGCCACCACCGTCCTCGCACCCAGCCTCGTGCTGGGTGCCGCCCTGCCGCTGGTCATGGTCACCACCAATGTGGCCGCCACGGCAGAGGCCACGCCAGAGGAGACCGGCCTCGCCTCCGGGCTGATCAACACCAGCCAGCAGTTCGGATCCGTCCTGGGCCTGGCCGTCCTCGTGGCCGTGGCCACCACCCGTACCGGCACGGCCACACCCCAGGCCGAAACCGCGGGCTTCCAGGCGGCGCTGCTCACCGGCGCCGCCTTCGCCGCCGCTGCGGCACTGCTGTCCGTACGGCTGAGCCTGCCCGCGCCCGCACCGGCGCCGCCACGCCAGGACCGGGTGGGCGACCCGCGGTGACCGCCTGACCAGCGGACACCGCGCCACTCCCGAATCCACACTGCCCGAGGGGGGCATCCCGTTGACCCTGTACGACCTTGTCGCGCCCGGTCTCGATACCTGCGCCGAACCGCGCTACCGCATAGCCGAGATACGCGCGGCCGACCCGCTCGGCGCCGACGCGCTGCTCGCCGCGCTCCCCGCGATGAACCGTGACGCCGACGTCCCCGCGCTCACCGTCGCGCTGCGCGCCCTCATCCCCGACCTCGACCGGGTCGCCGAGTGGTGCGTCATCGAGGCGCTGGCCGCGATGCGCGACCTCGGCATCGTGCTCGGCTCCCTCAAACGGCACGGCGTCCAGCCGGTCGCCGCCGTCCCCGAGGTCCTGCCCGTCCTGGAGGAACTGGCCCGCCGCACCGACATGGTGCCCCGCGACACCGTGCACCACTACACCACCTGGAACCCGCTCGGTCCCCGCCAGCGGATGTACACCGGCCACGAGATGGAGGCCCACCTCCAGGACGCCGTCCGGATGGTCTTCCCCAGCCTCGTCGCCGCCCTCGACACCTGCGGCCAACTGGCCGGCCTCGAACCGTACGACCCGGGCTTCGCCCTCGCGCTGGACCGCACCGCACAGCACGTCCAGGCGATGGTCGACGCCATCGACTTCACCGTCGACAACGTCTCCCCGGCCTACTTCGCCCGCACCCTGCGCCCGTACTTCGAGGAGATCGACGTCGCCGGGCGCGACTACCTCGGCCCGGCCGCCGCCCAGGTACCGCTGTGGCTCGTCGACCTGACGGTCTGGCAGTGCGACCGCACCGACCCCGGCTACGACGCCTTCCTCGCCGAATCCGTCGAGTACAGCCTCCCGTCCTGGCGCGCCTTCCACGCCGCCCACAAGGGCGGGGTCTCCGCCGTCAGCAAGCTGTCCGCCGCGCTGAGCTGGGAGACCGTGTACCAACTGCCTCCGCAGCTCGTGGCGTCCGCCCACTCCCTGGCGCGGGTGCTGCGCATCCTGAAGACCTTCCGCGCCCGCCACCTCGGCATCGCCCGCAAGGCCTACAGCGACGACGTACGGCTGTACGACCAGGGCAGCGGCGGCGCGCCCGTCGCCCTGCTGCGCTCCGTGCTCGACCTGACCCGGGACAACGAGACGCTGGTGCGCCAGGCCACCCAGCGGCCGCGCACCCCGGTGAGGGGAGCCGCTGCGTGACCCCCCACATACTCGTCGCCGGCGGCGGGGTCGCCGGCCTGACCGCCGCGCTCGCCCTGCACGCCGCCGGCTTCCACCGGGTCACCGTCGTGGAGGCGGCCCGCGAGATCCAGCCCGTCGGCGCCGGGCTGAACATCATGCCCAACGCCGTACGCGAACTCGACGCGCTCGGGCTCCTCGACGACCTGGAGGCCGACGCCGTACGTACCCGGGAGCTGCGCTACTACCACCGCTCCGGCGGGCTGATCTCCCGCGAACCGCGCGGGCTGAGCGCCGGATACCACTGGCCCCAGCTCTCCATCCACCGCGGCCGGCTCCAGCAGGTCCTCGCCGACGCGGTACGCCGCCGGATCGGCCCGTCCGCGATCGTCACCGGCGTCCGGGTGGCCGGCCTTGAACAGTTGCCCGACGGCCGCCCGCGCGTGCGCCTGGAACACCGCGAGGGCGCCAGGTGCGGCCGGGCGTCGCTGGAACCGGACGTCCTGATCGGCGCCGACGGCATCCGCTCGGCGGTCCGCGCCGCCCTCAACCCCCGCGAGGGCGAGCCCCCGTGGAACGGCATGCTGGTGTGGCGCGGCGTCTCGTGGCTGGACGCCCGCCGGGCCGGAACGTTCATGCTCATCGCGGGCGACGACCGGCAGAAGGCCGTCGTCTACCCGATGGCCGAGCGGCCGGGCGGGGACGTCCTCGTCAACTGGGCCCTGGCGATGCCCGCCGACAGCATCGCCGGCGCCGCCCGCGGGGACTGGAACCGTGCCGTACCCGTCGAACGGTTCCTCCACCACTACGACGGCTGGGAGTTCGACGGCGTCAGCGTCCCCGAGGTGCTGCGCGCCGCCGAGGCCGCCTACGAGTACCCCATGGTCGACCGCGAGCCCCTGCTGCGCTGGAGCCACGGCCGCACCACCCTCATCGGCGACGCCGCCCACGCCATGTACCCCATCGGCTCCAACGGTGCCACCCAGTCGATCATCGATGCCCGGGCCCTCGCCCACGCCATGGCCCACCACCCCGCGCCGGCCGACGCCCTCGCCGCCTACGAGGCGGAGCGGCGCCCCGCCATGACGGAGCTTCAGCGCGCCAACCGGCGCCTGGGTCCGGAAGTCGTCATCAATCTGGCCCACCAGCGCGCCCCCGGCGGCTTCGACCGCATCGACGACGTGATCCCGCCGCACGAACGGCGCGAAATCGCCGCCCGGTACGCCGCGACCGGCGCGTTCGACCCGGAAACCGTCAACGCGGGCTCCCCGTACCGGGTCCCGGTGAGCGCCCTGTGAACGCGCTCCCCTGAGTGCGCCGTGGTTGCGGAGGGCGGGGTGCCGATACCGTCGGAGGGTGAAGGCGGACGCACACCGTTGTGCGTCCGCCCCGATACGTACCTGCCCTGCGAAGGTGGAACACGTGAAGGCAATCCGTCGATTCACCGTGCGCCCCGTCCTCCCCGACCCGCTCCGGCCGCTCAGCGACCTCGCGCGCAATCTGCGCTGGTCCTGGCATGCCGAGACCCGCGAACTGTTCCAGGCCGTCGACCCCGAGGGGTGGCGGACGGCCGGCGGCGATCCGGTCCGGCTGCTGGGCTCCGTGCCCGCCGCCCGGCTCGCCGAGCTCGCCCGTGACCGGCGCTTCCTGCGCCGCCTGTCGGCCGCCGCCGACGACCTCGACGACTACCTGCGCGGCCGCCGCTGGTACCAGAGCCAGAACAGCGACCTGCCCGCCGCCGTCGCCTACTTCTCGCCCGAGTTCGGGGTCACCGCCGCCCTGCCCCAGTACTCCGGCGGCCTCGGCATCCTCGCCGGTGACCACCTCAAGGCCGCCTCCGACCTCGGCGTACCGCTCATCGGTGTGGGACTGCTCTACCGGCACGGCTACTTCCGCCAGTCGCTCTCCCGGGACGGCTGGCAGCAGGAGCACTATCCGCTGCTGGACCCCAACGAGATGCCCGTCAGCCTGCTGCGGCAGCCCGGCGGCGCCCCCGTCCGGGTCTCCCTCGCCCTGCCGGCCGGCCGCTGTCTGCACGCCCACATCTGGGTGGCCCAGGTCGGCCGCGTACCGCTGCTGATGCTCGACTCTGACGTCGAGGAGAACGGCCCCTCCGAACGGGACGTCACCGACCGGCTGTACGGCGGTGGCAGCGAACACCGGCTGTTGCAGGAGATGCTGCTGGGGATAGGAGGTGTCCGGGCGGTACGGGCGTACTGCGAGCTCACCGGCCACCCCGCGCCCGAGGTGTTCCACACCAACGAGGGGCACGCCGGTTTCCTCGGCCTGGAGCGCATCCGGGAACTGAGCGAGGAGGGCGTCGAGTTCGACGCCGCCCTGGAGGCCGTCCGCGCGGGGACGGTCTTCACCACCCACACCCCCGTCCCGGCCGGCATCGACCGGTTCGACCGCGAGCTCGTCGCCCGCCACTTCGGCGACGGTGCGGAGCTGCCCGGCGTGGACGTCGAGCGCGTCCTCCAGCTCGGCATGGAGACCTACCCCGGCGGCGAGCCCAACCTCTTCAACATGGCCGTCATGGGACTGCGCCTCGCCCAGCGCGCCAACGGCGTGTCCACGCTCCACGGCGCCGTCAGCCGCGAGATGTTCGCCGGCCTGTGGCCCGGGTTCGACCCCGACGAGGTGCCGATCACCTCCATCACCAACGGCGTCCACGCCCCGACCTGGGTGGCGCCCGAGGTGTTCCGGCTCGGCGCGCGGAAGATCGGCACCCAGCGCGCCGAGGACGCCCTCAGCGTCGGCGGCTCGCAGCGCTGGGACGCCGTCGGGGAGATCGCCGACTCCGAGATCTGGGAGCTGCGGCGCGAACTGCGCGAGCAGCTCGTGACGGAGGTACGGACCCGGCTGCGCGCCTCGTGGCGCCAGCGCGGCGCCGGGTCGGCGGAGCTGGGCTGGATCGACGGGGTCCTGGACCCCGACATCCTCACCATCGGGTTCGCCCGCCGGGTCCCCTCCTACAAGCGGCTCACCCTGATGCTGCGCGACCGCGACCGGCTGATGGAGCTGCTGCTGCACCCGGAGCGGCCGGTCCAGATCGTCGTCGCGGGCAAGGCCCACCCGGCGGACGACGGCGGCAAGCGGCTGGTGCGGGAGCTGGTGCGGTTCGCCGACGACCCGCGCGTACGCCACCGGATCGTCTTCCTGCCGGATTACGGGATGGGCATGGCGCAGAAGCTCTACCCCGGCTGCGACGTGTGGCTGAACAACCCGCTGCGGCCGCTGGAGGCGTGCGGGACGTCCGGCATGAAGGCCGCCCTGAACGGCTGCCTCAACCTGTCCGTCCTGGACGGCTGGTGGGACGAGTGGTACGAACCGGACTTCGGCTGGGCCATCCCGACCGCCGACGGGCCGACCACCGACGAGGACCGCCGCGACGACCTGGAGGCGGCCGCGCTGTACGAGCTGATCGAGCAGCGCGTCGCCCCCCGCTTCTACGACCGCAACGGCAGCGGCCTGCCCGAGCGGTGGATCGAGATGGTCCGCCGTACGCTCGCCAACCTCGGCCCCAAGGTGCTCGCGGGGCGCATGGTGCGCGAGTACGTGGAGCGCCTGTACGCCCCGGCCGCCCTCGCCCACCGGTCGCTGGACACCGGCGCGGCCCGGGAACTGGCCGCCTGGAAGGCCCGGGTACGGGCCGCGTGGCCGCGCGTGGCGGTCGACCACGTCGAGGTGGACGAGGCCAACGGCACCGCCGAGCTGGGCACCACCCTCGCCCTGCGGGTACGGGTCGCCCTCGGCGACCTCCAGCCCGAGGACGTGGAGGTCCAGGCGGTCGCGGGCCGCGTCGACACCGACGACCGGCTCCGGGACGCCCAGACCGTGCCGCTGAAGCCGGCCGGCGGCCCGGACCAGCAGGGGCGGTGGGTCTACGAGGGCCCGCTCACCCTCGACCGGACGGGCCCCTTCGGGTACACGGTCCGGATACTGCCGACGCACCGCCTGCTGGCGGCGGGCGCCGACCTGGGACTGGTCGCGCTGCCCACGGAGGCGACCGGAGAGGGCGCGGGCGTCCTGATGCGGTAGCGGTCCCGCTGGCTCGTCGCCCCCTCCCCTCGTGGGGGGCGACGAGCCGTGCGCCGCACAGCCTGCCGCCCGGGCGGGGGCCGGGACATCGGCCGCTGAACCGATCCCGCCTAGGCCCTTCGGCGTATGACCCCCGTCCGTGAGGAAGAGACGAGTCCGGCCACGGCCGAAAAGCGCGGACCCGCGTGGGGACACCGAAAAGGGGGCGGAAATGGGGGTGGAAATGGGGGCGGAAGTGAAAAGCGGGCAAGCCGCGAAAAGGGGGAGCGGGCTTCCGGGAAAAGGCGGCGGATTTCCGCGTCCCGTCTGGTTCTGGGCCGGCGTGGCGGCCGGTACGGCGGGCACGGTGATGCATCTGCCGATGTTCTGGCACGCCCGCCACATGGGTTACCGAATGGCGGGGATGACCCCCGATCCGGCCATGGTGGCCGGCATGGCGCTCATCGTGTGCGGAGTGGCGGCCGTGCTGGTGGGACTGTGGCCGCCGCGCGCCGAGGCGCTGCGCCGGGAAGCGGCGGCCGTGCGGGTGCGCGCGGACGACGACGCCCGGCTGCGGCCCGCCCACGTGATGCTGCTGACCGTGCTGTCGCTCGCCGTGACGATCGACGTGATGAAGCCGCTGACGCTCTCCCTCGTCGTCCCCGGAGTCGCCGCCGAGTACGGGCTGGCCTCACCGCTGCGGCCGGGCGGTGGCGTATCGGTGGCGTGGCTGCCGCTGGCCGGGATCACCGGGACCATGGTGGGCTCGTTCGTCTGGGGCCGGCTCGGGGACCGGATCGGGCGGCGGAATTCGATCCTCCTGGCGGGCGTGCTGTTCGCCACGACGTCCGTCTGCGGAGCCATGCCGGGCTTCTGGTGGAACGTTCTGATGTGCCTGGTGATGGGCATGGCGGCGGGCGGCATGATCCCGATCGCGTTCACGCTGCTGGCGGAGACGGTGCCGCGCCGCCACCGGGGCTGGCTGATGGTGCTGATCGGCGGGAACGTCACCGTCGCGTATGCCCTGACGAACTGGCTGGCGGCGCTGCTCACCCCGGAGTTCGGTTGGCGCGCCCTGTGGCTGGTGGGGCTGCCGACTGCGCTGGTGCTGCTGGTGCTGAACCACTGGATCCCGGAGTCACCGCGCTTCCTGCTCGCCACGGGCCGGGTGGAGCGGGCGCGCGAGGTGCTGTCGCGGTACGGCTCGACGATGGTGCCCGTGTCCGGGCACATGGCCGATTCGCCGGGGCCGGGCGCCGCGCCCGGGTACGTGCGGCTGTGGGAGCGGGGGTTCGGCGGCCGTACGGCGGTGCTGACCCTGCTGGCGGCGGGCGCCGGGCTGCTGGCGTACGGCTTCCAGATGTGGCTGCCCGTCAATCTCGGGCGCGCCGGGTACCCGGAGGCGTCCTCGGCCCGCGTCCTGCGCGACAGCGCGCTGATCAGCCTGCCGCTCAACCTGGTGACCGCGCTGCTGTACGGGCTGTGGAGCAGCCGCCGCACGGCGGTCGTCGTGGCGGGGGCGGCCGCCGGGGCGCTGGTGGTGCTGGCGGTGGCGGGGGAGACGGTCGCCGGTGACGAGTCGCTGATGCGGCTGCTGCTGTTCGTGCCGCTGTGGGGGATCAGCGCGACGGCCGCGGTGGTGGCCGCGTACAGCTCGGAGGTGTACCCGACGGCGCTCCGGGCCCGGGGGACCGGCTGGGCGGCCGCCGTGAGCAAGGCCGGCGGCGTGCTCGTGCTGGCGCTGTCGGTGGGGACGGCGGCGGTGCCGCCCATGGAGGTCACGGCTCTGGCGGCGGCGGTGCCGCTCGCCCTGGCGGCGGTGGCCTTCGTGTTCCTCGCGCCGGAGACGCGGGGCCGGCGGCTCGACGAGGCCTGAATTCCAACGGGCGCCTTATTGGCCTTTTCTGACGTATTCTCGCCAGCGATGTCTAATCCTCCGAAGAACCCCGGACGGGTGAATTCCGCCTAGGAAATGGTCCGAATGGCGGCACTCGGGAATGTCAGATGTGCACCCCACACACTCCCCGAGTTATGTTCGGAGGTTCTTCACGTGACCACGGCCACCGTGCTGCCGTCCATCGGCGCCGAGATCCCCTGTAGTTGCTACGCGGCGAACGTGCCGCTCAAGGTCCGCACCGCGCTCGTGAACGTCGAGTTCAAGGGCGGCATCAAGGTCCGGGTGGAGACCCACCCCGACGAGCCGCCCCACAAGGCCGTCGTGCTCAAGGTCGTCGGCCACAAGGTGGAGGCGGACCACCCGCAGTTGGGCCGCATCACCATCGAGCAGGACAACATGGAAGCGACGCCGGACAGCCTGCTCAAGATCGTCCAGCACTTCCCGCCGAAGCTCAGCGCGACGATGTTCCTGTCGTTCAAGCTGACCATCGAGCGGCCGCCCGGCTCCGAGGAGGGCCCCGGCGCGATGGCCCGGCCGGAGCCGCTGGTGCTGCGGACCAAGGAGCCCGCGAAGCTCCTGAGCCCGGAGCTCAGCAAGTTCCCGCCGGACGGGGACTTCTACCGGCTGGAGACCCCGATCAAGCTGGTCCACCCCGACAACGACCAGGTCATCGCCACCATCGACAAGTTCCCGGTCCGCGTCGGCGGCTGAACCGGAGCCGGTGACGGCCGGGGCGGGGGGTGCCAGATGAGCCATGCCGACAACCCGAAGGTGACCGTCGCCGCCGGGCTCCTGCGGAGCCTGCGCGTCTGCCTCATCCTGACGGTCCGGCTGGCCGTCCTGGGCGCCGTCGCTCTGCGCTGCTCGCTGTCACCCGGCAGGGGCCGCTTCGCGCCCCGGCGCGACGCCTGGCTCCTGAACACGGTGACCGCACTCGGGCCGGCCTTCGTCAAGGTCGCCCAGATCCTCAGCACCCGCGCCGACGTGGTCCCTCGTCATGTCGCCCGGGTGCTGAGCACCCTGCACGACCAGGTGCGGCCGTTACCGCTGGGCGACGGGTCGCGGCACTTCGGACCCGAGCTGAGACGCCTGCTGCGGGACGACCCCGGCCTCGCCGCGCGCCCCCCGGTGGCGGCGGGCACCATCGCCTGCGTCTACCGGGCCCGTCTGACCGACGGCCGGACCGTCGCCCTGAAGGTCCGCCGCCCCGGCGTCGCCCGCCAACTCTCCACCGACCTGGCCATCATGCCGGCCCTCGCCCGGCTCGCCGCGCCGCTCCCGCCGCTGCGGGGCGTGCCGGTCGCCGACATCATGCGGCAGTTGGCCGCGTCCCTGCGCGGACAGCTCGACTTCGACCGCGAGCGGAGAAGCCTCCGCTTCCTCAAGGAGAACCTGGCCGAGGAGCCCCATGTGCGGGTACCGGCCGTGTACGACGACCTGTGCGGCCCCGAGGTCCTCGTCATGGAGTACCTCGACGACCTGCACCGGCCGCCGCCCGGCGGGACGGACGGCGAACGGGCCGCCGTCACCGCGCTGCGCGCCGCCTACCACATGCTGTTCCTCGACGGCTTCGTCCACTGCGACCTCCACCCCGGCAACCTGATCTGCGGGCCCGGCCGCGACGTCACCATCGTGGACGCCGGGTTCACCGTGCGCCTGACCCCGCACGCCCGGGACAAGTTCACCGACTTCTTCCACGCGATGGGCCTCGGCGACGGACAGGCCTGCGCCCGCATCGTGCTCTCCACCGCGCGCTCGGGCCCCGGCACCGACACCGAGGGCTTCCGGCGCGAACTCGCCGCCCTCATCGACTCCTGCACGGGAGCGACCGCCGCCGACTTCGACCTGATGGATTTCGCCGTACGGCTCTTCGTCCTCCAGCGCCGCCACGGACTGTACGCCGACCCCCAGTTCGTCTTCCCGATCCTGTCGCTGCTGGTCCTGGAGGGCACGGTCCGCTCCCTCGGTCCCGACCTGGACTTCCAGGCCGTGGCCAAGCCGTACCTGACGATCGCCCTCATGGAACGTGCCATCGCCAAAGCTCAGAGAAAACAGGAGCCCGGCTGACATGCTCTCCCCCTTCTCGTCATCGCCCTCCGTGGTGCCGCGCCCGCTGCGCCGCGTCGTGATCCCGCTGCTGCGCCAGGACACCGCCCAGGTCGACTTCGGCGTACGCCGCTTCCGGCTCCGCCCCGGCCCCGCGCGCGGCACCCTGCAAGCCGCCGGACAGGCCTTCCTGCACGGCTTCCACGCCGCCCTGGACGCCCGCACCCTGACCGGCCTGGCGGCGGAAGTGGACCGCCTGCCGCCGCAGCGGCGCGGATTCGGCTACGAGGGCGCCGGCATGGCCTGCGGCGTACTGGACCTGCTCACCGCCGCACGCGGCCGCCGCTTCGCCGCCCTGCTGGCCGGGCCCGCCGCCCGGTACCCGCACCTCGCCCAGGTCGGCGCCGGGTGGGCGTACGCCCGGCTCGGGCTGCGCCCGCGCAACGGCATCCCCGGCGCCGGGCCGCCCGAATGCTGGCTCGCCTGGGACGGGTACGGCTTCCACCAGGGCTTCTTCCACCCCGACCGGGTCATCGGGCGCCGGCACGTCGAGCGCGGGCTCACCCCCGACGAGCGGGCCATCCGCGACCAGGGCCTCGGGCGGGCGCTCTGGTTCCACGAGTGCGCCGACCCCGACGGCATCGCCCTGCGGATCGCGGAGTTCCCGGCCGAGCGGCGCGGCGACCTGTGGAGCGGCGCCGGCCTCGCCGCCACCTACGCGGGCGGCGCCACCGCCAAGGAGCTGGAGCACCTCACCGACCTGGCCGGGGAGCACCGCGCACACCTCGCCCAGGGCGCCGCGTTCGCCTGCACGGCGCACCGGATCTCCGGCACCGTGCCCGAGCACACCGCCGAAGCCGCACCCGTCCTGTGCGGAGCCACCGCCGAGGAGGCGGCCGACTGGACCGACCGCTCCCTCGCGGCGCTCGGACCGGACGCCACCGGCACCGTCCACTACCAGCGCTGGCGCGCCGGAATCCGGGCCGCGTACGACCGCCGCCGCAGAGGGGACCGCTGACCATGGCGACGATGACGACCTTCGCGCGCCGGAACCTCGCCCGGATCACCGCGCTGCTCGCCTGCCTGCTGCTGTGGCACCTCAGCCAGCCGCCCGCCGCGTCCGACGCGCAACGCGACCGCCTCGCCCAGCGGTTCGCCTTCTCGCCGCACCTCGTGTCCCCCGCCGAGCGGCCCGGCGACCGCACCCTGCGGCCGGTCGCCCCCGCGTACAAGGACATCCCGTCCTGGATCTCCTCCGTGGGCGCCGGGGTGGCGCTCCTCGCGGCCGACGGGGGCAGCGTGTCGCGCGACATCTGCCTGGTCGATCCGCGCACCGACACGGTGACCGTCCGCCCGGCCCCCGGCACCGGCCGCCGGTACGCCCCCTTCACCCTCCGCCCGCCGGCCGCCACCATGCCGGCCCACGTCGCCCCCATGGGCTGCCTGCCCGCCGACCTCAACGAGGACGGGTGGCAGGACGTGATCGTCTACTACTGGGGCCGCTCACCCGCCCTGTTCATGCGCCGCCCCGGCCTCCCGCCGGGCGCCGGAGCCTTCCTCGCCCGGGAGCTCGTCCGCCCCCGCGCCGTGTGGAACACCAACGCCGCGACGCTCGGCGACTACGACGGCGACGGGCACCTGGACCTGGCGTTCGGCAACTACTTCCCCGACGGCGCCCGCGTCCTGGACCCGACGGCCCACCAGCCCGGCCGGCTCGTGATGAACGCCTCCCTGTCCAACGCCCGCAACGGCGGCACCAACCGGCTGCTGCGCTTCACCGGCGCCACCCGGGGCCCCGCCCCCGACGCCCGGTTCACCGAGGTGCAAGACGCCTTCGACACCGGGGCGGCGCGCGGCTGGACCCTCGCCATGGGGACGTACGACCTCGACGGCGACCACCGCCCGGAGCTGTACGTGGCCAACGACTTCGGCCCCGACCAGCTCCTGGTCAACCAGTCCTCCCCGGGCCGCGTCCGGTTCCGCGAGGCGGTGGGCGTGCGGCACGCGACCACCCCCAAGTCCAAGGTGCTCGGCCGGGACTCCTTCAAGGGCATGGGCGTGGCCTTCACCCAGCTCGGCCCCGACCGGGTGCCCGACATCCTGGTCGCCAACATCGCCGAGAACTTCGCCCTGCACGAGAGCAACTTCGCGTTCACCGCCACCGGCACCCCGAAGGCCGCCGGGCGCGCCCTCCACCGGGGCACGGCCCCCTACGACGACCACAGCGAGCCGCTCGGGCTGTCCCGCACCGGCTGGACGTGGGACGTGAAGGCCGCCGACTTCGACAACGACGGCGGCCCGGAGATCATGCACGCCACGGGCTTCGTCGCCGGACGGACCAACAGTTGGGCCCAGTTGCAGGAAACCGCCATGTCCAACGACCTGATCCTGGACCACCCCCGGTTGTGGCCGCACTTCCCGGCCGGCACCGAACTGTCCGGCCACGACCGCAACACCTTCTTCGTCCGCACCGGTTCCGGCGGCCGCTTCACCGACGTGGCACGCGAGGCCGGCGTCGGCACGGACGCCGTCAGCCGCGCCTTCGCGGTCGGTGACGTAGACACCGACGGCCGGCTCGACTTCGTGGTGGCCAACCAGTGGGCGCCGTCGGTGATGTACCGCAACACCGGCCCGGCACACCCCGCCCTGGGGCTCCGGCTGCGGCTGCCGACCGCCCACGGCCCGACCCGGCCCGCCATCGGCGCCACCGCCACCCTCACCCTGCCCGACGGCACCGTCCGTACCGCGCAGGTCTACCCCGCCAACGGCCACAACGGGGTGAACGCCCCGGACATCACCTTCGGCCTCGGCGACACCCCGGCGAAGGCGTCGCTGCCCGTACGCGTCACCTGGCGCGACGGCCACGGCCGCACGCACACCCGTACCGCGACGCTCCGCCCCGGATGGCACGAGCTCGTCCTCGACGAGGAGGCAGCACGATGACCCGACTCGGCCGCACGATGGGCCGTGTGCTCGGCGGCCCGGACGACCCGCGCAGCGCCGCACTGCGCCGGTTCGGGCTCTCCATCACTGTACTGACCGTGGTCGGCCACACCCTGCTCGGCTTCGAACAGGCCTACCTCACCCCGGTCGTCGCGGTGCTGTCCGGCCTGGCCGCCGAGGGCGTGCTGGCCACCGTCGACACGTACGCCCGGGGCACCCGCCCCTGGTTCGCCGGGCGTTCCCCCGGCGCGATCGTGGACTTCCTGCTGCCCGCCTACATCACCGCACTCGCCTGCGCGATGCTGCTGTACGCCAACGACCGGCTGATGCCCACCGTCCTGGCCACCGTCGCCGGCGTGGCGAGCAAGTACGTCGTCAAGGTCCGCGTCGCCGGACGGCCCCGGCACGTGCTCAACCCCAGCAACACCGGCATCGTCCTGGTCCTGCTGCTGTTCCCCTGGGTCGGCATCGCACCGCCGTACCAGTTCACCGAGTGGACCGCCGGCCCGCTGGACTGGCTGATCCCGCTGGCGGTGCTCGCGGCCGGGACCATGCTGAACGCCAAACTGACGCGCAAGACACCGCTGATCGCCGGCTGGGCCGCCGGGTTCGTGGCGCAGGGCGTCATCCGCTGGGCGCTGACCGACATCTCGCTGGCGAGCGCGCTGCTGCCGATGACGGGCGTCGCGTTCGTCCTGTTCACCAACTACATGATCACCGACCCGGGCACCACCCCGGCCCGCCCGCGCCACCAGGTCGTCTTCGGGGTGACGACCGCCGCCGTCTACGGCGTACTCGTCCAGTTCCACATCGTCTTCGGCCTCTTCTTCGCGCTGGTGATCGCCTGCCTGCTGCGGGCGCTCGTCCTGGTGGCCGCCGAGCGCCTCGCGCCGATGCCGGTGCGGGTCCCGGCGTGGCTGCCGGCCGCCCGGCGCGGGCCGCTCGTCCCGGAGTCACGATGAGCGGCGCCTACGACGACCGGGCCGTCGCGATCGTCGGCATGGCCTGCCGCTACCCGGACGCCGACCGGCCCGGCCGGTTGTGGGAGATGGTCCTGGACCAGCGCCGGGCGTTCCGCCGCCTGCCACGGGAACGGCTGGACACCGACGACTACCACGACCCCGACCCCACGGCCGCCGACAAGACGTACAGCCTCTACGCGGCCGTCCTGGAAGGCTGGACGTTCGACCGGTCGGCCTTCCGCATCCCGGGACCGGTGTACCGGGCCGGTGACCCCGCCCACTGGCTCGCCCTGGAGACGGCCGCCCGCGCGCTGGACGACGCCGGTTTCCCGGGCGGGGCCGGGCTGGTCCGGGACCGGGTCGCGGTGGTCCTCGGCAACAGCCTCACCGGCGACGCCACCCGCGCCGGGACGCTCCGGCTGCGCTGGCCGTACGTACGCCGGGTCCTCGCCGCCGCCCTGGAGGCCGCCCGGGTCACCGGCGACGTACGCGACGACGTGGTGCGCCGGGCGGCGGCCGGCTACCTCGCGCCGTTCCCGCCGACCACCGAGGAGTCGCTCGCCGGGGCGCTGTCCAACACCATCGCCGGCCGGATCTGCAACCACTTCGACTTCCACGGCGGCGGCTGGACCGTCGACGGCGCCTGCGCCTCCTCGCTGCTCGCGGTCGTCGAACTGTGCCGGGCGCTCGCCGACCACAGCGTCGACTTCGGGCTGGCCGGCGGGGTGGACCTGAGCCTGGACCCGTTCGAGCTGGTCGGGTTCGCCAAGACCGGCGCGCTCGCCACCGACCGCATGCGGGTGTACGACGAGCGGTCGGCCGGGTTCTGGCCCGGCGAGGGGTGCGGCATGCTCGCGCTGACCCGGGCGGCCGACGCACGGGCCGCCGGACTGCGGGTGTACGCCGAGATCCGCGGCTGGGGCGTCTCCTCCGACGGCAGCGGCGGCATCACCCGGCCGGGCCTGGACGGGCAACTCCTCGCCCTGCGCCGCGCGTACGACCTGGCGGGCGCCGACCCGCGCGACGTCCTGCTCCACGAAGGCCACGGCACCGGGACGCGGGTCGGCGACGAGGTGGAGCTGAGCGCGCTGACCGCGCTGCGGGAGGGCGCACGCGCGCGTGCGGCGCTCGGCACGGTGAAGGCCAACATCGGGCACACCAAGGCGGCGGCCGGGGCGGCGGGCGTCATCAAGGCGGCGATGAGCCTGCACACCGGCGTACTGCCGCCGACCACCGGGTGCGAGACCCCGCACCCGGTACTGCGGTCGCACACGTCACCGCTGCGCGTCCTCCGCAAGGCCGAACACTGGCCGGAAGGGCCCCGGCTGGCCGGGGTGAGCTCCATGGGCTTCGGCGGCATCAACGCCCACCTCGTGCTTTCCGCGCCCACCGCCCACGCCCCCCGCCCGGCGCGCGGCCCCCTGCCGGTACGCCGACCCGCCCCCGAACACGCCGTCATCGCCGCTGCCGGGGCGGACGCGGGCCAGGTGCGGGCGTTCTTCGCACGCGTCGCCGAAGTCGCGCACCGGCTGTCCTTCGCCGAGGTCCACGACCTGGCCGCCCAGTCGGCCCGCGAGCGGCCCGGCGGTCCGGTGCGGGCCGCGGTCGTCGCCGCCACCCCCGGCGAACTGGCCGCCCGCGCCGCCTCCGTGACCGCCTGCCTGGCCGAGGGCGCCGGACCCGGCGGCGGCCTGACCCGCCTGCCCGGCGCCTGGATCGGACACGGCGTACGAGGCCGCGTCACCCTGCTGTTCCCCGGCCAGGGCGCGCCCGGCCTGGCCGGCCCCGCGGGCACCGAGACGGCCCAGCCGGCCATCCACCGGGCCTCGCTCGCCGGTCTGCGCGTGCTGGACGCCCTCGGCGTCACGGCGGACGCCGCCGTCGGACACAGCCTGGGCGAGATCACCGCGCTCGTGTGGGCCGGTGCCCTCTCGGTACGGGACGGCTTCCGGCTCGTCCGAGCGCGCGGCCGGCTCATGGCCACCCTCGGCGCCTCCGGTACCGGCATGCTCAGCCTGCGTACGGAACCCTCCGCCGCGCTCGTGCTGTGCGCGGGCACCGACCTGGTCGTCGCCGCCCACAACGGCCCCCGATCGGTGGTGGTCGCCGGGCCGGAGGCGGACCTGCGGGTGGTCTCGGAACGGGCCGCCCGGGCGGGGGTCGCCCGCACGCTGCTTCCCGTGTCGCACGGCTTCCACTCCCCGGCGGTCCGGCCCTGTGTCCCGCCGCTGCGCCGGGTGCTGGACGACCTGGACTTCGGCCCGCCCGCGCGCCGCCTGGTGTCCACCGTCCACGGCAGGGCGCTCACCCCGGACGACGACCTGGCGGACCTCCTGGCCGAACAGGTCACCGCGCCCGTGCGGTTCTGGGACGCGGTCAGCGGCGTCCTGCCGGACACGGACCTGTTCTGCGCCTGCGGCCCGGGACAGGGCCTCGCCGCCCTGCTCACCGACCAGGGCTGCGGCATCCCGGTCGTCACGGTGGGCTCCGGCGACCCCGGTGCGGAGGCCACCGCCCACGCGGCGGCCGCCCTGTTCGCCGCCGGGGCGTGCGAGCGGCTCGACGCGCTGACGGCGGGCCGTGCGGCACGGCCGTTCGACCTCCGGCGGGAGCGGACCTTCCTCAGCAGCCCGTGCTCGGCGGCGCCGCCGTACAAGGAACCCAGCCCCGAAGAGCCGGAAGCCGCCCCGCGGCCCACACCGGACGCGACCGCCACCGACACCACCGCCGCCGACACCACCGCCGCCGTACGCGACCTGCTCGCGCGGGCCACCGAGCTGGAGCCCGAGCTGATCGGCATGGACACCCGGCTGCTGACCGACCTGCACCTCACCTCCCTGACGGTCACCCAGCTCGCCGCCACCGCCGCGCACCGCATGGGCCGACGGCCGCCGGCCGCCCCGCTCTCGCTGGCCGACGCCCGGGTGCGCGACCTCGTCGAGGCCCTCGACGCGCTGCCGTCCGCCGCCGGGCCCGCGCCCGACACCGCCGTCACCGGCGTCGACACCTGGGTCCACTGCTTCACCGAGCGGCCGCACCGCGCCCGGCGCGGCCTGCCGTCGCCGAGCCCCGGGTGGCGCACCACGGTGCTCGGCGACGGCGAACTGGCCGTACGCGCCAAGGAGATCTACGCCACCGCCTCCGACGAGGACACCGACCTCCTCTACGTACCGCCCGTCCCGGGCCCGCCACCGGTCGCCCGGCTCCTGGCCGCCGCCCGCTCCGCGATCCGCACCGGGCGCCTGGTCGCTGTCGCCCACGACACCGCCCTCGCGGGATTCCTCAGCAGCCTCCACAAGGAACACCCTGGCCTCGGCGTCACCCTGCTCCGCGTCCCCCCGACGGAGGCGGGCCTCCGCCACGCCACCCGCTTCGCGGGCGCCGAACCGGGCCGGTACCAGGAGCTGGTCCTCGACGACCACGGCACGCCGTACGTCCCGGCGGCCCACGTGCTGCGGCTCCCCGAGCCCGGCCCCGGAAGGCCGCTGCCGCTGGGCCCCGACGACGTGCTGCTGGTGAGCGGCGGCGGCAAGGGCATCGGCCACACCTGCGCCATGGCCCTCGGGCGGAGGACGGGCGTCCGGCTCGCCCTGATCGGCCGCGCCCGGCCGGAGCGCGACGAGGCGCTGCGGGCCAACCTGGCGGCGCTGGCCGGGGCCGGCGTGAGCGCCGCGTACGAGACCGCCGACCTGGCCGACGCCACGGCGGTGGCCCGGGCGGTGCGCCGGCTCAACGACCGGCTCGGCCGCCCGGTGACCGGCGTCCTGCACGCCGCCGGGATCAACGAACCGGTGCGCTTCGCCGACCTGGACGAGGCGCGCGCCGAGGCCCATGCCGCCCCGAAGGCGGCCGGACTGCGCCACCTCCTCGCCGCGCTGCCCACCGAACGGCTGCGGCTGCTCGTCGGCTTCGGTTCGGTGATCGGCCGTCACGGTCTGCCCGGCGAGAGCCACTACGCCCTGGCCAACGGGGTGCTGCGCACCGAGCTGGAACGGCTCGCGGCGGAGCTGGCGCCGCGCTGCCGGGTCCTGAACGTCGACTGGTCGGTGTGGTCCGGCGCCGGCATGGGCGTACGGCTCGGCGTGCTCGACGCGCTCGTGCGCGAGGACGTCACGCCCATCGCCCCGGAGACCGGCACCGACCTGTTCCTGCGCCTCCTCGCGGCCGGGGACCGCGTCCCGCCCACCGTCGCCGTGCACGGCAGGCTCGGGCGCGACGTGCCGGTGCCCCCCGTGCCCGGCCCGCCGCAGCGGTTCCTGGAGGAGCCGCGCGTCCACCAGCCGGGCGTCGAGCTGGTCGCCGACGCGCGGCTCGGCCCGCGCACCGACCCCTACCTGACCGGCCACCGGCTGGACGGCGTCGTCTGGCTGCCCGGCGTCCTCGGCCTGGAGGCCATGGCCCAGGCGGCCTCGGCCCTGGCGGGCGTCCCCCTCCGCGAGGCCCGCGACATCGCCTGGACGCGCCCGGTGACGGTACCGGACGAGGGCGTCCGGACCCTACGGGTGTGCGCGCTGCACCGGGGCGACCGCGTCGAGGCCGTGCTGCGCAGCGACGAGAGCGACTTCTGCGTGGACCACTTCCGCGCCGTCTTCCCGCTCGCCGCGCCCTCCCCGAACGGCCACCACCCACAGGCCGCGTCGAGCGACGCCGAGGAGCTGGGCGCCGACGAGCTGTACGGGCCGCTGTACTTCCACACCGGCCGCTTCCGGCGGGTACGCGGCCTGACGGCGCCCTCCGCGCGCACCTGCCTGGCCACCCTGGCGGCCGGGCGGCCCGTCCCGTGGTTCCCGCCGCCGCTCGCCGCGCCGCTGCTGGGCGACCCCTCCGCCAACGACGCCACGCTGCACGCGCTCCAGGCCTGTGTGCCGCACCGCAGACTGCTGCCGGTGGCCGCCGAGTCCCTGTCGGTCCGGCCGGGCGCGGGACCGGTGGAGCGCGTCCGGGGCACCGAACGCGCCGCCGTGGACGGCGAGTACACCTGGGACGCGGAGGGCCTGGACGCCACGGGCCGCCCCGTCATCCGGTGGCGCGGGCTGCGGCTCAAGGACGTCGGCCCGCTGCCGCGCGGGGAGCGCCCCTGGCCGGCACCGCTGCTGGGCGTCCTGCTGGAGCGGGCCACGACGGCACTCGGCCTGGGCGAGGAACTGCGCGTGACGGTCCGGCCCGGTGAACGGTCCGGGACCGCGCGACGCCCCGGCCCGGGCCTGTCCCGCAGCCACCTGGGCGGCCTGGTGCTCCAGGTCGGGAACGGTGCTCGCGGACCGGTGGCGTGCGACTGGGAGGCCGTGACGGCACGCGGCGAGGACGACTGGAAACGCGTCCTCGGTACGGAACGACTCGCCCTGACCGAGCTGCTGCTCCGGCAGAGCGGCGAGCCCTTCGACGTGGCGGCCACCCGGGTGTGGACGGCGCTGGAGTGCCTGGCCAAGGCGGGCCGGTCCCCCCGCGCGCCGCTCACCCTGGGCGGTGTCTTCGACGGCGGGTGGGTCCTGATGCGCTCCGGCGACGCCCTGATCGCCTCGGGGGTCCTGCGGGTGGAGCGGGTCGGGGAGCGGGTGGCGGTGGCGGTGCTCAGCGGTCCGGAGGAGGCCCCATGACGACGGTGACGACACCCACGTACACGTACGAGCACCTGGTCACGCTGGAGGAGACCAACCTCGTCGGGAACGTCTACTTCACCAACTACCTCCGCTGGCAGGGCCACTGCCGGGAGCGGTTCCTCGCGGAACGGGCGCCGGGGGTGCTGCGGGCGCTGAGCGGCGAGCTGGCCCTGGTGACCGTGGACTGCCACTGCGCGTACTTCAGCGAGCTGTACGCCATGGACCGGGTGGGCATCCGGATGTCGCTGACCGCGTCGGGCGACCACCAGGTGAGCATGGGCTTCGACTACTACCGCACCAACGCCCCCGTGCCCCAGCTCGTCGCGCGGGGCGGCCAGACCGTGGCGTGCATGCGCCGCACCGAGCAGGGTATGCGGCCGGTTCCGGTCCCGGACGAACTGCGCGCCGCGCTGGCGCCGTACCGGAGCGCGCGGTGACCCCCGAGGCGGACGCCTTCCGCGCCACGATGGCGCACATGCCCACGTGCGTCACGGTGGTCACCGCCGCCGCGTGCCACGGCCCCGTCGGCTGCACGGCCAGCGCCGTGCTGTCCCTCTCCCTCCACCCGCCCGGCCTGCTGGTCTCCCTGGCGGCGGCCGGCCGCACCGCCCGCGAGATCCGGCGCGTCGGTGCCTTCGCGGTCAACGTGCTGAGCTGGGAGCAGCGCGACCTGACGCGGCGGTTCGCGGAGGAGCCGCCGGGCCGGCGCTTCACCGGCGTGCCGTGGGCCGTCCAGGACGGCCAGCCGGTGCTGACGGGAGCGGTGGCCAGCGTCGTCTGCGCCGTCGACAGTTGCTATGACGTGTGGGACCACACGCTGCTGGTGGGACGGGTGGTGCACAGCGCCCATCACCCGGACCGTACGCCCCTGCTGTACCACCGCCGCACGCACGACCGCCCGGCGGCACTCGGGGTGCCACCGGGCGGCCGGTCATCCGCTCCCCGGCTTACGGGAAGGTCAGCTTGAAGCTGTTGATGTAGCCGGTGTCCTGCGCGGCCTTGTCCTGGACGCGGAGCTTCCAGCTCCCGTTGGCGACCTCGCTGGAGGCGTTCACCGTGTAGGTGGCCTTGACGTTGTCGGCCGAGTCGGAGGAGCTGAACGGCTTCAGGTTGTAGACCGAGCCGTCCGGGGCCACCAGGTCGACGACCAGGTCACCGCGCCAGGTGTGGACGATGTCCACGTCCGCCTTGAGCGTGGCGGGGGCGTTGCCGGCGATGCCGGTGACGTTCACCGTGGAGGTGACGGCGGCGCCGTTGTCCGGGATGGCGACGTCGGTGGTGTTCTCGAAGACCTTGCCGGTGCCGGGGTCGCCGCCGGGGCGGGAGCCGACGTTGATGCCGGCCCAGGCGTGCTCGACGGCCTTCACCTCGGCGCTGCCGGCGCCGTACAGCTCGGTGGCGACCGCGACGGTACCGGTGCGGGCGGCCGCGTAGTTGGTGGTGGAGGTGAACTTGGTGGTGAGCGCCTTGTACCAGATCAGCGCGGCCTTGTCGCGGCCGATGCCGGTGACGGGCAGGCCGTCGGAGGTCGGCGAGTCGTAGTTCACGCCGTTGACGGTCTTGGCGCCGCTGCCCTCGGAGAGCAGGTAGAACCAGTGGTTGGCCGGGCCGGAGGAGTAGTGCACGTCGATGCCGCCGATACCGGAGTACCAGTAGTCCTTCGACGAGCCGTCCTTGCTCGGCTTGTCCATGTAGCGCAGCGGAGTGCCGTTGCCCCGGATGTCGATCTTCTCGCCGACGAAGTAGTCGCCCTTGTCCTGGGCGTTGTTGGCGTAGAACTCGACGGCGGCGGCGAAGATGTCGGAGGTCGCCTCGTTGAGGCCGCCCGACTCGCCGCTGTAGACGAGCTTGGCGGTGTTGGAGGTGACGCCGTGGCTCATCTCGTGGGCGGCCACGTCGATGGACGTCAGCGGCTTGGCGTTGCCCGCGCCGTCGCCGTACGTCATGCAGAAGCAACTGTCCTGCCAGAACGCGTTGACGTACGCGTTGCCGTAGTGGACGCGGCTGTACGCGCCGACGCCGTCGCCCCTGATGCCCGAGCGGCCGTGGACGTTCTTGAAGTAGTCCCAGGTGACCCCGGCGCCGAAGTGGGCGTCGGCGCCGGCCGTCTCCAGGTTCTGCGGGGTGCCGTCGCCCCAGATGTCGTCGGGCCCGGAGAACAGCGTCCCGGTGCCGGAGGTGCCACGGTTGAGGTTGTACGTCTTGTGGTTGCCGCGGCCGGTGTCGGTCAGCGTGTACGAGGGCGCGGTGCCGAGCGTGACCTGGCCGCTGTACTGGGTGTTGCCGGTGCCGTTGTGGACGGCCTGCCACTCGAAGAGCTTGGCGCCCGTGGTGGCGTCGGTGACGACGTGCAGCTCGTTCGGGGTGCCGTCGTGCTGGAGGCCGCCGACGACGGTCTCGTACGCGAGGACCGGCTTGCCCTGCGCCAGCCAGACCACCTTGCGCGGCGCGCGCTCGGCGTCCGTCGCCTTGGAGCCCTCGGCGCGGGCGGCGCTCAGGGCCTGCTTCTCGGCGGCGGCCGGGGCGATGTCCGCCGTGGTGTCCACGCCCTTGAGCTCCGCCCGGGACGCCTTGCTGACCGCCTCGGTCCGCCCGGCCTTGGTCTCGGTGACGACGAGGTCGCCGCCGAGGACGGGAAGCCCGGCGTAGGTGCGCTCGTAGCGGGTGTGGGTGGTGCCGTCACGGTCCTGGGCGACATCGCGGACGGCGAGCTTCTCCTGGGCGCCGAGGCCGAGTTCCCTGGCCGTGTCGGCCTTGGTGGCCTCGGCCGCGCGTATCAGAGCGGTGCGCTGCGCGGGGGAGAGGTCGGCGGGCAGGGCGCCGGGGTCGGCCTTGCCGGCCGCCTGGGCCTTGGGGGCGGCGGTCCACGGGTCATCGGCGGCGGTGGCGGCACCGGTCTGCACGCCCACGGCGAGCATGGCGGCGGCGGCGATCAGAGCACCGGTCGCGGTGGCGCGACGGCTTGGCGTGGATCTCACGCAGACTCCTTATTGCGAGGGGGGTACCGGGCGGCTGGGTGGGCCGGCCGGGCGGAGCAGCCTGAACAAGCGCGGAACACGTGCGGAACGAACAAAGGAACACGCGTCGAACACGCGGTGCGGAGAACGGGGTAAGAGTGGCGCCCGCCAAGGCTCGCTGTCAGGAGCGCGTCAACAGATTGGCCGGAAATCGTCCGTTGCCCGAAAACCCGTGTTCGCTCAGCGGACGGATTCCGGCGGACGATTCCCGGCCCGGACGTTTCCCGGAGCGGAAGATTCCCGCGTGGGGCTACGCCTCCTCGTAGGGGAAGCGGGCGAGCGGGGCCTCGCGCTGGAAGAAGGTCTTGGCGCGGACCATCGCCCGCTCGTCGTTCCGCACCTGACCGGGCCGGGAGCCGTTGCCGAACAGCACCCCGCCGAAGCGCATCCCCATGTACGCCGCCGAGTTGTTCAGGGTCGTCACCAAGCCGTCGGCCACGGCCTCCTGCTCATGCGCCATGACCGTCACACCCCACAGCGTCCGGCCCGCCATCCGCTCCTTGAAGTCGGAGCCGGGCACTGTCAGCCAGCCCGACCAGTAGTCGAGGTAGCGCTTGGTCTGCGCGGAGACCGTGTACCAGTACAGGGGTGAGGCGATGACGACGTCGGTGGCGGCCAGGGTGGCCCGCCGCAGCTCCTCCTCGGTCTCCCCGGCCGACCAGGTGGTCTCGTGCCGCCCGTCCTGGAAGTCGGGCAGGGACAGCGTGTTGAGGTCCACCCAGTGCTGTGGGACGCCGGCGGGCAACTGCTCGGCGGCGGCCCGGGCCAGGATCTCGGTGTTGCCGTCGGCGCGGGAGCTGCCGAGGACGAAGAGGAACGAGCGGTCGGTGACAGGGGCGGTGTCGGTGGTCATGTCTGCTACCAACTCCATGCACGTGCACGGATATTCCGACGGGTGAACGACTCGGCTCACCCCACCAGGCTCTCCCGCCACGCCCGGTGCAGACCCGCGAACCTTCCCTTCCCCCCGGTCAGTTCGGCCGGCGAGCCGTCCTCCACGATCTTGCCGCCCTCCATCACCAGCACCCGGTCCGCGATCTCGACCGTGGAGAGCCGGTGCGCGATCACCACCGCCGTGCGGCCGTGCAGCACCGTGTCCATGGCGCGCTGCACGGCCCGTTCGCCCGGGACGTCCAGGGAGCTGGTCGCCTCGTCGAGGATCAGCACCGCCGGGTCGGCCAGCAGGGCCCGGGCGAAGGCGACCAACTGGCGCTGCCCGGCCGAGATACGGCCGCCCCGTTTGCGTACGTCGGTGTCGTAGCCGTCCGGGAGGCCGGCGATGAAGTCATGGGCGCCGATGGCCTTCGCGGCCCGCTCGATCTCCTCCCGGGTGGCGTCCGGCCGGCCGATCGCGATGTTCTCCGCGACCGTCCCGGAGAACAGGAACGCCTCCTGGGTCACCATCACCACCCCGCGCCGCAGCTCCGGCGTGGCCAGCTCCCGGAGGTCCACGCCGTCGAGCAGGACCCGGCCGCCGGTGGGGTCGTAGAACCGGGCCAGCAGCTTGGCCAGCGTCGACTTGCCCGCGCCCGTGGAACCGACCACCGCGACGGTCTGCCCCGCCGGGATCGTCAGCGAGAAGCGCGGCAGCACCTCGCCGCCCGTGCGGTACCCGAACCGGACATCCTCGAACACCACCTCGCGGCCCGGGCTCCCCGTGCGGGACGGGGGCAGGGCGCGGGGCACGGCGGGCTCCCGCACCGTCGGGGTCCGGGCCAGCAGCCCGGCGATCTTCTCCAGCGAGGCGGCCGCCGACTGGTAGGAGTTGAGGAACATCGCGAGCCGGTCGATCGGGTCGTACAGCCGCCGCATGTAGAGCACGGCCGCCGCCAGCACCCCGAGCGCCAGCGTCCCGGCCGCGACCCGGTAGGCACCCCACAGCACCATGCCGGCGACGGCCGTGTTCGCCACCAGCCGGGAGCCGACGACATAGCGGGCCATCTCCAGTATCGCGTCGCCGTTACGGCGCTCGTGGTCGTGGTTGAGCTCCTGGAACCGCACGTCGTTGGTCCGCTCCCGGCGGAACGCGCGCACCGGCCGGATGCCGTTCATGGTCTCGGCGAACTTCACGATGACGGCGGCGATGGCCGTCGACCGCGCGCTGAACGCGACGGCCGCGCGCCGCCGGTAGAGCCGTACGAGCAGGAACAGCGGGACGAAGGAGCCAACCGCCACTGCGCCGATGCCCGGGTCCAGCCAGAGCAGGAGCACGGAGATGGAGACGAACGAGAGGAACACCCCGATCAGCTCCTGGAGGCCCTCGCCGAGCAGCTCGCGCAACGACTCGACGTCCGTGGTGGAGCGCGAGATCAGCCGCCCGGAGGTGTAGCGCTCGTGGAAGTCGATGCTCAGCGCCTGCGCGTGCCGGAAGATCCGCCCGCGCAGGTCGAGCAGGACGTCCTGGTTGACGCGGGCGGCGGTGCGGACGAACGCGTACTGGAACAGCCCGGCGCCCGCCGCGCACACCGCGTACCCCACCGCCACGGCGACCAGCGGCCCGTGGTCGCCGCGCCGCAGGGCGGGCACGGCGCGGTCGATCGCGTACGCGACGAGCAGCGGCCCGGCCTGCACGGCGGCCTGCTGCAGCAGCAGCATCAGCGCGGCCGCCACCACCCGCCCCCACCGGGGCGCCAACAGCGACCCGAGCAACACCCGCGTGGCACCCTCCGCCACGGGCAACTCATCCCGGTCGAACACGTCCACCCCAGCCGCGCGGGAAGGCTCCCCCGGGCCGGCCGCCTCGCCCGGGCCGGCCGCCTCGCCCGCACCGGCGGCCTCGCCCGCGAGGGACGCCCCGCCCGTGTGGGACGCCTCGCCCGGTCGCGAGGGCTCGCCCCCGTCGGATGCCTCGCCCGCACCGGCCGCCCCGCCCGCACCGGCCGCCCCGCCCGTGTGGGACGCCTCGCCCGTGTGGGACGGCTTCACCGCGTCGGCCGTTCCGCCCCCGCCGCCCATTCCGCCCCCGTCGCCCGTTCCGCCCCCGCCGGCCGTCCCGCCCGCGTGGGACGGCTTTACCGCGCCGGGCGTTCCCGCCCGGCGGGAGGGCTCACCCTGGCGGGGACGACTGGTCGCACCGGCGACCTCGCCTGCACCGGGGGCCCCGCCGGCGCCGGACGTCCCACCCGAGTCGGCGGTCCCGCCATGCCCGGGAGCCTCGCCCGTGCCCGGCGCGCGGCCTTCGGCGGGCGCGCACCACTCCTGGGCGTCGTCCTGGGTCTGCGGGGGCGGGCCCCCGGCCGTGTTCGTCATCGTGTGCCCCCCGTCGTTTCGGCTCCCGACATGAGCCAGGCGTATTCCGCGCTGTCCCGGAGCAGTTCCTGATGGGTGCCCACCGCTGTGATGCGGCCCGCCGAGAGGAGGGCGACGCGGTCGGCCAGCATGACCGTGGACGGGCGGTGGGCCACGACCAGGGCGGTGGTGTCGCGCAGCACCTCACGCAGCGCGGCCTCGACCAGCGCCTCGGTGTGGACGTCCAGCGCCGACAGCGGGTCGTCCAGCACCAGGAACCTCGGCCGGCCCACCACCGCACGGGCCAGGGCCAGCCGCTGGCGCTGGCCGCCCGAGAGGCTCAGGCCCTGCTCGCCGACCTGGGTCGCGACCCCTTGCGGCAGGTTCCGGACGAACCCGGCCTGGGCGACCTCAAGGGCACGCCACAGCTCGGCCTCACCCGCGCCCCCGGGGCCGGCGCCCATCAGCACGTTCTCGCCGACGCTCGCCGAGAACAGCGTCGGCTCCTCGAAGGCCACCGACACCAGTTCGCGAAGCCGCTCCCTGGGCATGGCCGCCACGTCGGCCCCGTCCAGCAGGATGCGCCCGCCCGTCACCTCGTGCAGCCGCGGCACGAGCGCCGTCAGCGTCGTCTTGCCCGAACCGGTGGCACCGACCAGCGCCATGGTCTCGCCGGGGCGGACCACCAGGTCCACCCCGTCCAGCACCGGCGGCGCGCCCGCCGGCGCGTCCGGGTAGCGGAACGACACGTTCTCGAAGCGCAGCCCGCCGGAGGGAGACATGACCGCACCGCTCCCGCCCGCGTCCTCCTCCGCCTCGTCCATCACCTCGAAGAACCGCTCCACCGACGTCGCCGCCTCCTGGCTCATCGCCAGCAGGAACCCGATCGACTCCACCGGCCACCGCAGCGCCAGCGCCGTCGACAGGAACGCCACCAGCGTCCCGGCCGACAGGGCGCCGTCCGAGACCTGGACCGTGCCCAGCACCAGCGCCGCCCCGATGGCCAGCTCGGGCACGATCGTGATGACCGCCCAGATCCCGGCCAGCATCCGCGCCTTGGCCAGCTCGGTGCCCCGCAGCCGCTCCGCCAGCGCGCGGAAGCCCGCCATCTGGCTGCGGTGGCGGCCGAAGCCCTTGATGATCCGGATGCCGAGCACGCTCTCCTCGACGAGCGTCGTCACGTCACCGACCTGGTCCTGGGCCCGCCGCGCCACCAGCGAGTAGCGCGCCTCGAACAGGTGGCAGACCACGATCAGCGGCACCACCGGCACCAGGAGCACCAGCCCCAGCGTCCAGTCCTGCGCGAGCAGCAGCCCGCAGCCGGCCACCACCGTCACGCCGTTGACGAACAGGAACGTCATCGGGAAGGCCAGGAACATCCGGATCAGCGACAGGTCCGTCGTCGCCCGGGACAGCAACTGCCCCGACGGCCAACGGTCGTGGAACGCGACCGGCAGCCGCTGGAGATGCCGGTACAGGTCGGCCCGCATCGCCGCCTCGACACCCGCCAGCGGCCGCGCCACCAGCCACCGCCGCAGCCCGAACAGCGCCGCCTCCGCGAGCCCGAGCGCCAGCACCACCAGCGCCCCGAGCCACACCCCGCCCGGTTCCCGCCGGGCCACCGGCCCGTCCACGAGCCACTTCAGTACGAGCGGGATGACCAGGCCCAGGCAGGACGCCACGACGGCGACGACGGCCGCCGCCCCCACCCGGGCCCGCACCGGGCGCACGTACGGCCACAGCCGCAGCAGCGTGCGAACTACTGAACGTTCCTTGGTCGTTGCATCCTGTTCCGACATCAGCAGTGAGCCTACGGTTCGCCACTGACATCGCTCACGCGGTTTTCCGGAGCGGCGGCTAGGGTCTTTCGTTTGGATCAGGCTGGATCAGCGAGTGGCGCCTGGCGCCGTGCATCGCAAGGCGGAGGAGGGAGCCACTGCGGTGGGGGCACCTCCCGTGCCCGCAGGGCTACGGGGGACATTGGCGACCGACGACAACGCCGCGAGGTGCGGTGTCCAGGCGTCACGAGCCCAGCAAGATCCGAACGAGAGGCCCTAGTCCCGCACCCTCAGCAGCAGCACCGACCTCGCCGGCACCGTCACCACCTCCCCGCCCGGGTGCACCGTGCCCGGCGCACCGGACTGGTCCTCCCGCGCGGTGTCCACCACCAGCTCGTACGCCTCCGCCCACGGCGGGCCCGGCAGACGGAAGTCCACCGGCTCGGCGCCCGCGTGGAGCACCGCCAGGAAGCTGTCGTCCGTGACGGGCTCACCGCGCGCGTCCCGGCCCGGGATGTCCCGCCCCGACAGGTACATCCCGATCGTCGCGGTCCGGGCGTACCAGTCCGCCTCCGTCATCTCCGCGCCCGCCGCCGTGAACCACGCCAGGTCCCGCAGTCCGTCCGCGCCCTGGGGGCGGCCCGAGAAGAACGCCCGGCGGCGCAGCACCGGGTGGGCGTGGCGCAGTGCCAGCAGCCGGGACGTCAGGTCCAGCAGCCCGCGCGGCCCCGGCCGCTCCGGCAGCGACCAGTCGACCCAGCCGGTCTCGTTGTCCTGGCAGTAGGCGTTGTTGTTGCCGCCCTGGGTGCGGCCCATCTCGTCGCCCGCCACCAGCATCGGCACGCCCGTCGACAGCAGCAGGGTGGTGAGCAGGTTGCGCACCTGCCGCCGCCGCAGCGCGTTGATCTCCTCGTCGTCGGTCTCGCCCTCCGCGCCGCAGTTCCAGGACCGGTTGTCGTTCGTGCCGTCCCGGTTGCCCTCCCCGTTGGCCTCGTTGTGCTTGCGCTCGTACGACACGAGGTCCCGCAGCGTGAAGCCGTCGTGCGCGGTGATGAAGTTGACGGAGGCGTACGGCCGCCGGCCGCCCCACGCGTACAGGTCGCTGGACCCGGACAGCCGGTAGCCGAGGTCGCGTACGTCGGGCAGGGCGCCGCGCCAGAAGTCACGCACGGCGTCCCGGTAGCGGTCGTTCCACTCGGTCCACAGCGGCGGGAAGGCCCCCACCTGGTAGCCGCCGTTGCCCACGTCCCACGGCTCGGCGATGAGCTTCACCCGCCGCAGCACCGGGTCCTGGGCGATGGTGGCGAGGAACGGCGAGAGCATGTCGACGTCGTGCATCGAGCGGGCCAGCGCCGCCGCCAGGTCGAAGCGGAAGCCGTCGACGCCCATCTCCGTGACCCAGTACCGCAGCGAGTCGGTGATCAGGCGCAGCACGTGCGGCTGGACGACGTGCAGGGTGTTGCCGCAGCCCGTGTAGTCGGCGTACCGGCGGGCGTCGGCGGCCAGCCGGTAGTAGCCGCGGTTGTCGATGCCGCGCAGCGACAGCATGGGGCCCAGCTCGCTCGCCTCGGCCGTGTGGTTGTAGACCACGTCGAGGATCACCTCGATGCCCGCCGCGTGCAGCGCCTTCACCATCCGCTTGAACTCGCCCACCTGCTGCCCGGCCGTGCCCGACGCGCTGTACGCGGCGTGCGGCGCGAAGTAGCCGATGGAGTTGTAGCCCCAGTAGTTCCGCAGGCCCCGCCGCAGCAGGTGGTCCTCGTGCGCGAACTGGTGCACCGGCAGCAGCTCCACCGCCGTCACGCCGAGCGAGACGAGGTGCTCGATCGCGGCCGGGTGCGCGAGGCCCGCGTACGTACCGCGCAGCTCCTCCGGGATGCCCGGGTGGCGCTTGGTGAAGCCGCGGACGTGGACCTCGTAGATGACCGAGTCCGCCCACGGCGTCTTCGGCCGCCGGTCGTCGCACCAGTCGTCGGCATCGTGGACGACGACCCCCTTGGGCACGTACGGGGCAGAGTCGCGCGTGTCGCGCACGGTGTCGGCCACGTGCTGCTCGGGCCAGTCCCGCACGTGCCCGTACACCTCGGGCGGCAGAGTGAAGTCCCCGTCCACCGCGCGCGCGTACGGGTCGAGGAGCAGTTTGGCCGGGTTCCAGCGGGCGCCCGTCCACGGGTCCCAGCGGCCGTGCACCCGGTAGCCGTACCGCTGCCCCGGCCGTACGCCCGGCACGAAGCCGTGCCAGATCTCGTGCGTCAGCTCGGTCAGCGGCAGCCGGGTCTCGGTGCCGTCCTCGTCGAACAGGCACAGCTCGACCGCCTCCGCGCCGCCCGACCAGAGCGCGAAGTTCGTGCCCGTCGCCCCGCCCGGACCGGCCCGGAAACGGGCACCGAGCGGCGTGGGCGCGCCCGGCCATACGGGTGGGGCGGGCGTGTCGGGGTCCCTCTGGAGCCCGTTCAGCCCATGGCGCCGTGCCCCGGCGGGGGCGGGCCTCCCGTCCAGCAGTGCGTCACCCACCGCACGCTGCACTGCCTGCTGCTCGGCTGCGCTCGACACCTGCCGGCCTCCCGCGGCTCCCTTTTGCGGTGCCGTGGCGTCCCGGCCGCGGCCCCGCACATGGTCCTCCACCTGTTCTGCCCGGACTGCCCGGCTCCCAACATGACCCGCACTCACGTTTCCCCTGGAGGGTGGCAGTCGTTGGTCGCATCGTGAGACACGTACTGAAGCGGGCAGGGCTCTGCGTGGCCGCTGCCGTGACATGTGCAGGGCTGATGGCAGGGCTGGCCGGGTGCACCGGTGACGGCGGCCTGGACCTCGGCATGGGCGGCAAGGGGCGGTCGCCGGACGACACCATCCGGGTGACGCCGGAGGACGGGGCCAAGGGCGTGGCCCCGGACGGCGGGGTGGAGGTGCGGGTGCCCAGCGGGCGGCTGGAGCGGGTCAAGGTCGTGAAGGTCGAGGACGCGCAGCCGGTCCAGGTGCCGGGCGCGATCTCGGAGGACGGGCTGCGCTGGCGCCCGGCGCCGGGCGTCCGGCTCGCGCTGGCCGCCAAGTACAGCGTGGACGCGGTCGCGCTGGACGCGCACGGGCGGCGCTCGGCGCGGCACACCACGTTCACCACCGCGGTGCCCGAACACCGGTTCATCGGCTACTTCAAGCCGGAGAACCGCTCCACCGTCGGCACCGGAATGATCGTCTCCTTCTCCTTCAACCGGCCGATCGAGAACCGCGCGGCCGTCGAGCGCGCCATCCGCGTCACCTCCCGCCCGCCGGTGGAGGTGGTGGGCCACTGGTTCGGCAAGGAGCGCCTGGACTTCCGCCCGCGCGCGTACTGGAAGCCCGGCACCGAGGTCACCGTCGACCTGCGGCTGAGGGACGTGGAAGCGGCGCCGGGGGTGTACGGCATCCAGCACAAGACGATCGGCTTCACGGTCGGCCGCTCGCAGGTCTCCCGGGTGGACGCGGAGGAGCACACCATGGAGGTGCGGCGCGACGGCCGGCTCGTCACGACGCTGCCGATCACGGCGGGGGCGCCCAAGACCACCACGTACAACGGGAAGATGGTGGTGACCGAGCTGTTCGACGTGACGCGGATGAACGGCGCCACGGTCGGCTTCAAGAAGAAGGACGGCAAGGGCGAGTACGACATCAAGGACGTCCCGCACGCGATGCGGCTGACCGACTCGGGGACGTTCCTGCACGGCAACTACTGGGCGCCGGCGTCCACCTTCGGCTCGGCCAACGTCAGCCACGGGTGCGTGGGGCTGCGCGATGTGAAGGGCGGCGACCCGGAATCCCCGGCGGGCTGGTTCTTCGACCGGACGCTGATCGGGGACGTGGTGGAGGTGGTCAACTCGACCGACCGGAAGGTTTCTCCCGATAACGGTTTGGGCGGCTGGAACATGGAATGGAACCAGTGGAAGGCCGGTTCCGCCCTGCATTGACCCTCGCTGCCCCTCATTGTCCGTCGTTTGGGACTGAACGGTGACATGCGCGGGCGCTCGGGGGCGCCCGCGGTGTGATTATCTATCGCGGTGCACGCGCGAGTGGGGGCGTGCGGGGGTGCGGGCCGTGGCGGTGCCAGGCCGTGCGAGGGGAGAACAGCAAAGTGAACGTGCAGCCGATATCGGGTGCATCGGCCGGGGCGGGCAAGGGCCTGCTGGCTCTGGTGCTGGGGGCGTTGCTGCTGCTGGTGACGGCATGCGGGGGTTCCGGTTCCGCCGACGGCGGCAAGGGCGGGGACAAGGGCGCCAAGGGCGGCGGGAAGGTGGAGAACGCGGCCTCGCAGGCCGTCGTGACCATCACGCCCAAGGACGGCGCCGCGTCGGTCGCGACGAGCGGGGCCCTGAAGGTCACCGCCGAGAAGGGCAAACTGACGACGGTCACCGTCACCGACTCCAAGGGCAACCGGGTCGAGGGGAAGACGGCCGCCGACGGCACCAGTTGGGAGCCGGTGCGGCACCTGGCCGCCGCCACCAAGTACAAGGTGCACGCGGTCGCCAAGGACGCCGACGGGCGCGAGTCGGCGAAGGACACCACCTTCACCACCCTCGTACCGAAGAACACCTTCATCGGCCACTACACGCCGGAGGACGGCTCGACCGTCGGTGTCGGCATGCCGGTGTCGATCAACTTCACCCGTGGCATCACCAACCCGGAGGCCGTGGAGAAGGCCATCAAGGTGACCGCCGAGCCGTCCGTGCCCATCGAGGGCCACTGGTTCGGCAACGACCGCCTGGACTTCCGTCCCGAGAAGTACTGGGCCGCGGGCACCAAGGTGACCGTGCGGCTCGACCTGGACGGCGTCGAGGGCCGCCCGGGCGTGTACGGCAAGCAGGCCAAGACGGTGAAGTTCACCATCGGCCGCAGCCAGGTCTCCACGGTCGACGCGAGCGAGAAGACCATGAAGGTCGTCCGTGACGGGAAGCTGATCAAGACGATCCCGATCACCGCGGGCGCGCCGTCCACGACGACGTACAACGGCCAGATGGTCATCAGCGAGAAGTACAAGGTGACCCGGATGAACGGCGCCACCGTGGGCTTCGGCGGCGAGTACGACATCAAGGACGTGCCGCACGCGATGCGCCTGTCCACCTCGGGCACCTTCGTGCACGGCAACTACTGGGCGTCGAGCGGGACCTTCGGCTCGGCGAACGTCAGCCACGGCTGCGTGGGCCTGCGGGACGTGCGGGGCGCGTACGACGGCTCGACCCCGGCGGCCTGGTTCTACAACAACTCGATCATCGGTGACGTGGTGATCGTGAAGAACTCCAAGGACAAGCAGATCCAGCCGGAGAACGGTCTGAACGGCTGGAACATGGCCTGGTCGGAGTGGATCAAGTAACGCTCCCGGCGGACGGGCCCGGTGCTGTGAGGAACAGCACCGGGCCCGTTGTCGTTAACGCCTACTAACCTGCCTTCCATGACAGTCACTCTCGAAGTCTCCGAAGGCGTCGGCACCATCCGCCTGGACCGCCCGCCGATGAACGCGCTGGACATCGCCACCCAGGACCGGCTGCGCGAGCTCGCCGAGGAGGCGGCCCGCCGGGACGACGTCCGTGCCGTGGTGCTGTACGGCGGCGAGAAGGTGTTCGCGGCCGGCGCGGACATCAAGGAGATGCAGGCCATGGACCACGCGGCCATGGTGCTGCGCTCCAAGGCCCTCCAGGACTCGTTCACCGCCGTCGCCCGCATCCCCAAGCCCGTCGTCGCCGCCGTCACCGGGTACGCGCTGGGAGGCGGCTGCGAGCTGGCGCTGTGCGCCGACTTCCGGATCGCCGGCGAGAACGCCAAGCTGGGCCAGCCCGAGATCCTGCTCGGCCTCATCCCCGGCGCGGGCGGTACGCAGCGGCTGGCCCGCCTCGTCGGCCCGTCCAAGGCCAAGGACCTGATTTTCACGGGCCGTCACGTGAAGGCCGACGAGGCCCTCGCGATCGGGCTCGTCGACCGGGTCGTCCCGGCCGCCGAGGTGTACGAGCAGGCGCACGCGTGGGCCGCGAAGCTCGCCCAGGGGCCCGCGCTGGCGCTGCGCGCGGCCAAGGAGTCCATCGACGCGGGCCTGGAGACGGACATCGACACGGGCCTGACCGTGGAACGCAATTGGTTCGCCGGGCTGTTCGCCACCGAGGACCGGGAGCGCGGGATGCGCAGCTTCGTGGAGGAAGGCCCGGGCAAGGCCAAGTTCCTCTAACGAAAGGCGAGTTGTCAGCCGTGCGGGTGGTTTAGGGCAGCCTTAAAGAGACCTTAAGCGGTTCGGCTCGTATGGGCGGGGCACTCTTTCGTGTCTGTCGCGTCGCCGCAGGTCAGGTGCCCTTTTCCGGCCTCCTGGTGCCAGGGTCATATGCCGGGTGATGCCCCAGGAACCGTTCATTCCGGGGCATCGATTCCACCGGAACGGCCACGCGGAGGCCGCCGGGCGGCCATGATGGTGGGCATGGCGGGGCTGGAAGGTGTAGAGCAACCGGGGCAGCGCGGCAGCGCTACCGCCGCGCGGTGGGTACCCGCCGCGGATGACGAACAGGCGCTCAAGGCGCTGGAACTGTTCGGCAACCCGACGGAGGAGGAGGTGCGGCTGCCCTCCCGCCCCGAATCCGCCGCGACCGCCCGCCGGCTCACCCAGTGCGTGGTGCTCCGGCAGTGGGCGCTCACCCCGCAGATCGCCGAGCACGCGATCCTGCTGGTCTCCGAGCTCGTCGGCAACGCCGTCCGGCACACCGGCGCCCGGGTCTTCGGGCTGCGGATGCTGCGGCGCCGCGGCTGGATCCGGATCGAGGTGCGCGACCCCTCCCGGGGGCTGCCCTGCCTGATGCCGGTGCACGAGCTGGACACCAGCGGCCGCGGGCTCTTCCTGGTCGACAAGCTCTCCGACCGGTGGGGCGTGGACCTGCTGCCGCGCGGCAAGACCACCTGGTTCGAAATGCGGGTCTCCGACCGCTGAGCGCGAGCCCGACGCAAGGAAGCCCCCTGGCGCCGTGATGGGGCGCCCTCGGGGGCTTCCGTGTGGGGCGCCGTGGACTTGGGGGGTGTATCCACGGTCGCCGGAACGACCTGGCCCGGGTCAATGGGGGTCGTGTGTCTCCGACTATGGCAGACGGGGGGCCTTGCCACCAAAAGACCAAACCGGGACAGAATCAGCAAATCGGGCCAGCGGAGGAATGAATCGCAGGTGAGATGAGCCACGAGCCTCATAAACCATGAATAAATATGGGCTCTGGTGCGTGATTCATCGACCGGTCACGTTGTCCACGGGGACCGGCGGAGGCCGGGCCGAGCCGGCCGGGGAAGCGCGGCCGGGGGCCCGGCACCCTTAATGGGCGCGTGACCATGCCGCACCTGACGAAGCGATCGAAGAGCCTCCTCGCGGCCGCCGCCCTGCTCGCCACGGCGGCGGCGCTCCCGGGCTGCGGCAGCGGCGCCGACCGGCCCGAGGCGCGCGGCAGCCAGGCCGCCGTCCCCGTCTCCGTACCGAAGAAGGCCGCCCCGGCGGGCCTGCCGGGCATGCCGCCCGTCCTCGACCCCAAGGACGTCTACGCGGCCGACCGCCCCGGCAAGCTCTCCCCGGTGGTCAAGGGCTTCCCGTCCCGGGTGTACGTCCCCAACACCCTGTCCAACACCGTCTCGGTCATCGACCCCAAGACGTACAAGGTCATCGAGACCATCCCGGTCGGCGTCCAGCCGCAGCATGTCGTGCCGTCCTGGGACCTCAAGACGCTCTGGGTCAACAACAACCGGGGCCACACGCTCACGCCCATCGACCCCGCCACCGGCACCCGTGGCAAGGACGTCGAGGTGCACGACCCGTACAACCTGTACTTCACGCCCAACGGCAAGTACGCCGTCGTCATGGCCTCCCTCGACCGCGAGCTGGTCTTCCGTGACCCGCACACCATGGAGCGGCGCCACACCGAACCGGTCACCTGCTACGGCGTCAACCACGCCGACTTCTCCGCCGACGGCCGGTACTTCATCGTGAGCTGCGAGTTCTCCGGCGAACTGCTCAAGGTCGACACCGAGCGGATGAAGGTCGTCGGCCAGCAGAAACTGCCCTTCCAGGGCGCCATGCCGCAGGACGTGAAGGTCTCGCCCGACGGGAAGACCTTCTACGTCGCCGACATGATGGCGCACGGCGTGTGGGTGCTGGACGGCGACTCCTTCGCCATCCCCAGGCTCCTGCCCACCGGCAAGGGCGCCCACGGGCTGTACGTCTCGCGCGACTCCAAGGAGATGTACATCCCCAACCGGGGCGAGGGCTCCATCTCCGTGTTCGACTTCGCCCGGAACCGACTGACCAAGAAGTGGTGGCTGCCGGACGGCGGTTCACCCGACATGGGCGGAGTGTCCGCCGACGGCAAGGTGCTGTGGCTGTCGGGGCGGTACGACTCCGAGGTGTACGCGATCGACACGACGACCGGCAAGCAGTTGGCCCGCATCCCGGTCGGCGGCGGCCCGCACGGCCTCGCCGTCTACCCCCAGCCCGGCCGTTACTCGCTCGGCCACACCGGCGTCTTCCGCTGAGCGGACCATGGCCCCCGGACCGCGTCCACACCCCCTGCCGATAATCTGACCGGCGTCAGTTATGCACCAAGAAGGGGTGGACCAGTGGCGGACATCGAGGCGGCGCGCAAGGCGTTCGAGCGGTACGACGTGAACGGGGACGGGCTCATCTCGGCCGCCGAGTACAAGAGCGTCATGGCGCAGTTGGGCGACTTCAACGTCACGGAGACCGTCGCCCAGGCCGTGATCAACGCGCAGGACGGCAACGGCGACGGGCAGCTCACCTTCGACGAGTTCTGGGCGCACCTCAACAAGGCGTGACCGCGCACACCGACGGCGCTGCCCGGACCACCGGGCGGCGCCGTGGTCGTACCGCGCTCGTCGCCTGCGGGCTCGTGGCGGTGGCCGTGGCGCTGTCCGGCGCCGGGATCGCCATGCGTGGCACCGGGGAACTGCCCATCCCCGCGGCCGGCCCGACGACCGTGCTGCGCGCCGCCGTCTTCGCCGCCCTCGCCCTGCACGTGGGCGAACTCGCCGGTGCCCGGCTGGCCGGACCGGGACGCGTGCCCCGCCCCTGGGCCCTGTGGGCCGCCCTCGGCGGGGCCGCCGCCTCGGCCGGGCAGATCGTGCTGCTCGCCGAGGTCAGCGACCTGGACATCACCGCCACGTACGGGACGCGGGACGGCGCGCTGCTGCTGGCCACGGCCAACGGCTTCGCCCTGGCCGCCGGTTGCGTGGCGCTGGGGCGCCCGGGCTGGGCGGCCGGCCCGCTGGCGCTCGCCGTCGGCGCGGAGGCGCTGCGCGCCCACCCCGAGCCGTACACCCCGGAGTTGGGCACCGCCCTCACGGTCGTCCACCTGACGGCCGCCTCCCTGTGGGTGGGCGGGCTGCTGTACGTGCTGCGGACGGTGCGGCTGCGGCGCGGCGGCGGGGCGCGCGAGGTGCTGATGCGGTACGCCCGGCTCGCCGGCTGGCTGTACGCCGCGCTCGCCGTCACCGGCACCTGCTCGACGCTGCGCCGCCTCCCGGCCGAGGTGGTGTTCACGACGGCCTACGGCAGGGTCCTGATCGTCAAGCTGCTGCTGGTGGCCGTGGCGAGCGCGCTGGCCGTGACCGCCCGCCGGCGGCTGCGCCGGGGCGGGGACGCGACGGCCCCCGCCCGCACCGAGCTGGCGGTGCTGGCGGGGGTCGTCGTGGTGTCGGCGGTCCTGACGGTGGTGCCCGACCCCCACTGGCTCAGCGTGCACTCCGCGGTGCTCAGGTGACGGCCGAGGCCAGCACCGTCGCCGCACGGGCGACCAGGAGGTTGTCGGAGGGGGCGTCCCGCTCCGGCTTGGTGGTCAGGACGGCGAGGACGACCGGGGTGCCCTCCGGCGTCCAGGCGATGCCGACGTCGTTGTTCGTGCCGTACGAGCCGCCGCCCGTCTTGTCGGCCAGCCGCCAGTCCTCCGGCAGCCCCTCGCGGAACCGGTGGGTGCTGGTGGTGTTGCCCAGCAGCCAGCCGGTCAGCCGCTCCCGGTCGCCGCGGTTGAGCGCGTCACCGAGGACCAGCCGCTCGTAGGTGCCGGCGATGGCGGCGGGCGTGGTGGTGTCCTCGATACGCCAGGGCTCGGCGGTGTTCAGCTCGGGCTCCCAGCGGTCGAGCCGGGTCGCGGTGTCCCCGAGGGAGCGGCAGAACCGGGTGACGGCGGTGGGGCCGCCCAGCTCACGCAGCAGCAGGTTGGCGGCCGTGTTGTCGCTGAAGCGGATGGCGGCGTCGCACAGCTCGGCGACGGTCATGCCCGTGGCCAAGTGCTGCTCGCACGTGTCGGAGTTCTCCACGATGTCCGCCGCCGTGTAGCGGATGCGCTTGGCCAGCACCTCGCCGTGCCGGTCGAGGTCCCGCAGCACGGCCGCCGCCGCGAGCGTCTTGAACGTCGAGCACATGGGGAAGCGCTCGTCCGCCCGGTACAGCACCGTCGCGCCCGTGACCGTGTTGCGGGCGACCGCGCCCAGCCGGGCCCCGTGCCGCCGCTCCAGCGCCCGCAGCCGCCCGAAGGCGGCCGCGCGGGGCGCCCCGGCGCGAGGGGGAGCGGCAGAAGCGCCGGAAGCGCCCGTCGGCAGGAGCGCGGCGGCGCCCGCAGCGGCGGTCAGCAGGGTGCGGCGGGTGGCCCGGCCCCGTATCGTCGATGCGTTGTCGATCTCCGTCATGGGCCGAGCCCATCACGGGTGACACGCCGGAAGGAAACGTTCCGGCGGCGTGTCAGCACTCGATGATGTTGACCGCCAGGCCGCCGCGCGCGGTCTCCTTGTACTTCACGCTCATGTCGGCGCCCGTCTCCTTCATGGTCTTGATGACCTTGTCCAGGGAGACCTTGTGGCTGCCGTCGCCGCGCATGGCCATCCGCGCCGCCGTGACCGCCTTGACCGCCGCCATGCCGTTGCGCTCGATGCACGGGATCTGGACCAGGCCGCCGACCGGGTCGCAGGTCAGGCCCAGGTTGTGCTCCATGCCGATCTCGGCGGCGTTCTCCACCTGCTCCGGGCTGCCGCCCAGCACCTCGGCGAGCGCGCCGGCCGCCATCGAGCAGGCCGAGCCGACCTCGCCCTGGCAGCCGACCTCGGCGCCGGAGATGGAGGCGTTCTCCTTGAAGAGCATGCCGATCGCACCCGCGGCGAGCAGGAAGCGGACCACGCCCTCCTCGTCGGCGCCGGGCACGAAGTTCATGTAGTAGTGCAGGACCGCCGGGATGATGCCGGCGGCGCCGTTCGTCGGGGCGGTGACGACGCGGCCGCCCGCGGCGTTCTCCTCGTTCACGGCCATCGCGTAGAGCGTGATCCACTCCATGGAGAGGGCCAGCGGGTCGCCCTCGGAGCGCAGCTTGCGCGCGGTGTTCGCGGCACGGCGGCGGACCTTCAGGCCGCCCGGCAGGATGCCCTCGCGGGACATGCCGCGCGACACGCAGGCCTGCATGACCCGCCAGATGTCGAGGAGGCCCTCGCGGATCTCCTCCTCGGTGCGCCAGGCCTTCTCGTTCTCCAGCATCAGCGCGGAGATCGACAGCCCGGTCTCCTTGGTCAGGCGCAGCAGCTCGTCACCGGTGCGGAAGGGGTACTTCAGCACGGTGTCGTCGGGGACGATCGGGTTCTCGCCCGCCACCGCGTCCTCGTCCACGACGAACCCGCCACCGACCGAGTAGTACGTCTTCTCCAGCAGGGTGGCGCCCTCGGCGTCGTACGCCCACAGGGTCATGCCGTTGGCGTGGTACGGCAGCGCCTTGCGGCGGTGCAGGACCAGGTCCTCGTCGAAGTCGAAGCCGATCTCGTGCGCGCCCAGCAGGTTGATCCGCTTGGTGGCCTTGATCCGCTCGACCTGCTCGTCGGCGCTCTCGACGTCGACCGTGCGGGGCGAGTTGCCCTCCAGGCCCAGGAGGACGGCCTTGGGCGTGCCGTGGCCGTGGCCGGTCGCGCCCAGCGAGCCGTACAGCTCGGCGCGTATCGCGGCGGTCGGGGCCAGCAGGCCCTCGTTCTTCAGCCGGCGGGCGAACATCCGGGCGGCGCGCATGGGGCCGACCGTGTGGGAGCTGGACGGGCCGATGCCGATCGAGAACAGGTCGAAGACCGAGATGGCCACGGGGGAACTCCTTGGTTGGAAGACGTCGCTGTCTGCCGGGGTGGTGCAGGGGCAACGCGGGTGGGGCACGGGTGGTGCGGGGCGGGGCAAGGGACGGGGCACCGCACTCACTCTCCAGTGTGCGCGGTGCCCCGCATGTCGGTCTGTTACGTACGTAACGCCTGCGTACGTCCGTAATCCCTGCAGAGACTACAGACCAGGGTAAAGCGGGTGCTTCGCGGCCAGAGCCGACACCCGGGCCTTGAGCGCGTCGGCGTCGTACGACGGCTTCAGCGCCTCGGCGATGATGTCGGCGACCTCGGTGAAGTCCTCGGCCTGGAAGCCACGCGTGGCCAGGGCCGGGGTGCCGATCCGCAGGCCGGAGGTGACCATCGGGGGCCGCGGGTCGTTCGGGATCGCGTTGCGGTTGACGGTGATGCCGACCTCGTGGAGCCGGTCCTCGGCCTGCTGGCCGTCCAGCTCGCTGTTGCGCAGGTCGACCAGGACCAGGTGCACGTCGGTGCCGCCGGACAGCACGGACACGCCGTGCTCCTTGACGTCGTCCTTGACCAGGCGCTCGGCCAGGATGCGGGCGCCGTCCAGGGTGCGCTGCTGGCGCTCCTTGAACTCCTCGCTCGCCGCGACCTTGAAGGAGACCGCCTTGGCGGCGATCACGTGCTCCAGCGGGCCGCCCTGCTGGCCGGGGAAGACCGCGGAGTTGATCTTCTTGGCGAGCTCGGCCGTCGACAGGATCACGCCACCGCGCGGGCCGCCCAGCGTCTTGTGGGTCGTGGTGGTGACCACATGGGCGTGCGGCACCGGGTTGGGGTGCAGACCGGCGGCGACCAGGCCCGCGAAGTGCGCCATGTCGACCATCAGGTACGCGCCGACCTCGTCCGCGATACGGCGGAAGGCGGCGAAGTCGAGCTGGCGCGGGTAGGCGGACCAGCCGGCGACGATCAGCTTCGGCTTGGACTCCTTGGCCAGCCGCTCGACCTCGGCCATGTCGACCTGACCGGTCGCGTCGTCGACGTGGTAGGCGACGACGTTGTAGAGCTTGCCGGAGAAGTTGATCTTCATGCCGTGGGTCAGGTGCCCGCCGTGGGCGAGGTTCAGACCCATGATCGTGTCGCCGGGCTTCAGCAGCGCGAACATCGCGGCGGCGTTGGCCTGGGCACCCGAGTGCGGCTGGACGTTGGCGTGCTCGGCGCCGAAGAGGGCCTTGATGCGGTCGATGGCGATCTGCTCGACGACATCGACGTGCTCGCAGCCGCCGTAGTAGCGGCGGCCCGGGTAGCCCTCGGCGTACTTGTTGGTCAGGACGGAGCCCTGGGCCTCCATGACCGCGACCGGAGCGAAGTTCTCCGAGGCGATCATTTCGAGGGTGGACTGCTGACGGTGGAGCTCGGCGTCGACGGCGGCGGCGACGTCCGGGTCCAGCTCGTGGAGAGGGGTGTTCAGAAGCGACATCGGGGAGGGTCCTTAGCTGCCGGAGAACTCGGTGTACTCGTCGGCGGAGAGCAGGTCCTTCGGCTCCTCCGTGACGCGTACCTTGAACAGCCAGCCGCCCTCGAACGGGGCGGTGTTCACCAGCGACGGGTCGTCGACGACGTCCTGGTTCGCCTCGACGACCTCGCCGGTCACCGGGGAGTACAGGTCGCTGACGGACTTGGTCGACTCCAGCTCGCCGCAGGTCTCGCCCGCGCTCACCGTGTCACCGACCTCCGGGAGCTGGACGTACACCACGTCGCCGAGCGCGTTCGCCGCGTGCTCCGTGATGCCGACCGTCGACACGCCGTCCTCGGCGGCCGACAGCCACTCGTGCTCCTTGCTGTAGCGAAGCTGCTGGGGGTTGCTCATGACGGGAATTCTCCTGTACGCGGGGGAGTGGTGGTGAACGGGGTGGTGGTGCGGGAGGTCACTTCTGGCGCTTGTAGAACGGCAGCGCGACGACCTCATACGGCTCATGCGTACCGCGGATGTCGACGCCGACTCCCTCGGTACCCGGCGTGGCGTGCGCCGCGTCCACGTAGGCCATGGCGATCGGCTTGCCCAGCGTCGGCGACGGGGCGCCCGAGGTGACCTCGCCGACGACCTGGCCGCCGGCCACCACGGACATGCCGGCGCGCGGGACGCGGCGGCCCTGGGCGATCAGGCCGACGAGCTTGCGCGGCGGGGCGATCTGGGCCCGCTCGGCGGCGGCCGCCAGGGCCTCGCGGCCCACGAAGTCGCCCTCCTTCTCGAACTTGACCACCCGGCCCAGGCCCGCGTCGAACGGGGTCAGGGACGTGGTCAGCTCGTGGCCGTACAGCGGCATGCCCGCCTCCAGGCGCAGCGTGTCGCGGCAGGAGAGCCCGCAGGGGATCAGGCCCACCGGCGCCCCGGCCTCCAGCAGCGCCTGCCACAGCTTCTCGGCGTGCTGCGGCTCGACGAACAGCTCGAAGCCGTCCTCCCCGGTGTAGCCGGTGCGGGCGATCAGCGCGGGCACGCCGGCGACGGTGCCGGGCAGGCCCGCGTAGTACTTCAGCCCGTCCAGGTCGGCGTCCGTGAGCGACTTCAGGATGCCGGGGGACTCGGGGCCCTGGACGGCGAGCAGCGCGTACGCGTCGCGGTCGTCGCGCACCTCGGCGTCGAACCCGGCGGCGCGGGCGGTCAGCGCGTCGAGGACGATCTGCGCGTTGGAGGCGTTGGCGACGACCATGTACTCCCGCTCCTGGAGCCGGTACACGATCAGGTCGTCGAGGATGCCGCCGTCCTCCTGGCAGATCATCGTGTAGCGGGCGCGGCCGGTGCCGACGCTGCCGATGTTGCCGACGAGGGCGAAGTTCAGGAAGTCCGCGGCCTGCGGACCTGTGACGGTGATCTCACCCATGTGGGAGAGGTCGAAGAGTCCGGCCTTCGTGCGGACGGCGTTGTGCTCGTCGCGCTCGCTCCCGTACCGCAGCGGCATGTCCCAGCCCGCGAAGTCGGTCATGGTGGCGCCCAGCGCACGATGCACGGCATCGAGGGCGGTCAGGCGGGGGGCAGTGCTCATGGATGTGGCTCCCAGGGCATGGCTCGAAGACGATCCTCCCCATCTGTCATCGGAACCTGAGAGGTTCACCGTGACCGTACGGGGACGGCCTTCGGCTTGCACCTTGGGTGGAGCCGCCACGGCGGCCCGCTTTTCAGATCTGCCTCATCCACGCGGTACGGGGCCTGAGAGATTCAAGGGAGGAACTTGCTCCTTCGGCGCCCGGGCGGGACCCGGAACTCTCCCGCGCGGATTCAAGCGGCCGGTATGCGGTTGTGTACGCACATGGGTGCGTCGGCGGGCACATCATTGCACGCGGGGTCTCGTCGGCAAATCGCTTGTGGCTTATTACCCTTTCTTTACACTTCTTGGGCAAGGGTCGTCAGAAGCCGACCCAGGGACCCGCCGGGCCCTAGCAGGGGGAGTAGCGATGACGTTGCAGCGGACCGGGGCGTACGCGACGACCGCGGGAGTGCCCGCGCAGCCGGGCCTGCCCGCGCGGGGGCGGGCGGCGGCCGCCGCGCCCGCCCTGCCGGTCGTGCGCGACCTGCGGGACCGGGGCGGGCGCGGGCCCCGGGCGCTGACCTTCACGGACGGTGACCTGGTGGTCGTCTCGGGCCTGCCCGGCAGCGGCAAGTCGACCCTGATCGCCCGGACGGCCCAGGGGCGCGGCATCGACTCGCAGGACGCCCGGGAGCGCTGGGAGCGCCGGGTCCCCGGTTTCCTGCCGTACGCCGTCTACCGCCCCCTCGTCCGGCTCGCGCACTACGCGGGGCTGCGGCGGGCGCTGCGCGCCGGGCGGAGCGTCGTCGTCCACGACTGCGGTACGCAGGCCTGGGTGCGGCGCTGGCTGGCCCGCGAGGCGGCGCGGCGGGGCACGGCCCTGCACCTGTTCCTGCTGGACGTCACGCCCGGCACCGCCCGCGAGGGCCAGCGGGAGCGGGGCCGTGGCGTGTCCGGGTACGCCTTCGGGCGGCACCGCCGGGCGGTGAGCCGGCTGGTGCGGGACGCGGAGCGGGGCGTCGTGCCGCGCGGGTGCGCGTCCGCGATCCTGCTGGACCGGCCGGCGGCGTCCGCGCTGACGCGGATCACCTTCGACTGATCCGTACGGGCTGAATCCGTACGGGCGGGCCCGCGTTAGGGTGCTGCGGGCAGCGACAGCACGTACGCGCGGGAAGGACCGGAAGCACCAGTGGACACTGCATGGCCGGGCAACGAGCTCGAAGAGGTGCTCGCCGCCTCCCTCGGCAACCCCGCGGCCGGAGGCCGCCTCGTCGAGGTCCTGGGCCGCAGCCACGTCTGGGTGCCCCTGCCCAACGGCGGCGGCCCCGACAGCCCGAACCTGGACCTGCCCACCCTGGAGATCGATGGACAGGGGTACGTCCCGGTCTACAGCTCCGAGCAGCAGTTCACCCAGTGCGTCGGCGCCCACATGGCGTACGCCGTCGCCCCGGCCGTCGAGTTCGCCCGCGGCCTGCCGCCGCAGCTCGGCATCGCCGTGAACCCGGGCGGTGCCGTCGGCGCCCCGCTGCCGCCGCCCGCCGTGGCCGAACTGTGCCGGGCCGGACGCACCCCGCTGGACGGCCCCGCGAGCGGTGCCCGGGTGAAGCTGTTCGAGCCGGACTGGAAGGAGGACCCGGTCGACTTCCTGTCCGCCGCGGCCGCCGAGTTCGACGCCACCGCCACCGTCCTGACCGCCCGCCGCTGCCTCGCCAGCATCGAGGGGGACGCCCCCACCCTCTTCATCGGCGTCCAGCTCTCCTCCTGGGAGGGCGCCGACCGTAACGTACCGATGGACGCCCTCGGCCGGGCGCTGGGCCGCGTCCAGGTGCCGTGGCCGGTCAACATGGTCCTGCTCGACGTCGCGCAGGACCCGGTGGGCGACTGGATGCTGGAGAAGGTACGGCCCTTCTACCAGCGCGGGCACGCATAAGCTGGTCGGGTGGACGGAAGAGGGGCGGGACCCAGGGTGAGCGCGTCAGGCACCGCGGCGGCCGGAGCGGCGGCCGGGCAGGTCGAGCACCTGCTGAGCCAGGTGACGCCCGGACGCTACGACGCGTACGAGGCGCTCCTGCACGCCCTCGCCGAAGGACGGCTCTGGATGCTGCTCTGGCACGGCCAGGCCGGCTCGCCCGACGCCCAGTACGGGAACATGGAGGTCGACGGCCTCGGCTACGCCCCGTGCGTCACCTCCGCCCAGGAGCTCGCGGTCTCCGGCTGGAACCGCGCCCACGAGGTCATCGGCGGCCGGGACATCGCCCGCGCCCTCTACCCCGACCGCTGGGGCATCTGGCTCAATCCGCACGCCCCGGGCGGCGGCGTCGGCATCCCCTGGCCCGACCTGCGCCGCATCGCCACCGGCCTGGACCGGATGCCCGCCGGACCGCTCAAGCTGTCCGAACCGGCCATCCAGATCCCGCAGTTCTACGCCCTGCTCACGCAGAACGCCCACCGCACCCCCGCCGTCCGCTCGCTGCGCCGCGCCTGGGTCCAGCCCGCCCTCGGTACCCCGTACCTCGCCATCGGCCTGGACCTGTACGACACCGGCCAGGCGTCCGTCGACGCGGTCCGCGCGATGATGGCCCAGTCCGTCACCGCCGTCCCCGACGGCCTGCCCGTGTCGACGGTCGCGATGTCCGACGAGTACGACCCGGTGACGATGTGGCTGCGGGCCAACGCCCGCCCGTTCTACGACCGCGAGGCGCACGCCACCGCGCCCATCGTGCCCGGCACGGGGTACGGCTACCCGCCGCGAGGGTGACCGCGGGGGGACCGCTGGGGCGTCCCACGGAGTGACCGCGGGAGGTGTCCGTTTCGCTTCGATAGTGGCCGAGTTGGTCCGCTGAGGCGATCACTGCGTCCGGATAACGGAAGCCGACAACCCGCATCACGGTTGCGCAAACATTCCCGGTGAGGTCTGGCGGGTGATCGTGAACCCATTGAAGACTCCCCCCAACCAGGGGGCGTCGCACATGCGTGCAGCGCATTCGCGTACTCCCTGAACGGACCGTGCCGCAGACCCGGGCGGTTCGTCGAGCACTGCCGGCGACCGTCGGCACGGGCGAGCACGAGGGACGATGACCGCACCCATTGAGACCACCGGATCACAGGCCGAGGCGGCGCCTGAGGCCGTACTTGAAGGCGTCAAGTCCAAGCACATCGAGGGTCGTTCACTCGGTCAGATCGCCTGGACCCGCTTCAAGCGGGACAAAATGGCAGTGACCGGTGGAGTGATCGTCATCCTGCTCATCCTGGTCGCCATGCTCTCCCGGCCTCTCCAGGCGCTGCTCGGTCTGGACCCGAACGCCTTCCAGCAGGACCTGGTCGATCCCAACACCTCGCTCCCCAAGGGCGGGTTCGGCGGGATGAGCTGGGACCACCCGCTGGGCGTCGACCCGAAGTTCGGCCGCGACATCCTCGCCCGGATCCTGGAGGGCTCCTGGGTCTCGCTGGTCGTCGCCTTCGGCGCGACGGTCCTGTCCAACGTCATCGGCGTGGTGCTCGGCCTGATCGCCGGGTACTACGGCGGCCGTGTGGACACCTTCATCAGCCGGCTGATGGACACCTTCCTGGCGTTCCCGCTGCTGCTGTTCGCCATCGCCATCTCGGCGACCCTTCAGGGCGGTGCCTTCGGTCTGGAGGGCCTGCCCCTGCACATCGGCGTGCTGATCTTCGTCATCGGGTTCTTCAACTGGCCCTACATGGCACGTATCGTGCGCGGCCAGACCCTCGCCCTGAGGGAACGCGAGTTCATCGACGCCTCGCGCGGGATGGGGGCCCGTGGCCCGTACATCCTCTTCCGCGAGCTGCTGCCGAACCTCGTGGGGCCGATCACGGTCTACGCGACACTGCTCATTCCGACCAACATCATCTTCGAGGCGTCGCTCAGTTTCCTCGGCGTCGGAATCCAGCCACCGCAGGCTTCGTGGGGCGGCATGCTGAGGGAGGCGGTCAACTTCTTCCAGGTTGATCCGCAGTTCATGCTCGTCCCCGGCCTCGCGATCTTCATCACCGTACTGGCCTTCAACCTGCTCGGTGATGGCCTTCGGGACGCTCTCGACCCGCGCAGCCGCTGACGTCTGCCACGTCACCCACGGCGGCCGCACCACCGGACCGGGACCGTACCGACACGTTTCCGAAAACAAAGGGGAGTTCGACGAAAATGCGAAGGTCAGCAGTGGCCGCGATCGCGGTCGTCAGCAGTGCCAGCCTGCTTCTCGCGGGCTGCAGCAAGGCGGACGACGGCCAGAGCGCCAAGGGCAATGCCAAGGCGAACGCCGCGACGACCGGTGTCGTCAACGCCTCGGACAAGAAGGGCGGAACGGTCACCTACGCGATGGCCGACGCCCCCGAGTCGTTCGACCCGGGCAACACGTACTACTCCTTCATCTACAACTTCAGCCGCCTGTACGCGCGCCCGCTGACGACCTTCAAGCCGGGCCCCGGCGAGAAGGGCAACGAGCTCGTCGCCGACCTCGCCGAGGGCATGGGTACCCCCAGCGACGGCGGCAAGACCTGGACGTACAAGATCCGCAAGGGCGTCAAGTACTCCGACGGCACGCCGGTCACGGCCAAGGACGTCAAGTACGCCGTCGAGCGCTCCAACTTCGCGCGTGACGTGCTGTCCAACGGCCCGAACTACTTCCAGCAGCTCCTCGCCGACCCGGCCAAGTACAAGGGCCCGTACAAGGACAAGAGCGACAAGGGCCTGGAGTCCATCCAGACCCCGGACGACCACACCATCGTCTTCAAGCTCAACAAGCCGTTCGCGGACTTCGACTACCTGGTCAGCGCCCCGCAGACCGCCCCGGTGCCGAAGGCCAAGGACAAGGGCACGGACTACACCAAGTCCATCGTCTCCTCGGGCTCGTACAAGTTCGAGACCTACAAGGACGGCCAGCAGGTCGTCCTCGTCCGCAACGAGCACTGGGACGCCAAGACCGACCCGCTGCGCAAGCAGTACCCGGACAAGATCGTCCTGAACCTCAAGGTCAACCAGGCTACCATCGACAAGGACCTGATGTCGGGCGACATCATCGCCGACCTCAAGGGCGGTGGCGTCGACGCCCAGACGCAGGCGCAGGTCATGGCCAAGGAGGACCTGAAGGCCAACACCGACAACACCTACGGTGGCCGGCTCGTCTACACGGCGATCAACACCAAGGTGAAGCCGTTCGACAACGTCGAGTGCCGCAAGGCCGTGCAGTACGCCATCGACAAGGTCTCCGTGCAGACCGCGATGGGTGGCCCGATCCGCGGTGACATCGCCACCACCGTGATGCCGAACGACCTCCCCGGTCACCAGAAGTTCGACCTGTACCCCTCCGAGGGCAACAAGGGCGACGTCGCCAAGGCCAAGCAGCACCTGAAGGCCTGCGGCCAGGAGAAGATCTCCACCTTCATCTCCGCCCGCAGTGAGCGCCAGCCCGAGATCGACGCCGCCACCGCCGTCGTCGAGTCGCTGAAGAAGGTCGGCATCGACGCCAAGATCAAGCAGTACCCGGGCAGCAAGTACTTCAGCGACTACGCCGGTGTCCCGTCCTTCACCAAGAAGGAGAACATCGGTCTGATCATGATGCAGTGGGGTGCCGACTGGCCGACCGGCTACGGCTACCTCCAGCAGATCGTGCACGGCAAGGCCATCGGCCAGTCCGGCAACACCAACCTGTCGGAGCTGAACGACCCGGCGATCAACAAGTTGCTGGACGACGCCATCGCCAACACCGACGAGAACGCGCGCACCGCGGCGTACGTCGAGGTCGACAAGAAGGTCATGGAGCAGGCGGCCATCGTCCCGCTGTCGTACTTCAAGGTTCTGAACTACCGCTCGCCGCACGGCACCAACATGGTCGCCTCGGCGGCCTGGAGCGGTCAGTACGACTACCTCAACATCGGCACCACGAAGAAGTAGCCCCGGAAGGCAGGTGAAGGCATTGGTGCCCGCGGGCCCCCGCATCCACGGTGCGGCCCGCGGGCACCGGCGCCGGTCCCCGTGATCTCGTACATCATCCGCCGGCTGATCGCGGCAGTGATCCTGCTGCTGGTCGTCACGGCGGTCACCTTCGGCATCTTCTTCATCCTGCCGAAGCTGGCCGGCCAGACCGCCGATCAACTGGCCCAGCAGTACATCGGCAAGAACCCCACGCCCGCGGACATCGCGGCGGTCAAGCGGAATCTTGGCCTCGATGAACCGGTCTACGTCCAGTACTGGGACTTCATCAGGGGGATCGTCACCGGCGCCACCTATGAGCGGGGCCCCACCACCGTCCAGTGCGACGCGCCCTGCTTCGGCTACTCCTTCAAGACCAACCTGGAGGTCTGGCCGCAGCTCGTCGACCGGCTCCCGGTCACCATCTCCCTCGCCATCGGCGCGGCCGTGCTGTGGCTGGTCTCCGGCATCGTCGTCGGCGTCATCTCGGCCCTCAAGCCCGGCTCGTTCTTCGACCGGGCCGCCATGAGCGGCGCGCTCGCCGGCGTCTCCCTGCCCATCTTCTTCACCGCCCAGCTCTTCCTGCTGCTCTTCAGCTACGAGCTGGAGATCTTCGGCCGGACGTACGTCCCGTTCACCGAGAACCCCTCGCAGTGGGCCAACACCCTCTTCCTGCCGTGGTGTTCGCTGGCCCTGCTGTACGCGGCGATCTACGCCCGCCTCACCCGCTCCGGGATGCTGGAGGCGATGAGCGAGGACTTCATCCGCACCGCCCGCGCCAAGGGCATGCGCGAGCGGCGGGTCGTCGGCAAGCACGGTCTGCGGGCCGCGCTCACCCCGATCGTCACCGTCTTCGGCATGGACATCGGCCTGCTCCTCGGCGGCGCGGTGATCACCGAGTCGGTGTACTCGCTGCACGGCATCGGCGAGTACGCGGTGAAGTCGATCACCGACAACGACCTGCCGCCGATCCTCGGCGTCACACTGCTCGCGGCGTTCTTCGTCGTCTTCCTCAACCTCGTGGTTGACCTTCTGTACGCCGTCGTCGACCCGCGCGTGAGGGTGTCATGACCGAACTGTCCAAGACCGGCGCCGTGGTGGAGGACCGCCCCGGCACCTCCGAACCGCGCGCCTTCCTCGACGTACGCGACCTCAAGGTGCACTTCCCGACCGACGACGGCCTGGTCAAGTCGGTCGACGGGCTCTCCTTCCAGTTGGAGAAGGGCAAGACCCTCGGTGTCGTCGGCGAGTCCGGCTCCGGCAAGTCCGTCACCTCGCTCGCCATCATGGGCCTGCACCGGCTCGGCGCGCGCGGCAAGAACGTACGGGTGAGCGGCGAGATCTGGCTCGACGGCAAGGAGCTGGTGAGCGCCGACCCCGACGAGGTGCGGCGGCTCCGGGGCCGCGAGATGGCGATGATCTTCCAGGACCCGCTGTCCGCGATGCACCCGTACTACACCGTCGGCAACCAGATCGTGGAGGCGTACCGCATCCACAACAAGGTGCCGAAGAAGGTCGCCCGCGCCCGCGCCATCGAACTGCTGGACCGCGTCGGCATCCCCGAGCCCGGCAAGCGCGTGGACTCCTACCCGCACGAGTTCTCGGGCGGTATGCGCCAGCGCGCGATGATCGCCATGGCGCTGGTCAACAACCCCGAGCTGCTGATCGCCGACGAGCCGACGACCGCGCTGGACGTCACCGTCCAGGCGCAGATCCTCGACCTGATCCGGGACCTCCAGAAGGAGTTCGGCTCGGCGGTCGTCATCATCACGCACGACCTGGGCGTGGTGGCCGAGATCGCCGACGACATCCTGGTGATGTACGGCGGCCGGTGCGTGGAGCGCGGCCCGGTCGACAAGATCTTCTACGAGCCGCAGCACCCCTACACCTGGGGCCTGCTCGGGTCGATGCCCCGCATCGACCGGGACCAGACCGACCGGCTCATCCCGGTCAAGGGCCAGCCGCCGTCCCTCATCAACGTACCGAGCGGCTGCGCCTTCAACCCGCGCTGCCCGTACGCGGATGTGCCCAAGGGCGGGATCACCCGCACCGAGCGCCCGGAACTGCGTGAAGTGGGCTCCGGCCACTTCTCCGCCTGCCACATGGAGCAGGAAGAGCGCACGCGGATCTGGACCGAAGAGATTGCGCCGAAGCTGTGACCGACACCAAAGCCACGACGGATTCCGCCTCGTCCGAGACCCTGCTCAAGGTCGAGGGCCTGGTCAAACACTTCCCCATCAAGAAGGGCCTGCTCCAGCGGCAGGTCGGCGCCGTGAAGGCGGTCGACGGCATCGACTTCGAGGTGCGCCGGGGCGAGACCCTCGGCGTGGTCGGCGAGTCGGGCTGCGGCAAGTCGACGATGGGCCGGCTGATCACGCGCCTGCTGGAGCCGAGCGGCGGCAAGGTCGAGTTCGACGGCACCGACATCACGCACCTGAGCACGGGCGGGATGCGGCCGCTGCGGCGCGACATCCAGATGATCTTCCAGGACCCGTACGGTTCGCTGAACCCGCGGCACACGATCGGCTCGATCGTCTCCGCGCCGTTCCGGCTCCAGGGCGTCGAGCCGGAGGGCGGGGTCAAGAAGGAGGTCCAGGGCCTTCTGGAGCGGGTCGGGCTGAGCCCCGAGCACTACAACCGCTACCCGCACGAGTTCTCGGGCGGCCAGCGCCAGCGCATCGGCATCGCGCGCGCCCTGGCGCTGAAGCCGCGGCTCGTCGTCGCGGACGAGCCGGTCTCGGCGCTGGACGTGTCGATCCAGGCGCAGGTGGTGAACCTGCTGGACGACCTCCAGGACGAGCTGGGCCTCACCTACGTGATCATCGCGCACGACCTGTCGGTCATCCGGCACGTCTCGGACCGGATCGCGGTGATGTACCTGGGCAAGATCGTCGAGCTCTCGGACCGCACGTCGCTGTACGAGGCGCCGATGCACCCGTACACCAAGGCCCTGATGTCGGCGGTCCCGGTACCGGACCCGAGGCGGCGGGGGGCCAAGAGCGAGCGGATCCTGCTGAAGGGCGACGTGCCGTCGCCGATCGCCCCGCCGAGCGGGTGCCGCTTCCACACCCGCTGCTGGAAGGCCACGCAGGTGTGCCGTACCCAGGAGCCGCCCCTGCTGGAGCTGGCCCCGGGCCGCCGCGTCGCCTGCCACCACCCCGAGAACGCCCCGGACCAGGCCCCGGGCGACACGCCCCTGGCCTCGTCGGGCGAGGCGATCGAGATCGTGGCGGCGACGAAGCCGGCGGAGCCGGAGCCTTCCGCGGACGCCTCCGCCACGGCGGCGGAGCCGTCTCCGGAGACTTCCGCCCCGTCCTCGGAGGACGACGCCCCGAAGAAGCTCTGACCCGAGCGGGATGGTCCCTCGGGGCCGCCCCGCCGGTCCGGTTTCGGGGCGGGGGCTTCGGGGCGCACCGGCCCATGGGCGGGGGAAGGGGCCGGAGTGTGGGGGGTGCTCGGACGTAAAGGAGCGAAGCGACAGTCCGAGTGCTCCCCACCGGATGCCCTGGCTCCCGCCACCACACCACCGGCGCGAGCCCCCCGGGGCCGGCCCGCCACGGGGCCGCCCGCCACGGGGCCGGTGCGACGCGCGCGGGGGTAGCCGTCCGGCGGGGGCGGAGCCCCCGGGGGGAACCGGCACAATTGGGCGGTGCTCCAGGAATTCTTCACCCCCTCCGTGCAACACGCGCTCGACCTCGCGGGCATCTTCGTCTTCGCGATCTCGGGCGCCCTGCTCGCCGTACGCAAGAACTTCGACGTCTTCGGCATCGCCGTCCTCGCCGAGGTCACCGCCCTGGGCGGAGGGCTGTTCCGGGACCTGGTCATCGGCGCCGTACCGCCCGCCGCGTTCACCGACCTGGGGTACTTCCTCATGCCCCTCGTCGCGACCGTGCTCGTCTTCTTCCTCCACCCGGTCGTCGAGCGGACGCAGGCGGCCGTGAACGTCTTCGACGCCGCCGGGCTCGGGCTCTTCTGCGTCGCGGGCACGACCAAGGCGTACGAGCACGGCCTCGGCCTCACCTTCTCCGCCGTGCTCGGGCTGGCCACCGGCGTCGGCGGCGGCGTACTGCGCGACGTGCTGGCCAATGAGGTGCCGTCGCTGCTGCGCTGGGACCGCGACCTGTACGCCGTGCCGGCCATCGTGGGCGCCACCATGGTCGCGCTCTGCATCCGCTTCGAGATGCTGAACCCTTTCACCAGCGCCCTCGCCGCCCTGACCACGTTCCTGTTGCGCCTGCTGGCCATGCGCTTCCACTGGCGGGCGCCCCGGGCCTGGAACCGCCGCTCCGCCGCCTCCGAGGAGCAGCTCCCAGAGAAAGCTACCGCTTAGTAGTTTCCTGTTGTACTGTGCCGGGCATGGACAGCGAGTTCGACCGCGACACCGCGGTGACCCTCCGGGAGCCCGGCGTCTACGACGCGGAGCTCTCCGCCGGCTGGACGATCATCCAGGCCGTCAACGGCGGCTACCTCCTCGCCCTGCTCGGCCGCGCACTCGGCGACGCCCTGCCGCACCCCGACCCGTTCACGATCTCGGCGCACTATCTGACGCCGTCCGTGCCGGGCCCCGCCGTGATCCGCACCGAGACGGTGCGCACCGGCCGCACGCTCTCCACCGGTCAGGCCTCGCTCTTCCAGTACGCGGAGGACGGCACCGAGGTCGAGCGCATCCGGGTCCTCGCCTCCTACGGCGACCTCGACTCCCTGCCCGACGACGTACGGACGACGGCCAAGCCGCCCGCCATCCCGCCGCGCGAGCACTGCCTCGGCCCGTCCGACGGCCCGGCGCCCATCCCCGGCTCCTCCGCCATCACCGAGCGCCTCGACATCAAGCTCGACCCCACCACCCTGGGCTGGGCCGTCGGCGCCCCGTCGGGCAAGGGCGAGATGCGCGGCTGGTTCGGCCTGGCCGACGGCCGCGAGCCCGACCCGCTGTCCCTCTTGCTCACCGTGGACGCCCTGCCCCCGACCTCCTTCGAGCTCGGCCTCACCGGCTGGACGCCCACCGTCGAGCTCACCACCCACATACGGTGCCGCCCCGCCCCCGGACCGCTGCGGGTCTCCATCACCACCCGCAACCTCGCGGGCGGCTTCCTGGAGGAGGACGCCGAGGTCTGGGACAGCGCCGACCGTCTGGTCGCCCAGTCCCGTCAACTCGCGCGCGCACCACGGGGTTAATGTCCCTGGAGTGAAGTCCGACCGGCTGCTCTCCATCCTCCTGCTCCTCCAGACGCGGGGCCTCGTCCCCGCCACCGAGCTCGCCGAGCGCCTCGACGTCTCCGTACGCACCATCTACCGGGACGTCGAGGCGCTCTCCGCGTCCGGCGTGCCCGTCTACGCCGAGCGCGGCCGGCACGGCGGCATCGCCCTGCTGCCGGGGTTCCGGACGGACGTCACCGGGCTGACCGCCGACGAGTCGCGCGCCCTGTTCGTGCTCGCCGCCCACGGCACCCACGCCGCGCTGGGGCTCGACCGGGCCCTCGGCTCGGCGCTCCGCAAGGTGATGGCCGCGCTCCCGGAACCGCACCGCCCGGCCGCCGAGTTGACCAGCCGCCGCATCCTCGTCGACCCGGACCGCTGGCTGCGCGGGCCGAGTCCCGCTGTGGAGCTGGACGCCCTGCACGACGCCGTCTTCACGGACCGGCGGCTGCGGCTGCGGTACCGCCACAGTGGTACGGAGGAGGCGCGGACGTACACCGTCGACCCGTACGGGCTCGTGGCGAAGGCGGGTGTCTGGTACCTGGTCGCCGACCACCGCGGCGCACCCCGCCTCTACCGCGCCGACCGGATCCGGCGCGCGACGGTCACCGACCAGCGGGTGCGGCGGCGGGCCGGGGTGGAGCTCGCGGACGTGTGGGAGGTGCTGCGCCGACAGGTGGAGGAGCGCCCGGCGGGGCTGCGCGTACGGGCCAGGGTCCACCTGTCGCGCCTCGACCTCTTCATGCGCCTGCACGGCGGGCTGTTGACGGGCGAGCCGGAACCGGAGCCGGCGGGGGAGTGGGCCCAGGTCGGGCTCGCCTTCCCGGACGTGCCGCACACCCGCGCGCTGCTGGCCTTCGGGGCGAACCTGGAGGTCCTCGACCCGCCCGAGGTGCGCGCCGAACTGGCGCGGCGGGCGGCGCGGGTGCTCGCCCTGTACGCGGACGTCAGTCCAGCCAGTGACGGCGCCCCAGACTGACCAGCCGCAGTTGCCGCCGCGCGGTGCGCGCCACGCGGTCCCAGGCGTCGGGCGGTGTCGCCAGGAACGCCGAGGCGGTCATCACCATGTGGTCGACGTACAGCCCGGCGAGCATGAGCAGGTCGTCCCGCTCCCACCCCGTGCTCTCGGGGTGCCCGGCCAGCTCGTCGGCCACCTCCCGTGCGAACCGGTCGAGTTGGCCGCCGATCGCCTCGCGTACGGGTGCCACGCCTCCGTGCCGTTCGCGGGCGATGAACCGGACGTGGGCGGGGTACTCGCGTACGAGCCCGGCGATCAACTCGACGGTGGCGGCGATCCGTTCGTCGCTGTCGCCAGTCGCCGCGAGGGTCGTGCGGATCGTGCCGTGCAGACTGCCGAGGGCCTCGTCGACGAGGGCGACGCCGAGGTCCGCGGTGTCGCGGAAGTGCCGGTAGAAGGCCGCCGGGGCGACGCCGACCGCGCGGGTCACCTCACGCAGGCCGAGGCTGCTCAGGCTCTGGTCCTCCAGGAGCTGGAGGGCGGCGTCCAGGAGGGCCTGACGGGTTTTCTGTTTCTGGGCCTGCCGGATCCCGGAGGTGTGACTCATGCCATTCAGTAAACAACCGTTCTCCGGACCACTCCAGTGATGGCACTCGCTAGACTGGGTAGTCAGTGAACAACTGTTTTCCAATTCAACCCCACAGAGGACCGAGGGAGGTCATCGGATGTTCTTCATCGTCGCCGCCCTGCTCATGCTGGGTGTCGTCCTCGGGACCGCGGCCCACGTACCGGTCCCGGTCACTCTCGTCGCCGCCGCCGTCATCGGCGCCTGGCTGCTGATCTTCGCCATCCGGGAACGACAGCACCGCTGAGGAGACCGTCATGGAACTCGCCACCTCCACCCCGCGGCGCCGGAGCCGCACGTATGACGCCGACGGAATGGCCGTCGCGGCGTTCGTCCTGGGGCTGGTGGGCCTGCTGGTGATGAACATCCTGCTCGGGCCCATCGCCATCGGCCTCGCCGTCCTCGCACTGCGGCGCGGCACCACCCGCCGTGGGCGGGCCCTGCTCGGCCTCGGTCTCGGCATCGCCGACCTGGCCGTGCTCGCCACGCTGGTCACCCTGGACGGCACGGTCTCCTGGAGCATCGCCTGACGCCGGGTGCCATACGGCCGATACGGTGCTGATACTCCGTCCGCGGGGGGCTCGTAGAATCGTTGCACCATGGCTTACCTCGACCACGCCGCGACCACTCCGATGCTGCCGGAGGCGATCGAGGCGATGACCGCCCAGCTCGCCGTGACGGGCAACGCGTCCTCGCTGCACGCCGCCGGCCGCCGGGCCCGCCGTACCGTCGAGGAGGCCCGCGAGGCCCTCGCCGAGGCCCTGGGCGCACGGCCCAGCGAGGTCGTCCTGACCTCCGGCGGCACCGAGGCGGACAACCTCGCCGTCAAGGGCCTGTACTGGGCGCGCCGGGACGCCGACCCGCGCCGCGTCCGGGTGCTGGCCAGCCCCGTCGAGCACCACGCCGTCCTCGACGCCGTCCACTGGCTCGGCGAGCACGAGGGCGCCACCGTCGAGTACCTGCCCGTCGACCGCTACGGGCGCGTGCACCCCGAGGCGCTCCGGGAGGCCATCGAGCGCGACCCGTCGAACGTCGCCCTCGCCACCGTGATGTGGGCCAACAACGAGATCGGCACCGTCATGCCGGTCGCGGAACTGGCCGCCGTGGCCCGCGAGTTCGACGTACCGCTGCATTCCGACGCCGTCCAGGCCTTCGGCCAGGTCCCGGTCGGCTTCGCCGGCTCCGGCCTCGCCGCCATGACGGTTTCCAGCCACAAGATCGGCGGCCCGTACGGCATCGGGGCGCTGCTGCTGGGCCGCGAGTACAGCCCGGTGCCGGTGCTGCACGGCGGCGGCCAGGAGCGCCACGTCCGCTCCGGCACGCTCGACGTCCCCGCCGTCGCCGCCTTCGCGGTGGCGGGCCGGCTGGCCGCCGAGCGCCGCGAGGAGTACGCCCGCGAGATCGGCGCCCTGCGCGACGAGCTGGTCGAGGCCGTCCGCACGGCCGTCCCGGACGCGATCCTCGGCGGCGACCCGGCCCCGGAGGGGCGCCTGCCCGCCAACGCCCACTTCACCTTCCCCGGCTGCGAGGGCGACTCGCTGCTGCTGCTCCTGGACGCCCAGGGCATCGAGTGCTCCACCGGCTCGGCGTGCACCGCCGGCGTGGCCCAGCCCAGCCACGTCCTGCTGGCCACCGGAACCGACCCGGACCTGGCGCGCGGCACGCTGCGTTTCACGCTCGGCCACACCTCGACGCGCGCCGACGTCGAGGCGGTCGCCAAGGCCATCGGGCCGGCCGTGGAGCGGGCCCGGACGGCGGGCCTCAGCTAGCGGTCGGCCTCGCGGCCGTCCGCGGCGCCCGGGAGGCGTCCCGGACCAGCTTCATGTACCGGTCCCAGTCCCAGTGCGGCCCCGGATCGGTGTGGTCGGTCCCCTCCACCTCCACATGGCCGATGATGTGCTCCCGGTCCACCGGAATGCCGTACCGGGCGCATATCCCGGCCGTCAGCTTGGCGGACGACGCGTACATGGCGTCCGTGAAGTCCTGCGGCCGGTCCACGAACCCCTCGTGCTCGATGCCGATGCTCCGCTCGTTCATGTCCCGGTTGCCCGCGTGGAACGCCACGTCCAGCTCGCGGATCATCTGCGCGACGTGCCCGTCCTTGCGGACGACGTAATGCGTCGCCGCACCGTGCTCCGGGTCCTTGAACACCTTCAGGGCGGTCGGGAAGTCGCCCTGGACGACATGGATGACGACCCGGTCGATGGTGAAGTCGTCCGGCCGGTCGGCGTACCGCCAGTTCGCCCGCGACGCCGCCGTCCACTGCGCGCCCGGATGGTCCAGCGCACCCTCGACGCGGTCCTTCTCCACCCCCGGCACCCGGTACCAGGCCCGCCGCAGCTCGTCCCGGGCCAGCACCGCGGCGCCGACGACGGCCGCCCCACCGCCGATCAGCACCGCGCGACGGCCGACCGTCCCCCGCTTTTTCCCGTCCATGTGATCGTCAACGCCTACGCACGTGAGCATGGTTCCCGGGGCCCGTACCCTGGTAGGGCTATGACTCAGACTCCCCAGCGCCCCCTCCGTGTGCTCGCCGCCATGTCGGGCGGCGTGGACTCCGCCGTCGCCGCCGCCCGCGCCGCCGAAGCCGGCCACGACGTCACCGGGGTGCACCTCGCCCTGTCCGCGAACCCACAGTCCTTCCGTACCGGCGCCCGTGGCTGCTGCACGATCGAGGACTCGCGCGACGCCCGCCGCGCGGCCGACGTGATCGGCATCCCCTTCTACGTCTGGGACCTGGCCGAGCGGTTCCGCGAGGACGTCGTGGACGACTTCATCGCCGAGTACGAGGCCGGTCGCACCCCCAACCCGTGCCTGCGCTGCAACGAGAAGATCAAGTTCGCGGCGCTGCTGGACAAGGCCCTGGCGCTGGGCTTCGACGCGGTCTGCACCGGCCACTACGCGACGATCGTGACCCGCGAGGACGGCACCCGCGAGCTCCACCGGGCCTCCGACATGGCCAAGGACCAGTCGTACGTCCTCGGCGTCCTGGACGAGAAGCAGCTCGCCCACGCGATGTTCCCGCTGGGCGACACCCTCACCACCAAGGACGAGATCCGCGCGGAGGCGGAGCGGCGGGGCCTGGCCGTGGCCAAGAAGCCCGACAGCCACGACATCTGCTTCATCGCCGACGGCGACACCCAGGGCTTCCTCGCCTCCCACCTGGGGACGATGGAGGGCGACATCGTCGACGAGTCCGGCGCCAAGGTCGGCACCCACGAGGGCGCCTACGGCTTCACCATCGGCCAGCGCAAGGGACTCCGCATCGGCCACCCCGCCCCGGACGGCAAGCCCCGGTACGTCCTGGACATCTCGCCGGTGAACAACACCGTGACGGTGGGCCCCGCCGAGGCCCTCGACGTCACCGCCCTGACCGCCATCAAGCCCCGCTGGTGCGGCACGCCCCCCTCCGGCCCCGGCACCTACACCGCCCAGCTCCGCGCCCACGGCGGCGAGACCCCGGTCACGGCCACCGTCGTCGGCGACGAACTGCACGTCACCTTCACCGACCCCGTCCGCGGCGTCGCCCCCGGCCAGGCGATCGTCCTCTACGACGACACCCGCGTCGTCGGCTCGGCGACCATCGCGGCGACGACCCGGCGGGCGTCGGTCTCGGCCTGACCCCGTCCCGGTCCGGCTCCGTTCAGTCCAACTCCGCCAGGAAGCTCGCTCGCCGTCACACCACCTCTGTTTCGTAGAAACAGAGGTGGTCCTTGATCGCGGCGACGTCGGGCTTGGGGTCGGGGTACGCCCATGCCGCGTCCTTCGCGCCCGGCAGCGACCAGTAGGACGCGGTGCCCTTGAACGGGCAGTACGTGTGGGTCTCCGAGGGGGACAGGAGGTCCATCCGTACGTCCGTCACCGGCAGGTAGTACCGCACGGGGTAGCCCGTCTCGCGCAGTAGGAGGGGACGGCGGCTCTCCGCGACCACCTGTCCGTCGTGGACGACGCGTACGAGGTCGGTGCCCTGCTCGATGGTGATGCGGTGTCCTGTCGTCATGGCCGGTTCAACAGCCGTGCCGGGCGCCGGATTCCCCGTACCGCTGCCCCTGACCGGCCTGGAGGAGAGCGCCGGGATCCGGTAGACGCCGTCCGGATGCGAGCATGGCCCGTATGGCTACACACATGATCACCGGGGCGGGCTCCGGCATCGGCGCGGCCGTCGCCCGCCGCCTGCACGAGCGGGGCGACGACCTGGTCCTGCTGGCCCGTGACGCCGGGCGCGCCAAGGAACTGGCCGACACCTACCCGGGTGCCCGCACGCTCGTCGGCGACCTCGCCAACCCCGACCGGCTCTCCTGGGCCTTCTCCCACCAGACCCTCCCCGACCGGCTCGACTCGCTGCTGCACATCGCGGGCGTCGTCGACCTCGGACGGGTCGGCGACCTCACCACCAAGGCCTGGCGCAGTCAGCTGGAGGTCAACCTCATCGCGCCCGCCGAGCTGACCCGGCTGCTCCTGCCGCAACTGCGGGTGTCCCAGGGGCACGTCGTTTTCGTCAACTCCGGCGCCGGTCTGAACGCGCACGCCGAATGGTCCGCGTACGCGGCCTCCAAGCACGGCCTCAAGGCGCTGGCCGACTCGCTGCGCCAGGAGGAGCACGGCAACGGCGTACGCGTCACGTCCGTCTACCCGGGCCGCACGGCCAGCCCCATGCAGGCCAAGGTGCACCAGCAGGAGGGCAAGGAGTACGACGCCTCGCGCTGGATCGACCCCGAGTCGGTCGCCACGACGATCCTGATGGCCATCGATCTGCCGCGCGACGCGGAGATCAACGACGTGACGGTGCGGCCGGGACGATGACCGACAGCGACGACTTCAGTTGGGGCCCGGCCACCGGGGTCGGGTCCATGCCCGGCGGCGACGCGCGCGAGGCCGCCAGGACCGTCACCGGGACCTTCGAGGACTTCCCGCACCTCGCCGAGCTGCCCGCGCGCGGGCCGGGCGCCGACATGATCGGGCGGACGATCGGGCTGCTCGTCGAGATGTACGCGCACGTCGAGCCGAGCGGCTGGCGGGTCAGCGACCGGCCGGGCCGGGACACCCGGCGGGCCAGGTCCTGGATGGGCGAGGACCTCGACGCCCTGGAGGAGTTCACGCAGGGGTACGAGGGCCTGCTGAAGGTCCAGGCCGTGGGGCCGTGGACGCTGGCCGCCGCCCTGGAGCTGCGGGGCGGCGAGGCCGCGCTCGGCGACCCCGGGGCCTGCCGGGACCTGGCGGCCTCGCTGGCGGAAGGGCTGCGCGCCCACCTCGCTGAGGTGCGGCGCCGGGTGCCGGGCGCGCGCGTGGCGCTCCAGCTCGACGAGCCGTCCCTCACCGCCGTGCTGCGCGGGCAGGTGCAGACCGCGAGCGGCTACCGCACCTACCGGGCGGTGGACCGGCAGGTCGTGGAGAGCGCGCTGCGGGACGTCATGGCCGTGAACGACGGGCCGGTGGTCGTGCACTCGTGCGCCCCGGACGTGCCGTTCGCGCTGCTGCGGCGGGCCGGCGCGGCGGGCATCTCGTTCGATTTCGGGCTGCTCACCGAGCGTGACGAGGAGTCGATCGGGGAGGCGGTCGAGGGCGGCACGAAGCTCTTCGCGGGCGTCGTGGGGTCCACCGACGGCCCATTGTCAGACCCTGCCGGTAGCGTCATGGGTGTCAGGACGCTGTGGCGCAGGCTGGGGCTGAATCCGGGGACTCTGGCGGAGTCGCTCGTGGTCACCCCGTCGTGCGGGCTGGCGGGCGCCTCGCCCGCGTACGCCCGCGCCGCGCTCGCCCACTGCGTCAAGGCGGCGAGATCGCTCGCGGACAACCCTGAGTGACGTCAGTAACGGAGGAATGACGGTGGCTGTCGAACAGCACGATGTCGTGCCGGCGGAGGCACGGGACAAGCACGCGCAGCTTGCCGAGCAGGTCGAGGAGCACCGCTTCCGGTACTACGTGAAGGACCAGCCGGTCATCAGCGACGCCGAGTTCGACCGACTGCTGCGTTCCCTGGAGGCGTTGGAGGAGGAGTATCCGGAGCTCCGGACGCCCGACTCGCCGACGCAGAAGGTCGCCGGGTCGTACGAGACGGAGTTCACAGCCGTCCAGCACCGCGAGCGGATGCTGTCGCTGGACAATGCCTTCGACGACGAGGAGCTGGCCGCCTGGGCGGACCGCGTCGCCAAGGAGGTCGGCACCTCGGCGTACCACTTCCTGTGCGAGCTCAAGGTCGACGGCCTCGCCGTCAACCTGACCTACGAGAAGGGCCGCCTCACGCGCGCGGCCACGCGCGGCGACGGCCGCACGGGCGAGGACATCACGCCGAACATCCGCACCATCTCGGACGTGCCCGACCGGCTGAAGGGCGACCGTATCCCGGACCTGGTGGAGATCCGGGGTGAGGTCTACTTCCCGATGGAGAAGTTCGAGGAGCTCAACGCCCGCTTGGTGGAGGCCGGTGACAAGCCGTTCGCCAACCCGCGCAACGCGGCGGCCGGTTCCCTGCGCCAGAAGGACCCCAAGGTCACCGCCACGCGCCCGCTGCACATGGTGGTGCACGGCATCGGCGCGCGTGAGGGCCTGGAGATCACCCGGCTGTCGGAGGCGTACGGGCTGCTGCGCGAGTGGGGCCTGCCGACCGCCCGGCACAACAAGGTGGTCGACGACATCGACGGCGTACGGGAGTTCATCACGTACTTCGGCGACAACCGGCACTCGGTGGAGCACGAGATCGACGGCGTGGTCGTCAAGCTCGACGAGATCCCGCTCCAGGGCCGGCTCGGCTCCACCTCGCGGGCGCCGCGCTGGGCCATCGCCTGGAAGTACGCGCCGGAGGAGGTCAACACCAAGCTGGTCAACATCCGGGTGGGGGTGGGCCGGACGGGCCGGGTGACGCCGTACGCGCAGGTGGAGCCGGTCACGGTCGCGGGCTCGGAGGTCGAGTTCGCCACCCTGCACAACCAGGACGTCGTGAAGGCCAAGGGCGTCCTCATCGGGGACACGGTGGTGCTGCGCAAGGCCGGTGACGTCATCCCGGAGATCCTCGGGCCCGTGGCGGACCTGCGGGACGGTACGGAGCGGGAGTTCGTGATGCCGGCCGAGTGCCCCGAGTGCGGGACGCCGCTGCGGCCGATGAAGGAGGGCGACGTCGACCTGCGTTGCCCGAACAGCCGTACGTGCCCCGCGCAGTTGCGTGAGCGCCTCTTCTACCTCGCCGGCCGCAAGTGCCTCGACATCGAGAACTTCGGCTATGTGGCGGCGGCCGCGCTGACCAAGCCCCTGGAGCCGGCCGAGCCACCGCTGGTGGACGAGGGCGACCTGTTCGACCTCACCATCGAGCGACTGCTGCCCATCAAGGCGTACGTCCTGGACCAGGACAGCGGTCTGCCCAAGCGTGACCCCAAGACGGGTGAGGAGAAGATCGCCACGGTCTTCGCCAACCAGCAGGGCGAGCCGCGCAAGAACGCCCTGGCCATGCTGGAGAACATCGCGGCGGCCAAGCAGCGCCCGCTGGCCCGGATCATCACCGGTCTTTCGATCCGTCACGTCGGGCCGGTCGCGGCGGAGGCGCTGGCCCGCGAGTTCCGCTCGATCGACCGCATCGAGCAGGCGAGCGAGGAGGAGCTGGCGGCCGTCGAGGGCGTGGGCCCGACCATCGCGGCGTCCCTGAAGCAGTGGTTCGAGGAGGACTGGCACCGGGAGATCCTGCGCAAGTGGCGGGCGGCCGGCGTGCGGATGGAGGAGGAGAGCACGGGTGAGGACGAAGGGCCGCGCCCGCTGGAGGGGTTGACGGTCGTCGTCACCGGCACCCTCCAGAACTACACCAGGGATGGCGCAAAAGAGTCCCTCCAGAGCCGCGGAGCGAAAGTGACCGGTTCCGTTTCCAAGAAGACCGCCTTCGTTGTTGTGGGTGACAACCCCGGCTCCAAGTACGACAAGGCGATGCAGTTGAAGGTTCCGGTTCTGGACGAGGACGGCTTCCAAGTCCTGCTCGAACAGGGTCCGGACGCGGCGCGCGAGGTGGCGGTTCCGCTCGAACAGTAGGCCGGGAATCGGTGTCCGGAGGTCACCCGTTCGGCGCATACCAGATGGATAAGGGTGGCCGGGCCGCATTCGGGCAAGAGCTGTAGAGCGCTGCCCGTCGAAGCCTTCCGCGGCCTACTGTTGAGACGGCGCATGTCGTGCACGGCCGCAGGGTGGATTCCGGCCGTGGCGGCATGACAACGGGCCATCGCGAGGCAACGGCACCGCCGGCTGTGAGAGGGACGGAATGAAACCGACCGAGAGTGCCGCCCCGGTCTCACGGCCGCGTGCGTACGCGGCCAGCACGGGCATCGCATCCAGGCTCCGGACCGTCGTCGTGGCCGTCGCCGCCTTCGTCCTCCTGGCCGGGCTGTACGGCGCCGTGAGCGGCGGCCACGCGCTCTTCCCCGGCTCCACGGCGGGCTGGTCGCTCGCCGTGCTCACCGGCATCATCGTCGGCCACCTGGTCGCGCTCGGCCGCGACCGGTGGTGGGGCGGCACCGGCTCCGGCGCCGCGCTCACCATCGCCGTCCTGCTGCTGTACGGGTGGGTGCCCGCCGGACTGGTCAGCCTCGCCGTCGTCGTCCTGGTCGGCGCGGCGCGGCGGCACCGCTGGCGGCAGGGCCTGCTGCACGGCGCGGCCGACATCCTCGGCATCGGGGCGGCGGCACTGGTCCTCGCCGCGTTCGGGGACGTACCGACGGTCGAACGGCCGTGGCGGCCACTCGAATGGGGTATCGAGGCGGTGCCGGAACTGGCGCTGGCGGCCACCGCGTACCTGGTGGTGACCCGGCTGCTGCTGTGGTACACGCTGGCCCCGCAGAGCGGCGGCCTGCCCACGGCCGCCCGTACCGCGCTGCTGCGGCAGGGACTGGTGGCGGTCGCGCTGCTGGGCATCGCGCCGCTGATCTGTGTCGTCGCGGTCTCCCTGCCGGTGGTGCTGCCGCTGTTCGCCGTGCCGCTGATCGCCCTGGACTCCACGCTCTGGATCGCCCGTGCGCGGGCGGAGGAACAACTGCGCGACCCGCTCACCGGGCTGCCGAACCGTCAGTGGCTGCTGGAGCGGACCTGGACCGCGCTGGAGGAGGCGGAGGGCGAGGGCGTCAGGGCGGCGCTCGTGCTGATCGACCTCGATCGTTTCCGGTCGGTCAACGACACGCTCGGTCACTTGGCGGGCGACCGGCTGCTGCTCCAGATCGCCGACCGGCTGCGGCTCGCACTCCCGCGCGGGGCGGAGGCGGCGCGGCTGGGCGGCGACGAGTTCGCCGTACTGCTGCCGACCGCCGACTCCACGACGAGCGCCCAGCGGGTGGCGCGGCAGCTCGCCGCCGAGCTGTCCTCGCCACTCGACCTCGACGGGCTCACGCTGGTCCTGGAGGCCAGCGCGGGCGTCGCCGTCTTCCCCGACCACGCGCTGGACGCCGAAGGGCTCCTCCAGCGCGCCGACGTGGCGATGTACCAGGCGAAGCGGGACCGCACGGGCGTCGAGGTGTACGAGTCGAAACGCGACTCCAACACCCCCGACCGGCTCGGTCTCCTCGGCGACCTGCGGCGCGCCCTGGACGCCGGCGACGTCGAGCTCCACTACCAGCCGAAGGTCCGCTTCGACGGACACGTCGCCGGGCTGGAGGCGCTGGTGCGCTGGGTGCACCCGGAGCGGGGGAAGGTCCCGCCCGACGAGTTCATCGCCATCGCCGAGTCCTCCGGACTGATGCCGCACCTCACGGAGTACGTCCTGGAGACCGCGCTCGGCCAGGTCGCCAAGTGGCGCGCCCAGGGTCTGAACGTCCCCGTCGCCGTGAACGTCTCCCCGCGCGACGTCCACACCCCCGGCTTCGCGGGCGCCGTCGCCGCACGGCTCGCCCGGCACGGGGTCCCGGCGGGCGCGCTCCAGCTCGAGATAACGGAGCACGTCCTGCTGGAGGACCCGCAGCGCGCCGCCGACACCCTGGCGGGGCTCACGGGCCACGGCGTGAAGATGTCCCTCGACGACTTCGGCACCGGGTACTCGTCCCTGGTCCACCTGCGGCGGCTCCCGGTGAGCGAGCTCAAGATCGACCGCTCGTTCGTGGCGCGCCTCGCGGTCGACAACGAGGACGCCGAGATCGTCCGGTGCACCGTCGACCTGGCGCACTCGCTGGGACTGCTGGTGGTCGCGGAGGGCGTCGAGGACGACGAGACCTGGGAGCGGCTGCGGGACCTGGGCTGCGACGCGGTACAGGGCTGGCTGGTCGCCGCGGCGATGCCGCCGGCGGAGACGACGGCCTGGCTCCGCGCCCGCGGCGAAGCCGGCTGGCACCGCCCGCCCCGCGAACTGCCGCCCGCGCCCCAGGACGCGGACCAGGTGGTCCAGTAACGCGCTGCCCCGCCCGGCGGGCTCCCCCCCCGTTGTGGGCAGTCGTCCCGCAGGGCGATGGGGGTTCCCCCTGCTCGAGCGAAGCCGAGAGCTTGGGGGAGGGTGGGCACAACGGGACGGGGCGGTGCCTTTGCCCGGTGCCCCCTGGGGCGGTGCCTGTTCCCGGTGACCCGGGTGCGGGCCCGGTGGGCGGTGCGGTCGCTGCCCGTGGGTGGGGGGCGGGGCCCCTCCGGGCTCGCCTCCTCGAGGCCGGCGGCCTTGGGTCACGCGCAAGGGAGCCCCGGCTTCGCCGCCAACCTCTGCGGGGGCGACCCTGCACGGCCCCGCCCGGCCGCACGCCGGCTTCGGGTCGGTGGATGGTGGGCACGGCCCCGCCCCGGACGCCCGCGCGGGGGCCTCGGGCAACCGTTTAACGGGTAGAGGGCCCGGCCCCATAGGATTGGGCCAAAACCATCACACTCACCCCTGAGGATCGCTGCATGCCTGGCATCACGCGCGAGGAGGTCGCCCACCTCGCCCGGCTGGCACGTCTGGAGCTGAAGGACGAAGAGCTCGACCACTTCGCCGGACAGCTCGACGACATCATCGGCGCGGTCGCCCGCGTCTCCGAGGTCGCCGATCAAGACGTACCCCCGACCTCCCACCCGCTGCCGCTGACCAATGTCATGCGCGCGGACGAGGTCCGTCCGTCGCTCACCCCCGAGCAGGCGCTTTCCGGCGCCCCGGCCCAGGAGCAGCAGCGTTTCAAGGTGCCGCAGATCCTGGGGGAGGACTAAGAACATGACGGACATCATCAGGCTCACCGCCGCCGAGATCGCCGAGAAGATCGCGTCCGGCGAGCTCACCGCCGTCGAGGTGACCGAGGCCCACCTGGCCCGGATCGACGCCGTCGACGAGAAGGTGCACGCCTTCCTGCACGTCGACCGTGAGGGCGCGCTGGCTCAGGCGCGTGCCGTCGACGAGAAGCGGGAGCGGGGCGAGAAGCTCGGCCCGCTGGCGGGTGTGCCGCTCGCGCTCAAGGACATCTTCACCACCCAGGACATGCCGACGACCGTCGGTTCGAAGATCCTGGAGGGCTGGATCCCGCCGTACGACGCGACCGTGACCAAGAAGCTCAAGGACGCGGACGTCGTCATCATCGGCAAGACCAACATGGACGAGTTCGCCATGGGGTCGTCGACGGAGAACAGCGCGTACGGGCCCACCGGCAACCCCTGGGACCTGACCAAGATCCCCGGCGGCTCGGGCGGTGGCTCCAGCGCGGCGCTGGCGTCGTACGAGGCGCCGCTGGCCATCGGTACCGACACCGGCGGCTCCATCCGGCAGCCCGCCGCCGTCACCGGCACGGTCGGCGTCAAGCCGACGTACGGCGGTGTGTCCCGGTACGGCATGGTCGCGTTCTCCAGCAGCCTCGACCAGGGCGGACCGTGTGCGCGGACCGTGCTGGACGCGGCGCTGCTCCACGAGGTCATCGCCGGGCACGACCCGTTGGACTCGACGTCCATCGACGCGCCCGTACCGCCGGTCGTCGAGGCCGCGCGCAACGGCTCCGTGCGGGGCATGCGGGTGGGCGTCGTCAAGCAGTTCCGCGGCGAGGGCTACCAGGCCGGTGTGCTCCAGCGGTTCGACGAGTCGGTCGAGCTGCTGAAGGAGCTGGGCGCCGAGGTCGTCGAGCTGGACTGCCCGTCCTTCGACCTGGCGCTGTCGGCGTACTACTTGATCGCGCCGTCGGAGTGCTCCTCCAACCTCGCCCGGTTCGACGGCCTGCGCTACGGCCTGCGGGTCGGCGACGACGGTACGAAGTCGGCCGAGGACGTCACCGCCCTCACGCGTGAGGCCGGGTTCGGCGACGAGGTCAAGCGCCGCATCATGCTCGGTACGTACGCGCTCAGCTCCGGCTACTACGACGCGTACTACGGCAGCGCGCAGAAGGTCCGGACGCTGATCACCCGGGACTTCGAGAAGGCCTTCGAGCAGGTCGACGTGATCGTCTCGCCGACGACGCCGACCACGGCCTTCCCGATCGGCGAGCGCGCCGACGACCCGATGGCGATGTACCTCGCCGACCTGTGCACCATCCCGACCAACCTGGCCGGCAACGCCGCCATGTCGCTGCCCTGCGGTCTGGCGCCGGAGGACAATCTCCCGGTCGGTCTGCAGATCATCGCCCCCGCCATGAAGGACGACCGCCTCTACAAGGTCGGCGCGGCCGTCGAGGCGGCCTTCGTGGCACGCTGGGGCCACCCGCTGCTGGAGGAGGCTCCGTCGCTGTGAGCGCACTGACCAAGGCCAAGGGCTTCAAGAAGTCGAAGGCCGGTACGTATCTGTCCATCGGCACCACCGCGTTCGGCGCGCTGAGCGTGGTCAAGCAGGTCCGCAAGGCGCGTGGCGAGAGCGACACGCTTCTGCTGATCGACGCCGCCGTGTCGGCCGCCGCCATCGTGACGGGCCTCGCCATTCTGGTGCGTGAACTGAAGCGCATCGGCGACGACGACGTCCTGTTCAGTTGAGAGGGAAAGTTTCACCGTGACCGTCATCACTGAACTGGTGTCGTACGAGGACGCCCTCGCCGCCTACGACCCCGTCATGGGGCTCGAGGTGCACGTCGAGCTCGGCACCAGGACCAAGATGTTCTGCGGCTGCTCCACCGAGCTGGGCGCCGAGCCCAACTCGCAGACCTGCCCCACCTGCCTCGGCATGCCGGGCTCGCTCCCGGTCGTCAACGCGGTCGGCGTCGAGTCCGCCATCAAGATCGGCCTCGCGCTCAACTGCGAGATCGCCGAATGGTGCCGCTTCGCCCGGAAGAACTACTTCTATCCGGACATGCCGAAGAACTTCCAGACCTCGCAGTACGACGAGCCGATCGCCTTCAACGGCTACCTGGACGTCCAGCTCGAGGACGGCGAGGTCTTCCGCGTGGAGATCGAGCGCGCCCACATGGAGGAGGACACCGGCAAGTCCACGCACGTGGGTGGCGCGACCGGCCGTATCCACGGCGCCTCGCACTCGCTGCTGGACTACAACCGCGCCGGCATCCCGCTGATCGAGATCGTCACCAAGCCGATCGTCGGCGCCGGCGAGCGTGCCCCCGAGGTCGCCAAGGCGTACGTCGCCGAGCTGCGCGAGCTCATCAAGGCGCTCGGCGTCTCCGAGGCCCGCATGGAGATGGGCCAGATGCGCTGCGACGTGAACCTGTCGCTGCGCCCCAAGGGCGTGGAGAAGTTCGGTACGCGCTCGGAGACGAAGAACGTCAACTCGCTGCGGTCCGTCGAGCGGGCCGTGCGGTTCGAGATCAGCCGCCACGCGGGCGTGCTGAACGCGGGCGGCACGGTCATCCAGGAGACCCGCCACTTCCACGAGGACGACGGCTCCACGACGTCCGGCCGGGTCAAGGAGGAGGCCGAGGACTACCGGTACTTCCCGGAGCCCGACCTCGTACCCGTGGCCCCGTCCCGCGAGTGGGTGGAGCAGCTCCGCAAGGAGCTGCCGGAGCTGCCGCGCGTGCGCCGCAACCGGCTGCGCGAGGAGTGGGGCGTCTCCGAGCACGACATGCAGTCCATCCTCAACGCGGGCGCCGTCGACCTGATCGTCGCCACGACCGAGGCGGGCGCCCCGGCCGACCAGGCCCGCAAGTGGTGGATGGGCGAACTGGCCCGTAACGCCAACGAGTCGGGTACGTCGCTCGACGCGCTTCCCATCACCCCGGCACAGGTCGCCCGGGTGACCCAGCTCGTCGCGTCCGGCGACCTCAACGACAAGCTGGCCCGCCAGGTCATCGAGGGCGTGCTGAACGGCGAGGGCGACCCCGACACCGTCGTCGAGAAGCGCGGCCTGAAGGTCGTCTCCGACGAGGGCGCGCTGGGCGCGGCCGTGGACGAGGCGATCGCCGCCAACGCCGCCATCGCGGACAAGATCCGCGGCGGCAAGGTCGCGGCGGCCGGCGCCCTGGTCGGCGCCGTCATGAAGGCCACCCGTGGCCAGGCGGACGCGGCCCGCGTGCGCGAGCTCATCCTGGAGAAGCTCGGCGTCGAAGGCTGACACCGGCTCCGCAGGCGCCACTCGGCCCCCGTACGCAGGACATCCTGGGTACGGGGGCCGAGTCGTGGCACGGGGGCCCCGCCACCGGGGGGAGGGGTGTGGCGGGGCCTGGTGCCGTCCCGTGGGGGGAGCGTTGGTGCTTCTGCCCCCGGCTTCGCGGCTCATGCGCACCTGGCGTGTTGTGGCCATGGCGGTTTCCGGCAAAGCGGGGTGCAGTCGGGCGAAACGCTTGGATTCTTTGGTCCATGCCTTGGACATTCACGCCACTGTCGTCGCCAGGTCTTCCCGTCGACACCCGCCCTCACTACCGTCCCGGCCGTACCACTCAATGGATCAAGGGCGAACCATTGAGCCGTCGACGGGAGGTCGAGCTTGTCACCGGACAATTCGAAGCAGCAGGACATGTCGCGCCGAAGGATGCTCGCGCTGGGTGGCGGTGCCCTCGGCGCCGCCGCGGCCGGGTCGCTGCTGCCGCCCTCGCTGCGGGCGGCGATGGCCGCCGCTCCGCCCTCCGGCGGGCTGCGGGCGGTCAGGCACGTGGTGATCCTGATGCAGGAGAACCGTTCCTTCGACCATTACTTCGGCACCCTGCGCGGCGTTCGCGGCTTCGGTGACCGCAACGCCGTCGAACTGCCCTCGGGCAAGCCGGTGTTCGAGCAGCCCGGACCGCTCGGCCGTACCGTGCTGCCCTTCCCCATCCGCGACGCCGCCGAGACGCAGAAGAAGGACCTCCAGTACATCGGCGACCTCGACCACTCCTGGGGCGGCGGCGCCAAGGCGTGGCGCGACGGGTGGATGGACGGCTGGGTCTCCGCCAAGACGGCCGCGACGATGGCGTACTACGACCGCCGTGACATCCCGCTCCACTACGAGCTCGCGGACACGTTCACGATCTGCGACGCCTACCACTCCTCCATCCACACCTCGACGAGCCCCAACCGCAACCACCTGTGGAGCGGTTGGACGGGGTACGAGGCCGACGGCTCCCGTGCCGTGACCAACGCCGCGTACGCGGAGGGCAGCCACCCCGGCTACCCGTGGCCGACGTACGCCGAGCGCCTGGAGAAGGCGGGCCGGAGCTGGAAGACGTACACGGAGTGGGAGAACTTCACCGACAACAACATCGAGTTCTTCACCACCTTCAAGAAGATCGCCCGCAAGGCGCTGGCCAAGACCGGCGGCCACACCTACATGGAGTCCTTCTACGCGGCCGTCCGCGACACCGACGACGCCGCCGAGCGGGCCCGGCTCCTCGCCGCGCTGGAGGAGGGCGTCGCCACGCTCACCGCCCAGGAGCGCTCCCTCTTCGAGCGCGGGCTGCGCCGGGTGGAGACCGGCACCCTCGCGGACGCCTTCCGGGCGGACGTCGCCGCCGGGACGCTGCCGGAGGTCTCCTACCTCGTGCCCTCCGCGATCGACTCCGAGCACCCCGGCTCCTCGTCCCCGATCGCCTCCGCCACCCTCGTCTACAAGGTGCTGGACGCCCTCGGCTCCCACCCGGACGTCTGGCGGCACACCGTCGTACTGATCAACTACGACGAGAACGACGGCTTCTTCGACCACGTCCCGCCGCCCGTGCCGCCCGCGGACAACACCGACGAGCGGTACAAGGGACTGCCGACGGGGCTCGGCATCCGGGTGCCGCTGCTGGTCGTGTCGCCGTGGACGGTGGGCGGTTACGTCTGCTCCGAGGTCTTCGACCACACCTCGGTGATCCGCTTCCTGGAGAAGTGGACCGGGATCGAGGAGCCCAACATCACGCCGTGGCGGCGCCAGGTCACCGGCGACCTGACGTCGGCGTTCGACTTCCGGCGCGGCCGCCCGCAGCCGGAGGTGGAGCGGCCGGGCGCCATTCCGCCGTTCACCGGCCGCTGGCGCCCGCAGCCGCCGATGGTGCAGCACATGCCCGCCCAGGAGCCCGGCACGCGCCCCGCGCGGCCCCTGCCGTACCAGCCGGACGCGCACGGGCGCCTCCGGGACGGCGCCCTGGAGGTCACGCTGAGCAACACCGGCAGGGCGAGCGCGCACCTCGCGCTGTATCCGTACGCCGGGGAGTTCCCGGTGCCGCAGCACCGCGATGTAAGGGGCACGGCGCAATGGAGGGTGCCCCTTACCCGGGAGGCGTACCGCTTCACGATCACCGGCCCGAACGGCTTCCGCCGCGAGTTCGCCGGCAAGGCGGCGGGCGGCGCCGAGGTCACCTCGCGCATCGATCCGCACGAGCGCGACCTGCACCTCACCCTGGCCGCCACCGGTGACGCCCCGGTCACCTTCACCGTCCGCCCCCTCGGCTACGTCGACGAGGCCGACCTCGACGGCTGGACCCGGCAGGTCACCGTGAAGGCCGGCCGCAGCCGTACGGTCGTCCACTCCGCCGCCGACGCGCACGGCTGGTACGACGTCGAGATCACCGGCCCCGACGGCTTCCGGCGCAGGCTGATGGGCCACATCGAGAACGGCCGCGCGAGCGTCTCCGGCTGAGCCCGCCCATGGGTGCGTGGCAGCCCGAGCCCTTTGGCCCGGGCTTCCACGCACCGTCGCGCTCGGGCTGTGAGTATCGCCACGAAACGGACAATCGATCTCTTTAGGCTGCCAGAGTGGCGGTACGTAGGTCATGCGTTCTTTACGGGCAATCCCCGATAGAGACCTCGAACCACTCAGGGAGTACACCCGTTGGCAGCCCTCGCCCGATGGTGCATCACGCACCGCCTCGCCGCCGTCCTGCTCTGGCTCTGTGCCTTGGTCGGTGTCACGGCGGCCGCCGGGATCGCCGGCTCCGCGTACTCCAACGACTACGAGGTCCCCGGCACCGAGTCCGGACGCGCCGCAGCGCTCCTCGAGGACGGCTTCCGGGGCCAGGGCGGTGACGGCGACACCATCGTCTGGCACACCACCAAGGGCAGCGTCCGCGCGGCCGCCGTCGAGGACCGCATGACCGCCATGCTCGACGACGTCGCCGAGCTGCCCGGCGTCGCCGCCGTGACCGGCCCGTACGACACGCTTCCCGACGCCCCAGCCGCCCAGGGCTCCCAGGCCCCCAAGGGCGCCCCGGCCGACGCCCACACCGCCGCGGGCGCCGCCACCCAGGACTTCGCGCCCGGGCAGATCAGCCAGGACGGCCGCACCGCCTACGCCACGGTCGCCTTCGACCGGCCCGCCGACGAGCTCCCGCCCGCGCAGATCCAGGCCGTCGTCGACGCCGCCCGCGCGGCCGCGAGCGACGGCGTCCAGGTGGAGCTCGGCGGCAGCGCCGTCGCGGTCACCGAGGCCCCGGCCTCCCACACCGCCGAGATCGTCGGCGTGGCCGTCGCCGCCGTGGTCCTCTTCCTCGCCTTCGGCTCCCTCGCCGCCAGCCTCCTGCCGATCGCCACCGCCCTCGTCAGCGTCGGCACCGCCTACGCGGGCATCGGCCTGCTCGGCCACGTCATGACGGTCGCCGACTTCGCCCCCATGCTGGGCATGCTCATCGGCCTCGGCGTCGGCATCGACTACGCGCTGTTCATCGTCACCAGGCACCGCAAGGGCCTCAAACGCGGCCTCCCGGTCGCCGAAGCGGCCCAGAACGCCGTCGCCACCACCGGCCGGGCCGTCGTCTTCGCCGGCGCCACGGTCTGCATCGCCCTGCTGGGCATGCTGATACTGCGGCTCGGCTTCCTCAACGGCGTCGCCATCGCGGCCTGCCTCACCGTCGTCCTCACCGTCGCCGCGTCCGTGACGCTGCTGCCCGCGCTGCTGTCGTTCATCGGCATGCGCGCCCTGTCGCGCCGCGAGCGCGCCCGGCTCGTCGAGCACGGCCCGGAACCCGAGCTGCCGACCGGGTTCGCCGCCCGCTGGTCGGCGTTCGTCGAGCGCCACCCCAAACTGCTGGGCGCCGTCGCGGCCGTCGTCATGCTGGTCCTCGCCCTGCCCACGCTCGGCCTCCACCTCGGCACCTCCGACCAGGGCAACAACCCGGCCGCCACGACCACCCGCAAGGCCTACGACCTGCTCGCCGACGGCTTCGGCCCCGGCGTCAACGGCCCCCTCACGCTCGTCGCCGAGCTCGACGGCGCCGACGACCGGGTCGCCCTCGCCGCGCTCCCCGACGCCCTGCGCGCCACCAACGGCGTCGAAACGGTCAGCCCGGTCACGTACAGCGGCAGCGGCAACACGGCCGTCCTCACCGTCGTACCGGAGTCCGCGCCGCAGTCCCAAGCGACCAGCGACCTCGTCGACCGGCTGCGCGACGACGTGCTGCCGACCGCCGAGCACGGCACCTCCCTGGACGTGTACGTCGGCGGCGTCACCGCCGGCTACGACGACTTCGCCCAGGTCATCATCGGCAAGCTGCCGCTCTTCGTGGGCGTCGTCATCGCCCTGGGCTGCCTGCTGCTCCTGCTCGCCTTCCGCTCGATCGGCATCCCGCTCAAGGCCGCCCTGATGAACGTGGCCGCCGTCGCCTCCGCCTTCGGGGTCGTCGTCGCGATCTTCCAGTGGGGCATGGGCAGCGAACTGCTCGGCCTCGGCCGGGCCGGGCCCATCGAACCCTTCCTGCCGGTGATCATGGTGTCCGTGCTCTTCGGGCTCTCCATGGACTACCAGGTCTTCCTGGTCAGCCGGATGTACGAGGAGTGGCTGGAGACCGGTGACAACCGGCGGGCCGTACGGGTCGGCCTCGCCGAGACGAGCCGGGTGATCAACTCCGCCGCCGTCATCATGATCGCCGTCTTCCTCGCGTTCGTCCTCTCCGGGGACCGGGTCATCGCGATGTTCGGCATCGGACTGGCGGCCGCCGTCGCCCTGGACGCGTTCGTCCTCCGCACGCTCCTGGTCCCCGCCCTGATGCACATGCTCGGCGGCGCCAACTGGTGGCTGCCCGCGTGGCTCGACCGCATCCTGCCGCGCATCAGCATCGAAAACCCCGAGTCCCGCGATTCCGACCGTGCGAAGATCCCCTGGCAGCGCTCGAGCGACGACGGACAGCTCGTGCCATAGCCGAGGAGGGCCACGACGGTGTTCGCGATATCCCTGGGTGACGACGGAGCCGAACTGCGGCCGCTGGAGCCGTGGCAGGCAGCGGAGTTCCTGGCCCACATGGACCGGGGCAGGGAGTACATCGGACGGTACGTCGCCCTTCCGACCGTCTGCACGGACCTGCCCTCGGCGCGCGCCTTCCTCCAGTCGTACGCCGACAAGGCGGCCGCCGACACGGGCCGCGTCTTCGGTATCCGGCTGGACGGCACCCTGGTCGGCGGGGTCCTCCTGCGGGTCATGGACACCGCCGCCGGCACCTGCGAGGCGGGCTGCTGGCTGGAGCCCTCGGCGTCCGGCCGGGGCCTGGTCACGCGCGCGGTCCGCGTCCTGATCGACTGGGCGGTGAACGAGCGCGGCATGCACCGCGTCGAGTGGCAGGTCTCCTCGGCGAACACCGCGAGTATCAACGTCGCCAAGCGGCTCGGCATGACCAAGGACGGCGTCCTCCGCGAGAGCTACCCCTACCGGGGCGTACGGCACGACATGGAGGTCTGGTCCGTGCTCGCCCCGGAGTGGCGCGAGGCACGCCAGGGGACGCGTGATCAAGAGGCACGTTAAGGGGCCTCTCAGAAACGGCACCTAGCGTGCCGCGCATGAACCCCACGACGACGAAGACCGACACCGACACCACGCCCGGGACCACCCCCGACACGGCCGCCGACCACCAGGACCACCAGCCCGAGTACGACGACGAGCACGCCGCCGAGTTCGAGCAGGAGGCGCCGGAGCCCGCCGAGCAGGCCACCGGCCTCGCCGCAGCGGCGGCGGCCGTCGTGGCCACGGCGCTCGGGATCGCCTCCCTCACCGGCACCTGGATGGGCCGCGTCGCCTCCGAGCGCGAGACGCTGATGGGCCAGATCGCCACCGCCCAGGGCGGCTCTCCCACCCAGCAGATCGCCGAGATCTACGGGGACGCCTGGCACACCACCGCCCTCGTCAACGGCCTGTTCGCCGTCGTCGCCCTGATCACCGGCCTCATCGTGCTCACCCGCCCCCAGCGCCCCCTGTGGATCCGGGCGATGGCCCTGGCCGGAGCCGTACTGGGCGGGCTGGGGCTGATCCTGTCCGCCGGCATGTACGCCGACCTGTTCCTGGCCCTGCCCACCACCGGCTCCTGAGGCGTCCTTACGCGCGTCTAAGGACCCCCGCCCGCCCAAGATGCGGCAGTCTCCCGATGTGGCCGACCCCCCTGGGGCGCGAGAGTTGAGGCACCAAGAAACGCCCCGACACCACCACGGAGACCACGATGTTCACGTACGAACTCCAGCACGCCGCCCGTCACGCCGACCTCGTCCGCGAGGCCGAGGCACGGCGGCTGGCGAACCTCGCGCGGGCCGCCCGCAAGGCCGACCGCGCCCTTGCCCGCCGTTCCGGCCACCAAGCCCCCGGAGGGCGGGTGAATACCGACCCCGACCGCTTCGCGACAGCGGCCTGACGGACGGGCGGGGCCCGCGCCATGGCCGTCGTGCCGATATCCGGTGCCGCGTTGTCACAGGGCTGTGCGATGCTCGGCGACGTGGAGAACAGGTCCGTCAGTCCCGTCTTCGTCGGCAGAGCCGGTGAGTTGACGGCACTCACCGAGGCGCTCTCCCGCGCCACCGCGGGAGAGCCGCAGGCGTTGCTCGTCGGCGGCGAGGCGGGCGTCGGCAAGACGCGCCTGCTGGAGGAGTTCCTCGGCGAGGCGTGCGCCCAGGGCGCCGTCGTCGCCGTCGGCGGCTGCGTCGAGATCGGCGCGGACGGGCTGCCGTTCGCGCCGTTCTCCACCGCCCTGCGCTCCTTGCGCCGCACGCTGCCCGACGAGCTCGCCGCCGCCGCGGAGGGCCAGGAGGGCGAACTGGCCAGGCTCCTGCCCGAGCTGGGCGACGCGGCCGGCCCGGAACCGTACAACGAGGACAGCACCGCCCGGCTCTTCGAGCTGACCGTCCGCCTCCTGGAGCGCATCGCCACCGACCGCACGGTCGTCCTTGCCCTGGAGGACCTGCACTGGGCCGACACCTCCACCCGCCACCTGCTCGCCTACCTCTTCCGCACCGTCACCCGCGGCCGGCTCGTGGTCGTCGCCACCTACCGCGCCGACGACATCCACCGCCGCCACCCGCTGCGGCCCCTGCTCGCCGAGCTGGACCGGCTGCGCACCGTCCGCCGGATCGAACTGCCCCGGTTCACCCGCACCGAGGTCCACCGCCAGCTCACCGGCATCCTGGCCGCCGAGCCCGCCGCCGCCCTCGTCGACGACATCTTCCGCCGCTCCGACGGCAATGCCTTCTTCGTCGAGGAGCTCGTCGTCTGCCAGGAAAGCGGCTGTGAGCCCGGCGGGCTCAGCGAGTCCCTCCGCGACCTGCTCCTCGTGCGCGTGGAGCAGCTCTCCGAGGACGCCCAGAAGGTCGCCAGGATCGTCGCCGAAGGCGGCTCCACGGTGGAGTACGGCCTGCTCGCCGCCGTCGCCCGGCTGCCCGAGGACGACCTCATCGAGGCGCTGCGCGCCGCCGTCAACGCCAACATCCTGCTCGCCGTGCCCGACGGCGAGGGCTACCGCTTCCGCCACTCCCTGGTGCGCGAGGCCGTCAGCGACGACCTGCTGCCCGGCGAGCGCTCCCGCCTCAACCGGCGGTACGCCGAAGCGCTGGAGGCCGACTGCGGTCTCGTACGGGCCGACGAGCGGACCACCCGGCTCGCCAGCTACTGGTACCACGCGCACGACGCCGCCAAGGCGCTGCCCGTCGTGCTCCGGGCCGCCGTGGAGGCCCGCAAGCGCCACGCGCACGCCGAGCAACTGCGCCTGCTGGAGCGGGCCATGGAGCTGTGGGACGACGTGCCCGAGGACGTCCGCGCGTCCCTTCGGCCCATCGACTACGCCGAGGCGTACCCGGCGTGCGGCTGCCCCGACACCACCCCCTTGAGCTACCTCGACCTGCTGGCCGAGGCGGCCGTCGCCGCGCGGCTGTGCGGCGAGCGCGAACGGGCCCTGAAGATCGTCAAGCGCGCTCTGCGGCTCCTCGACGACGACACCGACCCCGCCATGGCCTCCGGCGGCAAGGACCCCCAGCGCGCCGCCTGGTTCTGGACCGAGCGTTCCCGGCTCATGTCGAACCTCGGCCGGGGCGACGGATGGCCCGAGATCGCCACCGCGCAGGAGCTGGTGCGCGGCCTGCCGCCGTCCGCCGTCCACGCGAAGGTCCTCGCCGTGGCAGCCGGCTGGGGCATGCTCCACGCCCCCGGCCTGGAGAGCCTCGCCGCGGCCGAACGGGCCGTCGAGTACGCCCGTCTGGTCAAGGCCGAGCCGGTCGAGCTCAACGCCCGCCTCACCCTGGGCGGTCTGATGGTCGACGCGGGCGACATCGAGGCCGGTCTCGCGGAGATGCACGCGGTCCTCGACCGCGCCCGCGAGCTGTGCGTGCGCAACGAGGCCGGACGCGCCTACGTCAACATCCCCTCCTGCCTGGAGGCCGTCGGGCGCTCCCGGGAGGCGGTCCGGATCGCCCAGGAGGGACTGGCGTTCTCCCGCGAGTGCGGTCTGCGGGACAACGAGGGCTGGGTGCTGAACAACCTCGTCGAGTCACAGATATCGCTGGGCCACTGGGACGAGGCGAGCGAGGGCGCGCACCGGCTCCAGCGCATCGCCTACAGCACCAAGCCACGCGCCGGGGCGCACCTGAGGCGCGCCCAGCTCGCCTGGCTCCGCGGTGAACTGTCCGTCTCCGCCGAGCACTTGGCGCTCTCCAGGGACACCTACGGCAAGCACGACCCGATGCTCCAGTACCTGCTGCCGCTGGCCGAGATCGAGCTGGGCGTCGCGGCGGCGCAGGGGCGCATCGCCGACGTACGGGCCGGACTGGCCGAGGCGGCACAGGGCGGCTTCCCGATCGGCAGCCAGCGGTACGCCTGGCCGCTGCTGCTCACCGCGGCCACGGCCGAGGCGGAGGCGCGCGGGCTGCCCGCGGCGGAGGAGGGCCGCGCCGAGTCCCTGGCGCTGATCCGCTCCTACGCGAAGCGGCTGGCCACCCCGGTCCCGGTGTGGCAGGCGTACGCGCTGTTCGTCGCCGCCGAGCTGGCCCGCGCCGAGGGCCGCGACGACGCCGACCGCTGGGCGGAGGTCGTGGTCGCCCTGGGCGCGCTGGAGCGCCCCTACGAGCTGGCCCGCGCCCGGCACCGCTGGGCGGACGCGCTGCTCGCCCGGGGCGGCAACCGCGACCGGTCCGCCGAGCTGGTGCGCGAGGCGCACCTCGTCGCGGTCCACCTGGGCGCCCGGCCCCTGCGCGAGGACCTGGAACTGCTCGCGGCCCGCGCCCGCCTGTCCCTCGCGGCCCCGCGGGCCGCCGAGCCGGAACCGGACGACGAGGGCTTCGGCCTCACGCCCCGCGAACAGGATGTGCTGCGCCTGGTCGCGGTGGGGCGCACCAACCGTCAGATAGCCGAGGAGCTGTTCATCTCCCCGAAGACGGCGAGCGTGCACGTGTCCAACATCCTCGCCAAGCTCGGCGTCTCGGGCCGTGGCGAAGCCGCCGCCCTGGCCCACCGCCTCCGCCTCCTGCCCGAGGTCCCGGCCTGACCCCTGCCCGGCCGGGAAGCGGCGGGGTCAGGAACCCTCCGGCGCGCGGGGTGCGCGGATGGTGACCGTGCCCGACGCGAGGTCTATGGGGCCGCGCGCCGGGTCGTTGTCGCCGAGGTCCTCCCGGGTCAGTTCGAGGCGCTGACGCTCGTCGTCGGTGTGCTTGCGGCCCGGCGCGAAGAGCTGTTCCATCAGGTTGAACACTGGCTGCCGCCTCTCATGTCACCTCCACCTGGAGGATCCGGTCGTCGCCCGCTTCCGGGGTGCCCCGCCCGTCCGTCTCGCTGGTGACCAGCCAGAGCTTGTTGCCGCCCGCCGCCAGGACCGTGCGCAGCCGGCCGTACCGCCCTTCGAGGAACGCCTGGGGCGCCGCCGAAGGTTCCGCCCCGGCCAGCGGGATGCGCCACAGCCGCTCGCCGCGCAGCCCGGCCATCCAGACGGACCCCTCCGCGAAGGCGATCCCGCTGGGGGACGCGTCGGCGGGCTCCCACTGGGCGACCGGGTCGACGAAGCCGGGCCTGCCGCCCTTGCCCTCCACCTCCGGCCAGCCGTAGTTCTTGCCGGGCTCGATCAGGTTCAGCTCGTCCCAGGTGTTCTGCCCGAACTCGGCCGCCCAGAGTCGCTTCTCGGAGTCCCAGGCCAGCCCCTGCACATTGCGGTGGCCGTACGAGTGGACGACCGAGTCCGCGGCGGGGTTGCCGGGCGCGGGCTGCCCGTCCGGGGTCATCCGCAGGATCTTGCCGCCCAGCGAGTTCTTGTCCTGCGCCAGGCCGGTGTCACCGGTCTCGCCCGTGCCCGCGTACAGCATCTTGTCCGGCCCGAACGCGATCCGGCCGCCGTTGTGGACCGAGCCCTTCGGGATGCCCCGCAGCACCGTGTCGGGCGCCCCGAGCTGCTGGCCGGCCGGCTTCTTCTCGTCGTACAGCATGCGGGCGATGCGGTTGTCCGACTCGGTGGTGAAGTACGCGTACACCAGGTGGTCCGAGGCGTACGACGGCGAGAGCGCGAGGCCCATCAGGCCGCCCTCGCCCGCCGGAGCCACCCCCGGCACCGAACCGATCACGGTCTTCGCGCCGCTCTCCCCGTCGATCCGGGTGATCGTCCCCTCGTCGCGCGAGGAGACCAGCAGGTCGCCGTCCGGCAGGGCGGCCAGGCCCCACGGCGACGCCAGGCCCTCGGTGAGCGTGGACACGACCCGCACCGTGCCCTTCGCGGGCGGCGCGGACGGGGAGGGCGACCCCGGCGGTGTGGCGGACGCGGACGCGGGGGGCGGCGAGGCGGCGCTCCGGTCGTCCGCGGGGCGTTCGCCCCCGTCCGACGAGCACCCGGCCACGAGCACCAGGGCGGCAGCGGCCAACACGGCCGTCACAGCAGGACGTTGCACAGTTCCGATCCCTTCAACGGCGGTGTGAGCTGCGTGTCCACCCTTGATACACCGCCAGGGCCGATCACGTTCCCCTCTCCGGCCCGAAGATCCCGGCCCGTCGGCGCGGGAATCAGCCGGGGAAGCCGGGGAAGCCGGGGAAGCCGGGGAAGTCGGGAAGCCGAGGAAGCAGGGGGATCAGTCCCACGACCCCCGCGCCGGCGGCAGCGCCGCGATCTCCGCCAGGTCCTCGGCCGTCAGCGACAGCTCCGCCGCCCGTGCGTTCTCCACCGCCCACCGCTCGTGCTTGGTCCCCGGCACCGGTACGACGTGCCGGCCCCGGCCCAGCACCCACGCCAGCGCCACCTGGGCCGGTGTCACCCCGGCCGCCTCGCCGCCGTGCCGCCGCGCCACCCGCCGCAGCCCCACCACGATGGGCTGGTTCGCGGCCATCATCTCGGCCGTGAACCGGGGGTGCCGGGCCCGCAGGTCCTCGGGCTCGAAGCCGCCGCCCGGCGTCAGGGTCCCGGTCAGGAAGCCGTTGCCGAGCGGCATCGCCGCCAGGAACCCCACGCCCCGCGACTCGCACCACGGCAGCAGCCGCACCAGCGCCTCCCGGGACCACACCGACAGCTCGGCCTGCACCGCGCTCACCGGGAACACCTGCTGCACCCGCTCCAACTGCCGAATCGTTCCCTCGTACAGATCCGTACCGGGACCGGCGCGGCGCGACGAGCGGACCGCCATCGCGCACAGGCCCAGCGCCCGCACCTTCCCCGCCGACACCAGCTCCGCCATCGCGCCCCACGTCTCCTCGACGGGCACCTCAGGATCGGCGCGGTGCAGTTGGTACAGGTCGATGACATCGGTCTGGAGCCGCCGCAGCGAGGCGTCGCACGCCCGCCGCACATAGCCGGGCCGCCCGTTGGCCACGATGTGCTGCTCCCCGACGAGCAGCCCGCACTTCGTGGACACGAAGGCCTCCGCCCGCCGCTGCCTGAGCACCCGGCCCAGCAGCAGCTCATTGGTGAACGGCCCGTACATGTCGGCGGTGTCCAGCAGCGTCACCCCGGCGTCGAGCGCGGCGTGCACGGTGCGCAAGGATCGGTCGCCGCGCTGTTGCGAGGCGCTGTACGCCCAGCTCATCGGCATACAGCCGAGACCCACAGCACCTACGCCGAGCGCCGTCGCCCCGATCGTCCTGCGCTCCAACTCCCCGTACCCCTCCTTGTGCCGCTCCCCAAACTAACCTCCTGACCATGACTGCTGACGTGTGGCTCCCCATTCCGGCCGACGAGGTGGACGGCCTCCCCGCACCCGCCGAGTCCGGCCTCACCTACCGCTTCTGGGACGGCGGCCCGGACTTCCCGGCCGACCCGGCCGACTGTGTCTTCTACGTCGTCCCCTACATGAAGAGCAGCGAGATCTCGGTGCGCCCGCTGGCCGCCATGACCTCCGTACGCGTCGTCCAGACGCTCTCGGCCGGGATCGACCACGTGACCCCCGGGCTCGGCGTCCTGCCGCCCGGCGTGGCGCTGTGCAACGCCAGGGGCGTCCACGAGGCCAGCACGGCGGAGCTGACCGTCGCGCTGGTCCTCGCCTCTCTGCGGGGCATCCCCGACTTCGTGCGCGGGCAGGACCGGGAGGAGTGGCGGGCCGACTTCTACCCGGCGCTCGCCGACAAATCCGTGCTGATCGTGGGGTACGGATCGGTCGGCGCGGCGATAGAGGACCGGCTCGCGCCGTTTGAGTGCGCGCGGGTGGCGCGCGTCGCGCGCTCCGCGCGCACCACCGAGCGCGGTCCGGTGCAGGCGCTCGCGGATCTGCCCGCCCTCCTCCCGCACGCGGACGTCGTGATTCTGTCCACGCCCCTGACGCCTGACACCCACCACCTCGCGGACGCCGCCTTCCTGGCCCGGATGAAGGACGGGGCCCTGCTCGTGAACGTCGCACGCGGCCCCGTGGTCGACACCAAGGCGCTCCTCGCCGAGACCCAGAGCGGCCGGATCACCGCCGCCCTGGACGTCACGGACCCCGAACCGCTGCCCCAGGGGCACCCGCTGTGGCATTCCCCTGGCGTACTGATCAGCCCTCACGCGGGCGGCCGCACGTCCGCCTTCATGCCCCGCGCGAAGCGTCTCGTCGCCGCGCAAGTCACCCGATTCGCCGAGCGTGAGCCGTTGCGGAACCTCGTCCTCACCACCGGCTGAACACGCTCCGAAGCGATCTGGGCGCCCTCCGTGCCCATAACACTGATGATCGTCACGGAGCGTAGAGCACCCCTGTCCCTGAGTGACGATCCTGGTGTATCGTCCCGATCTGGGGGCCGCGTCGAGCACGGAGCGGCGCAGGGGAGCGACGTGATTGCCGATCAGAATCCGAGGGGGGCGACGGGCGATGCACGGTCGATGGGCGAACGAACCGACGCGACGGGGCAGCCGACTGCGACCCCCGACCGCGTCCCGGCCACCGAAGCCGCAGCCACCGTCGCCGGTACAGCAGCGGCCGGCCGGGCAGTCGCCGATGCGGCAGTCGCCGGCACACCGGTCGGCGGCGCGGCCGTCGCCGACGCCGCGGCGGCCGCACCGGCCCGAGGCGCGTACGGGGGCGTTCAGGTGAGCGCCCCGGGAGTGCTCATCGAGCGTCCGGCCGTCGCGGGCGGCGGCTCCGGCGGCACGGCGGACGGCGGCACGGGCGGCTCCGGCGGCCTGATGTGTCAGGTGCTCCTCGCCGTGCTGTGCGGAGCCTACGCCGCCGGCGCCGCCGTCGGCTGGGGCTCCGAGCAAATGGCCCTGATCATGGGCGACTTCGGGCTCAGCGCCGCCGCGCTGACCGCCGCCGTCTCGTGCTTCCTCTACGCACGCACGGGTGGCAGCGGTTTCCGCCCCGCCTGGTTACTGTTCGCCTTCTCCTCCGCGATGGCGGCCGGCGGGAACACCGTCTGGGGGTGGTACGAGGTCGTGCTCGACCGTGACGTGCCACAGCCGTCCCTCGCCGACCTGTTCTTCCTGCTCTTCGCGCCGCCCGCCATCGTCGGGCTGCTCGTCCTGGCCAAGCGGCCGGTCTCCCGGGCCGGATGGATCTGCCTGGCACTGGACTCCTGGCTGATCGGCGGTTCGCTGCTGACTCTGTCCTGGAGTCTCGCCCTCGCCCACACCGCCCGGTTCGAGGGGGAGAGCGTCGCGCGGGCCGCCCTGTCCCTCGCGTACCCGCTCCTGGACATCGTGCTGGTGAGCATGGTGCTCGCCCTGCACTTCCGGCGCTCCCAGGCCAACCGGTCGGCCGTCCACACGGCGATCGCCGCCCTGGCCCTGACCGTGCTGTGCGACGCCCTGTTCACCTCGCCGCTGCTGCGCGAGCACTACCGCTCCGGCCAGCTCCTCGACGCGGGCTGGTTCGCCGGCTCGCTGCTCCTGGCCTACGCCCCCTGGGGCGCCAACCGCACCACCGACGGACCCGCCCCGCCGCGCGGGCCCCGTCAGCCCACCCGTCCCATCGCCGGGTCGCTCACCGCCCTCACGCCGTATCTGGCGGCCGCGGTCTGCACGCTCGGCATTCTCTACAACGTCATCGAGGACCGCACGGTGGACCGCGTCGTCGTCTTCACCGGATGCACGGTCGTGCTCGCCCTGGTCGTGCGCCAGGGGATCATGCTGCTCGACAACATCGCCCTGACCCATGAACTGGCCCAGAAGGAGAACCACTTCCGGTCCCTGGTGCAGGGTTCCAGCGATGTCATCATGATCGCCGCCCCCGACGGGGTGCTGCGCTACGTCAGTCCGGCCGCGTCCGGTGTGTACGGGCGGGAGGCCGACGAGCTCATCGGCTCCGAACTGGCCTCCCTCATCCACCCCGACGACCTCGGCGGCGTCGTCCACGAGGTACGGCGGTTCCTGGCCGCTCCTCCTTCGGAGGAGCCCACCACCCGCATCGAATGCCGCTTCAAGTCCGGCACCGGCGAGTGGCTCAACGTCGAGTCCACCGTCAACCGCCACCAGGGCGGCCTGATCTTCAACAGCCGGGACGTCACCGAACGGGTCCGCCTCCAGGCGCAGCTCCAGCACAACGCCGAACACGACCCGCTCACCGACCTGCCCAACCGCGCCCTGTTCACCCGGCGCGTCCGCCAGGCGCTCAGTGGGCGCCGGGCGGGCGACGCGGGCACGGCCGTGCTCTTCATCGATCTGGACGGCTTCAAGGGCGTCAACGACCGGCTGGGCCACCAGGCGGGTGACGACCTGCTCATCCAGGCCGCCCGCCGGCTCCAGGACTCGGTACGGGCCGGAGACACCGCCGCCCGCCTCGGCGGCGACGAGTTCGCCGCCCTGATCCTCGGCGACGGCAGCCACGACCAGTCCGCCCGCGAGCAGCGGGTCCACGAGATCGCCGACCGGCTGCGGCTCACCCTGTCGCAGCCGTACCGGATCGAGGGCCAGGAGGTACGGGTCGCCGCGTCCATCGGTGTGGCCTTCGCCGAGGCCGGCATCAGCGCCGGAGACCTCCTCCGCAACGCCGACCTCGCCATGTACCGGGCCAAGGCCGGCGGCAAGAACCGCGTCGAGCTGTACGCGCCCCAGATGCAGGCCGACGTGGTACGCCGCACGGAACTGGCCACCCGGATGCGCACCGCCGCCCAGGACGGCGAGTTCGTCCTCCTGCACCAGCCCGTGGTGGACCTCGCCACCGGGCGGATCGCCGCCGTCGCCGCCCAGGCCCGCTGGCGCTCCGCCCAGGGCATCCTGTTCACCCCGGCCGAATACCTCCGGGTCGCCGAGGACGGGGAGCGGGCCGCCGGGCTCGGCGGCCGCCTCCTCGAAGAGGCCGTCGAGCAGGCCGCCGAGCGCGCCCGGCTGGGCCACCACGCGCCCGTCTCGGTCCGCTTCCCGGCCCGCAAGCTGGTCGACAGGTCCATGCCCCTCGGCACCGTCGAAGCCCTGCTGACCAAGTACGAACTGCCCTCCGGGTCGCTGATCATCGAGCTGTCCGACAGCGACCCGCGGATCTCCTTCGACGAGCTGGAACGGCGCCTGGCCGGCCTGCGCAGGCTCGGCGTACGCATCGCGCTCGACGGATTCGGCAGCGGATACGCCGCCATCAACGCGCTCCGGCGGCTCCCGGTCGACATACTGAAATTGGACAGAGGCCTGGTCGAGGGCGTCGTCGAATCGGCCCGGCTGCACAAGATCACCAGCGGACTGCTCCGCATCGCCTGTGACCTCGGCATGCAGTCCGTGGCCGACGGGGTCGACGTACCGGAGCAGGTCCTGGCGCTACGCGCGATGGGGTGCACCCATGGGCAGGGAATGGCCTTCTCAGGCCCCCTGGACGAGTACCGGCTGCGCCGCGCCCTCGTCCGGGAGGAGTTCCCCGTGCCCGGCGGGGTCGCCCTGCCGGCGCTCACCCGGGGTGCCCTTCCGGACGCCCTCCCGAGCAGCCTCCCCGACACCGTTCCCGACACGCTCACCGACACGGTCCCCGACAGCCTGCCGAGCGCCCTCCCGGGGATGCGCTCACCTCACCCACTTCGCTCACATAATGAGACTCGCGTCCCACCCACTTGACACTGATGGTGCGCCGGGGGGAGGGTCAATGCCATGCGCACCCGAATTCTCGTACTTGGAAAGCGCGTCGGCTGAGCACGGCCTGATCACGGCCCTGCAGACCCACACCGGCGCGCTCCCCTCGCTTGCCTCACGGCACGAGGGGTTTTTTGTTGCACTGGCACCCCGCCAAACCAGCTAAACCTCGCGAAAACCCTCAGCTTCGAGAAGAGAATGCCGATGACCGAGCAGGCCACCGGGGCCCACCATCCGCAGCCGCGGGCCCGTACCGGCGGACAGACCTCCGCCACCGTTGAGCACGTCACGGGTGCGCAGTCCCTCATCCGTTCTCTCGAGGAAGTGGGCGCCGAGACGGTATTCGGCATCCCCGGCGGCGCCATCCTCCCCGCGTACGACCCGATGATGGACTCCACCAAGGTCCGTCACATCCTCGTCCGCCACGAGCAGGGTGCCGGCCACGCCGCGACCGGTTACGCCCAGGCGACCGGCAAGGTCGGCGTCTGCATGGCCACCTCCGGCCCCGGTGCCACCAACCTGGTCACCCCGATCGCGGACGCGCACATGGACTCCGTCCCGCTGGTCGCGATCACCGGCCAGGTCGCCTCCAAGGCGATCGGCACGGACGCCTTCCAGGAGGCGGACATCTGCGGCATCACCATGCCGATCACCAAGCACAACTTCCTGGTCACCAAGGCCGAGGACATCCCCAAGACGATCGCCGAGGCGTTCCACATCGCCTCCAGCGGCCGCCCCGGCCCGGTCCTGGTCGACATCGCGAAGGACGCCCTCCAGGCGAAGACGACCTTCAGTTGGCCGCCGCAGCTCGACCTGCCCGGCTACCGCCCGGTCACCAAGCCGCACGCCAAGCAGATCCGCGAGGCCGCCAAGCTGATCACCCAGGCCAAGCGCCCCGTCCTGTACGTCGGCGGCGGCGTCCTCAAGGCCGGCGCCACCGCCGAGCTGAAGGTCCTGGCCGAGCTGACCCAGGCCCCGGTCACCACCACCCTGATGGCCCTGGGCGCCTTCCCCGACAGCCACCCGCTGCACGTCGGCATGCCCGGCATGCACGGCAGCGTCACCGCCGTCACCGCCCTCCAGAAGGCCGACCTGATCGTCGCCCTCGGCGCCCGCTTCGACGACCGCGTCACCGGCAAGCTGGACAGCTTCGCGCCCTTCGCCAAGATCGTCCACGCGGACATCGACCCGGCCGAGATCGGCAAGAACCGCGCCGCCGACGTGCCGATCGTCGGTGACGCCCGCGAGGTCATCGCCGACCTGGTCCAGGCCGTCCAGGCCGAGCACAACGAGGGCAACACGGGCGACTACAGCGCCTGGTGGAAGGACCTGAGCCGCTGGCGCGACACCTACCCCCTCGGCTACGACCAGCCGGAGGACGGCAGCCTGTCGCCGCAGCAGGTCATCCAGCGCATCGGGCAGCTCGCCCCCGAGGGCACCATCTACGCGGCCGGTGTCGGCCAGCACCAGATGTGGGCCGCCCACTTCATCAACTACGAGAAGCCCGCCACCTGGCTCAACTCCGGCGGCGCCGGGACCATGGGCTACGCCGTGCCGGCCGCCATGGGCGCCAAGGCCGGGATGCCGGACCGCACGGTCTGGGCCATCGACGGCGACGGCTGCTTCCAGATGACCAACCAGGAGCTGGTCACCTGCGCGCTGAACAACATCCCGATCAAGGTCGCCATCATCAACAACGGCGCCCTCGGGATGGTCCGCCAGTGGCAGACCCTGTTCTACAACCAGCGCTACTCCAACACGGTGCTGCACTCCGGCCCCGAGGCGGACGGCAAGCAGCCCAGCGCCGGCACCCGCGTCCCGGACTTCGTCAAGCTGTCCGAGGCCATGGGCTGCGTGGCGATCCGCTGTGAGCGCCCGGAGGACCTGGACAAGGTCATCCAGGAGGCCAACGCCATCAACGACCGCCCGGTCGTCATCGACTTCATCGTCCACGAGGACGCCCAGGTCTGGCCGATGGTCGCCGCCGGCACCTCCAACGACGAGGTCATGGCCGCGCGCGGCGTCCGCCCCGACTTCGGCGACAACGAAGACGACTGAGAGAGAGCTGAGTCAAGAAACATGTCCAAGCACACGCTCTCCGTCCTGGTGGAGAACACGCCCGGCATCCTCGCCCGGATCGCCGCCCTGTTCTCCCGCCGCGGCTTCAACATCGACTCGCTCGCCGTCGGTGTCACCGAGCACCCCGACATCTCCCGCATCACCATCGTGGTCAATGTCGAGGACCTGCCGCTGGAGCAGGTGACCAAGCAGCTCAACAAGCTGGTCAACGTCCTGAAGATCGTCGAACTCGAGCCCAGCGCCGCCATCCAGCGCGAGCTCGTCCTGGTGAAGGTCCGCGCCGACAACGAGACCCGCTCCCAGATCGTCGAGATCGTCCAGCTCTTCCGCGCCAAGACCGTGGACGTCTCGCCCGAGGCGGTCACCATCGAGGCCACCGGTTCGAGTGACAAGCTCGACGCGATGCTGAAGATGCTGGAGCAGTTCGGCATCAAGGAGCTGGTCCAGTCCGGCACCATCGCCATAGGGCGTGGCGCCCGGTCCATCACGGACCGCAGCCTGCGCGCCCTGGACCGTTCCGCGTAGCGAGACCCCTCGACTTCCACATCCCTCCCCACCGTACGGTGGGACGCAACACCAGCACACCAAGGAGAAGACCCAGTGGCCGAGCTGTTCTACGACGACGACGCCGACCTGTCCATCATCCAGGGCCGCAAGGTCGCGGTGATCGGTTACGGCAGCCAGGGCCACGCCCACGCGCTGTCGCTCCGTGACTCGGGTGTCGACGTCCGCGTCGGTCTGCACGAGGGCTCCAAGTCCAAGGCGAAGGCCGAGGAGCAGGGCCTGCGCGTCGTCACGCCGGCGGAGGCCGCCGCCGAGGCCGACGTCATCATGATCCTGATCCCGGACCCGATCCAGGCCCAGGTCTACGAGGAGTCCATCAAGGGCAACCTGAAGGACGGCGACGCGCTGTTCTTCGCCCACGGCTTCAACGTCCGCTTCGGCTTCATCAAGCCCCCGGCCGGCGTCGACGTCGCCCTCGTCGCCCCGAAGGGCCCGGGTCACCTGGTCCGCCGTCAGTACGAGGAGGGCCGCGGCGTTCCGGCGATCGCCGCCGTCGAGCAGGACGCCACCGGCAACGCGTTCGCGCTCGCCCTGTCGTACGCGAAGGCGATCGGCGGCACCCGCGCGGGTGTCATCAAGACGACCTTCACCGAGGAGACCGAGACCGACCTGTTCGGCGAGCAGGCCGTGCTGTGCGGCGGCACCTCGGCGCTGGTCAAGGCGGGCTTCGAGACCCTGGTCGAGGCCGGCTATCAGCCGGAGATCGCGTACTTCGAGTGCCTCCACGAGCTGAAGCTCATCGTGGACCTGATGTACGAGGGCGGCCTGGAGAAGATGCGCTGGTCGGTCTCCGAGACCGCCGAGTGGGGCGACTACGTCACCGGCCCGCGGATCATCACCGACGCCACCAAGGCCGAGATGAAGAAGGTCCTCGCCGAGATCCAGGACGGCACGTTCGCCAAGAACTGGATGGACGAGTACCACGGCGGCCTGAAGAAGTACAACGAGTACAAGACGCAGGACTCCGAGCACCTGCTGGAGACCACCGGCAAGGAGCTGCGCAAGCTCATGAGCTGGGTGGACAACGAGGAGGCGTAAGCCTCATGGCGGCGGGTCCGGACATGATGTCCGGGCCCGCCGGTCTTCATTGGACCGAGTGTCCAACCACGGATGGGTGATCCTTCCGCCGCGGCGGAAAAGATGTCACCCACCACCACTACACTTCTCAACACATACGCGTCAGGCCCACAGCGTCGTGCGTCTTCCACGCGGCAAGCCCCCTCCACCGCCTGCGGCCGTCGGGACGGCCGTCCGCACTGGACTTGTGAGGACCCACGTGAGCTCGCATCCCCCCGTAAAGCCGGTAGTTCTGATCGCTGAAGAGCTGTCGCCCGCCACGGTCGACGCGCTCGGCCCCGACTTCGAGATCCGGCACTGCAACGGCGCCGACCGGGCGGAACTGCTGCCCGCCATCGTGGACGTGGACGCCATCCTGGTGCGCTCCGCCACCAAGGTGGACGCCGAGGCCATCGCCGCCGCCACCAAGCTCAAGGTCGTCGCCCGTGCGGGCGTGGGCCTGGACAACGTCGACGTGGCCGCCGCCACCAAGGCCGGCGTGATGGTCGTCAACGCGCCGACGTCCAACATCGTCACCGCGGCCGAGCTGGCGTGCGGTCTGCTGATCGCCACCGCGCGCAACATCCCGCAGGCCAACACCGCCCTGAAGAACGGCGAGTGGAAGCGCAGCAAGTACACGGGCGTCGAGCTCAGCGAGAAGACCCTCGGCGTCGTCGGCCTCGGCCGCATCGGCGTCCTGGTCGCGCAGCGCATGTCGGCCTTCGGTATGAAGATCGTCGCGTACGACCCCTACGTGCAGCCCGCGCGCGCCGCCCAGATGGGCGTCAAGCTGCTGACGCTGGACGAGCTGCTGGAGGTCTCCGACTTCATCACCGTCCACCTGCCGAAGACCCCCGAGACGCTCGGCCTGATCGGCAACGAGGCGCTGCACAAGGTCAAGCCGACCGTCCGCATCGTCAACGCCGCGCGCGGCGGGATCGTCGACGAGGCCGCGCTGTACTCGGCCATCAAGGAGGGCCGGGTCGCGGGCGCGGGCCTCGACGTGTACGCGAAGGAGCCCTGCACGGACTCCCCGCTGTTCGAGCTCGACCAGGTCGTCTGCACCCCGCACCTGGGCGCGTCCACGGACGAGGCGCAGGAGAAGGCCGGTATCGCGGTCGCCCGTTCGGTGCGCCTCGCGCTCGCGGGCGAGCTGGTCCCGGACGCGGTCAACGTCCAGGGCGGTGTCATCGCCGAGGACGTCAAGCCCGGTCTGCCGCTGGCCGAGCACCTCGGCCGCATCTTCACCGCGCTGGCGGGCGAGGTCGCGGTCCGGCTCGACGTCGAGGTGTACGGCGAGATCACCCAGCACGACGTCAAGGTGCTGGAACTGTCCGCGCTCAAGGGCGTGTTCGAGGACGTCGTCGACGAGACGGTGAGTTACGTCAACGCGCCGCTGTTCGCGCAGGAGCGCGGCGTCGAGGTCCGGCTGACCACGTCGAGCGAGTCCCCCGACCACCGCAACGTGGTCACCGTGCGCGGCACCCTCTCGGACGGCGAGGAGGTGGCGGTCTCCGGCACGCTGGCCGGCCCCAAGCACCTCCAGAAGATCGTCGCCGTCGGCGACTACGACGTGGACCTGGCGCTCGCCGACCACATGGTCGTCCTGCGCTACGAGGACCGTCCCGGCGTCGTCGGCACGGTCGGCCGCATCCTCGGCGAGGCGGGCCTCAACATCGCCGGCATGCAGGTCGCCCGCTCGACGGAGGGCGGCGAGGCGCTCGCGGTCCTCACCGTCGACGACACGGTCCCGCAGCACGTGCTGACGGAGGTCGCGGAGGAGATCGGCGCGACGTCCGCCCGCTCGGTGAACCTCGCCTGATCGACCGTACGATCGTTCGAGACCGGCCCGGTGCGTCAGCGCACCGGGCCGGTCTCGTTCATGAACCGGTGCTTCACAGCCGGGCCGCCTTCAGGGCCATGTGGAGCAGCAGGCGGTCCTCGCCGTCGTCGAGGTCCAGGCCGGTGAGCTGCTCCACGCGGGAGAGCCGGTAGTAGAGCGTCTGGCGGTGGATGCCCAGGGCCGCCGCGGTGCGGCCCGCCTGGCCCGCGCTGTCGAGGAACACCTCGGCGGTGCGGGCCAGTTCCGTGTGGGCGGGCGCCAGCAGGGTGCGGACCGCCTGGTCGTGGGGCGGGGCCGCCGGGAGCGCCGTGAGGAGACGGTACGGGCCGATCGACGCCCACTGGGCCAGCGGCCCGAGCCGGGGCCGGGCCATGGCCGCGCGGGCGGCGGACGTCGCCTCCCGCCACGCCTCCGCGAGGTCGCCCAGCCCTCGCCGGGGGTCGGCCACCCCGGCGACGACGCCGTGCCCCGGCGCGGCGCCCGGTCCCGCCCCGCCGCGCGTCGCCCACGCGGCCGTGGGCGTGGCGGCGGCGGACGGTGCCGGGGCGCCACCGGCCGCGTCCCGGAGGCGGGTGGCCGCGGTGAGCGCGGGGGCCGGGGAGTCGGCCGAGCGGAGCCGGATCAGGGCGGCGAGCCCGTGGGCGCCCGGCCCATGGGTGCCCGGCCCCTCCGGGCGGGTGCCCGTCTCCGCCCCCTCCCGCCCCGGCCACGGCACCGTGCACAGGGCCGCCGCGGCCGGGGCGGTGCGGACCGAGGGGGTGTCGGGGCCCGGCCAGGGGGCGACGCACACCAGGGCGTGGAGGCCGTCCGCGTCGTGGCCCAGTGCCGTGCGCAGGGCGGCGAGCGCCATGTCGTACTGCCAGCCCCGCTCCGCCGTCAGAACCGCGCGCAGCTCGCGCGAGAGGTCCGCGTCCGCCCGTTCCTCGTCCGCCAGCAGCGCCCCGATCCGCTCCGCCACCTCCATGGCCGCCGTCAGCCGGTCGGGCGAAGGCCCCGGGTCGGCGTCCAGGAGCCACACGTACCCGAGCACGACACTCCGGTGGCGTACGGGGAGGCAGATCCGGTCCCGGAAGACGCCCGCGTCGGGGGAGGCGGGGATGCGCACCGGGCCGGTCGCCCGGGTGATGCCGAAGCCCTCGAACCAGGCACGGACGGCGGGGGTGGACTTCCGGGTGAGGATCGACCGGGTCCGGACCGGGTCCATGGCCGTGTCGTCGTCGCTGTCGTGGGCGCCGAAGGCGATCAGCCCGAAGTCACGGTTCTCCAGCGTCGCGGGGGCGCCCAGCAGCGCCGAGATCTCGTCGACCAGGTCTTGGTAATCGCCCTTCACCCGGACATTCTGCCACCGGGCGGGTGTCCGCTCAGACATCTGTATGAGATGTGGGGCACGGATGCGTGACAGGTGTCGATGGCCGAGCATCGGAGCGATCCTTAGGTTTCACGGTGGTTCTCCGTGCCGATACGGATCCGTTCGGATTCGTTCCGACAGATCCGCTTCGGCCCCCTTCAACACCTGTTCCGTGGAGGTGCCCCGTGCTGGGTCCCGTGATCCTTGCCGCGTCGCGCAGTGACAAGATGCGCCGTTTTGTCTCTGCCGCCCCGGGCACCAAGCAGGTCGTCGGCCGGTTCATCGCCGGTGAGACGGTCGACCAGGTGATCCCGATCGTCCGGGAGACGACGGCCAAGGGCCTGGAGGTCACCCTGGACGTGGTGGGCGAGGACATCACGACCCGCGAGCAGGCGTTCGCCGCGCGCGACGCCTACCTGGAGCTGATCGACCGCCTCAAGGCCCTGGACCTGGGCACCAGGGCCGAGATGTCGGTCAAGCTGTCGATGTTCGGCCAGGCGCTGGAGGGCGGCCATGAGCTGGCCCTCGCCAACGTCCGGCCGGTCGTCGAGGCGGCGGCCGCGATCGGTACCACGGTCACGCTCGACGCGGAGGACCACACCACCCTCGACTCGATGTTCGCCATCCACGAGGAGCTGCGGAAGGACTTCCCGCAGACCGGCTGCGTCATCCAGGCGTACCTCTTCCGCACCGAGGAGGACGCCCGCCGCCTCGCCGCGAACGGCAGCCGCGTGCGTATCGTGAAGGGGGCCTACAAGGAGCCCGCCTCCGTCGCGTACCAGGACAAGCACGAGATCGACAAGGCGTACGTACGGATCCTCAAGATCCTCATGGAGGGCGAGGGCTACCCGATGATCGGGTCGCACGACCCGCGGCTCATCGCCATCAGCCAGGAGCTCGCGCGCCGCGCCGGGCGCAAACTGGATGAGTACGAGTTCCAGATGCTGTACGGGATCCGCAGCGACGAGCACGTGCGGCTCGCCGCCGAGGGTCACCGGATGCGCGTCTACACCGCGTACGGAACCGACTGGTACGGGTACTTCATGCGCCGCCTCGCGGAGAAGCCGGCCAACCTGCTGTTCTTCGTCCGCTCGATGATCACCAAGAACTGAAGGAGTTACGGAACTCATGGACGCTGTGACCCAGGTCCCCGCTCCGGTCAACGAGCCGGTCCACACCTACGCTCCCGGCTCGGCCGAGCGCACCCGCCTGGAGGCCAAGCTCAAGGAGCTGGCCGAGAACCCCATCGACCTGCCGATGACCATCGGCGGCGTCAAGCGGATGGGCGGCGGTGAGCGCGTGAACGTCGTGCAGCCGCACAACCACGCCAAGGTCCTCGGCACCTTCGCGGGCGCCACCCAGGCGGACGCCCAGGACGCGATCGACGCGGCCCTCGCCGCCGCCCCGGCGTGGCGCGCGATGTCCTTCGACGACCGCGCCGCGATCATCCTCCGCGCCGCCGAGCTGCTGGCCGGCCCCTGGCGCGAGACCATGGCCGCCTCGACCATGCTGGGCCAGTCGAAGACCGTCCAGCAGGCCGAGATCGACACGCCGTGCGAGCTCGTCGACTTCTGGCGCTTCAACGTCAAGTACGCCCGTGACCTGCTCGCCGAGCAGCCGCCGGCGAACTCCCCGGGTGTGTGGAACCGCCTCGACCACCGCCCGCTGGAGGGCTTCGTCTACGCGATCACGCCCTTCAACTTCACCGCCATCGCGGGCAACCTCCCCACCGCCCCCGCCCTGATGGGCAACGTGGTGGTCTGGAAGCCGTCCCCGACGCAGACCCATGCGGCCGTACTGCTCATGGAGCTGCTGGAGGAGGCCGGGCTGCCCAAGGGTGTCATCAACCTGGTGACGGGCGACGGCATCGCGGTCTCCGAGGTGGCGCTGAACCACCCGATGCTCGCCGGTATCCACTTCACCGGCTCGACCAAGACCTTCCAGCACCTGTGGAAGACGGTCGGCAACAACATCGAGAAGTACCGCTCCTACCCGCGCATCGTCGGCGAGACGGGCGGCAAGGACTTCGTCGTCGCGCACCCGAGCGCCGACCGCGCGGTCCTGAAGACCGCGCTGACCCGTGGCGCGTTCGAGTTCCAGGGCCAGAAGTGCTCGGCGACCTCGCGCGCGTACATCCCGGCCTCGATCTGGAACTCCGGCTTCAAGGAGGAGTTCGCCACCGAGGTCGACGGCATCAAGATGGGTGACGTTACCGACCTGACGAACTTCATCGGCGCCGTCATCGACGAGCGTGCCTTCGCCAAGAACAAGGCCGCCATCGACCGCGCCAAGGCCGACCCGGCCTGCACGATCGTCGCCGGTGGCACCTACGACGACTCGGTCGGCTACTTCGTCCGCCCGACGGTCGTCGAGTGCTCGGACCCCGAGAACGAGGTCTTCACGACCGAGTACTTCGGCCCCTTCCTGGCGGTGCACGTCTACGAGGACGACCAGTACGACGCGATGCTGGAGCAGATGGAGTCGGTGTCGGCGTACGCGCTGACCGGTTCGGTCATCGCGGGCGACCGCGCGGCGGCCGCGTACACGATGGAGAAGCTGCGGTACGCCGCGGGCAACTTCTACATCAACGACAAGTCGACCGGCGCCGTCGTCGGCCAGCAGCCCTTCGGCGGTGGCCGCGCCTCCGGTACGAACGACAAGGCGGGCGCTCCGCAGAACCTGATGCGCTGGACGCTGACCCGCGCCATCAAGGAGACGCTGGTCCCGCCGACGGACTACACGTACCCGCACATGGGCTGACGCCCACCCCGTAGGCACCGCCCCCGTCCCGGCCCCCACGCCGGACGGGGGCGGTTCTCTGTGCCCGCGCGTGCACGCGCCCTTGCGTTCATGTGGTGGACATGTCAAATTCCCGAGTACCCCACCCGTCACACGACGAAGGAGACCCGGGATGAGACGCACCACCCGTGCGCGCATCACCCTGTCCGCCGCTCTCGTCTTATCCACGCTGGGCTCGCTCGGCTTCGGTGCCACCCCCGCCGGAGCGGCCGACCCCGTCAACCTCTACGCCCTCGACTCCGCCGTCGAACGGCAGCTCGGCGCCGACAGCGCCGGTACGTACCTGGAAAACGGCCGGCTGATCGTCACCGTCACCTCCGAAGCCGCCGCCGAGCGGGCCCGTGCCGCCGGGGCCACGCCACGGATCGTCGAGCGCGGGGCCGCGCAGCTCGACGCCGCCATGGCCGCGCTGGAGTCCCGCGCGAAGATCCCCGGCACCTCCTGGGGCCTGGACCCGCGCACCAACCAGATCGCCGTGGAGGCCGACTCCTCCGTCTCCGCCCGCGACATGGCGCGGCTGCGGAAGGTCGCCGCCTCGCTCGGCGGCGCCGTACGCGTCAGCCGCGTACCGGGCACCTTCACGCGCGAGGTGGCGGGCGGTGACGCCATCTACGGCGGCGGCTACCGCTGCTCGGCCGCCTTCAACGTCCAGAAGGGCTCGACCAAGTACTTCCTGACGGCCGGTCACTGCACCAATGAGGCCTCCAGTTGGTCCGCGACCTCCGGCGGGGCACAGATCGGGGTACGGGAGGGCACCAGCTTCCCGACCAACGACTACGGGCTCGTGCGCTACACCAACACGGCGAACACCCCCGGCACCGTCAACCTCTACAACGGCAGCTCCCAGGACATCTCCTCCGCCGCCAACGCCGTCGTGGGCCAGGCCATCCGCAAGAGCGGCTCCACGACCAAGGTGACCAGCGGCACCGTCACCGCCGTGAACGTCACCGTCAACTACAGCGACGGCCCCGTCTACGGCATGGTCCGTACGACGGCGTGCTCGGCCGGCGGCGACAGCGGCGGCGCCCACTTCGCCGGCTCGGTCGCCCTCGGCATCCACTCGGGCAGCTCCGGCTGCACGGGGACCAACGGCTCGGCGATCCACCAGCCGGTGCGGGAGGCGCTGAGCGCGTACGGCGTGACGGTGTACTGAGCCTGGACAGTCACGAAACGCACGAACCTGCCGAGGCCGCACCGGCCTCCGCCGGTGTGAAGCTCCGGTGATCTTCCGTACCGCCCCCGGGGGCCGGTCACGGGAACTAGCGTCCCCCCGTCCATTCCAGACGGGGGTACGCCAATGTCCGCACCGACGGGTCTTCCGGCCGTCTTCTCCATCGCGGGCGCCGGCCTGCCCGTGATCTCCTTCCTGGCGCGGCTCCCCGCCGCGCTGTGCCCCATCGGCACCCTGCTGATGCTCACCGAACTGAACGGCATCGGGCAGGCCGGTCTCGTCGCCGGGATGCTGTGGACCGGCCAGGCCGTAGGCGGCCCGCCCATCGGGCGGCTCGCCGACCGGCTCGGCCACCGGCCGGTGATCCTGGTGGCCTCGCTGGCCAACGCGGCCGCGATCGCCGCCCTGGTGGCCTCGGTCCTGGCGGAGGCGGCGGTCGTCGTGCAGGCGGTGCTCGCCGCGCTGGTGGGGCTGACGATCCCACAGGTGGGGCCGCTGTCCCGGACCCGCTGGATCGTGCTGACCAGGGAGCGGCCGGCCGAACTGACCGGGCGGGCGCTGTCGTTCGACACCATGGTCGACGAGGTCGGTTTCATGGTGGGACCCGCACTCGCGGGGACGGTGGTGGTGCTGGTCCACCCGGTGGCGGGGATGGTGCTGGCAGGGGTGCTCATCGCGGTGTTCGGCGTGCTGTTCGCGGTGCATCCGACGGCGCCGCGCGGTACGCCTCAGGCACGGGTGGCCGCCGTGCGGCTGCTGTCGCCCGGGCTGCTGGTGCTGTTCGCCATGGCGCTGCTCCAGGGGCTGGTCCTGGGCGGTGCCAACGCGGGCGTCAGCGCGCTGGCCAAGCACCTGGGCGACTCCGGAATGGCCGGGTTCGTCTGGGGCGCCATGGCGGTGACCAGCGTCCTGGCGGGTCTGGCCACGACCGCGATGCCGGGCCCCTGGGACCTGACCGTCCGGCTGCGGCTGGCGATGGTGGCGCAGGCGGCCCTGCTGTTCCCGCTGCTGGTGGCGGACGGTTACGTCGGTGCGGCGGTGGTCCTCGCCGGGGTCGGCATCGCCGTGGCGCCGCACCTGATCGCCGTGTTCGCCCTCGCCGAGCGGGTGGCGCCCATCGAGCGGATGGGCGAGGCGATGGCGCTGCTCGGCAGCGGCCTCATCATCGGCCAGGGCGTCGCGGCCCTGGCCTCCGGCCAGTTGGCCCAGCGCTGGGGCCACGGCGCGGCGTTCGCCTTCAGTTGCGCCGCGGGCGTGGTGGCGGTCGCGGTGGCGCTGGCCTTCGTCCGCCGCGCGCCGTTCGCCGTGCCGGACGCCGCGCCCCGGCCCGTACCGGCGCCGCAGCAGGCTTGAGCGGCCGTCAGTTTGGCGGGGCGCCGACCGGTTACCCGCACACCATGGCTGACACGACGAACAAGACGACGGCAACGAAGGACCGGGCCCAGGGCGCGGCCAAGAAGGCATCGACCACCGCCTCGCAGTCCGCGCGCGGCGGCAAGGAGGCGCTCGCCGGGCTCGGTGAGGTCACCACGCAGAAGGCCAGGTCCGCCGCCAGGACCGTCCAGTCGGCCGTCGGCACGGCGGCCGGCCAGACCGTCGGCAAGGCGGGGCAGGCCTGGACGCTGGTGAAGGCCAGGAAGGCCATCGCCACCGGGGCGGGCGCGGGCGTGGTGACCGTGGTGGCGTCCTCCTACGCCCTCGGCCGCCGCGCCGGGCTGCGGCAGCGCGGCCCGCTGTCCCGGCTCACCGGAGGACGGCTCTAGCGGCGCGCACGGCTCTAGCGGCGCGCACGGCTCCAGCGGCGCGGACGGCTCCAGCGGCACCGTGACGCGGGCAGGGGCGCGGGTGGGTGGCCGGATCTCCACCACGCGCCCCGCCGCCGCTGGAAGATGGGCCGTATGACCGACTCCTTGCAGATGGCCCACACCTACGAGCTGAGCCACGCCGAGCTCGCCGCGATACGGGTGATGCTGAACGCCGCGTTCGGCGGGGACTTCACCCACGAGGACTGGGACCACGGGCTCGGCGGTGTCCACGCGTACGTCGAGGACGAGCACGGCATCGCCGCGCACGGCAGCGTGATCATGCGGCGCGTGTCGCACGCGGGGCGCTCGTACCGCGTCGGGTACGTGGAGGCGGTCGCCGTCCGTGCCGACCGCCGCCGCCAGGGGCTCGGCGGCTGGGTCATGGCGGCACTGGAGGAGGTCGTCGACGGGGCGTACGCGTTCGGCGCGCTGTCCGCCTCCGACGACGGGGCCGAGCTGTACCGGGCGCGCGGCTGGCAGTTGTGGAACGGCCGCATCGAGGCGTACGGCCCCGACGGGGTGGTGCACCTGCCGGACGAGGAGGACACCACGTACCTGCGCCCCGCGGCGGGCCGCCCGCTGCCGGCCGCGGACGCCGGGGCGCTGCTCTTCGACTGGCGCGACGGTGACGTTCTGTAGCCGGGGACGGTCCCCGTCTCAGATAGTAGGAAGTCCGAGTAATTGTGGAGACAGACGCTCCGGCACGGCTTAGCTTTGTAGGAGCCGAACGTCTCGCTCCATCAAGCGAACGGCGGACGTGAGCGCCGTGCCCCCGGCAGGCAACCCCTGCGGCCGCGCTCCCCGCCCCTTCCGGCGCCTCGAATCTCGTCTCGTGATCTTAGGAGTCGATCGTCATGGCCGCTGAGACCGTCGTTCGCCGCCGCCGCCACACCGCCCCGCGCCCCACCGACACCGAGCGCCGCAACGCCGCCGCCGCACTTCAGCGGGCCCTCGACCGGCGGGACAATGGCGGGGCCACGGGGCACTGAAGCCCGCCGACCCCGCTGACACACCGAGGCCGTCCACATCCTGGAACGCTCATGTCAGGCAATGGGACGGGGAGTAGGGTGCCGACATGTCTCGCAGCATCAATCTCGCAGTGGTTCCCGGTGACGGCATCGGCCAGGAAGTCGTGGCCCAGGGCCTGAAGGTCCTTCGCTCCGTCCTCCCGCAGGATGTGAAGCTGGAGACCAAGGAGTACGACCTCGGCGCCCGGCGCTGGCACCGCACCGGGGAGACCCTCCCCGACACGGAGCTGGAGTCCCTCAAGGCGCACGACGCCATCCTGCTCGGTGCGATCGGCGACCCGACCGTCCCGTCCGGCGTCCTGGAGCGCGGGCTGCTGCTCAAGCTGCGCTTCGCCTTCGACCACTACGTCAACCTGCGTCCGTCGAAGCTCTTCCCGAACACCGCCACCCCGCTGGCCGGCCGCCCCGACATCGACTTCGTCGTCGTCCGCGAGGGCACCGAGGGCCCGTACACCGGCAACGGCGGCTCGCTCCGTACGGGAACGGAGCACGAGGTCGCCACCGAGGTCAGCGTCAACACGGCGTACGGCGTCGAGCGCGTCGTCCGTGACGCGTACGAGCGGGCCAACGCCCGCCCGCGCAAAAAGCTGACGCTGGTCCACAAGAACAACGTGCTCGTCTACGCCGGCCACATGTGGAAGAAGATCTTCGACAAGGTCGGCGAGGAGTACCCCGAGGTCACCACCGACTACCTGCACGTCGACGCCGCGACGATCTTCTTCGTCACGCAGCCCGAGCGCTTCGACGTCATCGTCACCGACAACCTCTTCGGTGACATCCTGACCGACCTCGCCGCCGCCGTGACCGGCGGTATCGGCCTGGCCGCGTCCGGCAACATCAACCCGACGGGTGAGTTCCCGTCGATGTTCGAGCCCGTCCACGGTTCCGCGCCCGACATCGCGGGGCAGGGCAAGGCCGACCCCACCGCGACGATCCTGTCCGTCGCGCTGCTCCTGCGCCACCTCGGGTACGAGGCCGAGGCCGTCCGTATCGAGGAGGCGGTCGCCGCCGACCTGGCCCAGCGGGACGGCTCGGCGCCGCGCACGACCGACGAGATCGGCGACGCGCTCGCGGTACGCGTAGCGAGCTGACCCGCCGACTGACGACATCAGACACAGCCGCCGGGTCGCATCCGCACCCGGCGGCTTCTCCTGTGCGGCCCCGGGTGCCACCATCAACCCTGGACCGCACTCCAGCCGTTTCATTGCACGGGGCCACGCGAGCGATAATCGAACGCGGGGCCGCGGCATGCGGGAAAGCTCGGACGTCCTAGCAGATGTAGCGGCGTGAGCGCGGTCCGTCACACACAACGGTGAAGGACACAGCACTCATGACGACGACGCCCACGATCGAGCTCAAGCCCTCCTCGAACCCGCTGTCCGACGCGGAGCGCGAGGCGATTCTGGCCAACCCCGGATTCGGCCGCCACTTCACCGACCACATGGTGACGATCAAGTGGACGGAGGGCCGCGGCTGGCACGACGCCGAGCTGACGCCGTACGCGCCGCTGTCGATCGACCCCGCGAACATGACGCTGCACTACGCGCAGGAGATCTTCGAGGGGCTGAAGGCGTACCGCCGCCCCGACGGCTCGGTCTCGCTCTTCCGGCCGGAGGCCAACGCCGAGCGGTTCCAGATCTCGGCCCGGCGCCTGGCGATGCCGGAGCTGCCCGTCGAGACGTTCGTCGCCGCGTGCGACGCGCTCGTCCAGCAGGACCAGGCGTGGGTGCCGCCGCACGGCGGCGAGGAGTCGCTGTACCTGCGCCCCTTCATGATCGCCAATGAGGTCGGGCTCGGCGTCCGCCCGGCCAACGAGTACCTGTTCATCGTCATCGCCTCGCCGGCCGGCGCGTACTTCCCCGGCGGCGTGAAGCCCGTCTCCATCTGGCTCTCCGAGGACCGCGTCCGCGCGGTCCCCGGCGGCATCGGCTTCGCCAAGACCGGCGGCAACTACGCCGCCTCCCTGCTCGCCCAGGCCGAGGCCGCCGCCAAGGGCTGCGACCAGGTCGCCTACCTCGACGCGGTCGAACACAAGTGGGTCGAGGAACTCGGCGGCATGAACCTGTACTTCGTGTACGGCGCTGCGTCTGATGGAAAGACGAGGATCGTCACCCCCGAGCTGACCGGCTCCCTCCTCGCCGGCATCACCCGCGACTCGCTCCTCCAGCTCGCCCGTGACCTCGGGTACGAGTCCGAGGAGGGCCGCGTCTCGATCGACCAGTGGAAGCGGGACACCGAGAACGGCACCCTGACCGAGGTCTTCGCCTGCGGTACGGCCGCCGTGATCACCCCGGTCGGCACGGTCAAGTCGGCCGGCGGCGAGTGGACGCAGGGCGACGGCACGCCGGGCGAGGTCACGCTGAGGCTGCGCAAGGCGCTGCTGGACATCCAGACGGGCGCCGCCGAGGACGTCCACGGCTGGACCCACAAGGTCGGCTGACCCCTTCCGCGTACGTACGGAAGTACGGAAGTCCGGAAGTACGGAAACGCCCGCGCCCCCCGCTCGGAGGCGCGGGCGTTCCGCGTCGCCGCGCGTCAGGACGCGGCGGTCTCGGGGGCCGGGGCGGCCACAGCGACGGGCTGCGCCTTGGAGGTGGCCGTCAGCGCCGCGTACGCCACGCCGCCCACCAGCCCGGACAGGACGAAGCTCACGTCGACGCCGCCCGTCAGCGCCAGCAGCGGGCCCTCGTAGAGCGGCGTCGAGACGGCCGCCAGGCCCACCGCCGCGCCCAGCGCCCAGGACGCCGTCGCACGGGGGTGCCAGCCGGCCCGGAACCAGTAGATCCCGCCCTTCGCGCGCCGGTAGTAGACCTGGAGCGCCTCCGGGTCGTACGCCCCGCCGCACCGGCGGTGGCCCATCAGGGTGATGACCGCCCACGGCGTACCGAGCGCGGTCAGCAGCAGCACGAACGACGTCATCGCCGACTGCGCGTCCCAGGCGAAGTGGCCCACGAAGACCAGGACCGTCGCGACGGCCGCCACCACCAGCGTCGCCGTGGCGCGCGTGGCACGCGGCACGATGGCGTCCAGGTCGAGGCCCATCGAGTAGAGCATCAGCCCAGCGTTCCCCACCGAACCGGCGCTCGCCGCGAGCAGCAGCGGCAGCAGGTACCAGGGCGCCGCCGTCTCGACGAGCGGCCCCGCGTAGTCGAGCCCCGCCCGCGCGGCCAGCGCCGTGAACGTACCGAAGAGCTGCGGCACCAGCAGGCCGAGGCACAGGCCCACGCAGGTGGCTCGCAGCACCTTGCGCGGGCTGTGCCGCCGCGGTGAGACGTACCGCGTGTAGTCGCCGAGCAGGGTGATGAAGGCGACCGGTCCGCTCAGCCCCGCCGCGACGGTGGACAGCAGCCACGTCGGCCAGAAGGAGCCCAGCAGGTACGGGGTGTCCGGCGGCGGCGCGGTCGTGAAGTCACCCGCGTAGGCGAGCACGCCGAGCAGGAGCAGCAGCGTCATGCCGACCGCCAGGTAGCGGCTGATCCGCAGGAGCAGCCGGTAGCCGTACACGGCGGCGACCACCGTGGCGCCGGCCAGCAGCACGTACACGAGCGTGTGCGCCACGGGGCCGGTCGGCACGTCGAACAGCCGGGACAGCGTGCCCAGCATCACGTCGCCGCCGATCCACAGCGTCAGCGCCGTGTACCCGAGCGACAGCAGCAGGCCCACCACCGAGCCGACGAGCCGGCCCCGCACGCCGAAGAAGGCGCCGCTCGACGTCGACAGGTTCGTCGCCGTGCGCAGCGAGACGAGCGCGAGCGGGGCGGTGACGGCCACGCCGACGAGCGTCCCCACCAGGATCGAGCTGACCGAGGCCCACAGCCCGAGCCCGAAGGACACCGGCAGCCAGCCGAAGACGATCACGCCGAGGCACAGGTTGGAGCCCAGCAGGATCGAGACGAGGTCGCGCGGCCCGCTGGTGCGCTCCGCCTCCGGGATGGTGTCGACTCCGCGCTGTTCAATCGTCGGCATGGGCGTTCTCCCTGCTCTGCTCGTCGACGTGTGGGGACGTGTGGGGATGCTTTTAGAGTGACGTTCAATGTGACTGACGCCCGGCCGTCACGTCAATGGTTTCCTCCATGGAATCCTGTGGTTAGAGTGGTGCTCAAACAGGAAGGTGTGGTGACGTGCGACTGACCCCCACGGAACGCGACCGGCTGCTGATCTTCGGTGCCGCCGAGCTCGCCCGGGCCCGCCGGGCCCGTGGTCTGAAGCTCAATGTCCCCGAGGCGACCGCCCTCATCGCGGACACCGTCTGCGAGGCGGCCCGCGACGGGCGACGGCTCGCCGAGGCGATCGAGCAGGCCCGCTCGGTGCTCGGCCCCGACGACGTCCTGCCGGGCGTCGCGGACGTGGTGACCGAGGTCCACGTGGAGGCCGTCTTCGACGACGGCTCCCGGCTCGCGGTGGTCAGCGACCCCATCGGCGGAGGCCTGGGCGAGCAGGGCCCGGGCGCGCTGCTGCCGGGGCCGGAGCACTCGGACCCGGAGCCCGTGGTCCGGCTGCGGGTCGCCAACACCGCGAGCGTGCCGGTCTCCGTCACCTCGCACTTCCACTTCTTCGAGGCCAACCCCCGGCTCGACTTCGACCGCGTCCAGGCCTACGGCATGCGGCTCGCCGTCCCCGCCGGTTCGTCCGTGCGCTTCGGGCCGGGCGAGAGCGACGAGGTCGGGCTGGTGCCGATCGGCGGCGACCGGATCGCGATCGGCTTCGCCGGACTGGTCGACGGGCCGCTGGACGCGCCCGGCGCCCGCGAGGAGGCACTGCGCCGCGCCGCAGCCTGCGGCTACCTCGGCGTACCGGAAACGACTGAGCAGGAGACCGAGCGATGAGCCGCCCCGGAGGCCACCCCGCCGAAGCGCGCCGCCTCAACCCCTACGAGTACGCCGCCACCCACGGCCCCCGCGCCGGCGACCGCGTCCGCCTCGGCGACTCGGGCCTCACGGTCCGCGTCGAGTCGGACGCCCAGAAGCCCGGCGACGAGTTCCTCGCCGGCTTCGGCAAGACCGCCCGCGACGGGCTGCACCTCAAGGCGGCGGCCGTCCGCGAGACCTGCGACGTGGTCATCAGCAACGTCCTCGTCATCGACGCCGTGCAGGGCATCCGCAAGGTGTCCATCGGCATCCGCGAGGGCCGTATCCACGCCATCGGCCGCGCCGGCAATCCCGACACCCTCGACGGCGTGGACGTCGTCGTCGGCACGGGGACCAGCATCGTCTCCGGCGAGGGCCTCATCGCCACCGCCGGCGCCGTCGACACCCACGTTCACCTGCTGTCGCCGCGCATCATGGAGGCCTCCCTCGCCTCCGGTGTCACCACGATCATCGGCCAGGAGTTCGGCCCGGTCTGGGGCGTCGGCGTCAACTCGCCGTGGGCGCTGCGCCACGCCTTCAACGCCTTCGACGCCTGGCCGGTCAACATCGGCTTCCTCGGCCGCGGCTCCTCCTCCCACGAGGCGCCGCTGATCGAGGCGCTCGCCGAGGGCGGCGCCTCCGGCTTCAAGGTCCACGAGGACATGGGCGCGCACACCCGGGCGCTGGACACGGCGCTGCGCGTCGCCGAGGAGTACGACGTCCAGGTCGCCCTCCACAGCGACGGCCTGAACGAGTGCCTGTCCGTCGAGGACACCCTCAAGGTCCTCGAAGGCCGCACCATCCACGCCTTCCACATCGAGGGCTGCGGCGGCGGGCACGTCCCCAACGTCCTGAAGATGGCGGGTGTCCCCAACGTCATCGGCTCGTCGACCAACCCCACCCTCCCCTTCGGGCGGGACGCGGTCGCCGAGCACTACGGAATGATCGTCTCCGTACACGACCTGAAGACCGATCTGCCCGGCGACGCGGCCATGGCCCGCGACCGGATCAGGGCCGGGACGATGGGCGCGGAGGACGTCCTGCACGACCTCGGCGCGATCGGCATCACGTCGTCGGACGCGCAGGGCATGGGAAGGGCCGGCGAGACCGTACGCCGGACCTTCGCCATGGCCGGGAAGATGAAGGCCGAGCTGGGCCCCCTGGAAGGCGACGGGGACGGCGACGACAACGCGCGCGTCCTCCGCTACATGGCCAAGCTGACCATCAACCCGGCGATCGCCCACGGCCTCGCGCACGAGGTCGGCTCGATCGAGGTCGGCAAGCTCGCCGACATCGTGCTGTGGCGGCCGGAGTTCTTCGGTGCCAAGCCGCAGCTCGTGCTCAAGTCGGGCTTCCCCGCGTACGGGGTCGTGGGCGACCCGAACGCCGCCACCGACACCTGCGAACCGCTGGTCCTCGGGCCGCAGTTCGGCGCGTTCGGGGCGACGGCCGCCGACATCTCGGTGGCGTTCGTCTCCGGTGCCGCCGCGCAGGCGGGCAACGACCTGATGCCCACCCGCCGCCGCCGGGTCGCCGTGCGCGGCACGCGCGGCATCGGCCCCGGCGACCTGCTCCTCAACGACCGCATCGGGCAGGTCCAGGTCGACGGCCGCACCGGACTCGTCACCCTCGACGGCGATCCGGTCCGCTCGGACCCGGCCGACTCCGTCTCCCTCAACCGTCTCTACTTCCTCTGAGGACACCCACCCATGACTTTCCGCATGCCCGCCGAGTGGGCCCCCCACGAGCGCACCTGGATGGCCTGGCCGGGGCCGAACCCGACCTTCACCAACGACGACGAGCTGCGCGAGGCCCGCGAGGCATGGGCGTCGGTCGCCCGCGCCGTACGCCGCTTCGAGCCGGTGACCGTGGTCCACGCCCCCGGCGACGAGGCGTCCGCCCGTGAGCTGCTCGGCCCGGACATCGACCTGGTCGAGCGCGACCTGGACGACGCGTGGATGCGCGACATCGGCCCCACCTTCGTCACCAACGGCCGGGAACTGGCCGCCGTGGACTGGGTGTTCAACGGCTGGGGCGCGGCGGACTGGGCGCGCTGGGAGCACGACTCGAAGATCGCCCGCCATGTGGCCGACCTCGCCGGTGTCCCCGTCCACCCCTCCACCCTCGTCAACGAGGGCGGCGCCATCCACGTGGACGGCGAGGGTACGGTCCTGCTCACCGACACCGTCCAGCTCGGCCCCGAGCGCAACCCCGAGTGGACGCGCGAGCAGGTCGAGGCGGAGATCCACGCCAAGCTCGGCACCACCAAGGCGATCTGGCTGCCGCGCGGCCTGACCGGCGACTACGGCATGTACGGCACGCGCGGCCACGTCGACATCGTCGCCGCGTTCGCCCGCCCGGGCGTGGTCGTCGCCCACACCCAGCCCGACCCGTCCCACCCGGACCACGAGCTGTGCAAGGCCAACGTCGACCTGCTGCGCAAGCAGACCGACGCCAAGGGCCGCCGGCTGGAGGTCGTGGAGGTCCCGGCCCCCACCGTCCTCCAGGAGGACGGCGAGTGGGTCGACTACTCCTACATCAACCACTACATCTGCAACGGCGGCGTGGTGCTCTGCGCCTTCGACGACCCGCGCGACGAGATCGCCGCGGGCATCTTCCGCCGCCTCTTCCCGGACCGCACGGTCACGCTGGTCGACGCCCGGACGATCTTCGCGGGCGGCGGCGGCATCCACTGCATCACCCAGCAGCAGCCCAAGGTCTGACGCCGGGGACCGGGACGATCGGGTACAACGTACGAGTGAACGAACCCCGTACGACACCGGCCGCACGGCGGCGCAACGCCGCGCCGCCCAGGGAAGAGGTGCTCGCCGCCGCCATGGCGACCATCGCCGAGCGCGGGCTCGACGGGCTCACCATGGCGGGGCTCGGCCGCGAGGTCGGGATGAGCAGCGGGCACCTCCTCTACTACTTCCGCACCAAGGACGAGCTGCTGCTCCAGACCCTGGAGTGGAGTGAGGGCCGCCTCGGCGCCGAGCGCAGCGCCCTGCTGTCGCGCCCGGCGCCGGTGCGGGAGCGGCTCGGGGCGTACGTCGACCTGTACGTGCCCGACGGCCCGCGCGACCCGCACTGGACGCTCTGGCTGGAGGTCTGGAACCGCTCGCAGAACGCCGACGCCGACGCCCGCGCCCGCCAGGCCGCGATCGAGGGCGCCTGGCACCGCGACCTGGTCGCCCTCCTCGCCGAGGGCATCTCGCGCGGCGAACTCCGCCGGGTCGACCCCGACCGGTACGCGGCCCGCATGCGCGCCCTGCTCGACGGCTTCAGCGTCCACGTGGCGGTCGGCATACCCGGCACGGGCCGCGCGGCGGTCCTCGCCCACGTACGGGAGTTCATCGAGGAGACCCTGGTGCCCTGACGCGGGGCGCCGGCCCGGGGGCGACCGCATCGTGAGACTCGGGTCCAGCGGCGTTCACATCTGTGGCAGACTGCGACCGTGCTTGCTACCGCCATGATTATGGGCAGCAGCGCGCCGGTCCGCAGTGACCACTGAATCGCGGCAGAACCCCCGCGGCAGTGGACACCGTGTCTCAGACCCGCGCGCAGACCTCTCGCACCCGCGAGGGGTCTTTTCGTTTTCCGGCCCCACCCCGGCCGGGAACGGCGGCGCGCGAGAATGGGGACAGGTGGATCCCCGCAGTCCGGAGCCACATCACACAGGAGCCAACACAGTCATGACCACGGAGACCGACAGTCTTCATACCGTCGCCGCCGGTGCCGCCGCCGTCGACGACAGCTTCCACGTCTTCGACACGACGCTGCGCGACGGGGCCCAGCGCGAGGGCATCAACCTCACCGTCGCCGACAAGCTGACCATCGCCCGGCACCTGGACGACTTCGGCGTCGGCTTCATCGAGGGCGGCTGGCCCGGCGCCAACCCGCGCGACACCGAGTTCTTCGCCCGCGCCAAGCAGGAGATCCGCTTCAAGCGCGCGCAGCTCGTCGCCTTCGGCTCCACCCGCCGGGCCGGCGCCACCGCCGCCGAGGACCCGCAGGTCAAGGCGCTCCTGGACTCCGGCGCCCCCGTGATCACGCTCGTCGCCAAGTCCCACGACCGGCACGTCGAGCTGGCGCTGCGCACCACGCTCGACGAGAACATCGCCATGGTCCGCGACACCGTGAGCTACCTGCGCGAGCAGGGCCGGCGCGTCTTCGTCGACTGCGAGCACTTCTTCGACGGCTACCGGGCCAACCCGGAGTACGCCAAGTCCGTGGTCCGCGCCGCCCACGAGGCCGGTGCCGACGTCGTCGTCCTGTGCGACACCAACGGCGGCATGCTCCCCGCCCAGATCCAGGCCGTGGTCTCCACCGTCCTCGCCGACACCGGCGCCCGCCTCGGCATCCACGCCCAGGACGACACCGGCTGCGCCGTCGCCAACACCCTCGCCGCCGTCGACGCGGGCGCCACCCACGTCCAGTGCACCGCCAACGGCTACGGCGAGCGCGTCGGCAACGCCAACCTCTTCCCGGTCGTCGCCGCCCTGGAGATCAAGTACGGCAAGAAGGTCCTCCCCGATGGGGCCCTCAAGGAGATGACGCGCATCTCGCACGCCATCGCCGAGGTGGTCAACCTGACCCCCTCCACCCACCAGCCGTACGTGGGGGTCTCCGCCTTCGCCCACAAGGCGGGCCTGCACGCCTCCGCCATCAAGGTCGACCCGGACCTGTACCAGCACATCGACCCCGAGCGCGTCGGCAACACCATGCGGATGCTGGTCTCCGACATGGCCGGCCGCGCCTCCATCGAGCTCAAGGGCAAGGAGCTCGGCGTCGACCTCGGCGGCGACCGCGCCCTGGTGTCCCGGGTCGTCGAGCGCGTCAAGGAGCGGGAGCTCAAGGGGTACACCTACGAGGCCGCCGACGCCTCGTTCGAGCTGCTGCTGCGCGCCGAGGTCGAGGGCCGCGCCCGCCGCTACTTCCGCACCGAGTCGTGGCGCGCGATCGTCGAGGACCGCCCCGACGGCACCCACGCCAACGAGGCCACCGTCAAGCTGTGGGCCAAGGGCGAGCGGATCGTCGCCACCGCCGAGGGCAACGGCCCGGTCAACGCCCTGGACCTCGCCATGCGCGCCGGCCTGGAGCGGATCTACCCGCAGCTCGCCAAGCTGGAGCTGGTCGACTACAAGGTCCGCATCCTGGAGGGCAAGCACGGTACGCAGTCCACGACCCGCGTGCTGATCACCACCACCGACGGCGAGGGCGAGTGGTCGACGGTCGGCGTCGGCGAGAACGTCATCGCCGCCTCCTGGCAGGCGCTGGAGGACGCGTACACGTACGGCCTGCTGCGGGCGGGTGTCGAGCCGGCCGAGTAGTCGTTCGCGCCTATGTCCTCTTTACCCCCTTTTGGGGTAGCGTCGATGGTATGAGGACCAGGCCGTTCACCCTCCTGTCGGCCCTGTCCGTGGTGGCGGGGCTGATGCTGATGCTGCTCCTGGCCCTGGCCCCCGGTGCGGGGGCCAAGGCCACGGGGCTCCAGGACGCGGCCCAGGCCCTGAAGCAGGGCCCGGTGTACGTCCACCCCGGGGCCGCCGACCAACTGCCCAAGGCCGAGGCCGACGCGCTCGCGGACAAGATCAAGGACGCCGACAAGCCGGTCTTCGTGGCGGTCCTGCCCGCCACGGCGGAGTTCCCGAAGGATGGTCTGCTTCAGAACCTCCGTACGCAGACCGGCATCACAGGCCTGTACGGGGTACGCCTCGGTGACGAGTTCGCCGCGGGCGCCGACCGTGCCGTGATGTCCAACCAGGCCGTCCAGAACGTCGTCCAGTCCGTCCGCCAGCCCGGTGTGGACGCCACCACCGAGCTGAACAACTTCGTCGACCAGGCCCTGCCACAGGTGCGCGGCGACGCGCCCGGCACCTGGTCCGGAGTGCCCGGCAAGGGCGCCCCGGTCGCCGGGCTGATCATGCTCGGCGCGGTGGCCGCCACGGGCGGCGCGACCGTCCTCACCGTCACCCGCCGCAGGCGGCGCGTGCGCGAGCAGCAGGAGCAGGAAGCCCTGGAGAAGCTGAGGGTCGTCGTCGACGAGGACATCACCGCGTACGGCGAGGAGCTCGACCGGCTGGACTTCCACCCCGGCGAGAAGGGCGCCGACGACGCGATGCGCGCCGACTACGAGCGTGCCCTCGACTCCTACGACAAGGCCAAGACCCTGATGGGCCGGGCCAGGCACCCCCACGACGTACGGGGGGTGACCGAGGCCATCGAGGACGGCCGGTACGCCCTGGCCGTCCTGTCCGCCCGCCGCGAGGGCCGCCCGCTTCCCGAGCGGCGGGCACCTTGCTTCTTCGACCCGCGCCACGGCCCGGCCGCCACCGACGTGGACTGGGCCCCGGCCGGTGGCGCGGTGCGCCAGGTGCCGGTCTGCGCGGCGGACGCCGCACGGCTGGCCGAGGGCGAGGACCCGATGACCCGCACGGTGGACACCCCGTACGGCCGCCGCCCCTACTGGGAGGCCGGACCGGCGTACGGCCCCTGGGTCGGCGGGTACTTCGGCGGCGGCATCCTGCCGGGCCTGCTGATGGGCACCATGCTCGGCTCGATGCTCTCCACCCCGGCGTACGCGGCCGAGTACGGCGGCGCCGGATACGAGGGCGGCGACTTCTCCGGCGGCGACTTCAACGCCGGGGACTTCGGCGGCGGCGGAGGCTTCGGGGGCGGCGACTTCGGCGGCGGCGGCGACTTCGGCGGCGGGTTCTGAGGATGCCGCTCCGGGAGCCCGGGGACCGGGGCGACGAACTGGCGGACGTCGTGGCCGAGTGGGCGGCCGCCATCGTGGCGAACGACGCCGCCCGCATCGGCGCGTACATGGCCGACGACTGGGTGATCGTGTCCGAGTCGGGCGTCGCCACCCGCCAGCACTTCCTGTCGCTCGTCGAGTCGGGCGAGCTGACCCACTCGGCGATGGAGCTGGTCGGCGAGCCCCGCGTCCGGATCGACGGCGACACGGCACTCTTCACCGGACGGATCACGAACACGGCCCACTACCGGGGCGAGCGGTTCGACGCGGACGAGTGGACGACGGACGTGTTCCTGCGGCGCGACGGCCGCTGGCGCTGCGTCCTCAGTCACGTCACGCCGGCGTCACCCGACTGAGCAGCGCCCCGCCGATCACCCGCGCGGGCGGGCACAGGGTCTGGCCGTGGGCGGCGAACAGCTCGTCGCGCGACGAGAACCGCCCGAGGTCCCGGCGGACCTTCGCCGACAGGTCGTACGCCGCGCAGCCGTCCGTGCCGCACACCGACGCCGAGCCGTCCCAGTCCACGGCGGTCGAGGACAGCGCCTCGAACAGCGTCTGCGACCCGGTGTTGGTGAAGCCCCCGGGGTTACGGGCACCGAGGACGCCGAGCGGCGCGTACAGCTCGGAGACGTTCACCCACTCACCGTCGATGCGGAACTCGGGCCACGCGAGGACCACCGCGTCGGGCACCAGACGGCGCATGCGCGGGAAGCGCGGGTACCAGAACGAGCCGTCGACCAGCAGGCCCCGTACGCGGGTGGGCACCCCGGCCGCCCGGGCGACGGCCTCCAGGACGGCCAGCCGCTGACTGCACGAACCACGGCCGCGCGCGAGGGTGCGGGAGGCGGGCTGGGCGTCGTTCATGGCGTAGACGGGCCGGACGCGCTCGCTGATGAGCCGGTGGGCGGAGAGCAGCAGCGTCCGCTCTTCCTGGCTCCGGGCAGCCGCGCGCGCGTCCGCCAGCAGCGCCCGGATCCCGGCGTGACGCCAGTCGAGGATGCGGGTCGCGGCTATGGACCCCTCGGCCGCGTTCGCGGGTGCGGGGCGCCGGTGTCGCCACCACGGGGTCAGCACGGTGCTCGTCATGGCCGGATGCTACGGCACGGGTGCTGGATACCGACCGGATGGTGACGGAAAGTAGCGAGTCGATGCTTTCCGTAACCGATCATGGAGGTGGCCGCATGGCCAACAGCCCGACGACGAACGTCTTCTTCAGCCTTCGGGTCCCGCCGGGCCTGGTGGACGCCCTGGTCGACCTCCAGGGCACCTGCTCGGACCGGGTCGAGCCGCAGGAGCGCGACCACATCCACATCACGCTGGGCTTCATGCACGACGCCGACGCGGGCAGGCTCGCGGACGCGGCCGCGCTGCTCAGCGGACGTGCGTGGCCCACCCCGGCCATCACGCTGACCGGCGAGGTACGGCACGGAAGCTGGAAACTGAGCAAGGACCCGGCCTACCGCTACGACGAGGACGTCATCCAGCGGCAGGAGCAGGTCCGGCTCGGGGTCGAGCACAACCCCGAACTGGCCGAGATCCAGACGGAGATCACCCGGGGCCTGGGGATCGAGGAGGACGGGTTCTGGCCCCACGTCACCCTCGGCCTGGCGCGGGAGGACTTCCCCACCGCCGAGGTGAAGGGCATGACCCTCCCGTCCGTCAAGGAGCCCGCGCCGAGCGTGGACCTCCAGCAGGAGATGTCCGTCACCGACTTCAGGGTCCTCGTCCGACGGGAGCTGGGCCGCCCCGCATAATCGCTGGATGTGCCGCCCCACGACCCTGCTGCCGTCCCTGACCGGGCTCCGCTTCTGGGCGGCCCTGCTGGTGGTGCTGTACCACCTGTCCCGGCAGGCCGGTGAGATCCCCGGGGTGAGCGAGGCGGTCCGGTACGGCCGCAGTGGGGTGACATTCTTCTTCGTCCTGTCCGGGTTCGTGCTGGCATGGACGTACGACGGGAAGCGCGTGCCGGTGAGGGTCTTCCTCTGGCGGCGCTTCGCCCGCATCTGGCCGCTCCTCGCCGCCACGACCGTGCTGTCGGTGGGCGTCTGGATCGCCCTGGGCAAGGAGGTCTCCGCGAAGGCGGTGGCCGCGTCGCTGCTCCTGGTCCACGCCTGGATACCCGACCCCGTCGTCCTCAGGGGTGGCAATCCGGCGGCCTGGTCGCTCAGCGACGAGGCGTGGTTCTACCTGATCTTCCCGCTGCTGATGGCCCTCCCGGCCGTACGCTCGGCGCGCGGCCGGCTGTGGATCGCGGGCGCGGTCTGCGCGGGCGTATTGCTGCTGTGGCTGTCCGGGGCCCTGATCGCCGACAGCGGCACGCGCGCGTGGGCGCTGGACTACCTGCCGCTGACCCGGACGCTCCAGTTCCTCCTCGGGGTGGTCACCGGCCTGGCGGTGGCACGCGGCTGGCGCCCGCCCATCGGGCTGTGGCCGGCGGTCGCCCTGGTGCTCGGCTGGCACCTGGTCCTGGTGCCCTGGTCCTCGGCGGTGCCCGACGCCCTCTGGTACAGCCCGTACACCGCCTCCCAGTTGCTCGCCACGCCCCTGTTCGCGCTGTTGGTGGCGGCCGCCGCGCGAGCCGACCTCGACGGCCGCCCGACCGGCCTCGGCGGTACGTGGCCGGTACGGCTCGGCCACTGGTCGTACGCCTGGTACCTCATCCACGAGATCGTCATCCGTGCGGTCGTGGGCCGCACCGGCGACACGGTGACGACCTGGCTCCTGGTGCTCGCCCTGAGCCTCGCCCTGTCGGCGGCCGCCTACCACTGGGTCGAGCACCCGCTGGAGCGGTGGCTGCGGAAGGTGGGGCCGCGATCGGTGCCCGATTGTCGCGGGGTCACCGCCGGGCTCCGCAATTGACCCATATGGGCAGCGAGTTGCATCCTCGCGAACTGCTTGGAACACTCCGCTCCGCTTCGTGCTCGATCACACCCGGCCCATCGGGCCGGGCCCCTCTCGGAGGAGAATCCAATGCAGCGCACCGCGTCATCCGGCGACACGATCGGTCGCAGACTGGCCCGTGCCACCGCGGTTCTCGCGGCGGCCCTGACCCTGGTGGCGACGGCCGGTCCGCTCACGGGCACGGCCTCCGCCTACGCGGCCGACTCGGGATCGCTCACCTTCAGCGGCGACCCGGGCGAGAAGATATCCGACGGACAGTCGCACCAGTTCACGACCGACGCGGGCGATGCCTTCGACGTCTCCGGTTCCAACGACCAGAACAGCGTCTTCGTCCAGGTCCTCACGCCCGACGGCAACCGCTGGGCCCTGCACATGGCGGCCCCGGACGGCGAGAAGCTCACCAGCGGCACGACCTACACCGGGACGCGCTGGCCCTACGCCGCACCCGCCGACCCGGAACTGAGCTTCAGCGGCACCGACCGCGACTGCATGACCGGCAGCACCGGCTCCTTCACCATCTCGAACATCAGCTTCGGCCCGTACAACTCGGTACGCGCGCTCGACGCGACCTTCGAGCAGTACTGCGACGGCTCCGCACTGGCTCTGCGCGGCGAGATCCACGCCGTCATGCCCGAGCCGCCGGCCGCCCTCGCCCTCGGCCTCACCCTCGACCCGCGGGGCACGGTGCCCGCACGCGGCGGCCAGCCCACCGTCGGTGGGACGGTGACGTGCAACAAGCCGGCGCAGGTCACGGTCGACGGCCGCGTCACCCAGGTGCAGAAGCGCGGGACGGTGAGCAACTGGTTCAAGACCACGGTCGCCTGCCTCCCCGGCGCCCCGGTCCGCTGGACCGCGACCCCGGCGGACTCGCAGGACGCCCTCCCGTTCCAGCCGGGCCCCGCGGACCTGTCGGCGACGGCGAAGGCGGACGACCGTGACTACGGAGTGACGGTGACGACCAGCCAGTCCGCGGTGGTGGACCTCACCAGGGCCTGACGGCCAGGAACGCCGCCCAGGAGGTGGGGGAGACGGTGAGGACGGGGCCGGTGGGGTTCTTGGAGTCGCGAATGTGGACGGCACGGGGGTGGGCGGAGACCTCGACGCATGCGCCGCCCTCGCTGGCGCTGTAGCTGGACTTGCGCCAGTCGTAGGCGACTTCGACGCAGTCCCCGCCCTCGCTGCCGCTGTAGCTGGACTTGAACCACGTGAGCGCTGCGGGTTTCATGCTTCTCCTGCCAGATCGTCCAGCAGGCCCATGCTCTCCTCGGGCGTCAGGGCCTGTGATCTGAGCATCCCATATTTCTGCTGGAGGACACTGACCTCGTCGGGGTCGTCGACGAGGAAGCTCACCCGCTGCCCTTCGATGTAGGCCAGGTGCTGGTGGTCAGGCGTCTCCAGCAGCACCATCGGCCCGTCGAGGCCCGCGTGCTTCGCCCGCGTGGTCGGCATGATCTGGAGGCCGATGTAGGGGTGTTCGGCACTGCGGCGCAGATGGCGGATCTGGTCGCGGAGGACGGACGGGCCGCCGATGGGCCGGTGCAGGGCGGACTCCTCGATGAGGAAGCTCATCATCGGAGGTTCGGGCTTGCGGTCGAGGAGCTTGTGGCGGTCGAGGCGGGCGGAGAGCCGTTCCTCGGCGTCCTCGGGGCGGATCGGCGGGATGAGGCAGGAGAAGACGGCCGACGCGTACTCCTCGGTCTGGAGCAGGCCCGGCACCACCTGGTTCTGGTACGAGAGGTAGGTCACCGCCTCCTGCTCGTACTCGATGAAGTCCTGCGCGAAAGCCGGATATCGCTCCCGCTCCGGTACCCGGGCGACGCCCGCCGCCAGGACACCCTTCGTTTCCAACACATCGTCCAGTTGGAGCGCCAGGTCGTACTTGAGGCGTCTGCGGCCCTGTTCAATGGAGGCGATCGTCTCCTGGTGGATGCACAGCTTCTCGGCGAGCTCGGGCTGGGTGAGCCCGGCCGCCCGCCGCAGTTGGCTGACTTGGGCGCCGATGAGGTGCCAGGACGTGTTCTTGTGGGGCCTGCTCGAAGGGTGCATGGTCGCCCTCTTCCCACCCGGCGAAGTACCTGATCCCGCACAAGCCGTACAAAGCGTTTGTACGGCCTGGCTCGCTGGCCCACTTTAGTGACGCACGGTGACATGACGTGCATGAATCAGGAACTTCAACTCCCCTACCTCTACGAGGCGTTCTACCGGCGTGAGCGGCGGTCCGTGCCGGCGGCCAGGCGGTTCGCGGCGGCGGCGCTGGCGGAGTGGGGCGTGCGGGAGCGGGCCGGGGACGTGCTGCTCTGCGTGAGCGAACTGGCGACCAACGCACTGGTGCACGGGGTGCCGCCGGGGCGGGGGTTCCGGCTGCTGCTGCACCGGGAGCAGGGCGGCGGGCTGCTGCGCGTGGAGGTGCACGACAGCGGGGAGGGGGAGGTGCGGGCGGCCCGGGCTCCCGGCGCGGACGCGGAGTGGGGGCGCGGGCTGGTGCTCGTCGAGGCCCTGGCCGACACGTGGGGGGTGGGGGAGCGGGACCCTGGCAAGGTGGTGTGGTGCGAGTTCGTAAAGTGACGGTATGTCACGTACATTCGACGATCTCGTCGCCGAAGCCGACGCGGTGGACGTCTCCGGCTGGGACTTCTCCTGGCTCGAGGGCCGGGCGACCGAGGAGCGCCCTTCCTGGGGCTACCAGCGCCTGCTGAGCGAGCGCCTGGCCGCCGCGTCCGCCGGGCTGGACATCCAGACGGGCGGCGGGGAGGTCCTGGCGGGGGTCTCCACGTACCCGCCCACCATGGCCGCCACGGAGTCCTGGCCGCCGAACATCGCCCGGGCCACCGAGCTGCTGCACCCGCGCGGGGTCGTCGTGGTCGCGGACCCGGACGAGCCGCCGCTGCCGTTCGCGGACGGGGCGTTCGACCTGGTCACGAGCCGTCACCCGGCGACGGTGTGGTGGGCGGAGATCGCCCGGGTGCTGCGCCCGGGCGGGACGTACTTCGCCCAGCACGTGGGGCCGGAGACGGTCTTCGAGCTGATCGAGTTCTTCCTCGGCCCGCTCTCCGACGACCTGCGCCGCAGGCGGCACCCGGACGAGGAGACGGCGGAGGCGCGGGCGGCCGGGCTGGAGATCGTGGACGTACGCATGGAGCGGCTCCGGATGGAGTTCTTCGACGTCGGCGCGGTCGTCTACTTCCTCCGGAAGGTGATCTGGACGGTGCCGGGCTTCACGGTGGACAAGTACCGGGAACGACTGAGGGACCTGCACGGCCTCATGGAGGTCGAAGGTCCCTTTGTCGCTCACTCGTGCCGGACGCTCATCGAGGCCCGTAAGCCCTTTACTCAGCGTTCTTGATCGCGGAGATCTCGAACGTCAGCTTGATCTTGTCGCTGACCAGGACGCCGCCGGTCTCCAGCGCGGCGTTCCAGGTCAGGCCCCACTCGGAGCGGAGCAGCTCGGCCTTGCCCTCGAAGCCGACGCGCTCGTTGCCGAACGGGTCCTTGGCGGCGCCGTTGAACTCCAGGTCGATGGTGATCGGCTTGGTGACGCCCTTGATGGTCAGGTCACCAGTGATGCGGTAGTCCGTACCGCCCAGCGCCTCGGCGCTGGTGGAGCGGAACGTCATCAGCGGGAACTGCTCGGCGTCGAAGAAGTCCGCGCTGCGCAGGTGGGCGTCGCGGTCGGCGCTGCCGGTGTCGATGGACGCGATCTTGACGTCGATGGCCGCGCCGGAGGCCGCCGGGTCCGAGCCGTCGAGGTCCAGGGTGCCCTCGTACTCGGTGAAGGTGCCCCGGACGTTGGTGACCATGGCGTGACGGGCGGTGAAGCCGACGCCGCTGTGGGACGGGTCGATCGTGTACGTCCCGGTCAGGGCGGCCAGGGCCGGGTCCACGGCGGTGGCGGTGGCGACGGGCGCGGTGGCGATGTTGCGGCTGAACAGACCCATGATGACGATGCTCCTTCGTGTGTTGGTTTAACCTTCAACAACATCGACCGTAGACCCATTCCGTTCAAATTTCAACCAGTAAACGCCAGACAGATCATCACGGGCGTGGTTATGATGCGCGGGATGATGAACAACTCCTCGTACGGATTGGGGGAATCGTTCGCTCAGGGTGAGTGCTGATGGCACACCACTCCGCGAACGGGATTCCGACCCACCTGTTGATGTGGCAGCGCGTACGTGAGTACGCCGTGCCACCGTCCATGATCGAGACCGCCACCGCACGACGTGCCGTCGGTGACTGGGCGGGCGCCTGTGCGGCCGCCCGGATCGACGCCGATCTCGATCTGCGCGCCGTGCGCGAGCGCCACGGCACCGAACTGGCCAGCCGCCTCCGCGCGGACTTGCGCCGACTGGCGCCGGATCTGCTCCGCTGGCACATGCCCCGGATCGCCCCCGGCGGGCGGCTCCGGCCCGGTCTCACCCTGTCCCTGGCCCGCTATCCGGGTCGAGCCGACGGCACCGTGCACCTGGTCGTGCGCACGCCGCCGGCCTGGGCGGATGCCGGGCAGCGGATGTCCCTCGCCCTGTGGGACGGGTCCGGCGGCGGTGCCTCCCGTCACCACCCGCACCCGCATCCCGACCGGCGTTTCCGGCTCGACCTGCACCGGCACCTCTGGGACGCCGGACGGAGTGGCGAACTGGCCCGGCGGTGCGGCGGTGACCGTGGCGGCCCCTGGGCGACGGCGCGCTGGGCCGCCGAGGCCGAGCTGCTGCTACGCGCCGAAGGCCGCCCTCGCGGAGCCTTCACCGTGCGGCTCGGCGCCCGGAGCCGGGCCGTGCTGGAGCTCGTCGCCCCCGACGACAGCCACGCCCCGACGTTCCGGCCGCTGCCCGGCTCGCTGCCGCCGCAGGAGCTGGCGGCGCTCCCGGTGCTGCCGGAGGCGGCCGCCCGGGTCCTGCCGGACCTGGAGCTGCTCCGTGCGGGGCTCGTCGAGGCCGGGCGGCTGCATCCGCTCGTCGCCGCGGCGCTGGGCGCGTCCGGCCCGGCGCCGGCCGCCGGCCCCGTACCCCGGTCCGGCGATCCGCACCGCGTGGAGTGCCGGGGCGAGGTCCACCGGATCGCCCTGCGGGACGGGGCGCTGGCGGCGGTCGACCACGACCCGGACCAACTGCGGCGCGAGGAGCTGCTGGTGGCGCTCGGCGGGCCGCCACTGCCCTGCCTGCGGGCGATCGACGCGGCGCACCGGGAGCCGGAGGCCCTGCCCGCGGTTCGCGAACGGCTCACGCACGGTGACGTCACCGGGGCGCTGGCCGTCGTCGAGGGGCTGCTCGGCCCCGGCGCCGTTCTGCGCGCCGGGCCGCTGCGGGACGCACTGGAGGCGGCCGCCACTCGCCGCGTCGACCACGGGCTCTTCCGCTCGGGGCTGGTCGCCGTGCACCCCGCCGCCGGTGGTCACCGACCGCGGCTCGACCGCCGCAAGCGCGCCAACCGGGCCCGGCGCCGTACCGGCCTGCACAACTGACCGCATCCGCCTCCGCATCCGCCTCCGCCTCCGCCTCCGCCTCCGCATCGGCATTCGCATCCGCAGACGCACGACGGCCGGGGCGGGGCCGTGCAGGGTCGCCCCCGCAGCGGATCGGCGGCGACGCACGGCTCCCCGACCGTTCGGGCACCCCGCCGACCGCGAGGAGGTGAGCCCGGAGGGGCCCCGCCCCACCCCCACCGGGCCTACCGCGTCGCCCCCGCGCACGTCCCGTTCCCTCTCTCACACACCCAGGTGATCCCATGACTTCTTCCGCCCAACTCTCCCTCGCCGACGACCTCCTGACCCTCCTCCGGACGACCACTACCGAGCCGCGCCCCGACGAGCAGCTCGAAGCGCTCACCCTGGCCGTCGCGGCCGACCTGCCCGTACTGCTCTGGGGCGAGCCGGGCATCGGCAAGACCGCGGCCCTCACCCAGCTCGCCATGACCCTCGACCTGCCGCTGACGACCGTGATCGCCAGCGTCCACGAACCCTCCGACTTCTCCGGGCTGCCCATCGTGGGCGACGACCCGGCCGTGCAGGGGGTGCCGATGGCGCCGCCGCAATGGGCCGTGGAGTTGGTACGGGCCGGGCGGGGCCTGCTCTTCCTGGACGAACTGTCCACCGCCACCCCGGCCGTCCAGGCCGCACTTCTCCGGGTCGTCCTGGAGCGGCGGGTTGGCGCCCTGCAACTGCCGCCGGGCGTACGGATCGTGGCCGCCGCCAACCCGCGCGCCTCGGCGGCGGACGGGTGGGAGCTGAGCCCGCCGCTGGCCAACCGGTTCGTGCACCTGCACTGGGTGCACGACCGGGAGGTGGTGGTGCGCGGACTGGGCGGCGTCTGGCCCCGCGCGGAGCTGCCCCGGCTGGAACCGGAGCGGCTCCCGGAGGCGGTCGCCCTTGCCCGGCGGGCGGTCTGCGGCTTCCTGAAGGCCCGGCCGACGCTGATCCACCGGCTGCCGAGCAGCGAGACCCGGCGCGGCGGCGCCTGGCCCTCGCCCCGGAGCTGGGAGGCCGCGATGACGCTGCTGGCCTTCGGCACGGCGGCCTCCGTCTCCCGGGACGTGCTGGCCCTGCTGGTGCGGGGCGCGGTCGGCGACGGGCCGGGGCTGGAACTCCTCGCCCACCTGGACCGGATGGACCTGCCCGACCCGGAGTCGCTGCTGGCCGACCCGGCCTCCGCCGAGCTGCCGGACCGGGGCGACCTGCGGCAGGCGACCCTGGAAGCGGTGGTCGCGGCCGTCGGGGCGCGGCCGGAGCGGGAGCGGTGGGAGGCCGGCTGGGCGGTGCTGGTCCGGGCGCTGGAGACCGGCGCCCCGGACCTGCTGGTCGCCCCGGCGTCGGCGCTGGCCGGGCTGCGGCGCGACGACTGGGAGGTACCGGAGGCGGTGGAGCGGCTCACCGGAGTGATCGGCCTCGCACAGCGGGCGGACCGCTCGGTGGGCCGGGTCGCGGCGGCGGCCGGCGCGGGACGCGCGGCGGGGTCGCGATGACGGCGCCCGAGCGGCGCCCCCTGCCACGCCCCGTGCCGCGCCCCGTGCCGCGCCCCCGGCCGCGTCCGATGCGCCCGCCGGCGCCGCCGCGCCCGGTGCGGGCCACCCCGCCGGAGCGGCCAGGCGGCCCGGGTGGGCCGACCGGCCCCGGCGTACCGCTGGACACGGAGAAGTTGCTGGCCGCCCGGCTGCACGCGGTGAAGGTCCGCCCCTACCTGGCCGACGCGCTGTTCGCGCTGCACGTCGTGGAGGACAGGACGGTGCCGACGATGGCGGTGGACGCGTACTGGCGCTGTTACGTCTCGCCCGGCTTCGTGGCGCGCATGCCGGTGGAGGAGCTGGCGGGCGTCTGGGTGCACGAGGTCTCCCACCTGCTCCGGGACCACCACGGGCGGGGCGAGCGGTACGCGCGGGAGCACGAGGAGTATGGTCCGGGCGAGCGAAGCGAGATGGGGGTCCCCCCGGGCGAAGGCTGGGGGAGGCTGCGGCGGAACATCGCCGCCGACTTCGAGATCAACGACGACATCTACGGCGAGGGACTGCCCCGGCCCAAGGGGGCGGTGCTGCCGTCGCTGCTGCGGCTGCCCTCCGGGCTGCTGATGGAGGAGTACCTGCGGACCGCGTCGATGTCCGGGCTCACCACGGACCTGGCCTGGCTGGACTGCGGCAGTGGTGCCGACGGGCAGGAGCGGCCCTGGGAGCTGGGTCCCGACGGGGCGCAGGGGCTGACCGGACAGCAGCGGGACGCGGTCCGCTTCCGGGTCGCGGAGGGGATCAAGGGCCGGCCGGGCAGCGCGCCGGACGGGTGGCGCCGCTGGGCGGACGAGGCGTTCCACCCGCCGCAGCCGTGGCGGCAGTTGCTGGGCGCGGCGGTCCGCTCGGCGGCCGGCGCGCCGGGGGTGGGCGAGGACCACAGCTACCGGCGTCCGTCCCGGCGCTCGGCGAGTGTGCCCGGGGTGGTGCTGCCGAGCCTGCGCCGTACGCCACCCCGGGTGTGCGTCGTGATCGACACCTCCGGGTCGGTGAGCGACGCCGAGCTGGGCAGCGCGCTGCTGGAGGTGGCGGCGATCTCGCGGGCGGTCGGCGGGCGGCGTGACCTGGTCTCCGTGATCTCCTGCGACGCGGCGGCCGGGGTCGCCGTCCCGCTCTGCCGCGCCGAGAACATCGAGCTGCTCGGCGGCGGGGGAACGGATCTGCGCTCGGGTTTCGCACGGGCGCTCCGCTCCCGGCCACGCCCGGACGTGATCGTCGCGCTGACGGACGGCCAGACGCCGTGGCCCTCCGCGCAGCCGCCGTGCCGCACCGTCGTCGGCCTCTTCCCCCGGCCTGCCACCGGCGGCAACGAGAACGACCCCGACTATGTCCCGGACACTCCGCCGCCCTGGGCGCGGGTCGTCACCATCGGCTGAGAATGGGCGGCTGAGAACGCCGGGCGGCCTAGGGGCTGACGACCGGCTACGACCCGACCGACACCGTGAAGCGGCGCGGGTTGCCGTCGTGGGCGGCGCCCGAGACGTCCGGCCGGCCGTCCGGCCGGACGTCGTCGTACGGGAAGGCGTACCCGATCGGCGTGTTGGCGTGGAGCACGCGCGCGTAGTGGTTGGTCGACGGGTCGCGGTAGTAGTCCGAGGGGGCCGGACCGTTCGGCTGGTCGGGGTGGGTGAGCAGGGTCGTACGGTTGAAACCGGCGGCGAGCCGGGCGAGCAGCGCCTTGCGGTCGTCGGAGTCACCGGGGTTGTTGGCGAACGGCCCGTGGTTGCAGGTGAAGACGTCCTTGGAGGTGGGGCGCGCGAAGCTGTGGCCGCCGGTGAAGGTCAGAACGTCCCCGTTCACCCGGCCGACGCGCACCCCGCGCCCGCCCTGGAGGTCGATGCGCAGGTCGGTGGTCCGGTACTTCTGCCAGACGCGGTCGATGTAGCCGGTGAAGGCGTCGCGGAACGGCATTTGGTCGGGGCGGTCGAAGTACGGGGCCATGAGGTTCTGCGGCGAGATCACTCGCAGGACCGAGCCGTTCGAGGCGCGGATGACGAGCTTGTCCCACGGCCGGCCGTCCCGCGCGGCCTGGGCGGCCAGCCCGTCCGCGATCCGCTGGAGGGCGCCGGCCGGCAGCGGGGCGACGGTGTGGGTGGCGTCTCCGGTGAGGGTGAGGCCGATGGGGAGGGCGGTCACGAGGTCGACGTAACTGATGTTGGCGTACAACTGCTGCGGGTTGAACGTGAACTCGGCGAAGGACCAGATCCGGCCGTAGTTGGGGTCGGAGGGTGTGGCGAAGGCGGGTTCGACGAGGGCGGGGCCGGGGTTGAGGAAGAAGTCGAGCCTGTTGTCCCGTACGAAGTAGACGCGGGCGCCGAACATCTGAGGCAGCGTCAGCACGACAGGGCCGGAGCCGGCCGGGCGCAGCGGTATCGCGCAGTCGACGGGGAGCGGGGTCAGCGGGGTGGCCGGGGACTCGGGGCGGTAGACGCCGCCGCCCGGGCGCAGCAGCACCCAGCGGCCGGTGCCCTGCTCGTGGCCGGTGACGTAGGCGCGGACGGTGCCTGGCAAGGACCGGTTCTCCAGGGCCAGTTCACAGGTCGCGGGGGCGGCGGAGGCGGTCGCGCCGCCGCGGAGCCCGAAGGCGGCCGCCGCGGCGGCGGCCGCGGTGCCGGTGAGGAGGGCGCGGCGGGAGAAGGATCGGGAGTACGCGTGGGACGCCATGGTGGCACTCCAGGTTGGGGTGGGGGGTGGGTGCCGCTCACTCTCGCGCTGCCCGGAAGGGGCGTCAAGAGTTGTGACTGAGAGCGCTCTCAGATTTTTTGTTCCTTCACAACTTGGCAGTGGGGGACCGGACTTGGATTAACCGGAAGGCGTTGTTGGACTGGCGTCGCCGCACCGCGTCCGTTTCGTTGACGGTGCTGTGAGGCGACCGTTACCCCAGTGGCCATGTCGCCACGATTCCGTGCGGTGTGCGCCCTCGCCGCCGCCTCATCCGCCGTGTTCGCCCTGGCGGGACCCGCCGCCGCCGGACCCGCCGCTGGACCGCCCGCCGCCGGACCGCCGCCCAGCGCTTCCGCCGCCCCCTCCGAGACCCTGCTCATCGGCTCCCCGGAGCTGTCCGTCGCCGTCGCCCGGGACTTCCCGCGCGTCGTCTCGTACACCGACCGCGCGAGCGGGGCACGGCTCCTCGGCAGTACGAGCCCGGTCACCGCCGTCACCCTCAACGGCAGGGCTTATGCCGTCCGGCTCACGGCCGGGCCCGTCGTCACCGCCACGAGCGCCCGCTACACGCTGGGCTTCCCCGACCTGCCGGGCGTCGAGGTCGACGCCACGCTCACCGTCTCCGGGCGGGCCACCACCTTCAAGGTGACGGCCGTCCGCGACACCGACGCCTTCCGGGTGGGGACCATCGACATACCCGGGCACGACCTGGTGTCGGTCGGCTCCGCCGAGCCGGGTGCCGCGACCGCGTTCACCCGGCTGGACCCCGACTCGACGCGCACCGCCGACGTCTTCGGCGCGGTGACGGAGGGGACGGCCGCCGACGCCGCACCCGTGGGGGCGAGCTACGCGATCGTCAACACCGGCTCGCTCGCCGCCGCCGTCGAGTCGAACTCCAGCTACGACAAGCCCTCCGGCCCCACGAACGGCGACGACGCCCGCTTCTGGCACCAGGCCCGCAAGACGGCGGACGGCGGCGTCCGCGTCGGGGTGTGGTCCGGGCAGTGGACCTACCGGGGCGCGGGAGCCCCGCAGCCCGAGAGCGGCGACCACCTGCCGTGGGCCAAGGTCGTCGTCACGCCCGACGCCAACGGGGACGCGCGGGTCGACTGGCAGGACGGTGCCATCGCCTTCCGTGCGATCGGGATCAAGGCCCCGGGCAGCGCGCAGACGCCGGACCGGGTCGTCACCCACATTCCGTTCAACTTCGCCAGCCAGGCCACCCACCCCTTCGCCCGCACCCTCGACGACGTGAAGCGGGTGTCGCTGTCCACGGACGGGCTCGGGCAGTTGGCGGTGCTGAAGGGGTACGGCTCCGAGGGCCACGACTCCGCCCACCCCGACTACGGCGGCAACTACAACAAGCGCGCCGGGGGCCTCGACGACCTCAACAACCTCCTGCGCAACGGCAAGAAGTGGGGCGCCACCTTCGGCGTCCACGTCAACGCCACCGAGTCGTACCCGGAGGCCCGCAACTTCAGCGAGACCCTCGTTGACAAGACGAAACCCGGCTGGAACTGGCTCAACCAGAGCTACTACATCGACCAGCGCCGGGACATCAACAGCGGTGACCTCGCCCGCCGGTTCCAGCAGTTGCGGGACGAGACCGACCCCAACCTCGGCTTCCTCTACATCGACGTCTACTACACGCACGGCTGGATCGCCGACAAGACCATCCAGGCCGTGCAGGCGCAGGGCTGGAACGTCGGCACGGAGTGGGCGGACAAGTTCGAGCGGGCGTCCCTCTGGTCGCACTGGGCCAACGACCTGGACTACGGCGGCGCGACCAACAAGGGCCTCAACTCGCGGATCATCCGGTTCATCCGCAACGGCGAGAAGGACATCTGGAACAACCACCCGGTCCTCGGCCAGACCGCCCTGGAGGACTTCGAGGGCTGGACCGGCGAGACCGACTACACCGCCTTCCTCGCCAACGTCTGGCAGAAGAACCTGCCCGCCAAGTACCTCCAGCAGCACAGGATCCTCCGCTGGAACGAGGAGGGGAAGAGCGCCGACATCACCTTCACGGGCGGGGTGCGCGGCACGGTCGAGGACGGCAGGCGGACCTTCTACGCCGGCAGCCGCAAGGTCCTGGACGGGGACCGGTACCTGCTGCCCTGGAAGGGCAAGCTGTACCACTACAACAAGGGCGGCGGTACGAGCACCTGGGCGGTGCCCGGCGGCACGTACACGGTCTACCGGCTGACCGACAACGGGCGGGTGCGGACCGGGACGGTACGGCCCGCGCCGGACGGGCGGATCACGCTCACGGCCGCCGCCGGACAGGCGTACGTCCTGTACCGGGACGCGGCCCCCGCCGCCGCCGACCCGGCATGGGGCGAGGGCACGCCGGTGAAGGACCCGGGCTTCAACGACGCGCGGCTGGGCTCCTGGACCAGGACCGGGGCGGTCACGCGCCACACCGACGAGCAGGGGCGCAACAGCGCGGTGCTCACCGGTGAGGCCCGCGCCGGGGTGGCCCAGCGGATCGCGGGGCTGACCCCGGGGAAGCGGTACAGCGCGTCCGCCTGGATCGAGGTCCAGCCCGGGGCGGCCCGGCGTACGACGCTGGCGGCGGGCGGCGCCTCCGTGGCCGTCGAGCGCTCCACGGTGCCGAACCGTATCGCGGCCTCCGACTGGCACGGGACGTCGATGCAGCGCGCGAAGGTCCACTTCACCGCGCCCACCAATGGCGAGACGACCCTGTCCGTCACGGCCGAGGGCGGCAGCCCCGCGAGGGTGCGCCTGGACGACGTACGGCTCGTCGAGAACGCCCCCACCGTGAAGGAAGGGGTGTACGAGGACTTCGAGGCCGTCGACCAGGGATGGGGACCGTTCCTGAAGGGCGACGCGGGCGGCGCCAACGACCCGCGCACCCATGTGAGCCAACTGCACGCCCCGTACACCCAGGCGGGCTGGAACGGGAAGCTCGTCGACGACGTACTGGAGGGCGGCGAGTCCCTGAAGGCCCACGACGAGAACACCGGCCTCGTCTACCGCACCGCGCCCTGGACCGTGCCGATGAAGGACGGGCACAGCTACCGGGTCGAGTACGACTACCAGTCCAGCCACGCGGGCGCGTACGAGTGGGCGACCGGGTACGACCGGCCGAACGGCACCTCCGCCGAGACCCGCCGTACCCCGATCGGGCAGCAGCGCACCACCGGCCGCTTCAGCGAGACCGTGACGGCCGGGTGCGGCGACACCTGGACCGGGCTGCGCAAGCGCGCCGGCGCCCCGGACGGCGCCGACTTCGTCCTCGACCGGTTCACCGTCACCGACCTCGGCCCGGCCACCGCCCGCGCCGCCTGCGGCACGCTCGCCCTCACGGCCGGCGAGACCCTGGAGCCGGGGCGCGCGAACGACGTCACGGCGACCTTCACCAATGACGAGACGGCCGCCGTGACCCCGTCCGTCACGCTCACCCTGCCGGAGGGCTGGACCGCCGAGCCGTCCGGCCCGGTCACGCCCGGCGCGGTCGAGCCGGGCGGCAGGGCCACGGCGACCTGGCGGGTGACGCCGCCGGTGGACGCCCCGTACCGGGCGTACCAGCTCGGGGCATCGGCCTCGTACACGGCCGGCGGCACGCCCCGGACGCTCACCGCCGACACGTCCGTCCGCACCCTGCCGTCCCCGCCGTCCGCCGACGCGTGGGCGAGCGACCTGGAATGGGCGTCGGCGCGCAGCGGCTGGGGCCCCGTCGAGCGGGACATGTCCAACGGCGGGACGGCGGCCGGAGACGGCACCCCGCTGCGCGTCGGGGGAGTGGCGTACGCCAAGGGCCTGGGTACCCACGCCCCGGCGACCGTGCGCTACTACCTGGGCGGCAAGTGCACCTCGTTCACCGCCGAGGTGGGGGTGGACGACGCCCAGGCGACGCGCGGGACCGTGCAGTTCACCGTCACGGCGGACGGCACGGAGAAGGTGAAGTCGCCGGTGCTGAAGGCGAGCGACGCGCCCTGGTCGCTGAACGCGGACGTCACGGGCGCGTCGTACGTCGACCTGGTCGTCGGCGACGGCGGCGACGGCAACGGCAACGACCACGCCGACTGGGGCGACGCCCGCTTCCACTGCGGCTGAACCCGCCCGGGGAAGAGGGCGCAGCTCTTCTGCCGTGATCGAACGATCAATTCGCGCACGCCTTGCGCGATTCATTGACTGTTCGCTCGGTCGTGTGGGAGAAACCGCTTACCCCCGTGTGGGCTCTGGTCTCACCACCCCGCCCTCTTCCCCCGGAGGTCCGTCCGCCATGCCTCCCTCCCCCTCCCCGTCCCCCTCTCCCTCCCGCCGCACCGTCCTCCTCGCCGCAGCCGCCGCGCCACTCGCCCTGTCCGCGTCCCCGGTCGCCCACGCCGCTGAAGCCGACGCGTACGACACCCTCCGCCTCACCTGGCGCGGCCTGATCCTCGGCACCGGCTTCACGCCCACCGACGAGCCGTACGCCACCAAGCTCGCCGGCCTCGGCGACACCGCCCGGGGCCTCCGCTCCACGATGGCCCCGGCCAACGGCTCCCTGTGGCCCGACCTCCCGTACGCCGACCCCGAACCGGACACGGACGCCGAGTCGTACACGTACTCCGGCAACCTCGGCACCAGCTTCAACCGCCTCCGCACGATGGCCGAGGCGTACGCCCAGCCCGGCACCGGCCTCACCGGCGACCCCGCCCTCCGGGGCCAGATCCTCACCGCCCTCGACCACCTCCACGACCAGGCCTACAACGCCTCCCAGGCCCGCTACGGCAACTGGTACAACTGGCAGATCGGCATCCCGCAGGCCCTCCTCGACATCGACGTCCTGCTGTACGACCACCTCGGCGCCGCCCGCGTCGCCGAACACTGCGCCGCCGTCGACCACTTCGTCCCCGACGGCGCGGTCGCGGACTACACCGGCACGTCCACCGGCGCCAACCGCGTCGACCTGTGCCGCGTCCTCGCGCTGCGCGGGGTCGTCGGCAAGAACTCCGCCAAACTGACCCTGGCCCGCGACGCGCTCTCGCCCGTCTTCCCGTACGTCACCTCCGGCGACGGGCTCTACGCCGACGGCAGCTTCATCCAGCACCGCTACGTGCCCTACGCCGGGTCCTACGGGGCCGTGATGCTCGGCGGCCTGTCGCTGCTGTTCGCCCTGCTCAAGGGGTCGGCGTGGGAGGTCACCGACCCCGGCCGGCAGATCGTCCTCGACTCGGTCGAGAAGGCGTACGCGCCGTTTCTCTTCAACGGCCTGGCCATGGACGGGGTTTCCGGACGAGCCATCAGCCGTGGCGTACAGAAGGCGGACACGCGAGGCATCCGGCAGGACGACCACCTGCGCGGGCACGGCATCATCGCGTGCGTGGCGCTGCTCGCGCGGAGCGCGTCCACGGCCGAGAAGGCCCGCTGGGACGGCATGGTCAAGGGCTGGATCGCCCGCGACTACTTCAGCCCGGTCCTGTCCAGCCCGGCCCTGGGCGTCGCCCAGTTGTCGCGGCTCAAAGCCGTCGCCGACGGGCCGGCGGCCGTGAGCGCGGAACCCGCCGGTCACCGGCTCTTCCCCGCCATGGACCGGGCCGTCCACCGCCGCCCCGGCTGGGCGGCCGCCCTGTCCATGGCGTCGAACCGGATCACGTACTACGAGAACGGCAACGGGGAGAACCTCCGCGCCTGGCACAGCGGCTCCGGAATGCTCTACTGGTGGGGAGACACCTTCGCCAACGGCCAGTACAGCGACGACTTCTGGCCGACCGTCGACCCCTACCGGCTGCCCGGCACCACCGCGTCCCGCAAGGCGCTCGCCGACGGGGAGGGCGGCACCTGGGGCGCGGCCCGGCCCGACGTGCGCTGGGTGGGCGGGGTGACGGACGGGACGTACGCGGCCGTCGGACAGTACCTGAAGGGGCTGTCCTCCACACTGCTGGCCAAGAAGTCCTGGTTCTTCCTGGACGACGCCGTGGTCTGCCTCGGCGCCGGCATCCGCTGCTGGGACGGCACGGGCGTCGAGTCGGTCGTCGAGAACCGGAACCTGGGCGCGTCCGGGACCCACGCCTTCACCGTCGACGGCTCGGCCCAGTCGACCACGCCCGGCTGGAGCGCCACGCTGACGGGCGCGCGCTGGGCACACCTGGCGGGACACGCGGGGTACGTCTTCCCGGGCGGGGCCACGGTCAGGGCGCTGCGGCAGGCCCGCACGGCCGCCTGGTCGGACATCAACAAGGGTGCCGTCACCGACCCCGTCACGCGCCGGTACCTGACCCTGTGGTTCGACCACGGCACCGATCCGACCGGGGGCACGTACGCGTACGTCCTGATGCCGGGCGCGAGCGCCGCGCAGACCTCCGCGCGGGCCGCCGACACCGGGTGGCTCACCGTCCTCGCCAACACGAACGACCAGCAGGGTGTTCGAGTGCCGTCCCTGGGCCTCACGGGCGTGAACTTCTGGTTCGGCGGGACGGTCGGAGCGGTCACGGCCTCCGCGCCCGCGAGCGTGATGATCCGCGAGAGCGGCGGCACGGCCTCCGTCTGCGTCTCCGGCCCGCTGCGGGACGGTGCCGCCATCGACCTGACGTGGAACCGTCCGGTGCCGGAGGTGACGTCCAAGGACCCCTCCGTCCAGGTGATCGCGACCGGGCAGGCGCTGAAACTCCGCGTCACGCCGGGCACGCTGGGTGCGGTCCACAAGGCGGTGGTGCGACTGGGGTAGAGCCCCTGTGTGTCATGTCCACTGCGATCCCCTCCCGGGAGGCTCTCCGTGCCACCGACAACGCCCGACTGGTCCCGCCGCCTCTTCCTCGCCACCACCTCCACCGCAGCCCTGGGACTCGCCGTGCCCGCACAAGCCACCACCCGAGCCGCCACCCGGGCCGACGACTTCGAGGCGCTCCGGCTCCGCTGGCTCGACCTCCAGCTCGGCACCGGCTACGACCCGGCCGCCGAACCGTACGCCTCCCGCCTCGCCGAGACCGGCGACCTCGCCGCCCGCTACCGCGCGTCCATGGCCCCCACCGACACGTCCCTGTGGCCCGGGTACGCCTTCAACCCGCCCTCCGGGATCACCCAGAGCTACCACCGCCTGTGGACCATGACCCAGGCGTACGCCCAGCAGGGCACCGGCCACACCGGCGACCCCGGCCTCCTCGCCGATGTCCTGCGCGGGCTCGACCACCTCTCCGAGCGGGTCTACAACCCCTCCACCACCCGCTACGGCAACTGGTGGGAGTGGCAGATCGGCAGCCCCCGCCTCCTCATGGACATCGTCGCCACCCTGTACGACGACGCCGGTCCCGCCCGCGTCGAGGCCGCCTGCGCAGCCGTCGACCACTTCATCCCCGACGCGATGCTCCGCGACTACAGCGGCACCTCCACCGGCGCCAACCGCGTCGACCTGTGCCGCTCCGTCGCGCTGCGCGGCCTCCTCGGCAGATCCCCGGCCAAGCTGGCCCTCGCCCGGGACGCCCTCTCGCCGGTCTTCCCGTACGTCACCAAGGGCGACGGGCTCTACGCCGACGGGTCGTTCGTGCAGCACACCTGGGTCGCGTACTCCGGTACGTACGGACAGGTCATGCTCGACGGGCTGGGACGGCTGTTCGCCCTCCTCGCCGGGTCCCCGTGGGACGTCACCGACCCGAACCGCCAGATCGTCCTCGACAGCGTCGAGCACGCCTACGCGCCCCTCCTGTACAACGGCCTGATGATGGACAGCGTCAACGGCCGCGCCATCAGCCGGGGCATCCTCCGCAACGACCCGCGCGGGATCATGCGCAGCGACCACTTCCACGGCCAGGGCATCATCGCCGCCATAGCGCTCCTCGCCGGCGGCGCCTCGGCCGCCGAGCGCGACCGGTGGCACGCGCGCGTGAAGGGGTGGATCGAGCGGGACACGGTCTCCCCGGTCCTCATGGCGGGCCAGTTCGGGGTCGCCGACCTCGCCCGGCTGCACGCGGTCGCCGCCTCACCCGTCCCCGCGGCGCCGGAACCGGTCGGCCACAAGCTGTTCGCCGCCATGGACCGGGCCGTGCACCGCCGCCCCGGCTGGGCGGCCAACATCTCCATGGCCTCCGAGCGGATCTCCTACTACGAGTGCGGCAACGGCGAGAACCCGCGCGGCTGGCACACCGGTGCCGGAATGCTCTACTGGTGGGGCCCGGGAGGCGATGGCCAGTACACCGACTGGTTCTGGCCGACCGTCGACTTCTACCGGCTGCCCGGCACCACCGTGTCCACCAAGCGGCTGCCCGACCGGGCGGGCGGCGAGTGGGGCGTGCCGAAACCGGCCGTGCAGTGGGTCGGCGGGGTGACGGACGGTGAGTTCGCCGCCGTCGGGCAGCACCTGAAGGGCCTCGGCTCCACCCTGGAGGCCCGCAAGTCCTGGTTCTGCGCCGCCGACACGGTCATCTGCCTCGGCGCGGGCATCAGGTGCGCCGACGGCGTCCCCGTCGAGACGATCGTCGACAACCGGAACCTCGGGGAGGCGGGCGAGGAGCGGCTCATCACCGGACCCGGCTCGCGCTGGGCGCACCTGGAGGGGCACGGGGGGTGGGTGTTCCCGGGCGGCGCCCCCGTCAAGGCCCTGCGGGAGGACCGGACCGGCGCGTGGCGGGACATCAACACCACGTCCACCACCGAGCGCCGCACGCGCCGGTACCAGACCCTGTGGCTCGACCACGGCACCGATCCGATGGATGCCTCGTACGCGTACCTGCTGATGCCGGGCGCCTCGCGCCGGGCGGTCGCGGCCCGGGCGTACGACCCCCACTGGCTGGAGATCCTCGACAACACCGCCGCCCGCCAGGCCGTCGCGGTGCCCTCGCTGGGCCTGACCGCCGCGAACTTCTGGCAGCCCGGTACGGTGGGGCCGCTCACCACGAGCGCGCCGGCGAGCGTGCTCGTACGCCGCCGGGGCCGTACGGTGACGGTCTGCGTCAGCGAGCCGCCGCGTACCGGGCGGCCCCTGGAGATCACCTGGCACCACCCGGTCCACCACGTCGACGCCCACGACCCGTCGGTCGAGGTCCTCGCGACGGGCCGCACGCTCCGGCTGCGGATCGCCCCGGGCACGGCGGGCGCTGGACACCGCTGCACGGTGATCGTCTGACCCTATTGTGGGATCTCCACAATGCCCGGGGGCTCTGGGCTGGCACTTCGGCTGCATTGCCGAATGGTTCTGTCCAGGGCTCACAGGAGATGGGTCGGGAGACTGTACGGAGTCGACGGCGGGTTTTTCTTGGTCGGCTCCGTAGGGTCGATGCATGACCGTTGTGGACGAAACCCAGGGCGAGCCGACCGATGCCCGTGGGCGTGTGGCCGAGCTGCACGCCTTGCGTGAGGAGGCTCTGCGTGGCCCGAGCGACCGGGCGACCGAGGCGCAGCACGCGAAGGGCAAGCTGACCGCTCGTGAGCGCATCGAGCTGCTGCTGGATGCG